>NZ_SSDJ01000035.1 GCF_004794465.1 Microbacterium sp. K24 | reverse complement strand
GCTCACGCGACCCGATCTGTGGGATGCGCCCGACGAGCGCGTCGGCGAGGTGCGCGAGGCGCTCGCGGCGGTCACGACGCAGATCGTCGACAACATCAAGCAGGTCAATGCCCGCAAGGGGCTGCTGTTCCAGGTGTCGCTCGACTCGCTCATCGGACGATCCGAGCTGCGCGACTGGGAGCGGCAGTTCAAGAAGAGCGCGGGCGAGTAGCCGGGCTCAGCCCGCTTCCGCCTCCGCCAGGTAGGCCAGACGGCGCAGTGTCTCGGCGTTGCGCCAGCGCAGCATCGGGGCTGTCAGGAAGCGCGGGACGAAAGTCGCCGGCCCTTTCACCGGGTCCTCGTCGATGCGCACCAGGCAGCCCGAGCTGAGTCGCCGCGCCCGGATCGTGACCGTGGCCTCGCCGACCGGCCATCCGCGCGCCCGCATCACCGCGCGGTGCGGCGGATCCCACTCCTTCATCTGCGTCGTGTCATCGAGCAGGGCGGGCCAGACCCCGAAGGAGTGATGGAGCTCGGCGCCGGGGCCCGGCCAGGAGTCGTCCACATCCCGCATCCGCGAGGCTCCGACCACCCACGCCGGGTAGAGCCAGCCGTTCGCGAGCACCCGGAACACGTCGTCCGGGGTGCAGTCCATGGTGCGAGTGTTCGTCGCCATCCTGTCTCCGTTCCGAGATCATCGTGCGGCGTCGGGCGTCGATCCGCGAGGCGGTTGACAATCCGACCGTGGACCGTCGGATCCGATGTGTCAACCACCTGTGCGGCCGGGCTGTGCGCGGGCAATGTAGCGGGAGTACGACGATGCGGAGGACGCGATGAAGGCACTGACCTGGCAGAAGAAGCGCACGGTGACGGTCGAGGAGGTTCCCGACCCCGTGATCCAGAAGCCGGAGGACGCGATCATCCGTGTCACGTCGTCCGCGATCTGCGGTTCCGATCTGCACCTGTACGAGCTGCTCGGCCCGTTCCTCGATCGCGGCGACATCCTCGGTCATGAGCCCATGGGCGTCGTCGTCGAGGTCGGTTCGGCGGTGACGAAGCTCAAGGTCGGCGACCGGGTGGTCATCCCCTTCAACATCTCGTGCGGCGAGTGCTTCATGTGCCGCCGCGGACTGCAGTCGCAGTGCGAGACCACGCAGGTGCGCGAGTACGGCAGCGGCGCCTCGCTCTTCGGCTACACGAAGCTCTACGGCCAGGTGCCGGGCGGCCAGGCGGAGTACCTGCGTGTCCCCCTGGCCGACTACAACCACATCCCGGTGGGCTCCGACCTGCCCGATGAGCGCTACCTCTTCCTCAGCGACATCCTTCCCACCGCCTGGCAGGGCGTGGAGTACGCTCAGGTTCCCGAGGGCGGCACGCTCGCCGTGATGGGCCTCGGACCGGTCGGACAGTTCGTCTCGCGCATCGGCAGGCACCGCGGATACCGGGTGCTCGCCGTGGATCCTGTGCCGGAGCGGCGCGCGATGGCCGAGCGGCACGGCATCGAGACCTTCGACCTGACCGACACGATCGTCGACGAGCTGCGCGATCTCACCGAGGGGCGCGGGGCGGATTCGGTGGTGGATGCCGTGGGCCTCGAAGCACACGGCAACGGCGGAGTCGCCTTCATGCAGAAGGCCGTCGGACTGCTGCCGGATGCCGCCGCGCGTCAGGTCTTCGACAAGGCGGGTGTGGATCGTCTCGCCGCGGTCTACGCGTCGATCGACGCCGTGCGCCGGGGCGGGACCGTCTCGCTGAGCGGTGTGTACGCCGGTGATGCCGACATCATCCCGATGAAGACCCTGTTCGACAAGCAGATCAGCATGCGCATGGGGCAGTGCAACGTGAAGAACTGGGTCGACGATCTGCTGCCGTTGGTGGAGGACGTCTCGGACCCGCTCGGCGTCATGGATCTCACGACGCATCACGCGCCGCTCGAGGACGCACCCGACCTGTACAGCACCTTCCAGAAGAAGGAGGATGGCTGCATCAAGGTCGTCCTGCATCCGTCGGCCGTGTAGTCGACGGCCACAGACATGCGGGGGCGGCGAGACGCGCCACGGAGGGTGTGACGGGCTCCTCTCCGCCCCCGCAGCAGTTCAGTCGTCGGCGGGACGGGTGCCGATGCCGGGTTCGTCGTTGTGCGCGGACCCGTAGGACTCGGCTTCCTCTTTCGCCTCGTCCTCCGTCGCGTCGTCGACGCCCACGGCGCCGACCGCACCCGAGTCGGCGCCACCGCCGCCGGCCGGAGTGCGATCGCCCACGTACAGCAGCTCGCCCGACCCCTCGCCCTCGCGGGCCTTGAGGTGCTCGGTGATGACGGCCTGCGCGTCGGACTCGGCGGGCGGACCGACATCCGCCGGGCGCGGCTCTTCGGCGCCGGTCACTCGGCTGTCCTCAGATCGGTCGGCGCGTCGCCGCTGTGCCCGGTGCCCTCGTCTTCGGGGGCGAGGTCACCCTGGCCGTCATCCCCGAGCTCGGCCTCGAGGGGTTCCTCTCCCTGGGTCTCGGGCTGCTCGACATCCGTAGGGAAGGTGCCGTCTGTCGGGTCCATGCTGTTGATGAGTCCTTCGGGGTTCGACATGGTGCTCTCCTTCTGTTGGGGCTCCAGCATCGATCGGATGCCGCGTCGACGCAGGTCCGTTGACACGGGGCGGCGACGGGGGTAGCCGGGCCGTCACGCCCTGCCTTTGAGGATGAGGTTCCAGTACACCCACGGCAGCACCCGTCTGTCCATGAGATAGGTGAATCGGCGTTCGCGGTAGAGCGTCCGCCAGAACGGGATCGACGGCTGCAGTCGCCCGCGACGGTCGAACTCCGCGAACACCGCGGTGCGGCGGGTGACCGTGAACGGCGTCTCGCTGTAACCGTCGTAGCGATCTTGCCTGCCCGGTCGCGTGAGGGAATCGACGATGATCTTCGCCTGTTTCCGGATGGCCCCGCCGGAGCGGATGCGCGTGAGCGAGGCGACGTCGCCCAGTGCCCAGACGTTGTCCCATCGCCGATGGCGGAGGGTCCCCGGGTCGACATCGACGAAGCCGTCATCCCCGCCGAGGCCGCTCTCGGCGATCCACTCGGCGGCCGCCTGGGGAGGCGTCGCGTGCAGCACGTCGTAGGCGATCGTGGTCGTCCGCCCGTCGACGACGACATCGAGTTCGGAGGCATCCGATCGCACCTCGGCGATCTGCGCGCCGAAATGGGTCTCGATGCCGTATGCGTCGAGGGTGCGGGACAGCTCGTCCGCCACCGCGCGGATGTGGAAGGGCGCCCGCTCCGGGGAGATGAAGACCACCCGGATGCCGTCCAGCAGCCCGAGCTTCCTCCAGCGGTCGCAGGCGAGGTACATCGGCTTCTGTGCGACGCCGGCGCACGATGCCGGCTCCGCCGCCTGCGTGAAGACGACCGTCCCCGAATCGAGATTCCGGAGCGCGGCGGATGCCTGCTCAGCCAGCTCGAGCGTGTAGTTCGAGACGACGGATGCGTCGGCTGCTGCCTCTTCCAGACCGGGAATCGCGTCCCACCGCTGCTCGATGCCGGCCGCGATGATCAGCTGTGCGTACCCGATCCGCCCACCGGACGACAGTTCGACCGAGTTCTCGTCGGGGTGCACCGTCGCGACCCGTTCCGGCAGCCAGGTGACCCCTCGGGGGGTGACGCTCGCCTGCGAGCGCACGACCTCGCGGCGATCGGCGACACCGCCCGCGATGTGAGACTGCAGCGGTGCGTAGACGTGTTGATGCCGCGGCTCGATGATGGTGATGTCGGCGACTCCCCTCCGACGCAGGCGGGCCGCGATGGAGACGCCGGCATTCCCCCCGCCGACGATGACGACCGGACCGAGCGCGCGCGTCGTGGATTTGCTCATGGTCCCGAGCATCCTGCCGCGAACGGATATGCGCCATCCTCTTGCTTCTTGGGCGTGCGTCCCCTCCGGCCGACGATCGGAGGCCGGTGCACGTGACTCTGCAGGTTCAGATCACGGGTGCAGGTCGGATCGAGCCGCCTCCATCTGCAGGTGTGATCTGAACCTGCAGATGGGGAGTCAGTCGAGGTCAGGACGCTTCGACATCACGCACCGAGGACGTGCGGGCCTCCACCCGCTGCCCCCACATCGTGCCGCCGAGCACGAGGACAACGCCGATGTGCTGCGACGTTGGCACGCCCCTGCATCACCGCAGTATCGGTATGCCGGAACAGCGCCGGTGATTGGGCGCCTACGCCCCGTAGCTTCGTAGGACGCGACAACGCGTCAAGGGACGACTGCCGCTCCCTGGATCGAGCGAGATGAGGGGGTGACCGCACATGTCTTTCACCGTGAACCGAGTTCCGACCGACAAGAAGATCAGCTGGGGCATCATCTGAACGATGCACCCGAACTAGAGCGAGGCCACGATCACAAATCGGTCGTGGCCTCGCCACGGAAGGACCGCCATGCGATTGCAGGTCAAACGTGCGTTGCCCATCTACTGGCTCGATGAAGACACGGTGCGCATCGGCGCTCAGCAAGGCATCACACAAGAACTCAGAGACTATGCGGGGGAGCTTCGATCCCTTCTACCGCTTCTTGACGGCACGCGAGAGATGGATGAACTTCTCCACGAGGCGGGGATCGCGCTGCCCTCTCTCACGGCTGAGCAGCTTCGGGCCGGGATGGCGCTCCTGGACGATTGCGGGCTCCTGGAGGATGCCTCGTTGTACGACCATCTGCCCGAGAAGCTCCATGCGAATCAGGCGTTCTTCGCTGCTGCTGCGGCTAACACCGGCTCTCCTTCGAACATGGCGCAGGGACGCATATCCGATTCCCACGTCCTGCTTCTAGGGCTCGGCGGCGGAGGGAGTGCCAGCGTTCCCTCGCTGCTTGCCCTCGGCGTCAAGAAGTTGACGATAGTCGACTACGACATCGTGGAATCCTCGAACCTCAACAGGCAGACTCTCTATCGGACGAAAGACGTCGGACGCTTCAAAGTCGACGTGGCCGCAGAATACGCAGATGCGTTCGCCCCCGATGTCTCCGTCAGCGCATTCAACCAGCGGATCTCCTGCGTGGATGACGTGAAACGACTGGGCGCCGACGCCGACGCCATCCTCTGCGCCATCGATGAGCCACCATTCGTCGCGCAGCGCCGAGTGAATGCTGCAGCCGTGGCACTCGGTGTGCCTGCAGTCTTCCTCCTTTCACAGCACACCCGGGGTCGAGTGTTCTCCGTCGTTCCTGGCCTCTCCGGCTGCATGGACTGCCTGCAAATCCACGATGAGGTCAGCACAGAGGATTTCCTCCCGCAATACCGCGCTTTGATGTCGCCGGAGCGCGTCGGTGCGACCGCAGCGCTCGCTCCGCATATCCAGCGACTGGTGTCCTTCGGCACCGATGAGATCGTTCGCCTGATCACGCAGTACGCCGCGCCCTTTGCTGCTGGCAAACAGATGGAGGTCGACTACCTCACCGGCAACCTCGGTACCGTCATGGAATGGGAGCGCGAGCCCGGCTGCCCCACCTGCGGCGAGCGCGACGCTCGGTACGACCACATCTTCGAGATCGCGCCCCTATGACCGACGAAGCCGCCCCCACTCTCTGGCGCGTGCGCGACTATCGCGTGTGGTTCGTCGGTGACACCTTCACCCAGATCGGCGTGTTCATCGGCACGTTCGCCTTCACGCTTCTCGCGTTCGGCGTCTCGAAGGACACCGCGGTCGCGGGCCTTGTCGGGAGTGCGAACGCCCTGGCTCACGCGATCTCGATCCTCCCCGGCGGCTACCTGATGGATCGGATCGATCGTCGGATGATCATGATCGTCTCCGGCATCGCTGCCTTCGTCGTCTACGGGGCGCTGGCGCTCAGCATCCTTCTCGGCATGCTCGGAGTGCCCCTGCTCTTCGGTTTCGCCATCACCAGCGGGATCGTCGGGGGTCTGTTCGCGAACGTGACCGACGTGATACTCCCTCGAGTCGTGGGCGGCCGGCTGCTGCCCGATGCCTCCGCCGCCAACCAGGCACGGGACGCCGCGATCCAGCTGGGCGCGTCACCGGTCTCGGGGCTCCTGTACGGCGTGCATCCGTCTCTCCCCTTCATCCTCGGCGCGGTCGCCCGGCTGGGGGAGGCCGGCGCCGGAGTCGCCATCCGCACCGACCTGCGGCCGCAGGCGGATGAGGACGAGCAGGACAACGCACGGGCATCTGCCGGACTCAGGTGGCTGCGGAGATGGCCGCAACCGCGCTTCCTGATCCTGCTCGTCGTCTGCGTGAACTTCTCGCTCGCCACGTGCGGCACGGCGATCGTTCTCAGTCAGCAGCAGATCATGACGGCGCCCTGGCAGATCGGGCTGATCCAGACGTTCCAGGGTGTCGGGATCCTTCTCGGGGCGGTGATCCTCATGCGCATCTCGCAGTCGCTGAACGGCGGCGCGATCATCCGGCTCTCGATCTGCGTCGTCGGCGCCGCCTTCTTCGGTGCGATCTTCACCCAGGACGTCTGGCTGATCGCCGGCCTCGGCCTGGTCGCCTCGCTCCCGCTGATTCCACTCAATGCGATGCAAGGGGCGTATCTGGCGCTGCTGATCCCCGATTCCCTCCGTGGACGGGTTCTCTCGATCCAGTCGCTGATCGCCGCGGTCGCCGCATCCATCGCGCCCGCGGTGGCGGGTCTGCTGCTGAAGGAGCTCGGGTACGGACTCACCATCGCCCTGCCGGTGGGACTACTCGGTATCGTCCTGCTCGTCGCCTTCTTCTCACCGTCGCTCTCGGGGATGCCGAAGAAGGACGACCTCGACCAGGTGGAGCCGCTCCCCCTCTGAGACAGGTCAGGACCGCGGCGCCGCCGTCGAGGCGCGCACGATGAGCTGCGAGCCGAGCGTCACGACGTCGCTCATCGCGGTGCCGGAGATCGCCTGCAGGAGCAGGTCGACGGCGAGGGCGCCGCAGCGCTCGATCGGCATCTGCACCGTGGTGAGGCCCGGTGTCACGGCGCCGGCGAGGTCGATGTCGTCGATGCCGACGATGCTGACGTCGTCGGGGCAGCGGCGGCCGAGCTCCGACATGCCGGCTTCGAGGCCGAGGGCGACGAGGTCGTTGTAGGCGACGACTGCCGTGGCGCTGCTGGCCGCGGCGAGCGCGGCGGCGGCGCGGCCTCCTTGAATCGACGCGGCATGGTGGCTGAGGCGGGTGAGGCGGATGCCGTGGCGCTCGCACGCGCGTGAGATGGTGTCGAACCGGCGGGCGTCGGCCCAGGATCCTCGGGGCCCGGAGGCATAGGCGACGTGCTGGTGGCCGAGGGCGACGAGGTGCTCGATCGCCTGCGTGGGACCGTGCTCGGTGTCCATCACGACACAGGGTGCGCCGTCGATCTGGCGGTTGACGACCACGTAGGGCGTTCCACCGACCGAGGCGAGCACCTCGTCGTCGGGAAGGCGGGGCGAGCACAGCAGCATCCCGTCGAGCTTGCGCGCCTGCTCGATCTGCTCGCGCTCGCGACGCAGGTCTTCGTCGGCGTCGAACAGCACGATGCGGTGGCGGCCGTGCCACGCCTGACCCTGGATGGCTTTGAGGAGCATCGCGTACACCGGGTTCGCGATATCGGGCACGATGACGCCGAGGGTGCGCGTGGCCACGCTGTTCTGCGGGTTCGAGTAGCCGAGATCGACGGCGGCCTGCAGCACCCGTTCGAGCGTTCCGCCGGCGAGACGCTCCGGTTCGCCGAAGGCGCGCGACGCGGTCGCGATCGACACGCCTGCTCGTCGTGCCACGTCGGTCAATGTCGCTGCCACGTTCGCCTTCCGCCTCGTCGTCACTCTATGATCGTGCATCCTCGGTGTGAAACGGGTTGACAAGTTTGTACAACTGATACACACTTCTTACATGACGATCATCGCCGATCACCCCCGGCCCGAGCGCGCGGGCATCCTGCACCTCGGCCTGGGCAGCTTCCACCGGGCGCACCAGGCGGTCTACACGGCCGCCGCGGTCTCCGCATCCGGCGGCGACTGGGGAATCGTGGGTGTCGCATCCCGCTCCCGTCGCGTCGTCGACGCGATGCACGCGCAAGGGCTCCTGTACTCCGTCGCGACCATCTCGCCCGACAGCACCTCGCTCACCGTCCCCGGTGTGCACACCGACGCCTTCGTCGGCGCCGAGCAGCCCGACCGCGTCGTGGCGCGGATCGCCGACTCCGGCATCCGCATCGTCACCCTCACCGTGACCGAGAACGGCTACAGCTACTCGGCCGCCACCCAGCACCTCGATCTCGATGACGCCACCGTTCGCGCCGACCTCGGCGGAGGTGCTCCCCACTCCACGATCGGCCAGCTCGCCCGCGGCCTGCAGGCGCGCGCCGCGGCCGGGGCCGCACCCCTCTCCGTGCTCAGCTGCGACAACCTCTCCGCCAACGGCGCTCACACCGAGAAGCTCGTGCGCGAGTTCCTGCAGGCGCTGCCGCACGCCGAAGGCGCCGACGCGCTCACCTTCCTCGACCAGGCCGTCACGTTCCCCTCGAGCATGGTCGACCGCATCGTGCCCGCCACGACGCCCGAGCTGCGCGACCGCGTGAGCGCGCTGCTCGGTGCGCGCGACGAGATCCCCGTGCCCGCCGAGCCCTTCACCATGTGGGCGATCGAAGACCGCTTCGCCGGTGGACGCCCGGCGTGGGAGGCGGGCGGCGCGGTGTTCACCAGCGAGGTCGGCCGCTACGAGCAGATGAAGGTGCGGCTGCTCAACGGCACGCACTCGCTCATCGCCTACCTCGGCGCCCTCCGCGGCGTCGCGACCATCCCCGACGCGATCGGCCTCGACGACGTCGCGAGCGCGGCTCTCTCCGTGCTCCGCAGCGAGTACGAGCCCTCGATCGAGGTTCCCGCCGGCGTCGACATCCGCGAGTACGAGACTCAGCTGTTCGAGCGCTGGGGCAACAGCGCCCTCGGCCACCGCACCAGCCAGGTCGGCACCGACGGCTCGGTCAAGCTGCGCCAGCGCATCCCCGAGCCCGCCATGCAGGCGCTGGACCGCGGCGAGATGCCGCACCTGATCGCCCTCACCGTCGCCGGCTACCTCTCCTGCATCGCTCCGCTCCCCGGTTTCGACCCCGGCCCCCATGCGGAAGCGATGACGGATGCCGCGCGCGAGCGTCTCGCCGCCCTCGCCGCGACCGCGCGAAACGGTCGAGAGCTCGCCCGACGCGTGATCACCGACCTGCAGCTGTTCGGCCATGAGCTCGCCGGGCATGATGCGTTCATCGCCCGGGTCGGCGACCTGATCGATACCATCCAGCGTCAGGGAGTCGGCTCGGCGATCGCCGACGCCGTCGCCGCCTCGCAGGCCACGACCTCATCACTCATCAGCGCGAAGGAGATGCAGCCATGAAGGCTCTCGCCATCCACGGCAAGGAAGACATCCGCTGGGAGGACCGCGAGGTCCCGGTGCCCGGCGACGGTGAAGTCCGCCTGCGCGTGAACTACGTGGGCATCTGCGGCTCCGACCTGCACTACTACTTCCACGGCGCCAACGGCGAATACACGATCCGGGAGCCGCTGACCCCGGGCCACGAGCTGTCCGGCATCGTGGATCTCGATCCCTCCGGCCGCCTCGCACCGGGCACCCCGGTCACCGTGCACCCCGCGCGTTACGGGCCGAGCGTCGACGGACTCGAGGACCTGCCGCACCTGCGTCCGGGCGGCGACTACTTCGGGAGCGCTGCGGCGGACCCGCACCGTCAGGGCGGCGCATCCGAATTCCTGATCGTCGAAGACCACATGGTGCGCGTGCTGCCCGCATCCCTGCCCCTCGAGCGCGCCGCCCTCGCCGAGCCGCTGGCCGTGGCGATCCACGCCGTGAGCCTCGCGGGCGACGTCGCGGGCACGCGTGTGCTCGTGATCGGCGCCGGCCCCATCGGACTGCTCGTCGCCGCCGCGGCCGTGCATGCCGGAGCCGCCGTGGTCGGCGCGAGCGACGTGCGTGCCGAGCCGCTCGACCGCGCGCAGTCCCTCGGCGCGACCGAGGTCTTCCTCGTCGGCCGCGACACGATCGAGGACGAGTCGTTCGACGTCGTCTTCGAGTGCTCCGGCGTGGGCGTCGCCCTCACCCAGGCGGTGCGCGCCGCCCGCCGCGCCGGCACGATCGTGCAGGTCGGGATGCTCCCGAACGCAGAGATCGGGGTCAACCTCGCGCCCGTGCTCGCCAAGGAGCTCACGATCCGCGGCGCCTTCCGCTTCTCCACCGAGATCGACGACGCGGTCCGCATGCTGGCCGAGTCCGACGCCCTCGACTCCGTCATCTCCCATGTCGTCCCGGCATCCGACGCCGTCCAGGCGTTCGAGCTCGCTCGCGACTCGTCCGCCTCGGCCAAGGTCCTGCTGTCCCTCTAGCGACACCCGCTGCCCCGCGCCCCCCCGCGCACATCACTACAAAGGAGTATTCCGATGAGCAGTTCCTCTCTCCCCGGCGTGGACGCCCCGGCGCCCCCGCCCGTCGCCACCCGCTCGATGGGTGACCTGGTGCGTGCCGCCGTCTCCGGCTGGCTCGGCACCGCCCTGGAGTTCATGGACTTCCAGCTCTATTCGCTCGCCGCCGCCCTCGTCTTCAGCCAGCTGTTCTTCGCCGGCGAATCCCCCGGCATGGCGGTCGTGCTCGCGATGGCCACCTACGGCGTGGGCTACGTCGCCCGCCCGGTCGGCGCCTTCGTCTTCGCCCGCATCGGCGACAAGGTCGGACGCCGCAAGGTGCTGTTCTACACGATCCTGCTCATGGGTGCGGCGACCACGCTGATCGGCTTCCTGCCGACGTACGCGCAGGTCGGCATCCTGGCTCCGATCCTGCTCGTGATCCTGCGTCTCGCGCAGGGCTTCGGCGCCGGCGCCGAGATCTCGGGCGCCGGTGTGATGCTCTCCGAGTACGCCCCCGCCAACCGTCGCGGCATCATCGCGTCGCTCGTCGCGCTCGGCACCAACTGCGGCACGCTGTTCGCCTCGGCGATCTGGGCGATCCTGCTCGCCGTGATGCTCGAGAGCGATGTCATCGAGTGGGGATGGCGCATCCCGTTCATCGGCAGCGCCGTGATCATGGTCTTCGCCCTCTGGGTGCGCTTCAACCTCAAGGAGAGCCCGGTCTTCGAGGAGCGCTCCGACGTCGTCGACGGCAAGGCCCTCTCGCGCGACGAGGTGGTGAAGCTCGCCACCGAGACGAACGACATCCGAACTCTGGAGTCGCTCGAGCGCAAGCCGATCAAGGCCGTCATCGTGTCGTTCTTCCTGCGCTTCGGCCAGGCGGGCAACTCGGGTCTCGTGCAGACGTACCTCATCTCGTTCATCACGATCACGCTCGCGATGTCGAAGGAGGTCGGCCCCGAGGTCGTCATCGTCTCGTCGCTGATCGGATTCCTCACCATTCCGCTGATGGGCTTCCTCGGTGACCGGTTCGGCCGCCGCCGCATGTACATCATCATGACGTCGCTGTCGCTCCTGCTCATCGTGCCGACGCTGCTGATGATCAACACGGCCGAGGTCGTCTGGGTCTTCGTCGGATACGCCCTCATCCACAACATCTCGGTCCTCGGCCTCGCGTCGATGGAGAACATCTCGATCCCCGAGATCTTCGGCGCCCGCAACCGCTACACGCTCACCGCCATGGTGCGCGAGATCGCGGCCATCATCGCCACCGGCATCGGCCCGATCATCGTCGCGGCCTGGGTCTCGGCGACGACGGGGAGCATCGTGCCCGTCATGGTCCTGATGGGCGTGTTCACGGCATCCGCACTCGTCGCCGCCATCTGGGCTCCCGAGTGGACGGGGCGCGATCTCACCGATCCGCGCGCCGCCATGTGACCACCCGAACCTTCTCCCGACCAGGGGTGCGGGCGACCCGAACGCCCGCACCCCCACCTACTGAGGAACCGACATGACCATCGAGATCGTCGACGTCAACATCACCAGCCCCGGCCGCAACTTCGTGACGCTGAAGATCACGACCTCCGACGGGATCGTGGGTCTCGGGGACGCCACCCTGAACGGCCGCGAACTCGCGGTCGCCGCCTACCTGTCCGAGCACGTCGCCTCGATGCTGGTCGGGCGCGACGAGGACCGGATCGAGGACACCTGGCAGTACCTGTACCGCGGGCCCTACTGGCGTCGCGGGCCGGTGACGATGGCCGCGATCGCCGCCGTCGACATGGCGCTGTGGGACATCAAGGCCAAGAAGGCCGGGATGCCGCTGTACCAGCTGCTCGGCGGCGCCAGCCGGGAGGGCGTGCGGGTCTACGCGCACGCCTCCGGCACCGACTACGCCGCGCTGAAGAACGCGATCACCGGCTACGAGGAACTCGGCTACACCGCTGTGCGCGTGCAGACCGGTGTACCCGGTCTCGGCCAGATCTACGGCGTCTCCTCGACCGGGCCGGGCGTGCGCTACGACTACGAGCCCGCCAAACGCTCCGGCGCCCGTCCGAGCGAAGAGACCTGGGACACCCGCAACTATCTCCACCACATGCCCGGGGTCTTCGCGCAGATCCGCGAGGACTTCGGCACCGACCTGCGCATCCTCCACGACGGGCACCACCGCATGTCGCCGATCGAGGCCGCCCGGTTCGCGAAGGAGATCGAGCCCTACGACCTGTTCTGGCTCGAGGACTGCACCCCCGGCGAAGACCAGACCGCTCTGCGTCTGGTGCGCCAGCACTCGACGACCCCGCTCGCGATCGGCGAGGTCTTCAACTCGGTCTTCGACTACCAGACGCTCATCACCGAGCGGCTGATCGACTACGTGCGCTCCGCCGTCACGCACACCGGCGGCATCACGGCCATGAAGAAGCTGCTCGACTTCGCCGCGATCTACGGCATCAAGTCCGGCATCCACGGACCGACCGACATCTCGCCCGTCGGCATGGCTGCGGCCCTGCATCTCGACCTCGCGATCCACAACTTCGGCATCCAGGAGTACATGCCGCACAACGAGCAGACGCTCGAGGTGTTCCAGACCTCGTTCACGTTCGACAAGGGCTTCCTGCACCCCGGTGACAAGCCGGGTCTCGGCGTCGACCTCGACGAGGATGCCGCGGCCGGCCACGAGTACACCAAGGCGTATCTTCCCGTGAACCGTCTGCTCGACGGGACCGTCCATGACTGGTGAGGTCCGCCGGGTCGCCCTGCCGCAGCGCACGGTCGACTCGCGGCTCATCGTCGTGGCCCGCGCGCAGCGCGCGGAGGACTACGACGCCGTGCTCGACGTGCTGGTCGATGCCGGCATCCGCAGTCTCGAGCTCACCCTCACGACGCCGGGGACGTTCGACCGGATGCCGCACCTGATCGCACAGTACGGCGACGTCGTCGACCTCGGGGTGGGCACGGTCACGAACGCCGGGAATCTCGCTCGTGCCGTCGATGCCGGAGCGAGCTACCTCGTCACGCCGATCACCTCGGCCGCCTTCGTGCAGCAGGCGACGGATGCCGGTGTGCCGATCGTTCCCGGCGGATTGACGCCCACCGAGCTGTTCGCCTCCTGGTCGGCCGGGGCATCCGCCGTGAAGATCTTCCCCGCGGGGCAGGTCGGCCCCGCGTATCTGAAGGACCTGCGCGGGCCGTTCCCCGATCTGGTCGCGGTTCCCTCGGGCGGCGTCGATCTCGACGGCGCGTCGGCATGGCTGGCCGCCGGTGCGGTCGCGGTGAGCGTCGGCGGACCGCTGCTGGGCGATGCGTTCGCGGGTGGAGACCTGGCGGCACTGCGCGACCGGGCTCAGGCGTTCGTCGAGGTGTGCGCGCGGTGAGCGCGGGTACGGTCGTCACGCTGGGCGAGACCATGGCGCTCGTGCGGGCGACCGAGATCGGCTCCCTTCGGCACGCGCACGGCATGGCGCTCGGCATCGGCGGAGCGGAGACGAACGTCGCGATCGGCCTCGCGCGCCTCGGAGTGGCCGTCTCGTGGCTCGGGCGCGTCGGCGACGATTCGCTCGGCGAGCGCGTGGCGCGGGAGATCCGCGCGGAGGGTGTGGACGTGCGGGCCGTGGTCGATGCGGATGCCGCGACCGGGCTCATGGTGAAGGAGCGGCCGTCGGTGGCATCGACGGCCGTGCACTACTACCGCGCGCGGTCCGCCGGGTCGCGAGTCTCGGCATCCGATCTTCCCGACGGGTGGATCGAGGATGCCGCGCTGCTGCACGTCACCGGCATCACGCCGCTGCTGTCGACGGCCGCGCACGCCGCGGTGGTCGCGGCGTGCGACCGTGCGCGATCCGCGGGGGTGCCGGTGAGCTTCGACATCAACTACCGCTCGGCGCTGGCATCCGCCGACGCCGCCCGTCCGGTGCTGCGCGAGATCGCCGAGCGCGCCGACATCGTGTTCGGCGGCGAGGACGAGTTCGCGATCCTGTATCCGGGTGCATCGGCCGCGGAGGCCGCTGCGCTGTTGCGGGACGCCGGATGCGCGACGACGGTGGTGAAGCAGGGACCCGCCGGCGCGACGGTGTTCGCGGGCGAGGCCGCGGTCGAATCACCCGGGTTCGTGATCCAGGCGATCGACACGGTCGGTGCCGGAGACGCTTTCGTCGCCGGGTACCTGAGCGGGCTTCTCGAAGAGCTCGACCTCGCCGAGACGCTGCGGCGCGCGAACGCCTGTGGAGCGATGGCCTGCCTCGTCCCGGGTGACTGGGAGGCGGCGCCGACGCGGCGGGAACTCGCGCGATTCCTCACCGGCGATGCGGACCCCGTGCGGCGCTGAGGTTCGACGGCCGACAAGCTGCAGCGATACCGTTCAGGCTTGGCCGGGTCGTTGAGAAATCGTTCGACCCGTACCAGGCGGATGACCCTGTGACTAGTGCTCGACGGAAGCCCGACGCGGTCCTACGCTGAGAGCGCTCCCGGGACGCCGGGGGCGACGTCGACAGCATCCGGAGGGTGGAGATGAGCAGAGAAGAGAAGGCACGCGCAGGTGCGCAGGCAGTCGTCGGCGAGGATGAGATCCTCGATGTCGCCGTCGTCGTTCCGCGGGGCTCGACGAAGGCGGCCGTCCTGGGCGCGATCGTCGGAAGCGAGCTCGGCGGGAACAACGCCATGGCGTGGGGAATCGGCGGAGCCGTGCTCGGACAGCGGGTGAACAGCGCCGCGAAGGGCAGCTATCCGTCCGTGGTGCTCGCGCTGTCCGAGTCCCGGCTGTATGTCCTGGGTCGCGAGAAGTCGGGAGTCGTCGGCGGCTGGAAGAAGGTGCATCCGGTCGGACAGATCGACCGTGCTGATCTCGCTGTCGCGCAGCGACACAGCGGCACCGTGCGCGTCCTCGAGCTCACCGATACGACCACCGGCGCGACCCTCGAGTTCGAGGTCATGAACGTCGGAAACCTCGGATTGAAGGATCTCATCGAGAACGCGCAGGAGAAGGACCGATGACCTCGCGCACACCTGCCTCCGCGGACGACGGCGCACTCAAAGTGCGCCCCAGGGTGTGGATCGGGTTCGCGATCTATATCGGTTACGTCATCGTGGTCTTCACCGTCCAGCGTCTGTCCGGCGTGCCGTACACCGACCTGAACGAGAGCGGAAGCAACCTGTTCTTCGGGGCGGGTCTCTCTCTCATCATCTCGGCCATCCTCCTTGCGATCACGACCTCGCTCCTCGGCTGGTGGCGCCCGGCACTCTTCGACCGGCACCGCAACGTGCGCTGGCCTATCATCGCGCCGATCATCGTGGCCGTCGCTCTGGTGATCAACCTGCTCGCCACGAACTGGTCCGCGTTCGACGGCGCCTTCTTCGCCGCATCCATCGTGCTGATCCTCGTCGGCTTCACCGAGGAGATCGCCACGCGCGGACTGTTGCTCACGGCATTGCGCAGCCGCCTGCACGAGGGGTGGGTGTGGTTCATCTCCACCTCCGCGTTCGCGGCGATGCACCTCGTGAATGCACTGTCCGGCCAATCGCTCCCGGCGACCCTGCAGCAGGTCGGGCTCACCTTCATGATGGGCACCGTCCTCTTCATCCTGCGCCGCACCACCGGCACCCTCATCTGGTCGATGGTCCTCCACGGGCTCTGGGACTTCTCCGTCTTCGCGCTCCAGCACGGCGGGTCCCCCGGCGCACTCGCGGCGCTCGGAGCCGGAGGCGAGATCCTCGCCGGGATCTTCGCTTTCATCGCCGTCGCGTTCGTCATCCGCGGAGCACGCGAAGGAACCCGGACCACCGTCGAGCTGGCATGAAGGCGTCGAACGAGCGCGCGTCACCGGCGTCATTCTGCAGGTGGGAATCACGCGCGCAGGTCGAGATGGGCTGATTCGACCTGCAGATCGTCGATCTCACCTGCAGATCACGGATGCCGGGACAGGCGGATGTCGGGCCGACGGCCGACCCACCGCGGCAGGCGAACAGTCAGCACCACGCGCGTACACTCGTCCGATGCCCGAAACCACGAACGATGTGTCCGATGCCTTCGTGCGTGTGCGCGGAGCCAACGAGAACAATCTGCGGAATGTCGACGTCGATGTGCCGCGCGACAGGATCGTCGCGTTCACCGGCGTCTCCGGATCGGGCAAGTCGTCGCTCGCCTTCGGCACCATCTTCACCGAGGCCCAGCGCCGGTACCTGGAGTCGGTCGCCCCCTACGCGCGCCGCCTGATCCAGCAGGGCCACGACCCGCACGTGGACTCGATCTCGGGTCTGCCCCCGGCGGTCGCGCTCCAGCAGCGGCGCGGGGCGCCGAGCTCCCGCTCGAGCGTCGGCACGGTCACCACGCTGTCGAACTCGCTCCGGATGCTGTTCTCGCGCGCGGGCACCTTCCCCGAGGGCTTCACCACCCGCCTCGATTCCGACGCGTTCTCGCCGAACACGGCTGCAGGAGCGTGCCCGGAGTGCCACGGCATCGGCGTCGTCCACGACGTCACCGAGGACTCGCTCGTGCCCGATCCCTCCCTCAGCATCCGCGACGGCGCGATCGCCGCCTGGCCCGGCGCCTGGCAGGGCAAGAACCTGCGCGACATCACGATCGCCCTCGGCTATGACATCGACCGGCCGTGGCGCGAGCTCGATCAGGCCGACCGGGACTGGATCCTCTTCACCGACGAGCAGCCGGTCGTGCAGATCACCCCGCAGCGAGACCGCGTCGCCAAGCCGTACAACGGCACGTTCTGGAGTGCGAAGAAGTACGTCTTCCACACGCTCGCCGACTCGAAGAGCCCCATGATGCGCGCGAAGGTGCTGCCGTACGTGCGCTCGGGACCGTGCCGGCTCTGCCACGGCACCGGTCTGCGCCGGGAGGCCCTGGCCGTCACCTTCGCGGGTCGCACGATCGCCGAGCTCAACGCCCTTCCCATGGCCGAGCTCGCCGAGGTCATCCGTCCCACGACGATGCTGACCGACGCCGCCCCCGCGCTGCCGACGACGCTCTCCGGCGAGCGCACCGACGTCGCGGTCGCCCTCACCACCGACCTCCTGGCCCGCATCACCGTGCTGATGGACCTCGGTCTCGGCTACCTCGGGCTCGGGCGGGTCACCACGACGCTCTCCCCGGGGGAGATGCAGCGTCTGCGCCTCGCGACCCAGTTGCGATCCGGGCTCTTCGGCGTCATCTACGTGCTCGACGAACCATCGGCCGGGTTGCATCCCGCCGACGCCGAACCGCTGCTCGACGTCTTGGAGCAGCTCCAGCGCTCAGGCAACTCGGTGTACGTGGTCGAGCACAACATGGACGTGGTGCGGCACGCCGATTGGATCGTCGATGTCGGGCCGGGTGCCGGCGAGGGCGGTGGCGAGGTCCTCTACAGCGGGGCGGTCGAAGGACTCGCCTCGATCGAGGCGTCCGCCACCCGGCCGTTCCTGTTCCCCGACCAGAGCATGCCCACCGCGGGGCGTCGGGAACGGCGCACACCCGCATCGTGGCTCACCGTCGAAGGCATCACGCTGCACAACCTCGCCGACGTCGACGCGGCGATCCCCCTCGGCACCTTCGTCGCCGTCACCGGGGTCTCGGGCTCGGGCAAGTCGACCCTCGTGAGCCGGGTGCTCCACGAGGTCGTGCGCGACCACCTCCGCGCCGGCGGCGACGGTGAGCCCGTCGACGACGCCTCCGCGCCTCTCCCCGACGACGACGCCGGGCTCGCCGAGGCGACCGTCCCCGATGCGGGAGCCGACATCCTGGCTGTGCGTCGGGTGGAAGGCCTGGAGCACATCGACCGCCTCGTGCGCGTCGACCAGAAGCCGATCGGACGCACGCCGCGATCCAACCTCGCGACGTACACGGGCCTGTTCGACGCCGTGCGCACGACCTTCGCGAGGACCGATCTCGCGCGGCAACGCGGCTATACCGCGGGCCGGTTCTCGTTCAACGTCGCCGGCGGACGATGCGAGACCTGCCTCGGCGAGGGCTTCGTCTCCGTCGAGCTCCTGTTCCTCCCCGGAAGCTACGGGCGCTGCCCGACCTGTCATGGTGCGAGGTACAACGCGGAGACGCTCGAGGTCACCCACGACGGCAAGTCGATCGCCGATGTCCTCGCCCTGACCGTGGACGA
Organism: Microbacterium sp. K24; assembly: GCF_004794465.1. Lineage (GTDB taxonomy): Bacteria > Actinomycetota > Actinomycetes > Actinomycetales > Microbacteriaceae > Microbacterium. Next base: position 1,485 of record NZ_SSDJ01000035.1, on the reverse strand, counting down.
CGCCGCCGACTTCCTCGCCGCCGTGCCCGCCGCCGCGCGCAGCCTGCAGACGCTCCGCGATGTCGGTCTCGGCTATCTCCGCCTCGGCCAGCCCGCGACCGAGCTCTCCGGTGGCGAGGCGCAGCGCATCAAGCTGGCGACGGAGCTGCAGCGCGTGCGACGCGGTCACACGCTCTATCTCCTCGACGAGCCGACGACCGGGTTGCACCCGGCCGATGTGCGTCGGCTGCTCGCGCAGCTGCACGCCCTGGTCGAATCCGGCGACACCGTCGTCGTCGTCGAGCATGAGATGGACGTCGTGGCGGCCGCGGACTGGGTCATCGACCTCGGACCCTCCGGCGGAGACGCGGGCGGACGCATCATCGCCGCAGGGACCCCGGATGCCGTCGCCGAGGACCCCGCGAGCCGAACCGCCCCGTATCTGGCCGCGCGATTGGGGCATTGAGAGACCCTCCTCTCCCTCGGGCAAGCCGATATGCTGGTTCGGCATCGAACCGTCCGGTGCGGATCGCTCCTCGTGGTCCTCTGCCGAAGGATCACCGATGACCGACGATTCCGTCGTCCGCACGCGTGGCTCCCGTCGCACAGCGGACGGCTCCCGCCGTCATCCACTCATCGCTCACGCCGCGATCAACGCGCGACCGGTCGCCCTGGTCTACCGGATCATCGCCCTCGCCCTGATCGTGACGGGCGTGATCCGCTACTCCGACGTCCTCACCGGATCGCCGGACTGGTCGACACTGCTGTTCTACACGATGGTCAGCAACCTGATCGCCCTGTTCTGGATGCTGCTGCTCGTCGTCCGGACCGTGCGAGACCTCGGCCGGTCCGGCACCCGGGGCACGTCGACGCCGAGTCCTCGATGGAGCGCGGCGGTGATGATGGCCGTCACCGTGACGATGCTCATCTACCTCATCGTGCTGGTGCCGACGCGGTTCCAGGACGGCGACGGCGACATCTTCTCCCTCACCGACAACCTCATCCACATCGTCACGCCGTGCCTGATGATCGGCGATTGGCTCCTCTTCGTCCCGAAGGGGATGCTGCGCCGATTCGATCCGCTCCTCTGGCCCCTGATCCCCTACGCCTACCTGACGTTCGCGTTCGTCTTCGGCGCCCTGGGCGGCGAGTTCACCCCGGGCCAGAAGTACCCCTATCCGTTCATGGACCTCGACGTGCTCGGGCTCGGCGGAGTGGCGCTCTGGATCGCCGCGCTCACGGTCGCGCTCGTCGCGGTCGGCTTCGTCTACCTGCTCATCGACCGGATCCTCGCTGCCCTCGCCCGGCGCGCACAGCCGTAGGTCGAGCTGCCACCGGCCCCCGTCCGGCCGCCTGCAGGCGCGATTCACAGTTGCAGGTCGATCCGCCCGGATTCGACCTGCATTCGTGAATCCGACCTGCGGATGGGCGGCCGGTGCGGCTGAGCGGATGCCGGCCCCGGTTCGGCTGAGCGGATGGCGGGCCGGTTCGGCTGAGCGGATGGCG
>NZ_SSDJ01000034.1 GCF_004794465.1 Microbacterium sp. K24 | reverse complement strand
GTCGTCGACGATCGCCGTGTGCCCGCTGCCGGGCTGCAGTTCGGCGAAGTCGCGCGCGGCCGGGTCGCGGAAGTCCGCGCCGGTCGCGTGCGAGTACTCGCGTGCCACACCGCGGAGGGAGAACGCGTAGCCGCGGTCGGGCGTGACGTTGATCTCGACGGCGACGTCGTCGAGTCCGAGCAGCGCGATCGCGTCGGTGCCGACCGGCGCATCGATGCCGAGGTCGGCGAGCACCACGATGCCGTTGTGCTCGTCGCCGAGGCCCAGCTCGCGCGCCGACGCGATCATTCCGTCGGACACGTGACCGTAGGTCTTGCGCGCCGCGATCGGGAACGGACCGGGCAGCACGGCGCCGGGAAGCGTCACGACGACCTTGTCGCCGGCGACGAAGTTGTGCGCACCGCAGACGATGCCGCGGATGCCGCCGTTGGCCTCGCCGACGTCGACCTGGCACCAGTTGATCGTCTTGCCGTTCGACTGCGGTTCGGCCTCGAGCGAGACGACCTGTCCGACGACGACGGGACCTGCGATCTCGAAGCGGTGCACGTCCTCCTCTTCGAAGCCGACGGTCACCAGAGCCTCGAGAACCTGCTCCGGCGTCGCATCCGCTGCCAGATCGACGTACTCACGCAGCCACGAAAGCGGGACGCGCATCACACCACCATCCCGTACTGCTCGCTGAAACGGACATCGCCCTCGGCCATGTCGCGCATGTCCTGCACATCGCTGCGGAACATCAGGCCCCGCTCGATGCCCATGCCGAACGCGAAGCCGCTGTACACCTCGGGGTCGATCCCGGCCGCGCGGAGCACGTTCGGGTTGACCATGCCGCATCCGCCCCACTCGATCCAGCGCGCGCCGCCCTTGAAGGTCGGGTGCCACAGATCGAGCTCGGCGGAGGGCTCGGTGAAGGGGAAGTAGTTGGTGCGGAAGCGCATCTTGGCCTCGGGCCCGAACAGCTGCTTCGCGAAGTGGTCGAGCGTGCCCTTGAGGTGCGCCATCGTGATGCCCTTGTCGATCACGAGACCCTCGAACTGCGTGAAGACAGGAAGGTGCGTCGCGTCGAACTCGTCGGTGCGGTAGACCCGGCCGGGGCACAGCACGTAGATCGGCACCTCGCGATCGAGCATCGAGCGCACCTGCACCGGGCTCGTGTGCGTGCGCATCACGAGGTGACGCGAGGCGGGGTCGACGTAGAAGGTGTCCTGCTCCTGCCGGGCGGGGTGGTCGACGTCGAAGTTCAGGGCGTCGAAGTTGAACCACTCGTGCTCGAGCTCGGGCCCCTCCGCGATCTCCCAGCCCATGCCGACGAAGATGTCGGACACCTGGTCCTGGAGGAGCGTGAGCGGATGCCGGGCGCCGACGCGCGTGCGCGAAGGAACGGCGGTGATGTCGACGCGCTCGGCCTCGAGGCGTGCGGTGACCTCGGCGGCCGCGAGCTCGGCCTCCTTGGCGGCGAGGGCCTGCGTCACCTGACCACGCCCCTGACCGACGAGCTTGCCGAACGCGGCCTTGTTCTCGGGGGCGACCTGGCGCATCGACGCGTTGAGCACCGCGAGCGGCGATCCCTCGGCGACGTGGGCGGCGCGGGCGGCTTTCAGCTCGGCGGTGTCGGCGGCTGCGGCGATCGCCGCGAGCGCCGCCGAGACAGCGGCTTCGACCGCTTCCGGGGTGATTTCAGGAGACTCAGACACGAGAGACGAGTCTACCGGCGCGCGAGCGCCCCGCCTGCGCGGGCACGGCGGCTACGCGCCGCCCACCCCGCCTGCGCCCGTGCTCGTGCCGTCGAACTTGCCCGCCCCTCGTTGCATCGCGATCAGCTCGGTGTCGGTACCGCCCCCGTGGAGCCGCGGATCGTTCCCTCCCCCGGCATCCGGGGTCCCGCCCTGCAGCCGCGGCGAACGGCGGGTGCGGATCTCGAGCCAGCGTGCGATACCCGAGAGGATCAAGCACATGACGATGTAGATGCCGCCGATGACGAACGCCGACTGCAGGACAGGTCGACCCTGTTGCGAGGTCAGTTGCTTGGCGAAGTAGAGGAGTTCGGGGTAGGTGATGATGAATCCCAGAGCCGTGTCCTTGAGCGTGACCACGAGCTGGGCGACGATCACCGGCAGCATCGCCCGGATGGCCTGCGGCAGAAGGATCAGACGCATGACGCCGCTCTTGCGCAGACCGATCGCGTACCCGGCCTCTCCCTGACCGCGCGGGAGCGATTCGACACCCGCGCGGATCACCTCGGCGAGAACCGAGCCGTTGTAGACCATGAGCGCCAGCACGACGGCCCAGTACGGCTCCATCTTGATGCCGAGGACGGGCAGGCCGTAGTAGAGCAGCATCATGAAGACGAGCACCGGCACCGCGCGGAAGAACTCGGTGAGGACGGTCACGGGAACGCGAATCCAGGCGTGGTCCGAGAGCCGGCCGATGGAGAGGATGAAACCCAGGGCGATCGCGAGGATACCTGCCAGCGCGAAGGCGGCGAGCGTGCGGCCCAGAGCCCCGAAGATCTGGGTCCAGACAGCACTGAAGGTGAAGACGTACCAGCGGGAGGCGTCGAACTGGCCGCTCTCGTAGAAGCGGTATCCGATGAAGGCGAGCAGTGCGAGCACCACCACGACGGTGCCGACACCGATCAGGCGGTTCCGCAGGATCGCGCGGGGGCCGGGGACGTCGTACAGGACGGAAGTCATCGCGCGATCCTCCACTTGTTCTCGAGATAGCGCTGCAGCCAGCTGAGCAGCATGACGAGGGCGACGAAGATGACGGCCACCCAGAGGAGGACGACGAGGGCGTTCTCCCCGCGCTCACTCAGATAGGAGCGGATGGCGCCGAGTTCGACCACCGAGAAGCCGGCGGCGACGGTGGTGTTCTTGAGCAGGGCGATGAAGACGCTCATCATGGGCGGGACGACCGAGCGGAACGCCTGCGGCAGGATCACGAGAGTCATGACCTGGCCGAACGGGAGTCCGATGGCGCGCGCGGCTTCCGCCTGCCCGACCGGCACGGTGTTGATTCCTGCGCGGATCACCTCCGCGACGTAGGTGGCCGTGTAGATGCCGATCGCGAGGATGCCGAGCACCGTGGTGCTCAGCTTAGGGAGCCCGAGCTGCGGGTATCCGAAGATGAAGAAGAAGAAGACGAGGGTGAGCGGGGTGTTGCGGATGAGGTTCACGTACAGCGTGCCGACAGCGCGCGCGATCGGGACCGGCGCGACGCGGGCAGCGCCCACGATGATGCCGAGGACGAGCGCCAGCACACCTCCGCCGAAGAAGATCAGCAGGGTGTTGCGGATCGCAGTCCCCCACAGATCGAGGTTTCCGAAGATGACGTCCACGCCGCCTCCCCTTCCGGATTCTGAGGAGGGGGCGGCCGGGGAAGGCCGCCCCCTCGAGCCGATCAGTCGACGGTGGGCTGCGAGACTTCGATGCCCGACGAACCGAGGTTCTTGTCGAAGATCGCCTGCCAGATGTCGCCGCCGTCGGTGAACATCTTGTTGATGAACTCCTGCAGTGCGGCGTCGTCCTTCGCGAGGCCGACACCGTAGCGCTCTTCGGTGAAGGGCTCGCCGACGACCTTCAGGTTGTCGGGGTCCTGAGCGGCGTAGCCGATGAGGATGGCCTGGTCGGTCGTGACCGCCTGGACCTCACCGGAGAGCAGCGCCTCGACACATGCCGAGTACAGGTCGAACTCCTTGGTGGGAACCTCCGGGAAGTTGGTCCGGATGTTCTGGATGGGCGTCGAACCGGTCGCCGAGCAGACGGTGGTGTCGGCGGACAGGTCCGCCTCGCTCTTGATGTCCTCGTTGTCGGCCGCGACCAGCAGGCCCTGACCCGTGATGAAGTACGGTCCGGCGAAGGCGATCTGCTCCTTGCGCTTGTCCGTGATCGAGTAGGTGCCGACGTAGTAGTCCACGTCGCCGTTCACCAGGGCCTGCTCGCGGTTGGCGGAGGCGATCGGCTTGAACTCGATCTTGTCCTCGTCGTAGCCGAGCGAGGCGGCGATCCAGCGGGCGATGTCGACGTCGAAGCCGGTGCGCTCGTTCGTGGTCACGTCGAGGTAGCCGAGACCGGGCTGGTCCTCCTTGACGCCGATGACGACCTTGTCGCGCTCCTTGATGGCGTCGAACGTGGGGCTTCCCTCGAGCTCGACGTCGGAGGCGACCTCGAACCAGGTGGAGTCCTCGCCGCCCTCTTCGCCGCCGCCGGTGCCGGCGCCGGGGTCGGACGGGCTGCCGCTGTTGCAGGCCGTGAGCGCCAGCAGGGCCACCGCCGCGATTCCGATGCCTGCCAGTGTCCGTGTGCGTCGCATGTGCGTCTCCTTCAGTTGCTGTGTGTGCAGGGTCTGTGTGAACTTCGGGTGCAGAAGCTCAGTGGGTGAGGAGCTTCGAGAGGAAGTCCTTGGCGCGGTCGCTCTTCGGGTTCGTGAAGAACTCCTCGGGAGTCGCCTCCTCCACGATCCGACCGTCCGCCATGAAGACGACGCGGTCGGCGGCCTTACGCGCGAAGCCCATCTCGTGGGTGACCACGATCATCGTCATGCCCTCCTGGGCGAGTCCGACCATGACGTCGAGGACCTCGTTGATCATCTCGGGGTCGAGCGCGCTGGTCGGCTCGTCGAACAGCATCACCTTCGGCTTCATCGCGAGTGCGCGGGCGATCGCGACGCGCTGCTGCTGGCCGCCGGAGAGCTGTGCGGGGAGCTTCGACGCCTGCTGCGCGACGCCGACGCGTTCGAGCAGGGTCATGGCCTCTTTCTCGGCGTCGGCCTTCTTGAGTCCGCGGACCTTGATCGGTCCGAGCGTCACGTTCTCGAGGATCGTGAGGTGGGCGAAGAGGTTGAACGACTGGAACACCATGCCGACGTCGGCACGGAGGTGCGCGAGCCCCTTGCCCTCGGCCGGAAGCGCCTTGCCGTCGATGCTGATGCTGCCGCTGGTGATCGTCTCCAGGCGGTTGATCGTGCGGCAGAGCGTCGACTTCCCGGACCCGGACGGACCGATCACGACGACGACCTCGCCGGAGTCGACGGTCAGGTCGATATCGGTCAGCGCCTGAAAGTCGCCATAGTGCTTCTGAACGTTGTCGACCACGACGAGGGGCGTACCAGAGGTCATCATTTCTCCAAACTAGCCAGGTCGTGCGCACGGCTCCAGGAACGGCGCCGAGATTTACATGTTCGTGACACGGGATCGCACTCACCCGAGCGTCTCTGCGCGAGCGATCCACGGCCCGCCCCCGCGGGCCGTGGATCCGGTCCTGCCGCTGCGCTTCACCCCCGACGACTGCGAGCAGCGGGACCTCGATCGTGCACGATCGACCTCAGAGTGTCAGAGCACGGACGCCGTGTCAGAGTTCTTGAGGATTTCTTGAGAACGGGATCGGATGCTCAATCGCGCAGGTCGCGGTAGTACTCGACGGCTCCGGGATGCAGCGCGACCGGGCCGGTGAAGATCGCCTGCCGGCGGTCCAGCAGCGCCGCCGCAGGAACCTCTTCCGCGATGCGTGGACGGGCGTCGAAGAGACCGGCGAGCACATCGCGCACGACGCCGGGCGGAGTGGATGCCGACGTGACCAGGTAGTTCGGTACGGCCATGGTGGATGCCGACTCCTCCAGCCCGTACATGCCCTCCGGCACGTCCGCCGGACGGTACGCGTGCGAATACTCCTCGTTCACCTGGATCACCCAGTCCTGCTCGATCGGGAGCAGGCGCACCGGCATCCGCTCGGCGAGTTCCGCGATGCCTGGAGTCGGCAGTCCGCCCACCCAGAAGAAGCCGTCGATCTCGCCGTTCTCCATCGCCTCGATCGATCCGCTGAGATCGAGCTGCGGATCGCGCACGGAGGACGCGTCGACGCCTGCGGCGTCGAGGACGCGTCTCGCGATCACGTTCACTCCCGAGTTCTCGGCGCCGAGCGAGACGTCTCTCCCGGCGAGGTCGGCCACGCCGTCGATCTCGGAGTCTCCGCGCACGACGACGTGCACGTATTCGTCGTACAGCCGAGCGATCGCCTGGATCTCGAGGGGTTCCGGGAATGCCCCCGCTCCCGCCACGGCATCCGCGGCCGCATCGCCCTGCGCGAAACCGATCAGCGCCTCGCCCGCGTCCACGCGAAGGAGGTTGTCGACGGATCCTGCCGTCTCGTCGACCGACATCCGGATGTCGAGCGACTGCGAGAGCTCGTCCGCGAGATGACTCCCGTAGTCGAAGTAGACGCCCGTCGGCCCGCCGCCCGCGATCGTGTACTCCTCCCCCGTCCACTCGCCGGCGCGGGGCGTGCACGCCGCCAGCGCGCCCAAGAGCGTGAGCGCGACGAGCGCGGCGACGACGCGTCCTCGTGACCGGCTCACGACGTCGCCCCGTCGCCGATGAGCAGCGAGACGATCAGACCGTCGCCGTCCGCGGACGACACGGTCAGCTCGCCGCCGACGGAGGCCAGAAGATCGGTGGCGATCGCGAGCCCCAACCCCGAGCCGGGGATGCTCCTGCTGTCCTCGCCGCGCCAGAACCGATCCGCCGCCGATGCCGCCTGCTCTTCCGTCAGTCCGGGGCCCTGGTCGCGCACCGAGATCAGGCACACGTCACCCTCGCGCCAGGCGCCCACCTCGACCGTGGTGCCTGCGGGCGAGAACTTCATCGCGTTGTCGATCACCGCGTCCAGCGCGCTCTCCACGATCGTCCGATCGGTGACGCTCATCACCGACGCATCCCCGACTCGTCGGAGGGCGATCCCGCGCTGGCTCGCCACCTCCCGCCAGGCTTCCGCGCGCCGGGCGGCCAGCGTCGCGAGGTCGACGGCCGAGATCGTGGAGTCGCTGCGACCGCCGCGCGCGAGCCCCAGCAGCGTCTCGAGGATGCGCGCCATGCGGCGCCCCTCCTCACGCGTCTCCTCGACGTCGTCGCGCCACTCGCTGCCGAGTCCGGTGGCGAGATGCTCCACGCGCAGCAGCAGGGCGTTGAGCGGATTGCGCAGCTCGTGGGAGGCGTTCAGGGCGAACTCCTGCTGCCGCGTCATGACACGCTCGATCTCGTCGGCCATGCCGTTGAAGACCCGGGTCATACGTCGCAGCTCCGGCGGGCCGGTGTCCTCCGCGACGCGGGTGTCCATCTCGCCGCGCTCGATCGCGACCATCGCCTCATCCAGCCGCCGCACCGGCGAGAGCACCCACCGCGCCAACCGGAACACCAGGAGCACACCGAGCGCGATCAGCGCGATCGCGATCGCCGACAGCACGAGGATCTGCTGGAGGATCGCCGCGCGCGGCGCCGCGACATCCGCCGAGACCCGCACCGCGCCGATGACGTCGCCGTCGTCGAACACCGGCTCGACCAGCGCCGCATCGGTGAAGATCCACGGGAAGACGGCACCCGGCGGCTCGGCCCGGCGACCGGACAGCGCCAGCCGCACGCGCTCGGCATCGTCGTCCGAGAGCACCGCGGAGTCCTCCGCACCCGTGGCCCACACGCTGCCGGCGAGGTCGAACACCGTCACATCGATGCCGTAGACCTCCTGGAACCGCAGCGCCTCCGCATCGATCACCGCGGGGCTCCCCGACCTCAGCGACTGCCGGGCACTCGTCACGAAATACCCGAGATCGCCCAGCTGCTCGGCGTAGAACGCCTGCTGGACGCTGCGCGCCGCGCCCCATCCCGCAGCTCCCCCGAGTGACAGCAGGATCGCGACGAGCGGCACGAGGAAGACGATGATGAGGCGGCGACGCATCGCTCAGGACCCCGCGAGCCGATAGCCGACCCCGCGCACCGTCTCGATGAGACGCCGGTCGCCGGTCTTCTTGCGGATCGCACCGACGTGCACCTCGAGCGAATGACCGAAGCCGCGCCAGTCGGTGTTCCACACCTCGCGGATCAGGCGCTCCTTCGGGACCGCGACGCCGGGATACCGCGCGAGCACGGCGACGATGTCGAACTCCTTGCGGGTGAGATCGATGGCGCCGCCCTCGACGAGGACCTGTCGGCCCACGAGGTCGATCTGCACGTCGCCGCCGTCGAGCAGCACGCGCGCCTCGGATTCCGCGCGCATCGGCCGCGAACGACGCGTCACCGCTTCGATGCGTGCGAGCAGCTCGTGCACGTCGTACGGCTTCACGACGAAATCGTCCGCCCCCGCGCGGAGACCCATGATGCGCTCGGTGACCTGGTTGCGCGCCGTCACGATCACGATCGGCACATCGGAGCGGCCGCGGATGCGGCGGCACAGGTCGATCCCGTCGACATCCGGCAGCCCCAGGTCCAGCAGGACCACCTCGGTGTCGACACCCAGCAGCTCGAGCGCCTCGGCGCCGTCCGCAGCACGCACCGTGGCGTAGCCGGAGCGCGCGAGGAACGCCTCGAGCGCGGCAGCCACCCGCTCGTCGTCCTCCACGATCAGAATCCGCATCGACTCTGCTCCCCGCGATCCCGCATCGACCCGCCGCGTCAGCCCGGCGACGCCGCACGCTGGGCGAAGGCGCTCTCGTAGAGGCAGACGCTGGCGGCGGTCGCGAGGTTCAGGGATTCGGCCTTGCCGAAGATCGGGAGCTTGAGCACCTTGTCGGCGAGGGCGAGGGCATCCTCCTCGAGGCCACGGGCCTCGTTGCCGAACAGCCAGCCCGTGGGCTCGGCCAGGAGCCCGTCCGCACGCGCCTCGAGCAGGTCGTCGCCCTTCACGTCGGCGGCCAGGATGCGCAGGCCCGCGTCGTGCGCGCGATTCACGACATCGGCGAGGTCGCCGGCCACCGAGACCGGAAGGTGGAAGAGCGATCCGGTGGTGGCGCGGACGACCTTCGGGTTATACGGATCGACGGTGCGGCCGGTCAGCACGACGGCATCCGCACCCGCGGCATCGGCGGCGCGGATGATCGTGCCGAGGTTTCCGGGATCCCGCACCTCCTCGCAGATCGCGACCAGGCGAGGGGCCGCGGCGAAGATGTCGCGCACCGAAGTCGGCGTCTGCTGGACCACCGCCACCAGTCCCTGCGGCGTGACCGTGTCGGCCATCGCGTTGAGCACGTATTCGGTGACGTACTCCACATCGATCTCCGCCTCCGCGGCCTTCGCGCGGATGTCCGGATGCTTCTCCCAGCCGTTCGGCGTCGCGAAGAGCTCGACGATCGCCTCAGGACGGTACGTCAGCGCCTCACGGACAGCCTGCGGACCTTCGAGAAGGAACAGGCCGGTCTCCGTTCGAGCACTGCGTTTGGTCAGCTTCGCGACGGCACGGACTCGGGGGGAGCGGGGGTTCTCCAGCACGATCACAGTCTAGAAGGCGCACGGCCGGTTCCCTGCACCATCGGGATATGGTGCGTCCATGACGAACGCTCCCCCAGCGTCCCGCACCCGCCGGCGGGTCGCCCTCGCCGTCCTCGCCGCGGTGACGGTCGGTCTCGGGCTGCTCGTCCATCGCCGCGTCGGCGGGACGATCGGCGACATCGCCGGCGACGCCCTGTACGCGGTGCTCCTCTACCTGCTCGTCGCGCTGATCGCGCCGCGAACGCGTCGCCCGGTGGCGGGAATGATCGCCTTCGCGGTGTGCAGCGGCGTCGAGCTGCTGCAGCTCACTGCGCTCCCGCGCGCATGGGCCGCGGTCTTCCCGCCGACCGAGCTCGTCCTCGGTTCCGGCTTCGACCCTCGGGACATCATCGTGTACGCCGCGGCCGTCGCCGCGGCATCCGTCATCGACAGCGCGGTCACGCGAGTCTTCGCCGGCACGTCATCCGGAAACGCCACAGGGCGCCCTCCCGAAGGAGAGCGCCCTGTGTGAAGAGGTGCTTACGCAGCCGACTTCGGAGCGTTGACGTCGGAGGGCAGAGCCTTCTTCGCCGTCTCGACCAGCGTCGTGAACGTCGCCGCGTCGTTGACCGCGAGGTCGGCGAGCATGCGACGGTCGACCGTGACACCCGCGAGGCCGAGGCCCTGGATGAAGCGGTTGTAGGTGATGCCGTTCTGGCGTGCCGCAGCGTTGATGCGCTGGATCCAGAGACGACGGAAGTCGCCCTTGCGCTTGCGACGGTCCCGGTACGAGTAGACCAGGGAGTGGATGACCTGCTCCTTGGCCTTCCGGTACAGACGCGAACGCTGTCCACGGTATCCGGACGCGCGCTCGAGGATGACGCGGCGCTTCTTGTGGGCGTTTACCGCCCGCTTGACTCTTGCCATTTTCCTGTGTTCCTATTCGTGCGTTCGGGCGCGTCAGCGGCCGAGAAGCTTCTTCGCGACCTTGGTGTCAGCCTTCGAGAGCACCTGGTCCTGGTTCAGACGACGGGTGCGACGGCTCGACTTGTGCTCGAGGTTGTGGCGCATCCCGGCCTGCTGCTTCTTCAGCTTGCCGCTGCCGGTGATCTTGAAGCGCTTCTTAGCACCCGAGTGGGTCTTCTGCTTCGGCATCTTCTCTTCCTTCGTATGGCGCCTTCTCAGGCGACGGTGTCAACCCGCGGTGCGGGAGTTCTGGGGGCGGGATCTACTCCGCGGCGGCGGCGGCCGGAGCATCCGACTCGCTCTTGGCCTCGCGGGCCGCCTGCTTGTTGGCGGCGCGCTGTGCTTCGCGCACGGCGTTCTGCTCCTGCTTCGCCTCGGACTTGCTCTTCAGCGGTGCCACGACCATGACCATGTTGCGACCGTCGATGGTCGGGTTCGACTCGACCGTGCCCAGCTCGGCGACGTCTTCGGCGAACTTGCGCAGCAGACGCACACCCTGCTCCGGACGCGACTGCTCGCGACCGCGGAAGAGGATCATCGCCTTGACCTTGTCACCGGCCTTGAGGAAGCCCTCGGCGCGCTTGAGCTTGGTCGTGTAGTCGTGCGCCTCGATCTTCAGACGGAAACGGACTTCCTTCAGGATCGTGTTCGCCTGGTTGCGGCGAGCTTCCTTTTCCTTCTGGGCGGCCTCGTACTTGAACTTGCCGTAGTCCATGATCTTGACCACGGGCGGCTTCGAGTTGGGGGCAACCTCGACGAGGTCGAGATCGGCTTCCTGCGCAAGGCGCAACGCGGCCTCGATGCGGACGACGCCGATCTGCTCACCCGCGGGACCGACGAGGCGGACCTCGGGGACGCGGATGCGCTCATTGGTGCGGGGATCGCTGATAGGTGCTCCTTAGACGATGTGATTCAGCCACCGCGACGCTCTCTGCGTCACAGCCGAATTCGGAATCGTCCCACCCGCCGGCATTCAGACACCGGCTCACACCCTGCTACCGGCTCGATCTCTCGATCGGAACCGGCGGAGTGCTGGACCCGGTAGCCTTGAACGGCAAGCGCGGGTGGGAAGTGAATCCTCTTTCGTTCCGGAGCATGACGCTCCGGAGCCCGCCAAAGTCTAACAGAAGGCAAGGCGAAGTGACGAACCAGGCACCGGACGATGCTGCACGCGAGCGCGAAGAGCGCTGGGCCCGACAGGAGGAAGCGGCGTCATCGGCCACCCGGGACATCGCCGACGTCCCGGCCGTCGAGGTGATCACGACCGCCGCCGTCCACCTGATGAGCGCGGCCGCCGTGAAGCTCGGGCTGGCCGACGACCCGGATGCCGCCGCGCAGCTCGACCTCGACGAGGCACGCAAGCTCATCAACGCCCTCGCCGGACTCATCACCGCCGGCGCCCCCGAGATCAGCGACATGCATGCGCGCTCCCTGCGCGACGGACTCCGCTCCCTGCAGCTCGCGTTCCGCGAAGCCTCCTCGATCCCCGACCCGATCGGCAAGGGGCCCGGGGAGAAGTGGACGGGGCCGGTCAACTAGAGGTCTTGGTCTCTGGGGTGGGTCTCATGGGGGCGGGCGCAGCGCTCCCGCCTTCGCTCGCAGAGCGGGGTCCCTCCCGCTCCGCGGGCCCCTCCCGATGCTCGCTCACGGCGGGATCGCTGCGCCCTCAGGTTCCGGAACCGTGACGCGCCGTTGAATGCGGGCGGGAAGTACGAGATTGCGCTTCGGGGTCAGGGTTCCACGATCAGGGGCGGGGCCGTCGAGGGGCCCCCGCACTGCTCGGTGGAGTGAGTCCAGGAGATGTCGTGCTCCTGCTCGGCGAGGAGGGTGCCGTCCGGGGCGAAGACGCGCGCGGTGACCTCATCGGACACGGACATGAAGAGGAATTCGCCGGGCTCCTCCCCCGCGAACGGGACGGTCGGATCGGTGGAAGGCGTCTCCTGGCCGTCGGGGCCGGCCGAGCATCCGCCCGGGACGCACAGCTGCACGAAGACGTCGTCGCCGTAGGCGCCGGCATCCACCGTCAGACGGCTGATGTAGCCGATCGCGGGGCACGCGGTCGCGCAGCCGGTGAGTGACAGGCCGACCAGCGCGGTCAGGATGACGGCCGCTGCTCTGCGCATGATGTCACCCTACAGAATCGGATCAGGCGCTGCGGCGGAGCTTCACCGTGAGGGAGTCGGCGAGCACGGCGATCCGATCGTCGGAGGCCCAGCGCTGAGCGAGGCGCGACAGCACGGCGTCGAGCACCTCGCGCTCCAGGCCGTCGATCAGCTCGAGGATCACGATCAGTTCCGGACCGCGAAGACGAGCATCCGGATCTCCGGCCGCCACCGCGACATCGATCACGGCGAGCTCGTGCGCGACGCTCTCCTGGAGTGCGCCGAAGACCTCGGGCGACAGGAAGCTCGGCTCCCAGGCGTGACCCTGCGCGACGGCCCACACCGCGGGGCGGCGGATGACGAACTCCGTGTCGGACGTCGGATCGAGCACGATGAGGTCGGTGTCGTCGGCGGATGCCGCGAGAGCCGCCCTCGTCGCCTCCACCGGAATCGGGCGTGCCGCGGCATCCCACCTCTGCATGGACTCGACCGAGGAGAACACCGGCTGCACGCGGCGGCCGTCCGGCGCGGCGACCGTGACGATCGAGAGCTCCTGCGTCTTGTCGACGGTCAGTCCGGTCGGGCCGACGCCCTCGTCGCCCTTCTCGGCGACGAGGGGGATCAGGACGCGTGCAGAGCGGAACGCATCGACCACCTCCGCTTGGGATCCGTCGCCCGCGCGGAAGCGCAGCAGGGCGTCGAGCAGGGCCGGATCCGCCGAACCGTCGTCACCGGTGTGCGGATTCGACTCGAAGCTGCGGCCCTCCCAGGGGACCCCCGCGGAGTCGGCGTGGTTCGCGGAGTCGGCGTGGTTCGCAGAGTCGGCGGCACCGTGTCCGGAGTCGCCGTGACCGTCGTCAGTCCCCTGCGACATCCAGCGCCTCAGCCAGCGTGAACGCCCCGGCATACAGCGCCTTGCCGACGATCGCTCCCTCGACGCCGAGCGGTACGAGCTGCCGCAGCGCGACGATGTCGTCGAGGTTCGAGATGCCGCCCGAGGCGACGACCGGCTTCGGAGTGCGCGAAGCGACCTCACGCAGCAGCTCGAGATTCGGACCGCGGAGGGTGCCGTCCTTCGTGACATCGGTGACGACGTAGCGGCTGCAGCCGGCATCCTCCAGGCGGTCGAGCACCTCCCAGAGGTCCCCGCCCTCCTTTGTCCAGCCGCGCGCGGCCAGTGTCGTGCCGCGCACGTCGAGGCCCACGGCGATCGCCTCGCCGTAACGGCCGATCACGTCGGCCGCCCACTCGGGGTTCTCCAGAGCCGCCGTGCCGAGGTTGATGCGGGTCGCACCGCTCTCCAGAGCCGCCTCCAGCGTCGCGTCATCGCGGATTCCGCCGGACAGCTCGACGTTGACGTGCTTGAACTGCTTGATGACCTTGCGGAGGATCGGAGCGTTGCTCCCGCGACCGAAAGCGGCATCGAGGTCGACGAGGTGGATCCACTGAGCGCCCTGCGACACCCACTCCCCTGCGGCATCCAGCGGGTCGCCGTAGCTCGTCTCGGTTCCTGCCTCGCCCTGCGTCAGCCGGACCGCCTTGCCGCCGGCGACATCGACCGCGGGAAGAAGGGTGAGCGAGGGGGACTGCGCGAAGTCGTTCATGGGTTCCTAAGCTCGGAAGTTCAGATCCGTGGTCCGGCACACCCGTCTCGGACGCACGAGAACTGAGGGTACCGCGCGCGAGGGCGGCCTCCAAATGCAGCGAAATGCGCCCGGAAACGCAGGAGCTAGGCTGAAGGATCATGTCCGGACCGCACGAAGACTCCACGCCCGCCGAGGCCACGCCCGCCGGCGACACGCCGCCGCTCGTCGACTCGGTCCCCCTCTTCCCCTCCGACGTCCCTCCGGTGCCCCCGCTGCCCGCGCAGCCGCCGTATCGCCGGACGCGAGCCGCGGCCCGTGAAGAACGCCGGGCGGAAGACCGCGACGACGACTTCCCGGAGGACACCGTACCGAGGCCGCCCGCGCCGTCTCCGGCGTCACCCTCGCCTTCCCCCGCCGCGCCGTCGCCTTCGGGAGTCGTGTCTCCTCCTCCCGTCACGTCGGCGCCGGCCTCTCCTGCGCAGGTGTCGCCTCCCCCGGTCTCGCCTGCCCCCGTCGCCCCGGCGCCGGCATCACCCGCGCCCGTCTCGCGGCCGGTCGATTCGCCGACGCCCGTACCGTCGGCGCCGATCACCTCGGCCACTCTCGCGTCCGGCCCCTTCACGTCGGCACCGCCCGCGTCGGCACCGCCCACGTCGGCACCGCCCATGCCGTCGCCCGGCACGCCCGCGTTCACGTCGCCTCCGCCCGCCGGCATTCCGGCCTTCTCCTCGGCGGCGGCCTCGCCGCCCGTGACCGAGCCCGCGTCGCGTCGCGCGCTGCGCGAACGGAGCTCCTTCCTGCAGCAGGAACGTCCGGAGGAGCCGGCGCGCGAAGGCACGCGCGGCGTGCTGAACCGCCTCGGCTTCCGCGTCCGTCCGTCGGCCCACGAGCAGTCCTCGCGCGACGACGAGCTCGCGGTGAGCCAGCACTGGCCCGGCCCGCGGACGATCGCCGTCGTGAACGGCAAGGGCGGCGCCGGCAAGACGCCGACGACGATCCTGCTCTCCGCCGTCTTCGCGCGCTACGGCGGCGCGGGCGTGCTGGCCTGGGACAACAACCAGACCCGCGGCACCCTCGGCTGGCGTACCGACGCCGGACCGCACGATCGCACCCTGCTGGAGCTGCTCCCCGAGGTGGGCCGTCTGCTCGGAACCGGCGCGCAGTCCGCCGACCTCGCGCAGTACATGCACCACCAGCCCCGGGAGAAGTACGACGTGCTGCGCTCGAAGCCGATCCGGCTCGCACACGAGAACCGCCTCAGCCCCGACGACGTCGACGCGATCCACGCCGTGGCGGCGAAGTTCTACCGCCTCATCATCATCGACTCCGGCAACGACGAATCCGACCCCATGTGGCTGCGGATGATCGATCACGCGGATCAGCTCGTCGTGGCGACCACCACGCGCGCCGATCATGCCGAGGCCGGAGCGCTGCTGCTCGAAGCCCTCGAGGATCGCGACGAGCGCTCCGCGCGTCTCGCTCAGCAGTCCGTGGTCGTCGTGTCGCAGGCGGATCCGAAGGCGACGCCGACAGAGATCGAGAACGTCGTGAGCGGATACCGTGCCCTGGCCCGCGACGTCGTCAGCGTCCCGTTCGACCACGAGATGGTCGACGGCCACCTCCGCTACGGGGCGCTCGCGAAGCGGACGCAGCGCGCCTGGCTGGCCGCCGCGGCATCCGTCGCCCGAGGGTTCTGACCGCGCGTCCGTTCTCCGGAGGTACGCGTCAGAGGCTCTCGACCCAGTTGCGGAGCAGCTGGATGCCGGCCTCTCCGGACTTCTCCGGGTGGAACTGTGTGGCGGACAGCGGGCCGTTCTCGACGGCCGCGAGGAACGGATCGCCGTAGTTCGTCCACGTGAGCACCGGCTGCGGGAACGGGGGGATCACGTCGAGCTCCCACGACTGCGCCGCGTACGAGTGCACGAAGTAGAAGCGCTCGTGTTCGAGTCCGCGGAACAGCACGCTGTCGGCACCGGGCTCGACGGTGTTCCAGCCCATGTGCGGGAGCACCGGCGCATTGAGCTCGGTGACCGCGCCGGGCCACTCGCCGAGCCCCTCGGTGTCGTGACCGCGCTCGACCCCGTGGGCGAACAGCACCTGCATACCCACGCAGATGCCGAGCACCTTGCGTCCGCCGGCGAGGCGACGGTCGATGATCTCATCTCCGCCGTGCGCGTGCAGCGCGTCGCGGACGGCTTGGAAAGCCCCGACGCCCGGCACCAGGAGCCCATCGGCTTCGAGCGCCTCCTTGCGGTCGCGCGTCAGAACCGCATCCGCGCCGGCAGCGACGAGCGCTTTGACAGCCGAGTGGACATTGCCCGACTCGTAGTCGAAGACGGCGACCCTGGGTGCTCGGCTCACAGCGCACCCTTGGTGGACGGCACGCCGTCGACCAGCGGGTCGAGGGCCTTCGCCTGGCGGAACGCGCGGGCGAACGCCTTGAACTCCGCCTCGGCGATGTGGTGCGGGTCGCGTCCGCCGAGCACGCGCACGTGCACGGTCAGGGCCGCATTGAAGGCGATCGCCTCGAACACGTGACGCACCAGTGAGCCGGTGAAGTGTCCCCCGATGAGGTGGTGCTCGAAACCTGCCGGTTCACCCTCGTGCACGAGGTACGGACGCCCGGAGATGTCGACCACGGCCTGGGCGAGCGCCTCGTCGAGAGGCACCAGAGCGTCGCCGTACCGGGAGATGCCGGACTTGTCGCCGAGGGCCTGGAGGATGGCCTGGCCGAGCACGATCGACACGTCTTCCACCGTGTGGTGCGCGTCGATATCGGTGTCGCCCGAGGCGCGCACGGTGAGATCGGTCAACGAGTGCTTCGCGAACGCGGTGAGCATGTGGTCGAAGAACGGCACGGAGGTGTCGATGTGCGACGCACCGGTGCCGTCGAGGTTCAGCTCGAGCTCGACGGTCGACTCCGACGTGCTGCGCACACGGCTCGCGGTGCGCGGGTTCTGGACGAGGGTGCTCATGATGCCGATCCTATCGAGGCCAGGGCATCGAGGAACGCCGTGCTCTCGGCCTCGGTGCCCGCCGTGACCCGCAGGTGCCCGGGGATGCCGACGTCGCGGATCAGCACGCCGCGGTCGTAGAGCTGCTGCCAGGTCGCACGCGGGTCGGCGACCCCGCCGAAGAGGACGAAGTTGGACCACGATTCATGCGGCGTGTAGCCGAGGGCCTCGAGCGTCGCAGAGATGCGGTCGCGCTGCTCGACGATCTCTTCGACCATGCCGAGCATGACGTCGGAGTTGCGCAGCGCCGCCACGGCCGCGGCCTGGGTCAGGGCACTGAGGTGGTACGGCAGGCGCACGAGTCGCAGCGCGTCGATGAAGGCGGGGTCTGCGGCGAGGTAGCCCACACGCGCGCCGGCGAAGGCGAACGCCTTGCTCATGGTGCGCGAGACCGCAAGACGCGGACGGCCTTCGAGGAGCGACAGCGCGGATGCCGCGTCGCGCGGCGCGAACTCCTGATAGGCCTCATCGACGACGACGATGCCGCGCGCGACCTCGTACACCGCGTCGATGACGTCGAGCCCGAGCGGAGTGCCGGTGGGGTTGTTCGGCGAGCACAGGAGGATCACGTCGGGGTCGAGCGCGCGAACCTGATCGGCGGCCTCTTCCGGGGTGATGGTGTAGTCGGGCTGTCGGGTGCCGGCGATCCACCGAGCGCCGGTTCCCTGAGCGATCAGCGGATACATCGAGTACGTCGGAGCGAAGCCGAACGCCGTGCGCCCCGGACCGCCGAACGCCTGCAGGATGTGCTGGAGCACCTCGTTCGAGCCGTTGCCCGCCCAGATCTGATCGGCGGTGAGACCGTGGCCGAGGTAGTCGGCGAATCCCTCGCGCAACGTCGTGAACTCGCGATCGGGATACCGATTCACATCGCGAAGCGCCACGGCGATGTCGTCGAGGATGTCGCTCGCCACGGCATCCGGCACGGGATGCGTGTTCTCATTCACGTTCAGCGCGATGGGCAGCGGCGCCTGCGGGGCACCGTAGGGCGTGAGCCCGCGCAGGTCATCGCGGAGCGGGAGGGCGTCGAGTGAAGAAGTCACCCTTCCATGCTAGGCCGCGTGCCCGCCTCGTGAATTCAGTCCGCGTACTGCGCCGGGATCGCGAGCTCCTGGCCGATCTGGAGCTCTCCGCCGCGGAGCATGTTGAGACGGCTGATCTCGCCGATGACCTCGCGCGGGTCGGCCGTCGGCGCGACGGTGCTGGCGATCGACCACAGCGTGTCACCGGGCATGACGGTGACCGTCTCGAAGACCGCGGTCGTCGCGGCCTCGTCGGCACTCGACGCGAGGGCGCTGCCTCCGCTGATCGCGGCGAACGCGATACCGAACGCCAGCGGCACGGAGGCGAGGGCCAGCAGCACAGCCCGACCACGCGCGGTCAGACGCAGCCGTGACTGCGTCGCCGGGCGTGCCGGGATGACCGTTGCGGTGCTGAAGCTGATGCTGCTCATGTCGGGCTCCTTACCCTGTCCCGTCGGCCGGAGCCGGCGGAGAAGTTGGCGTAGCGTTCGCATTCGCGTCTCGGCCGGGAGCCGTGAATGCGAAGCTACGTTCCGAAGATATCTTCGAGTTCGAACATCTGTCAACTGTTCTTCGAAATCGGATCCGCGAATCTGCCGACACGCTCGAACAGATCTTCCAGATCGGGCCGTTTCTCGGATACGGTTTCGATACGAACACCCCACCACGGACCTCCGACATTCGAAGAGGAACGCCGGATCGCGTACTGAAGGAGCATCATGAGCGAGAACTCAGCCCCGGAGCAGGAGGCCCCTCGGACGCGCCGTCGGAAGAGCCTCAGCCCGAAGCAGATGGCGATCCTCGAGGTCATCCAGACCTCCATCGCGCACCACGGCTACCCGCCGAGCATGCGCGAGATCGGCGACGCGGTGGGGCTCAAATCCCTGTCCAGCGTGACCCACCAGCTCGGTCAGCTCGAGCTCAGCGGCTACCTGCGCCGCGATCCCGGCAAGACCCGCGCCATGGAGGTGCTGATCGACCTCCCCGGCACGAGCGCGGAGAATCCGGCAGACGTGGCCACGCCCGTCGGCGACGCGGCACTCGTGCCCCTGGTCGGGCGGATCGCGGCGGGAGTCCCGATCACCGCCGAGCAGCAGGTCGAGGAGATCTTCCCCCTCCCCCGCCAGCTCGTCGGCAAGGGCGATCTGTTCATGCTCAAGGTCCAGGGCGAATCGATGATCGACGCCGCGATCTGCGACGGCGACTGGGTCGTCATCCGCTCGCAGAACAGCGCGGAGAACGGCGAGATCGTCGCGGCGATGCTCGACGACGAGGCGACCGTGAAGACCTTCCGCCGCCGCGACGGGCACACGTGGCTCCTCCCCCGCAACTCGGCGTTCGAACCGATCCTCGGCGACGAGGCCACGGTGCTCGGCAAAGTCGTGGCGGTGCTCCGCGCCGTCTGACCACGCCGCTCCGGCATCCGCCGTCCGCTCTCCCGCCTAGGCTCGGAACATGTCGTCCTCGTACGGTTCCTGGCCCTCCCCCTTCTCGGCCGCGTCCGTCGCGGCATCCGCCCCGCGCATCGACGGCGCCCGGTTCGTCGGCCAGGAGGTCTGGTGGGGCGAGTCCGTGCCGGCCGAGGGCGGCCGCGTGACGGTGCGCAGTTCGAGCGGTGCGGAGATCCTGCCCGGGCCGTGGAGTGCACGGTCGCGCGTGCACGAGTACGGCGGCGGAGCCTGGACAGCGGATGCCGAGGGCACGCTGTTCTTCGTCGACGCCGGCGACCAGCGCGTGTACCGCCTCGCCCCCGACGCCCGTCCCGTGCCGCTGACTCCGGCCGGCCCGTCGCACGGAGGGCTTCGGCTGCAGCACGGACGGCTGCTGGCGGTGCGGGAGGATCTCGCCGCCACGCCGTCGAGCCGCGCGATCGTCGAGATCCCCGTCGACGGCTCCGGCGCCGACGACCCTGCGGCCGTCCGCGTCTTCGTGCAGGGCAGCCCGTTCTTCGCGCACCCGGCTCTCTCCCCGGACGGCGCCCACCTCGCCTGGGTCGAATGGAGCGGCGCGCGGATGCCGTGGGAGAGCGCCCACCTGTCGATCCTCGCGCTCGATGACCAGACCTTCACGCCTGTCTCGACTGCGGCCGCCCTGCAGCCCGAATGGGTCAGCGAGACGGAGCTGCTGTACGCCGACGATCCCCGCGGCAGATGGCAGCTCCAGCGCTTCCGTCTGGATGCCACGACGGCGCGAGGCGACGCGGCGGAGATCACGTCGACGGATGCCGACACCGGATACGGCCTGTGGGTGCTCGGCAACCGCTGGTATCAGCCGCTCGCGGACGGCCGGATCGTCGCCGTGCGGACCAACGGTCGCGATGAGGTCGTCGAGATCGCCGCCGACGGCACCACCCGCACGCTCGACATCCCCGGCGACGGGCATGTCAGCGTCGACGACGTGTCGGGCTCGCGTGTGCTGCTGTCGGGGAACAGCTCGACGGCCTCGCCCGGCGTCTGGACCGTCGAGCTCGACTCGGGCGAGGCCGTGACCGTGACGGGCGGCCGGCCCGTCGACGCCGAGTGGATGCCTCCTGCAGCGCCGATCCTGGTCGAGGGGGCCCATGGCGCGGTCCACGCCTTCGCGTATGCGCCCGCGAACCCCGAGGTCGATGCACCCGCCGATGAGCTGCCGCCGTATGTGGTATTCGTGCACGGCGGCCCCACCGCGCACGTCACGGGCGCCGCGTCCGCGGCGATCGCCTTCTACACGAGCCGCGGCATCGGCGTGCTGGACGTGAACTACGGCGGCTCGACCGGGTACGGCCGCGCCTACCGCGATCGCCTGCACGGTCAGTGGGGTGTCGTCGACGTCGACGACGTCATCGCCGCCGCCCGTGGTCTTGCGGAGGCCGGACTCGCCGACCCCCGGCGCATCGCGATCCGCGGCAGTTCCGCGGGCGGCTGGACCGTCTTGTCAGCCCTGGTCCGCGGTGGCACGTTCGCCGCGGGCATCAGCCGCTACGGCGTCGCGGATCTCCGGATGCTGGCGGAGCACTCGCATGGCTTCGAAGAGCACTACATCACCGGGCTCGTCGGTCCGCTTCCCGAGGCCGAGGCCCTCTACATCGAGCGATCGCCCCTGTCGCATGCCGACCGCATCGATGTGCCGGTGCTGCTGATGCAGGGTACCGACGATCGCGTCGTGCCGCCGTCGCAGTCGGAGGCGATCCGCGACGCGCTCACGGCGAACGGCGTCGACCACGAATACGTCGTCTACCCCGGCGAGGGGCACGGCTTCCGCAGCGGGACGACGATCGTGAACGCGCTGGAACGCGAACTGGCGTTCCTCGGGAGGGTGTTCGACTTCACGCCGAGCCCCTGATCGCGGGACTACTCCCCGACGCGGTTGCGCAACCGCATGGCACGGTCGGCCTCGCGCGTGTCCTGACGCTCGCGCAGCGTCTGGCGCTTGTCGTACTCGCGCTTGCCCTTCGCGAGGGCGATCTCGACCTTGGCACGGCCGTCGGAGAAGTAGAGCTTGAGCGGGATGAGGGTGTATCCACCGGCAGAGACGGCATGGGCGATCTTCTCGATCTCCGCACGGTGCAGCAGCAGCTTGCGGATGCGCTTCGCCGAATGGTTCGTCCAGTGGCCCTGGGAATACTCCGGGATGTGCACGGAGTCGAGGAACACCTCGTTGCCCTTGACGAACGCGTAGCCGTCGCTGAGATTCGCACGCCCCTGGCGCAGCGACTTGACCTCGGTGCCGGTGAGCACCATTCCCGCCTCGTACGACTTCTCGATGTTGTAGTCGTGACGGGCGCGACGATTGGTCGCGACGACCTTCTCCCCGCGTTCCCTGGGCATGATGCTCCTGCTCTCTGTTGTGGCCAGCCCACCAGCCTACATCAGCGGCGGGCCGGCCTCAGGTGCGCAGCCAGCGTCGGATCGCGAAGCCCGCCGAGAGCGCCGCGAGGATCACCCCGATGCCGATCAGGACCGGCACGACGAGCGCGGCATCCCCCATGGTGATCCATGTGGTGATGAAGGGGACTCGTCCCCGCAGATAGCCGTTCACGCCGAAATGCACGCCGGCCACGACGGCCGCGCTGGCCAACGCCGAACCCAGGAAGGCGGCGAACACGCCCTCGAGCACGAACGGGGTCTGGATGAAACGGTTCGAGGCGCCGACGAGACGCATGATGCCGATCTCCTTGCGCCGAGCGTATGCCGACAGGCGGATGGTCGTGCCGATCAGCAGCGTCGCCGCGATGAGCATCAGGACCGCGATACCGACGGCGATGTAGGTCGCGACGGTCAGTGCCGAGAACAGCGGTTCGAGGTACTGGAGCTGATCCTGGACCTGTTCCACCCCCGCCTGCCCGCTGAAGGCTTCGGCGAGCACCTGGGATTGTCCCGGATCCTTCATCGTGACGAAGAAGACCTCGAACGCCTGGTCGGGCGCCAGCACGCTCGCCTGCTCCGCGCCGAGCTGCTCGACGAGCTTCTGGTAGGTCTCCTCTTTGGTGTCGAACGTCATGGAGCTGATCAGCGGCGACAGCGCCTCGCCCTCGAGCTGGGCGCGGACTGCTTCGACCTGCTCTTCGCTGGCCGCGCCGTCGACGCACGTCTCCGCCTCGGAGACCTCCGAGCACATGTACACCGCGACCTGGGCGCGCTCCGCCCAGTAGCCGCGCATGACGCCGATCTGCGACTGCATCAGGATCGCCGCACCCACGAAGGTCAGCGACACGAACGTGACGAGCACGACGGAGATCACCATCGAGATGTTGCGCCGGAGGCCACCCAGGGCCTCGGTCAGGATCAGGCCGATTCTCATGAGGTCGGGCCCACTTCCTCGGCGTCGTCGTCGGACAGGCCGAGTCGGTCGGCGACCCCGAGCTCTGCGACGTCGACCTGCGGAAGCACGATGGGGTGCGTACGCGGACCGACCGCGGCCGGTGTCTCCTCGATAGCCTCGGCCGTCGTCGGCTCCGGATCCGGCTCGGGGGCGGAGACGGGCACGGGAGCGGGTGCCGGAGCGGATGCCGCGGCCTTGCGCTGGGCGCTGAGCTCCTCGGCGAGAGCCGCGCGGACCACGGAGAGATCGGCGGTCTGACGCTGCACCTCCTGCACGGCGGTCAGCGCGGCGGCCGCCGCGGCCCCGCGCACCTCCTCGGGCACGAGGCGCGGGATGTTCGAGGTGTCGCCGTAGCCGCCGTGCACCTCGTCGCGCACCATCTCGCCGTCGCTGAGCTCGATCACGCGGCGCTGCATCGCGTCGACGAAGCCGGCCTCGTGCGTGGCCATCAGCACCGTGGTGCCTCCGGCGTTGATGCGTGCGAGCAGCTGCATGATGTCGACCGAGGTCGCGGGATCGAGGTTTCCGGTCGGCTCATCCGCCAGCAGCACCTGCGGGCGGTTCACGAGCGCGCGGGCGATCGCGACGCGCTGCTGCTCGCCTCCGGACAACTCGTGCGGCATGCGCTTCTGCTTGCCGTCGAGGCCCACGAGGGCCAGCGCCTCGGGAACGGCCTGCTGGATGAACCCGCGCGAGGACCCGGTGACCTGCAGCGTGAAGGCCACGTTCTGGTACACGGTCTTCGACGGCAGCAACCGGAAGTCCTGGAACACCGAGCCGATGTGACGCCGGAAATACGGCACCTTCCGGTTGGCGAGCGAGCGCAGGTCGCGTCCGAGCACAGCCACGCGACCCGATGTGGGCACGTCCTCGCGCAGGATCAACCTCAGACAGGAGGACTTGCCGGAACCCGAGGCGCCGACGAGGAAGACGAACTCTCCGCGCTGCACCTCGAAGTCGACACCGGACAGGGCGGGCTTCGACGTCCCGCGGTAACGTTTCGTGACGTTCTCGAACCGAATCATGGCGCTACGAGCCTAAGCGCGGCCTCTCGCCTGGCCGCGAGCGACACCCCGCACGGCCGATGGCACAATGGGCATTCCTCCCCAGGGAATCGGCCCGATCGACGTCGTCTCCCACTGCTATACATGGAGTGGCGGTGCACGCGATTCCGCGCGCGCCGAGGACTTCGAGGGGGACACCATGACGACACCTGCCGGTTGGTACGACGACGGATCCGGACGCCAGCGCTGGTGGGACGGCCAGCAGTGGACCGAGCACTTCGCACCCGAGGCGCCCGCCGCACCCGAGACGGCCGCGGCTGCCGAGGCCGACGTTCCTGACGTTCCCGCCGAGCCGCAGCTTCCCGAGACGCCCGTCGAGCAGGCTCCGGCCGCGGAAGAGACCCCGACCGCAGCAGAGGCTCCCGCCGAAGCACCGCTCGAAGACACGGTCATCGCTCCTGAGGCCCAGCGGGACTGGGCGGCTCCTGCCGCCGACGATGCGTCGCAGGCGGCGGCGTTCGCCGCCTCGGGCGCCACCGCCCCCACGACGCCCCT
>NZ_SSDJ01000033.1 GCF_004794465.1 Microbacterium sp. K24 | reverse complement strand
TCTGCGATCCCCCTGAGAGGCCGGGAACCAGTACGAACCAGGGATGCTCGGAGTCGTCGGACTCGCCGTCATGGGTTCGAACCTCGCCCGCAACCTCGCCAGCCGCGAGGGCAACACGGTGGCGATCTTCAACCGCAGCTACGAGAAGACCGAGACGCTCGTCTCGGAGCACCCCGAAGCCGGGTTCATCCCGGCGAAGACCTACCAGGAGTTCGCCGACTCGCTGCAGAAGCCGCGCACCGCGATCATCATGGTGAAGGCCGGCGGCCCGACGGATGCTGTGATCGACTCGCTCGTCGAGGTCTTCGAGCCTGGCGACATCATCGTCGACGGCGGCAACGCCTACTTCCCCGACACGATCCGCCGCGAGAAGGCGGTCCGCGAGACGGGCATCAACTTCGTCGGCGCCGGCATCTC
>NZ_SSDJ01000032.1 GCF_004794465.1 Microbacterium sp. K24 | reverse complement strand
GCAGCCGTCGCCGACGTCCGCTGCTCGGCGGAGACGGGCGGCTCTTCATCATCGCCGCCGACCACCCGGCGCGCGGCTCGCTCGGCGTCGGTTCGCGCGGGTTCGCGATGGGCAGCCGTGTGTCGCTGCTCGAGCGACTCGCCGCCGCCCTGGAACGGCCCGGCGTCGACGGCGTGCTCGGCACGCCCGACATCATCGAAGACCTGGCGCTGCTCGGCGCCCTCGACGACAAGGTCGTGGTCGGGTCCATGAACCGAGGAGGTCTCCAGGGTGCGACCTTCGAGATGGACGACCGGTTCACGGCGTACAACGTGCCCTCGATGGTGCGCGACGACATCGACCTCGCGAAGCTCCTCGTCCGCGTGAATCTCGAGGATGCCGGCACGGCCTCCGTCCTCGAGAACGCCGCGGCAGCGGTGTCGGCCGCAGCCGCCGAGCGTCTGCCCGTGCTGCTCGAGCCGTTCATGAGCTGCTGGCGCGACGGCCGCATCGTCAACGATCTCTCTACGGATGCCGTGATCCGGTCGGTCGCGATCGCCGCGGGCCTCGGGGACTCCTCCGCCTACACCTGGTTGAAGCTGCCCGTCGTCGCCGACATGGAGCGGGTCGCGGAGGCGGCGACGATGCCGACCCTGCTGCTGGGCGGCGATCCCACCTCGGCCCAGGACGAGGTGTTCGCCTCCTGGCAGAACGCCCTCGCGCTGCCCGGCATGCGAGGGTTGGTCGTCGGTCGCACCCTGCTGTATCCGCACGACGACGACGTCGTCGGAGCGGTCGACATCGCCGCCTCGCTCGTGCACGGCCCCGTCTCGTCGGCAGCGGAGAGAGTGTCGTCGTGACGACGAATGACTGGCTGTTCCCCCGAGGCTTCTTGGCCGAAGGCCCGTGGGAGAGCGTGGTCGGCGCGGATCTTCCCGGATGGCAGCACACCGGGCTCCGCGTCGCCGACCTCGACGGAGACGTGGCTCTCCCGCCGTCGCCGGTCGAGCGCATGGTCATTCCCCTCGAGGGATCCTTCATCGTCTCGGCATCCGACGACCGGTGGACGCTCGAAGGGCGGCGGTCGGTCTTCGACGGGCCGACCGACGTGCTGTACCTGGGTTCGATGACCGGGTTCCGGATCGAGGGAGCAGGACGCGTCGCGGTCGCCGAGGCCCCGACGGCCACGATCCTGCCCCCTGCGCTCCTTCGCCGTGACGAGGTGCCGGTGGAGATCCGCGGAGCAGGGCGTTCGACTCGCCAGGTGCACAACTTCGGAGTGCCGGGCGCGCTCGCCGCTCACCGGCTGATCGTCTGCGAGGTCATCACGCCCGCGGAGAACTGGTCGTCGTACCCTGCGCACAAGCACGATCGAGCCAGCGCGTCGGAGAGCGAGCTGGAGGAGATCTACTACTTCGAGTCCGCGGTGACACGGGGAGCGGAGGTGCCGTCCGACGCGCAGCCCTTCGGCCTGTTCACCGCCTACGCCTCGGACGAGCGGGAGATCGACACCGCGGCCCGCGTCGGCACCGGTGACATCGCCCTCGTGCCGCACGGATTCCACGGACCCGCTGTCGCGGCGCCAGGGTACGACCTCTACTACCTCAACGTGATGGCCGGCCCCGGTGACGAACGCGCCTGGCGGATCACCGACGACCCGACCCAGGGCTGGATCCGACAGCACTGGGCGGAGCAGCACCCCGATCCCCGTCTGCCGTATACGGCGAAGGAGTCCGCACAGTGACCGATCCGGATGAAAGCCTCGACGCCTCACCCACGCGCAGGATGACGGTGGCGCAGGCCCTGATGACCTTCCTCGCGAATCAGTGGACGGTCGACGGGAGCATCCGCGAACGCACGATCGCGGGCACCTTCGGCATCTTCGGCCACGGGAACGTCGCCGGTGTCGGACAGGCGCTGCTGCAGCTGCACACCGACGACCCGGTTCTCATGCCCTATCACCAGGCCCGCAACGAGCAGGCCATGGTGCACCAGGCCGTGGGATACGCCCGGATGCGGCGGCGACGCGCGACATACGCGGCGACCGCCTCGGTCGGCCCGGGAGCCGCGAACATGCTCACGGGCGCCGCCCTGGCCACGGCCAATCGGCTTCCCGTGCTGCTGCTGCCCTCCGACACCTTCGCGACGCGCGTCGCCGACCCGGTGCTGCAGCAGCTGGAGCATCCGCACGATCCCGGGATGCAGGTCACCGATGCCTTCCGCCCGGTGTCGCGGTTCTTCGACCGCGTGCAGCGCCCCGAGCAGCTGTTCTCGATCGCGCTCGCGGCCATGCGGGTGCTGACCGATCCCGCCGAGACCGGAGCGGTGACGATCGCCCTCCCCGAGGACGTGCAGGCGGAGGCGCTCGACGTTCCGCTCGAGTTCCTGCAGCCGCGCGAGTGGCACGTGCGCCGTCCCGTGCCCGAGCCGGAGGAGCTCGCGAGGGCGGCCGAGGCGATCCGCACCGCGAAGAAGCCGCTGATCGTCGCCGGCGGCGGCGTGCTGTACTCCGGTGCCGAAGACGCTCTCCGCGCCTTCGTCGAGGTCACGGGCGTGCCCATCGGCGCCACGCAGGCGGGTGTCGGAAGCCTCTCGTGGGACCATCCGCAGTACGTCGGCGCGGTCGGTGCGACGGGCACGACGGCGGCGAACGCCCTCGCGGCCGAGGCAGACCTGGTCATCGGCATCGGCACGCGATACAGCGACTTCACCACCGCCAGCCGCAGTGCGTTCCAGCATCCCGACGTGCGGTTCGTCAACATCAACGTCGCTGCGTTCGACGCGTACAAGCACGGCACCCGGCTCCCCGTCGTGGCCGATGCCCGCCGCGCCCTCGACGCTCTCCACGACGCGCTGCGGGGCTGGCAGGTCGAGCCGGAGTACGCGCAGCGCATCGCCGAGGAGAAGAGCCGGTGGGATGCCGTGGTCGATCGGGCGCTCGCGCCCACCGGAGGCGACCTGCTGGGGCAGCCGGAGATCATCGGCGCGGTCAACGCCGCCAGCGACCCGACGGACGTTCTCGTGCAGGCCGCGGGTTCGCTTCCGGGCGACCTGCACAAGCTCTGGCGGGTGCGCGACCCGCTCGGGTACCACGTCGAGTATGCCTTCTCCACGATGGGGTACGAGATCGCCGGCGGGCTCGGGGTTCGTCGTGCCGCCCCCGACCGCGACGTGCTCGTCCTCGTCGGAGACGGGTCGTACCTCATGCTGCACACCGAGCTGGTGACCGCGGTGGCCGAGGGGCTGAAGATCATCGTCGTGCTGGTGCAGAACCACGGGTACGCCTCGATCGGGCATCTGTCGGAGACCGTCGGGTCGGCGCGCTTCGGCACCAAGTACCGGGCGCAGGACCCCGACACGCTCGACTTCGTCGAGGAGCGGTTCGTTCCCGTCGATCTCGCCGCGAACGCGCGGTCGTACGGGGTCGACGTCATCGAGGTCGCTCCCGGCCCCGAGGCGGCGCGCAACCTCCACGACGCGGTTCGTCGGGCGAAGGAGTCCGCGACGACGACGCTCATCCACGTGGATGCGGATCCGCTCCGCTACGGCCCCGATGGCGGCGGCTGGTGGGACGTGCCGGTCGCCGAGAGCTCCACGCTCGCGACCACACAGGTGGCTCGAGCCGACTACGAACGCCTGCGCACCGCGCAGCGGCCGCTGCTCGGCTGACACACGGATCGGGCGGCGACCACCGGTCGCCGCCCGATCCGTGACCATGCGATCAGGGCTTCGAGTGCGACTCGGCTGCCACGATCGAGTGGATCACGTCGAGGGGGAGCTTGGGGACGCGGTTCTCGTCCGCGAGTCCGTTCGCCTCCTGCATGGTGTCGGTGATCTGCGTGTAGCAGAAGCCCGACAGCACCGTGCTCTGCAGCAGGGCACCGAAGATCCCGCGCAGGTGATTCTCCAGCTCTTCCGCGGTGGTGCTCGTCGTATAGCCCCAGGCGGGTTCCGACGGCGCGGTCTCGTACTTGACCCCGCCGAACTCGCTGACCATCACCGGCAGGTTCTCGGTGTCGGCCTCGCCCTCCGCCATCATCATCCGGTGCGAGGGCCCGTAGCCGCCGAAGAGCGCCTTCAGCGCATCGTGATCGGCGTAGCGCCGCGCGAAGGTCTCGGGGTCGCCGTCATAGTCGTGCACCGTGAGGATGTCGGAGTGCGTGTGCTCCCACCCGTCGTTCGAGATCACGGGACGCGTCGGGTCGAGCGCGCGCGTGAGGTCGGCGAGGCCGCGCGAGAACGCGCGCTGCGGAGCATCCGTCAGGATGTCGCGCACGCCCCAGCTCTCGTTGAACGGCACCCACGTGACGATCGAGGGGTGCGAGCGATCACGACGCACGAGCTCCACCCATTCGCGCGTGAGGTCGACGACCGCGCTCGTGGTGAACTCGAAAGCCGCGGGAGCCTCGCCCCAGAGCAGGAGCCCCAGACGGTCGGCCCAGTAGAGGAACCGCGGATCCTCGGCCTTCTGGTGGATGCGCGCGGTGTTGAAGCCCATGTCCTTGATCAGCTGGACCTCGGCGCGCAGGGCCTCGTCGCTCGGGGCCGCGAGATGCGACTCGGGCCAGAAGCCCTGTTCGAGGACCGCCCTGACGAAGTACGGCCGGTCGTTGAGGAGGAAGCGTCCGGCGTCGACGCCGACCGTGCGCAGGCCGAGATACGACGCGACGGTGTCGACGGAATCGCCGTCGGTGACCGTCACAGTGGCGTCGATGAGGCGAGGATCCTCGGGAGTCCAGGTCAGCTTCTCGTAGTGCTGGCCGTTGCGCTGGTCGCGCAGCGGGATCTCGATGATGGGGGCGCCCGCGCTCGTCACGGTCGTGGACACCCGCGCGAGGGAGCGTCCGTCGTAGCTCAGCGCGACGTCGACGGTGGCGCCGGCGGCGAGCGGGCGGTTGGCGAGCAGGTCGAGTTCCACGCTGTCCGTGCCGCGCGTCACACGCCAGGAGAGCTCGGTGATGTGCGTCGGCGCGACCTGCTCGAGCCATACCGGCTGCCAGATGCCGGTCGTCCGGTGGTACCAGATCTCGTGCGGCTCGGGCAGCCACTCTTGCTTGCCCCGCGGCTGTCCCACGTCGAGCGGTCGGTCGACGGCGCGCACCACGAGAAGATCGTCGCCGCCGTCGAGGTAATCGGTGATGTCGGCGGAGAAGGGCGACTGGCCTCCCGCGTGCGCGGCGACCTGGCTGCCGTTCACCCAGACCGTCGCGGCGTAATCCACCGCACCGAAGTTCAGCACGATGCGCGCGTCGGCGTCTTCACGCGACGTCTCGTCTGCGGTGAGGGTGCGCGAGTACCAGACGACCGGATGGTACGAGGGGTCGCCGATGCCGGACGCCGGGGATTCCGGCGGGAACGGGACGACGATCGTCCGAGGGAAGTCCCCGTGACGGAACCACTTCTCGGACATGCCGATCTCGGAGTCGTCGTAGGCGAAGTTCCAGTCGCCGTCGAGGCTGTGCCAGAGGGGGCGCCGCAGCTGCGGACGCGGATACGAGCCGTTGAGGTCGCATGCGGATGACGTCGTTGTGTCCATGCGGATACTGTGCCGTACTTTTTCCAGCGCTGCAAATTTACGTGGCGGTACTCCCGCGCACCACGAGGTCGAATCCGACGAGCGCGTGGCGTCCTTCTCCGCGCTCGCCGCCCATCCGATCGCGGAGGAACGAGAACGCGGTCTGGACCAGCGTGGCCTTGTCCGGTCTGATCGTCGTCAGCGCAGGGGCGGTGAACTGCGTCATGAAGATGTCGTCCCACCCGACGACGGCGACGTCATCGGGAACGATCCGCCCACTCCGTGCCAGCGCCTTCATCGCCCCGATCGCCGACAGATCGTCGAAGCAGATCAGGCCGTCGAACTCCAGGCCCGCCTTCACGGCGTCGGCGACGGCTGCTTCGGCGGCGAAGGCTCCGAAGCGCGTCATCGGGATGAGGAGATCGTCGCTGCGCGCGGCGCCGAACTCGGCCAGCGCCTCGCGGAAGCCGTCGAGGCGAAGGGTCGTGGTCACGTGCGAGAGGGATTGGTGATGACCGAGGAACGCCACCCTCGTCCGCCCGGACTGCAGCAGGTGCAGGGTCGCCGTCCGGGCTGCGGCGCGGTTGTCGACCATCACGTGATCCACCGTCGGCGGAGGGGGGATCTCACCGAGCAGGACCAGCGGGGTCCTGCCGCGCAGCTCCTCGATGTCGGAGGCGGAGAGGAACGTCGGCTGGAAGACCAGGCCGTCGATGAGCCCCTGCTCGCGGCCCCGCAGAACCTCCCGCTCCTCGTCGACTCCTCCTCCCGCGGTCTGCTCGATCAGCAGGCGGTAGTCGAAACCGTCCACCTCGGTCGACATGAGCGCTGCCATCTCGGCGAAGTACGGCGTCTCGATGGCCGGCAGGGCGAAGGCGACCATGCCTGTCCTGCCGGTCGCCAGGCGTCGGGCGCCGCTGTGCGGCGCATATCCGAGCTGATCGATCGCCTGCTGCACCTTCGCGCGGGTGGAGGGGCTGACGTGCTGGTACTGCCGGACAACGTTCGACACCGTCTTCATCGACACGCCCGCCACTGCGGCCACGTCCTGCAGCGTCACCGTCACGGCATCGGACCGCGGTCCACGAGGGTCATCTCGAAGCCGTAGAGGTCGGGTCGGTAGCAGTGATGTCCGTACTCGACAGCGGCGCCGTCGGAGTCGTACGCGGTCCGGTCCATCGTGAGGACGGGGGCTCCCCTGCCGATGTCGAGGAGCTGGCCCTCGTCGACGGTCGCGCGGCGCGCGCCGATGCGCTGGCGCGCCACTCGCAACGTCACGCCCCGGTCGCGGAGCGCGTGATACAGCCCGCCGGCCTTCAGGGTCTCGGCCGTGATGTCGGCGTAGGCGTCGGGGAGGTAGTTCTCCAGCACCGCGATCGGGACCGCGTCGGCGAATCGCACGCGGCGGATCTTGAGGACCCGCGCCTCGGCGGCGATCCCCAGCTGCGCGGCGATCTCGGGCGCGGCGTTGGCCAGTGTCACATCGAGCACTCGCGTCGAGGGCACGCGCCCGGAGCGCTCCAGGTCGTCGTGGAGGCTCGTCAGGTCGATCTGCCGGGCGACCGATCCGTGCACGACCTGCGTGCCGATGCCTCGCCTGCGCACGAGGAGTCCCTTGTCGACGAGCTCCTGGATCGCCCGTCGAACCGTCGGACGCGACAGGGAGAGGCGCTCGCTGATGGACACCTCGTTCTCGAGGCGCGCGCCCGTCGGCAGCGCGCCGGAGGCGATGGCCGCCTCGAGGCCGGTGGAGAGACGCACCCAGAGCGGCGCGGGCTGCGTCGTCGTAGGGAGCAGTTGCTCGACCGGCAGCACCACGGTCTGTCCTCCGTCGGTCACGCGGCCTCCGTCCTCGTGTGAACTGACATGATGGGAAGTATGTCATGTTAGTACAAAGCTGTCGAGAATCGTTGACGATATTTCGCAAATGTCCTAACATGATGGCGGGGATCAGCTGACGGATCGGCAAAGCAGCCGACGGGGTGGGCCCAGGAGAGGCATCGCAATGAAGCGTAAGTATCTTGTCGCTGCGTTCACAGCCACCGCAGTCGCTGCCGCCGGTCTGACCGGCTGCTCCGCGGGCGGCACCGACGAGAGCGACGGCCCCGTGACCATCACGATCATGGAGACCAAGCAGACGAACATCGACGCGATCGGCAAGGAGATCCCGGGCTTCGAAGCCGAGATGGCCGCGCAGGGCAAGGACATCAAGGTCGAGCTCATCGCGGACAAGCTGACCGACGAGCAGTTCATGACGAAGATGACCCAGCAGCTCGCCGCCGGGCAGGCGCCCGATGTGCTGGACATCGGCGAGAACATGGCCATCTCGTGGGCCTCCGCCGGCTACCTCGCCCCGCTCGACGAACAGCTCGACGCCTGGGACGGCTGGGAGCACTACTACCCGGCCGTCAAAGAGGCGATGACCCGTCAGGACGGCAAGATCTACAGCATCCCCTCCGGAGCCGGAGTGCTGAACCTGTTCTACCGGAAGGACATCCTGACCGAGCTCGGGATCGACACGTCCCAGCCCGCGACGTGGGACGAACTGATCGAGCGGCTGGTCGCGGTCAAGGACGCCACCGGTGACACGCCGATCGTCGTCCCGGCGGGCACCGCCTGGGGCGGCGGCACGTGGGGCGAGGGCTTCCAGCCTCTCCTCGGTGGCACGGACAAGGACTACTACGACGCCGAGACCGACACCTGGGATCTCGAGAGCCCCGGCTGGCTGGCCGTCTTCGAGCTCTACGCCGACCTCGTCGAGAACGACCTGCTGCCCGTTCAGGACCTGCAGAACCCGAACCCGTGGGAGCCGACGAAGTACACGAAGTTCCCCGAGGGCGACATCCAGGTCGCGGCGCAGGGCACGTGGGGCTGGAAGTTCGACTGGGGCCCCGATGGTGCCGCACCGATCGACGGACTCACCGATCGCGTCGCCACGTGGCAGTGGCCCGGCCTGCGTTCCGGCGATGAGCCCTACGGCTGGAGCAGCACCGGCGGCGGCTACGCCATCTCCGCCGACTCGGACAAGAAGGAAGCAGCGTTCGAGTTCATCAAGTACCTCTCGAGCGGCAAGCCCCTCGCCGAGCAGCTCGTCGCCTCGGGTGCGGCATCCGCCCGCGACGACCTCGATGACGTCGCGCCCTACTCGGAAGAGCCGCAGCTGCTGCAGGCGGGCGAAGACCTGGCCGACAGCGTCTTCGTGGTGACCGGTGACGGTGCCTCGCAGATCGGACAGGCCGTGGCCACCGCGACCGAGATGATCCTCAGCGGTGCGAGCGGCCAGGAGGCCTACGACGCGTTCGTCGCCGATGCGACGGACCTCCTGGGCCCCAACCTGGTGAAGAAGTGACCTCGACGCTTCCCGTTTCCATGTCGGCGGCGGCCTCCGGGCCGTCGCCGACACGGCGTCGCCGGCGCAACTGGCCGCTGATCCTGCTTCTGCTCGGCCCCTCCTTCGCCCTGATCTTCCTGTTCATCCTGGTTCCGGCGGGATACAGCATCTATCTCGCGTTCACGAACACGCAGCTCACGGGGTTCGCGGCCAGGGACCCCCAGTTCGTCGGCATCGACAACTTCGTCTATCTGCTGAACAACGCGGACTTCCTCGGGTCGCTCGGACAGACGGCGATGTTCACCCTCTGGAGCGCGATCATCGGCCAGACCGTTCTCGGAATGGTCGCCGCGATCCTCCTCAGCCGCCCGTGGCTGCGGGGGAAGGGCTTCTTCGGCGCCGCCGTGCTGATGCCGATGGTCGTCCCCGAGGTCGTGGCGTCGCTCGCCTGGGCGAGCGTGCTCTCGAACAGCGCCGAGGGAACACTGAACCGTCTGACCGGTCTCTTCGGGTCGGAGCCGACCGCCTGGCTCCAGGTCGTGCCGCTCACCTCGATCATCATCGTCAACATCTGGCGCGGCGTGGCCTTCGCCATGATCATGTTCCAGGCGGCCCTGGAAGACGTTCCCGCCGAGCTCATCGAGGCGGCCCGGATCGACGGCGCCAGTGCCACCCAGGTCTTCCGGCACGTCACCCTTCCGCTCATCCGCGGACCGGTCTTCCTCTACCTCCTCCTGACGACCATCAGCACGATCGGCGTCTTCGGCCTGGTCTACTTCCTCACACAGGGAGGACCCGGCGGCCAGACCCGGCTCGCGGCGATCTACATCTACGAGCGCGCTCTGCAGTTCTCTCAGATCGGGATCGGCAGCGCGGCATCCATCATCCTGCTCGTCATCGTCCTCGTGCTCGGTGTCGTCTATGTGCGCCTGGCGAAAGTGGAGGTCTGACATGACATCCGTGGTCTCCCGTTCCCCCCGGACCTCCGACGAGGCGCCGGTGCAGAAGATGCGGCGACGGCCCCTGACTCCGGTCGCGGTCGTCCAGCGCACCCTGGGCTACATCCTCATCTCCCTGATGGCGCTGTTCTGCCTCGTGCCGTTCGCCTGGGTCGTGCTCAGTGCCGTCGATGCTGAGGCCGGGCCCACCGTGCAGCTGCCCGCGTTCGCCTTCGACAACTTCGTCAAGTTCTTCACGGATGCCGCGACGCCACAGCTTCTCGTGAACAGCCTCATCATCGGTGTCAGCGCGACGGCGCTGAACCTGGCACTCGGGCTCGCCGGCGGCTACGCTCTCGCGCGGTACCGGTTCAAGGGTCGCCGGTTCTTCATGTTCGGCATCCTGCTGATCCGTGTCATCCCGGCGCCGGCCACGATCGTCGCGCTGTACCTGATCATGGTCAACATCGGGCTCTCGAACTCGCTGTTCGGTCTGATCATCGTCGAGGCGGCGTTCCAGCTGCCCGTCACCCTCTGGCTGCTCGCGGGCACGATCGCCGCGGTGCCCATCGAACTCGAAGAGGCGGCGTGGATCGACGGGAACTCCCGTCTCCAGGCCATCTGGCGAGTCGTCCTGCCCCTGGTCGGACCGGGGCTGGGAGCTGCGGCCATGCTCAGCTTCATGGGCGTGTGGGGTGACTTCCTCACTCCGCTCGTGCTGCTGCAGAGCTCGGAGCTATATCCGCTCTCGATCGGCCTCTTCCGTGCTTTCAGCGAGTACAACCAGGTCGACTGGGGTCTGCTCGCGGCCAGCGCGATCGTGTACCTGGTGCCGCCCGCCGTCCTCTACGTCTTCGTGCGCAAGCACCTGCTGCGGACGAGCCTGGGCGGTGCGATCAAAGGATGACTCAGATGACCACTGCAGAAGCGAATCCGGAGAGGCTGCCGGTCGTCGTCGTCGGCGCCGGGGCGATGGGCGGGGAGTGGTTGCGGATGCTCGCCCGCTCTGCGCACGCCGAGCCCGTGGGCGTCGTCGACCTGGATGTCGACCTCGCGACGCGGACCGCCTCGTCGATCGGACTCACGGATGCCGCGGTCGGATCGTCTCTCGCCGATGTCGTGGAACGGTCCGGCGCCCGTGCGGTGATCAACGTCACCGTGCCCCAGGCGCATCGCGTGGTCAATGAACAGGCGATGCGCCAGGGTCTGCCGGTGCTGTGCGAGAAGCCGCTGGCGCCGACGGTGGCGGAGGCGCTTCGTCAGGTCGCGCTGGCCGACCTGACCGGAGAACTGCTGATGGCGAGCCAGTCGCGCCGCTACTTCCGCCATCTCGCGGCTTTCCGCGATGCGGCAGCGCAACTCGGGCCGCTCGGAGCGGTGCACGCGCAGTTCTTCCACGCCGACCACGAACCGGGATTCCGCGAGCAGATGGCGCATCCGCTGCTGGTCGACATGTCCGTGCACCACTTCGACATGCTCCGCTACCTGACCGCCGACGAGCCGGTCGCGGTGCGCTGCGCGTCGTGGAACCCGTCCTGGAGCTGGTTCGCCGGCGACGCCGCGGCGACCGCGACCTTCGATCTCGCCTCCGGGGCCCGGTTCGTCTATTCCGGCAGCCGGTGCACCCCGGGCCTGCAGACGTCGTGGAACGCCGACTGGCGTGTCTACGGCGAGCACGGGGCCGCGAGCTGGGACGGCGATCACCTCGTGCAGGTGGATGCCGAGGATGCCGGCTTCGAGGTCGCCGAGGCGAGCGAAGGCATCGAAGGGGCACTCGAGGAGTTCGTGAGCGTGCTCGCGTCGGGCCTCACCCCGCAGAACGAGGTCAGGACGAACGTGCTGACCCTCGCGATGGTGGAAGGCGCGATCCGCAGCAGTGAGCGCGGGGGCGACCGCGTCGTGCTCGCCGAGCTGCTGGAGGAATCCCTCGCGCAAGCCATCGCCGACGAGAAGAGCGACGACGTCGCCGACCTGCTGCGCTCGTGGCCGAGCGCCGCAGAAGCAATAGCCACCAGGGCCTGGGGGAGTTCCCCGCAGCCCGTCCCTCACGCGTCAGGAGGCGCTCGATGACCCTCACCCCCACTCCCACCGCCCCCATCCGCGTCGTCGTCTGGGGGGAGAACCGCCACGAGCAGGTGAACCCCGTCGTGCGGGGCATCTACCCCGAGGGGATGCATTCGACCATCGCCGAGGGGATCACCCGTCTGCTGGGCGACGACGTGACGGTGTCGACGCGCGTGCTCGACGAGCCGGAGCACGGCATGACCGAGGAGACCCTCGCTGAAACCGACGTGCTGCTGTGGTGGGGGCACACCGCGCACGAAGAGGTATCGGACGAGGTCGTCGAGCGCATCCAGCGTCATGTGCTCGAGGGCATGGGCATCATCGTCCTGCACTCCGGGCACCATTCGAAGATCTTCCGCCGGCTGATGGGCACGACCTGCAGCCTGCGCTGGCGCAACGACAACGACCGCGAGCTGGTCTGGACGGTCGACCCCCGGCATCCGATCGCCGAGGGCGTGCCGCAGCCGCTCATCATCCCCGGCCAGGAGATGTACGGCGAGTACTTCGACATCCCCGAGCCGGACGAGCTGATCTTCATCAGCAGCTTCTCGGGCGGGGAGGTGTTCCGCAGCGGGATCACCTATCGTCGTGGCCACGGACGCGTCTTCTACTTCAGCCCGGGCGATGAGATCTACCCGGTGTACCACCACCCCGACGTGCAGCGCGTCATCGCCAACGGGGTGCGCTGGGCCCGTCCGACGCAGGCACGCGAGTCGTACCTCGTGACGCCGATGTACCGCATGGGCGACTTCGATCGTCCGGTGCTCACCGGGCCCGACGGCCTGATCGACTACTACACCCGTGAGCTCATCGAGCCGCGCGAGTCCGGAGCATGACCGACGAGTCGAATCCGAACGGCCGCGCCCGTCTGGATGCGGAGACGCTCGCACTGCAGCGGGTGCGGCGCTTCACCCGGTTCCGCATCGAGCCGGCGCTCTACCGCGACAGCCGATCCGTCGAGATATCGGCCTGGCGGGTCGGCGGCGAGCCGGTGCCGTTCGCCGAGGCGATGGCGCATGAGTACGAGCCGTTCGTCGTCGGATCGGCTTGGGGTCGCCCGTGGGACACGGTCTGGTTCGACGTGCGCGGCGAGGTGCCCGCCGACTGGATGCCGGAGGAGTCCGAGCTCGTCGTCGACCTCGGCTTCTCCGGTGAGCAGCCGGGTTTCCAGGCGGAGGCGACGGCCTACCGTCCCGACGGGTCGATCGTGAAGGCCATCGAGCCCTTCAACGCGTGGGTGCCGCTGCCCGATCCGGGTCCGTTCCGCCTCCTGCTCGAGGCCGCGGCGAATCCGATGATCCAGGTCCCCTACGAGTATGAGCCCACCGCGCTCGGCGATCGGGCGACGGCGGGTGAAGAGCCCCTCTACCGGCTCGAGCGGATGCAGGTGGCCCGGCGCGACCTGACCGTCTGGGAGCTTCTGCAGGACGTGAGGGCCCTCGACGGTCTCGTCGAGATGCTCCCCCGCGACACGGCGCGGCGGGCGGACATCGTGCGCGCGCTCGAGCGCATGGTCGATGTCATGGATCCCGACGACGTGTCGGGGTCGGCGGCCGAGGGGCGGGCCGTGCTCGCCCCGGCTCTCGCCGACCCGGCCGCGAGGAGCGCGCTGCGGGTGACGGCGGTCGGACACGCGCACATCGATTCGGCGTGGCTCTGGCCGACCCGCGAGACCGTGCGCAAGGTCGCCCGCACGTTCGCCAACGTGCTGGATCTGCTCGATCGCGACCCCGAATTCGTCTTCGCCGCTTCGTCGGCCCAGCAGTACCTGTGGCTGAAGGAGAGTCAGCCCGAGCTCTTCGAGCGCGTGCGTGCGGCCGTCGCCACGGGGCGGTTCCGTCCCGTCGGTGGCATGTGGGTCGAGTCCGACACCAACATGCCCGGCGGTGAGGCTCTCGCGCGTCAGTTCGTGATGGGGAAGCGGTTCTTCCTCGAGGAGTTCGGGGTCGAGAGCGACGAGGTGTGGCTGCCCGACTCGTTCGGCTACAGCGCGGCGCTTCCCCAGATCGCACGGGCGGCGGGAGCGCGGTACTTCGTCACCCAGAAGCCGTCGTGGAACGAGACGAACCGCCTGCCCTACTCGACCTTCGAGTGGGAGGGGATCGACGGATCGAGGGTCTTCACCCACCTCCCGCCCGCCGAGACCTACAACTCCGACCTCGGCGGGCTCGATCTGGCCCGCACCGAGCGGGTCTTCAGCGAGAAGGGCGCCGCCCGCGAGGTGCTGGGCCTCTTCGGCTGGGGCGATGGCGGAGGCGGACCCACGCGCGAGATGCTCGCGCAGGCGGCGCGCAAGCGCGACCTGGAGGGATCGCCCCGTGTCGAGCTGGGCGATCCGCACGCGTTCTTCGAGGCCGCCCGCGCGGAGCTGACCTCCCCTCCGGTCTGGGTCGGCGAGATGTACCTCGAACTGCACCGAGGCACCCTCGTCTCGCAGCAGAAGACCAAGCGCGGCAATCGGCACAGCGAGGCGCTGCTGCGCGCCGCAGAGCTCTGGTGCTCCGCGGCGACGCTGCTCCGCGGGGCGGCATACCCGGCGGCCGAACTGCAGGACGCGTGGCGGAGCGTCCTGCTCCTCCAGTTCCACGACATCCTGCCCGGTACGTCCATCGCCTGGGTGCATCAGGATGCCGAGGCCTCCTACGCCCGGGTCGCGGCGACGCTGAACACGCTCATCGATGCAGCCCTCCGCGCGCTCGCCGGAGAGGGCGATGAGCTGCTCGCGGCGAACACGAGCCCTTACGCGCATCGGGGAGTGGCTGCGATGGCCGTGCAGCCCGCGGCCGTGCCGACGACGGTTCCGCCCCGACGCGACGGCGAGGTCTTCGTGTGGGACGACGCGGCGCTGCGCGTCGTGATGGATGACCGCGGCGTCTTCACCTCGATCCGCGACCTCGTCGTCGATCGGGAAGTGCTCCCCGCGGGGATGGCCGGCGGCGTGCTGCAGCTTCTGCGCGACACTCCGCGGGAGTGGGATGCGTGGGACATCAACGAGGAGGATCAGCGTTCGGGCACCGAGCTGCTCGCGCCGGTGGCGGTCGAGATCGACGGCGACGCCCTGCGGGTGCGGCACGAGATCGGTCGATCGGTCATCGAGATGCGCGTGACGGTCGCCGACGGCAGGATCGACCTCGCGTTCGACATCGACTGGCGCGAGTCGCAGAAGCTGCTGAAGCTGGCGATGCCGCTCGACCTGCGTGCGGACCGGGCAGCGTCGGAAATCCAATTCGGACACCTGCACCGGCCCATCCATCGCAACACCTCCTGGGACACGGCG
The DNA here is from genome assembly GCF_004794465.1 of Microbacterium sp. K24. Lineage (GTDB taxonomy): Bacteria > Actinomycetota > Actinomycetes > Actinomycetales > Microbacteriaceae > Microbacterium. Next base: position 16,809 of record NZ_SSDJ01000032.1, on the reverse strand, counting down.
CGCTTCGAGACGGTCGCGCACCGCTGGGTGCACGTCGGAGAGCCCGACTGGGGCATCGCCATCGCGAACGACGTGGTCTACGGGCACGATCTGCGCACCGTGCAGGCGCCGACGGGTCGTCCGATGGTGGTGGCGCGGCTGTCGCTGCTGCGCGCACCGCGCTACCCCGACCCGAACGCCGACCAGGGCGTCCACGCGTTCACGATCAGCCTGCGCCCGGGCGGCATCGCCGAGGCGATCGTCGACGGGTACCGGCAGAACCTGCCGCTGCGAGAGGTGCGCGGCACACCCGTGGCGCCGCTGCTCGAGGTCTCCCATCCGGCGGTCGTCGTCGAGGCGGTCAAGCTCGCCGAAGACGGCAGCGGCGACCTGGTGGTCCGGGTGTACGAGGCGCACGGGACTCGGGCGACCGCCACGATCGTCACGGCGGTCGAGTGGGACGCGGTGGCGGCCACCGACCTGCTGGAGAGGCCCGTCGGAGACCCGGTGGACCGTGCTGCCGCACCCCGCAGCGTCGTCGTGCCGCTGCATCCGTTCGAGATCCGCACCCTGCGATTCCGCTCGCCACGCCCCGTCGCGTGACCACACCTGCTGAAAGGCCCTGATGTCAGACTCGTCGACGACACCCCTCGCTGCGCCGGCCGGTGCGGTCCCGGACACGTTCGTCCATCTCCACGCCTCGGGTGTCAGCCTCGTGCTCGACGTCACGGAGCAGCGTCTTCCCGCGATCGTGCACTGGGGCGCCGGTCTCGGATCGCAGAGCCTCGACGACGTCGTGGCACTCGCGCTCGCCGCAGTCGAGCCGTCGTCGGGCAACGTGGTCGATGCCGCGGTACGGGTGGGGATCCTGCCCGAGCATCACGCCGGGTGGGAGGGCAAGCCCGGAATCGTCGGGCACCGTGAGGGCACCTCGTGGTCGCCGCGCTTCACGCTCGAGGGGATCGAGCTCGACGGCTCGCCCGTCGCCGACGGGGGACTGGTCGAGACCGGCGCGGCGCTGCTCGTGTTCCACGCGCAGGACCGGGAGGCGGCACTCGGCCTCGTGCTGGAGGTGGAACTCCTGCAGAGCGGTCTGCTGCGCGCGCGGGCCGAGGTGCGCAACGAAGCCTCCGGCACCTACACGGTCGGCGACGTGAATCTCGCGTTCCCCGTTCCCGCCCGGGCCCGGGAGGTTCTCGACTTCGCGGGCCGCTGGAGTCGCGAACGCGTGCCCCAGCGCCACGACCTCGTGGTCGGCATCCACGAACGCGAGGGGCGCAAGGGGCGCACGGGACCGGATGCTGTGACCGTGCTGAGCGTCGGTATCCCCGGGTTCGAGTTCTCCAGCGGCGAGGTCTGGGGCGTCCACGTCGGGTTCAGCGGGAATCACCGTCACTACGCCGAGCAGCTGTCGGCGGGCGCGCAGGTCATCGGCGGGGGAGAGCTCCTGCTTCCGGGCGAGGTGCGTCTGGCGGAGGGCGAGAGCTACCGGACGCCGTGGGTGTTCGGCGCCTACGGCGACGGCCTGGATGCGCAGGCGCACCGCTTCCATCGCTTCCTCCGAGCCCGCGAGAGCCACCCGACCCGGCCGCGCCCGGTGACCCTGAACGTGTGGGAGGCGGTCTACTTCGATCACGACGTGCCGCGCCTCCTGGACCTCGCCGATCGCGCCGCCGCGCTCGGCGTCGAGCGTTTCGTGCTCGACGACGGGTGGTTCCTGGGGCGCCGCGATGACACGAGCGGTCTCGGCGACTGGACGGTCGACCGAGACGTGTGGCCTGACGGTCTCGGCCCGCTCGTCGACCGCGTCACGGGCCTGGGCATGGAGTTCGGGCTCTGGTTCGAGCCGGAGATGGTCAACGAGGACAGCGAGCTGGCGCGCGCTCACCCCGAGTGGATCATGCAGACCGGAGGGCGCCTCCCGATCCGGGGGCGGAACCAGCAGGTGCTGAACATCGGCATCCCCGAGGCCTACGACCATGTCCTCGACGCGATGTCGGACATCCTGTCCGCACACGACATCGCCTACATCAAGTGGGATCACAACCGGGATCTCATCGATGCGGGGACCGCCCCCACCGGGGTGGCCGGCGTGCACGAGCAGACGCTCGCGACGTACCGCCTCATGGACGAGCTCAAGCGCCGGTTCCCTGCGCTCGAGATCGAATCGTGCTCCTCGGGCGGCGCGCGCGTCGACCTCGGCGTCATCGAGCGCACCGATCGGGTCTGGGTCAGCGACTGCATCGATCCGCTGGAGCGCCAGCAGATGATGCGGTGGACGATGCAGCTGATGCCGGCCGAGCTCCTGGGCTCCCACATCGGAGCCACGGTGAACCACACCACCGGCCGCACGCACGAGCTGTCGTTCCGTGCCGCGACCGCGCTGTTCGGCCATTTCGGCATCGAGTGGGACCTCGCCAAGGCCACCGACAGCGAGAACGCCGACCTCGCCGAGTGGATCGACGTCCACAAGACGCATCGTGCGCTGCTGCACTCCGGCGACATGATGCGCGCCGACACGATCGATCCCGCGTTCCAGGTCTACGGCGCGATCGCCGAGGACAAGTCCGAGGCGCTCATCTTCCTCGCGTTCCTCGACCGCCCGACGATCTCACCTCGGGGTCGGTTCACGATTCCGGGCCTCCATCCCGAGAAGCGGTACCGCGTCGCACCCGTCACGGTCGGCACGCCCGACCACGGCCGCGCCGACCCTGCCTGGTACGGCGACGGTTCGGGTGTCGTGCTCAGCGGCCGCGCACTGGACTCCGCGGGCCTTCACCTGCCGGGGTCCTTCCCGGAGCGGGTGGTGATGTACCGGATCACCGAGGTGTGACGGCATCCGGCTGCTGATCACCCGCCGATGGACTCGCGGATGTCGTTCCACACCGACGTCAAAGCGTCCTCGAGGGGGAGATCGGCCGGCCCTTCCAGCCACCGGTCCATCGCGAGGTCGAAGCAGGTCACGGCGATGGCCGCCAATGTGCGCGACTGCTGGGGGGCAGCGCCGCGTTGCGACAGCGACGCCTCGATCGCACGGGCGAGGTGATGGCTGCGCAGAAGGTCGCGCTCGTGCAGTGCCGGCTCGCTGCGGACGATACGGCGCCGTCGGGCGATCGGCTCCCGCCATTGCTGGATGCCGCGGCACGCCGCCGCGAGCCCTGATCGCACTGTGGCCGCCCCGGCGCTCTCCGGCGGGACCGATTCCATGAAGTCGCTCACCGCCTGAGGGAACTCGCGGTCTCGCAGGAAGAGGACGTCGCGCTTGTCCGCGAAGTGGCGGAAGAACGTCCGCGTGGTCAGGCCGGCTGCCTCGGCGATCTGCGGAACCGTGGTTCCCGCGAATCCCTGCCGCTCGAACAGCAGCATCGCCGCTGTTTCGAGCCGCAGCGCGGCATCCGGTGACCATCGGGGCATAGGACCATGATGTCACGACGTGTCGTCGCGTGTACAGTGATGACACGTAATGTCATCAGGTGTGGAGAGCGGACGGGTATGAGAGACAACAGTGCGGCGTGGATCGATTCCCCCTATGCCGACCTCACGGTGCGAGACGCCCCCATGCCCGCGCCGGGGCCCGGCCAGCTGCTCGTCGAGGTGCGTGCGCTGGCGGTGAATCCCCTCGATGCGATCATCCAGTCCAATGGCGCCGTCATGTACGGGTGGCTCCGCTACCCGGTGGTCCTCGGCGAGGACGTCGCGGGTGTCGTCGTCGAGATCGGGGCCGATGTGCAGAACTTCTCCGTGGGCGATCGTGTCGTCGCCTATGCGATCGGCTTGGAGAAGGGGCGGGACGCCGTGTCCGAGAGCGGATTCCAGGCTTACGTCGCCGTGGATGCCGGTCTCGCCGCGGCTCTGCCCGACGCGATCGCCTTCGAAGACGCGGCCGTCCTGCCCCTGGCGCTGTCGACCGCGGCTGCCGGTCTCTTCGAGAGCGATCAGCTCGCTCTCGACCACTCGCACCTCGGCGACGCCGATCCCCGCGACGAGGTCGTCGTGGTGTGGGGCGGTGCGACCGCCGTCGGCGGAAACGCCATACAGCTCGCCCGAGCGGCCGGCTACCGCGTCATCACGACGGCCTCGGTCAAGAATCACGACCGGATGAAGCGGCTCGGGGCGGAGGCCGCGTTCGACTACCACGACCCGAAGGCCGTCGAGCGGATCATCCGGGCGGTCAACGGGTCCGTCGTCGCCGGCATCCTCGCCGTCGCCGTGGGGTCGGCGGACCCCTGCCTGCGGATCGCGCGCGCGACCGGGGCCACGCGCATCGCGATGGCGAGCCCGCCGGTCTCCTTCTACGAACAACCCCGTCGACGCGGCCTCTCGCTCCGTCGGATCCGCCTCTTTCTGAGCCTGGGGACCCGAACAGCGCTCCTGCAGCTGCGAAGCCGCACCCGCGGCATCCGACCGTCGTTCATCTGGGGAAGCGCCATCGCGACCTCGCCCGTGGGTCCGGCCGTCTGGGATGCCTACCTGCCCGAAGCTCTCGCGTCGGGCCGTCATCGCCCCTACCCGGAGGCCCACGTCGCGGGTGAGGGACTTCCGGCGGTCCAGGACGCGATCGACACGCTGCGCCGCGGCGTATCCGCACGGAAGCTCGTCATCACCCTCGCCCGCTGACGACCTGGGATAGTGGAGACGCCCCGAACTTCCGAGAAAGCAGCGTCATGACCTTCACCGCGGATCCGACCAGGTACGACTCCATCCAGACGGCCCGCTCCGGCCGCAGCGGACTGATTCTGCCGCGCGTCTCGCTGGGGCTGTGGAACAACTTCGGGGAGGACCGCACGTTCGAGACGCAGCGGGCGATCCTGCGCCGTGCGTTCGATCTGGGCGTGTTCCACTTCGATCTGGCGAACAACTACGGCCCGCCCGCGGGGAGCGCCGAGCAGAACTACGGCCGCATCCACCAGCTCGACTTCCGCCCCTACCGCGACGAGCTCGTCATCTCGACGAAGGCGGGCTATCAGATGTGGGACGGTCCGTTCGGCGAATGGGGCTCGCGCAAGAGCATGGTCGCGTCGCTGGATCAGTCGCTGCAGCGGCTCGGACTCGACTACGTCGACATCTACTACTCGCCCCGTCCCGACCCGGAGACGCCGATCGAGGAGACGATGGGTGCGCTCGCCACCGCGGTGCGACAGGGCAAGGCGCTCTACGTCGGCATCTCGAACTACTACACGCCCGAGGAGACGCGGGCAGCTGCGGCGGCGCTGCGCGCCGAGGGCGTGCCGCTGACCATCCACCAGCCGCGGTACAACATGTTCGACCGCCGCATCGAGGAGCTGGGTCTGCTCGACACGCTGACCGAGCTGGGCGTCGGCGCGATCGCTTTCTCCCCGTTGGATCAGGGACTGCTCACCGACCGGTACCTGAAGGGGATCCCGAGCGATTCCCGGGCGGCGACCGGACGGTGGATGACGGAGTCGAACATCTCGGAGGCGTACCTCGATCGGGCGCGGGAGCTGGACGATATCGCCTCCTCGCGCGGGCAGTCGCTGGCGCAGCTCGCGATCCAGTGGGTGCTGCGCGACCCGGCGGTGACGAGCGCGCTCATCGGCGCGTCCAGCGTCGCCCAGCTCGAAGACACCCTCCGGGCTCTCGACGGCGCTCCGCTCACCGACGACGAGCTGGCGCGCCTCGACCCGCTCGCGGCGAAGCCGGCCTGAACACGGCTGCTCCTCCCTCCCCTCCGATCGAAACCTCGACGAAACACGCGCGACGTCTGCGCCTCCGATTCGGCCATCGCGCGTGCTCAGCACACATTCGCACGCCTTCAACATGGGACATCGATCCATAGTCGTCGTCGCGCGGCTCCCGCACACTGACAGCAGCGAGCCGGTGGTACACGCCGGTCGCCGCGAGAGAAGCGGAGCAGCATGGAGTCGTTCGAGGTGGCAGTCGTCGGAATGGGGGCGATCGGCAGCGCGGCCGCGTACCATCTCGCTCGCCGGGGCGCGAAGGTGGTCGCGTTCGAACAGTACGAGCTCGGTCACGTGCGCGGCGCCTCCCACGACACCTCGCGCATCGTCCGCACCTCCTACGGCGCCTCCTCGTACGTGCGGCTGGCGCAGTCGGCCTATCGCGACTGGGCCGATCTCGAGCAGGAGTCGGGCGAGCGGCTGCTCACGATCACCGGCGGGGTCATCCTCATCCCGACCGACGGGCCCTACTCGGCATCCGACTTCACCGTCGCGCTGACCGAGTGCGGCGTCGAGCACGAGATGCTCTCGCCGGCAGAGGTGCAGGAGCGCTGGCCGCAGTTCCGGGTGCCGGAGAACGTCGAGACCGTCTACACCGCCGACACGGGTATCGCCCACGCGTCACGGACGGTGGCGACCCTGCAGATGCGCGCGCGCATGCACGGCGCCGACATCCGCGACCGCACGGCCGTGCTCTCGCTCACCCCGGATGCCGACGGCGTGATCGTGCACACCGTGAACGGCGACATCCGCGCCGGCAAGGTGATCGTCGCGGCCGACGCGTGGACGAACACGCTGCTCGAGCCGCTCGACGCCGCGATCCCGCTCGACATCATGCAGGAGCAGGTCACGTACTTCCACCCGGCGGAGCCGGACGACTACGACCGCACGCGCTTCCCGGTGTGGATCTGGGAGGACGACGAGTGCTACTACGGCTTCCCCACCTTCGGCGAGCCGTCGATCAAGGCCGCGCGTGACGTGTCAGAGAACCGGATGACCCCGGAGCAGCGCTCGTTCGTGCCCTCGCCCGAGCTGACCGCGCAGCTCTCCGCGTTCATGGACGGTCTGATCCCGGGGAAGGGGCCGGAGCTGCGCACCGTGACCTGCCAGTACGCGCTCACCAAGGACCGTCGATTCGTGCTCAGCGCGCTGCCGCAGCATCCCGACATCATCGTCGGCCTCGCGGCCGGACACGGGTTCAAGTTCACGCCCACGCTGGGCCGCGTGTTGGCCGAGCTGGCTCTGGACGGCGAGTCGACAGACGACCTCCGCGAGTTCGGCGCGGCGGACTCGATGGTCCGATGATGCGTCCCGCCCTGTCGCCGACGACATCCTGGAGAGGAGCGATCACGCGATGACCCGCTACATCATCTCCCGGATCCTCTCGTCGCTCTTCGTGCTGTTCGTGCTGTCGATCCTTGTGTTCTCGATGGTGCGGATCATCCCCGGCGACCCGCTGGCCGCGTTCGCGGATCCGGCGAACCCCGACCCGGCGAAGCTCGACGCGCTGCGGGTGCAGCTCGGACTCGACCAGCCGTGGATCACGCAGTACTTCGTCTGGCTGCTCGGCGTCGTGCAGGGCGACTTCGGCCGCGCGATCACGATCCCCGGCGAAGTGTCCGGACTGATCGCCACCCGCCTTCCGCTAAGCCTCAGCCTCGCGGTCATGGCGACCGTGATCGGCACCGCCCTCGGCATCCCCGCCGGCGTGCTCGCCGCGACGCGGTGGCGTCGACTTCCCGACACGGCGGTGCGCGGACTGTCGTTCGTGCTGCTCGCCACTCCGCCGTTCGTGCTCGGCACCGTGCTGATCCTCGTCAACTCGCTGACCCTGCGACTTCCGCTGGTCGGCTACGCCGGCGCGGCGGGCGATCCGCTGCGTGCCTTCGGCGTGCTGCTGCTGCCGTCGTTCCTGATCGGCATCGTGCTGGCCGCGATCATCGCCCGGTACACCCGAGGAACGCTCCTCGACACGCTCGGACAGGACTTCGTCCGCACCGCCCGGGCCAAGGGCGCATCTCCGAGTCGCCTCGTCACGCGGCATGCTCTGCGCAACGCCCTCATCCCCGTCACCACGGTCATCGGCATCGAGCTCGCCGCCCTCGTCGGAGGCACCGTCGTCATCGAGGCCGTGTTCTCGCTCCCCGGCATGGGCTCGCTGCTGCTGACCGGCATCCGCTCCTCCGACTACCCGATCATCCAGGCGACGGTCCTCCTCATCGGCGTCGTCTACGTCGTGATCAATTTCGCCGTCGATCTGCTCTATCCGCTGATCGACCCCAGAGTGAGGGTGCACGCACGATGACCGTCACACGAGAACTCGCCCTCGCCAAGGTCGCGGGCAAGCGCCCGGCGCGCCGCCGCTTCGGCCCGGCGTTCTGGGGTGGCGCCGGCATCCTCGGCGTCATCCTGATCCTGGCCGGCTGGATGAGCTTCTGGCCGCCGTACGACCCGTTCGCCGCCTCCGGTCTGCCCCTCGGCGGACCGTCCGGCGAGCACCTCCTCGGCACCGACAACCTGGGTCGCGACACCTTCACCCGTCTCGCCCTCGCCGCCCGGACGAGCCTCGTCATCTCGGGTGCGGCCGCACTCCTCGGCGCGGTGATCGGCACGTTCTTCGGACTGATCGCCGGGTACGTCGGCGGCTGGGTCGACGCGATCATCATGCGCGTCGTGGATGCCGTGCTCGCCCTCCCCGCCATCCTCGTGGCCCTCGTGGTCGGCGTCGTGATCGGCAATGGCCCCTGGCCGCTGATCCTCGCTCTGGGACTCGTCTTCGCCCCCGGATTCGCCCGCGTGATGCGCGCCCCGGTCATCGCCCTGCGGGAACGCGACTTCGTGCTCGCCGCCACGATCAGCGGCGTGCGCCCCGCGCGTGTCATCGCCGAGCACCTGCTGCCGAACGTGCTCACCCCGCTGTTCGTGCAGTTCGCGTCGGTCGCCTCGCAGGTGGTCCTGATCGAGGCGGCCCTCAGCTACCTCGGCCAGGGTGTGCAGGCTCCCGAGCCGTCGGCAGGCCGCATGATCAGCGAGTTCACCCGGTTCATGCAGCTGCAGCCGCTGCTCATCATCCTCCCGTCGCTCGTGATCATCCTGCTGTCGGCCGCCTGGAACCTCCTCGCCGACGGCCTGCAGGACTACCTCGCGCCGCGTCGTGAGCCGGCGTTCTCGCTCGGCCGTCGCAAGAAGCGTCGGCCGAAGGGCGCGGCATCCGACAGCTCCATCCCCTCCCCACACGACACCCGATCAGAGCAACAGCAAACCCGAACCGAGAAGAGGCCCTCATGAACAGACGACACTGGGCAGGCACGGCGGCGGCGCTCGCCGTCGTGACCCTCACCATCGCCGGATGCACGTCCAGCGGAGGCGGCGGCACCGGTGAGCCCGCGGGTGACCCGGTCGCCGGCGGCACCCTCACCTGGGGCGTCCCTGCGGAGCCGTCCGCCGGCGGCGTCGATCCGATGGTCGGCTCGGCCATCGCGGCGGAGGTCATCTACTCGATGGCGTACGACACGCTCCTCACGCGCGACGACGACAACAAGATCGAGCCGGCCCTCGCCACCGAGTACGAGCAGGTCGACGAGCTCACCTGGGTGTTCCAGCTGCGCGACGACGTCACCTTCGCCGACGGCTCGCCGTTCGACGCGGACGACGTGGTCTACTCCTTCGAGACGCGCAAGGACGGCGGCACGAACGCCACCTACCTGAGTCTCATGGAGAGCGTGGAGGCCACCGGCGACCACGAGGTGACCTTCCACTTCAGCGCACCGGACGGCACGTTCCTCGACGCGGTCTCCGCACGTCAGACCTTCCTCATCGTCAGTGAGGAGGGCTATGGCAACGCCACCGAGGAGGAGCGTCAGACGACGACCTTCGGTACCGGCGCCTTCCAGGTGACGGAATGGAACCAGGGCGTCTCGGTCACGCTGGAGAAGAACGAGGACTACTGGGGTGACGAGCCCTACCTCGACGAGATCGTCTTCGAGCTGTACCCCGACGAGAACACCCTCCTCGCCGCCGTGCAGCAGGGCAGCGTGCAGGCCGCGTCGTTCATCGACGGCAGCCTCGCGAAGCAGGCCGAGCAGTCCGGCTTCACCCTCGGTGACGCAGCGTTCCGGCAGAACCTGGCGATCTACGTGAACCCGGAGTCCGGACCGCTGGCCGACGTGAACGTGCGCCGGGCGATCTCGCTCGCCATGGACCGTCAGGCCATCGTCGACACGGCACTGCTCGGCAACGCCGGCATCTCGTTCGTCCCGCCCGCCGGTGACCCCGGCGCCACGGACGCCACCACCCTGCCGTACCACGAGCGCGACGTCGATGAGGCGAAGCGCCTGCTCGAGGAGGCCGGCCAGCCGAACCCCGAGATCACCCTCAGCTACATGGGCGACGTGGCCGCCGCGCACCACCCGGCCTACGAGATGATGCAGCAGCAGCTCGCCGAGGCCGGCATCACGCTGAACCTCAAGTCGACGCCGCTCGCCGAGATCGCGCCGATCTTCACCACGGGCGAGTCGTGGACCGACCTGGTCGCCATTCCGGGCAGCCCGCGCGCGTCGGCCGCGTACTACCTGGAGCCCGTGCTGCTCGAGGGCGGCGTCTACAACCACTGGGACGGCAACGCCGACGCCGACAAGGCGCGCGAGCTGCTGACGGCGGCGAAGTCGGCCGCGACCCCCGAGGAGTACACCGACCTCATCACGCAGCTCGCGACCGAGGCGGCCGACCAGGCGCTCGAGTTCGTGCCCGCCGCGGTGCCCGTCTACTTCGAGGTCTGGGACAGCAACAAGCTGCACGACTACGACAACGACGCGTTCTACTCGCGGTCGGCCCTCGACCACGCCTGGCTGTCGCAGTGACACCCCGCCCGGGCGCCGTCGTGATCATCCACGTCGGCGTCCGGGCCTCCACCTCCGCCTCCGAACCAGAGAGAAAGCCGGGTCGCGCATGACCGACGACGTCGACGCCCTCCGTGTCGAAGACCTCAGCATCTCCTACGGCTCCGCGCCGCCGTCGGTCACCGGCGTCTCCCTGCGCGTGCGCAAGGGAGAGATCGTCGGCGTGATCGGCGAATCCGGCAGCGGCAAGTCCAGCATCGCGCTCGCGATGATGGGTCTGCTCCCCGACTCCGCCCGTGTCACGGCCAGCCGCATGACCGTGGCCGGCGCCGAGATGCAGGACGCCGGCGAACGCGACTGGGGACAGGTGCGCGGCGTCAAGGCGTCGATGGTCTTCCAGGAGCCGATGGCCGCCCTCAACCCCTGCATGCGCATCGGCGCCCAGATCGCCGAGGTGCTGCAGATCCACGGCACGGCCGACAAGAAGCGGGCGCGAGCTCGCGCCCTCGAGATCCTGCAGCTGGTGCAGATGCCGGATGCCGAGAAGCGACTGAACTACTACCCGCACCAGCTCTCCGGAGGTCAGCGTCAGCGCGTCGTGATCGCGATCGCCGTCGCGGCAGGCCCCGACCTGCTCGTGGCGGATGAGCCGACGACCGCGCTCGACGTCACGGTGCAAGCGCAGATCCTCGAGCTGATCAAGAACCTCCGCGACGAGACCGGCATGGGCGTGCTGTTCATCAGTCACGACCTCGGCGTGATCGGGCAGCTCTGCGAGCGTGTCGCGGTGATGTACCGCGGGCGGGTCGTCGAATCGGGCTCGGCGCGACGCGTGCTGGAGGATCCGCGGCATCCGTACACCCGGGCGCTGCTCGAAAGCATCCCGCGCCCCTCGGTGCCGGTGCGGTCGCCGCTCGCCGTGATCCCGGCCCTCAACGACTTCGCGGAGGCGCCCGCCGAACTGGAGGAGGCCTCATGAGCGACGACGTGCTGAGCGACGACGTGCTCCGGGTGAAGAACGTCACCCAGCGCTTCGGTCACGGCGACAACGCCATGGTCGCGCTCGACGACGTGAGCCTGTCGGTCCCGCGGGGAGAGACGCTGGGCCTGGTCGGCGAGTCCGGGTCGGGCAAGAGCACCCTCGCGCGAGCCATCCTGCTCATGCGCACACCCACCGCGGGAACGATCGAGTTCGACGGCGAAGACGTCACCGGATTGCGCGGCCGGGCGCTGCGCATGCACCGCCGTCGCATCCAGATGGTGTTCCAGGATCCGAACGATTCGCTCGATCCGCGGTTCACCGTGGCGCGGTCGATCTCCGAGCCGCTCGTGGCTGCCGGGATCGGAGCGAAGGAGCGCCGCCGTCGCCTCGCCGACGCGCTCGACCGCGTCGGACTGCCGATGGACTCCGCCGAGCGCTACCCGCACGAGTTCTCCGGCGGTCAGCGGCAGCGCATCGCGATCGCCCGCGCGATGGCCGCGGAGCCCGAGTTCGTCGTGCTCGACGAGCCGACGTCGGCGCTCGACGTGTCGGTGCAGGCGCAGGTGCTGAACCTGCTCGTGCAGCTGCAGAAGGACACCGGGGTCACCTATCTGTTCATCACCCACAACCTCGCGGTCGTGCATCACCTCGCCCACCGCGTCGCGGTGATGCATCAGGGCAAGGTCGTCGAGGAGGGCACCGGCGAGCTGGTCATGAACGCGCCGGAGCATCCGTACACCCGGCAGCTGCTGGAGTCGATGCCCGTGCTGTACCGGACCTGATGATGAGGATTCAGCGAGCGGGCGACAACGCCCACGACTGGGAGCTGTACGACGGCGAGGGTCGCATCGGCATCGAGTGGTACTTCAAGGAGACCTCGGCGCTGCCGATCTCGGTCATGCGGTACCACCTCGAACCCGGCGCAGAGGAGGGGCAGCACCACCACCTGGAGGGCGACCCGGACAGCTGCTCGACGAACAGCTCCGACGAGATGTACATCGTCACGCAGGGCGAGGTGATCATCACCGCGGGCGATGATCGGCGGGTGCTTCGGGCAGGCGACGCCTTCTATGCCCCGGAAGGCATGCAGCACGGAGTGCGCAACGAATCGGATGCCGTCGCCGAGCTCATGCTCGTGTTCGGCCCGCGCGGGCAGCATCCGTTCTCCCAGACCGGCGCCGAGGCGTTCGACGCGGAGGTGGACCGGTAGGTCAGGGGATGCCGCGCTGGCTCAGTCCTGCCCGCCCTGCAGCCGCTCGCGCAGCTCGTCGAGCCGCACTGCGATGCCGATGCGGAACATGCGCTCGTCGTCACGCCAGCTCTCCCCGAGCACATGGTCGAGGCGGTCGAGCCGCTGCAGGATCGTGTTCGTGTGGAAGTTCAGGGCTCGCGCGGTGCGCGTGGGGCTCGCGTTGTTGCGCACGAACGCGCGCAGCGTGCCGATCAGGTCGGCGTTGCGCTCGGCGTCGTACTGCCGCACGGCTCCGATCGTGTCGCGCAGGAACGACGACAGCCCGTGCGCATCCGTGTCGAGCACGGCCGCATACGGGAGGAAGTCCTCGACGTGCGCCGTGAGATCCGTCAGCTCGAGCGCAGCGAGGAGACGGGCGGTGCGCCGGGCGGAGAGGAACGCGGCGGGCAGCGGACCCTTCGCTGGCGGGGGGACGACCACGGCGACGGAATCCTGGATGGCCGACGCGACCTGGGTGCGCAGCCGATCGGGCTGAATCTCGCCGAGACCGCCCGCATACGCCGCCACCACGAAGCCGCGATACTCGCCCACCAGCGCGCGATCGTCGAGCTGTCGCATCACCGCGCGCCCCGCGGGCGTCTGCTGGTCGCCGGCGACCGACAGCAGGAGGAGCGAGTCGAGTGCGGCGAGGTCGACGCCGAGCCGCCGCGCACGTCGCTCGACATCGGAGCGCCGCTCGGGCACGTCGTCGAGGATGTCGGCGATCAGCTCGCTGCGCACGCGATGGTCGGCCCCGGATGCCGCCTCCTGCTGCAATTCGAGCAGGGCGCCGACCTGGGCCGCGCGCTCGATCGTGCGCAGGTCGACGGCGCCGAGCTCGAAGTCGCCGTCGCCCAGCAGCAGCGCGCCGAAGTGTCGGCTTCCCGCCGTGAGGGCCGAGACCGCACGCACGCCGTGGCCCGCGACGGTAATGGCATGGCCGTGACGGCGGCTCTCGGCGAGCGCGTCGCGCACCGGCTCATCGAGGGACAGCATCCCCGGGGCAAGGGGGAGCCCGGCCGCGGCGATCACGTTCTCCTGCGCGTCGAGGATCGCGACCGCACGACCGAGAGCCGAGGCGAGGGTCTCGGCGACCGGGCCGAAACCGCCGCCGGCGAGCACCGCCTGCACCAGCTCCTGGTGGACCGTGTTGGCGCGGTCGCGTTCGACCAGGTGGGCGGTCAGGCTCTCGAGCGTGCGGCGGCTGGCGTCTTCGGAGATCTGCAGGTCGCGCAGCGTCTGCGTCGTCTGCAGGATGACCGAGGCGTGGTCGGCGACGGCCGAGAGCAGGGCGACCTCGTCGGGGGAGAAGCTCTTCTTCTCGCGGTTCGCCACGAACAGCACGCCGAGCACGTCGTCGCTGGTCAGCATCGGCACGCCCAGCAGCGAGACCAGTCCCTCGGCCGAGACGGCGTCATCGATGCCCGCGTCGTGCCGGTCCGCGGCATAGGCGGTGTAGTCGGCGACCCAGTGCGCGGTGCGCGACTCGACCACGACGCTGGCGAGTCCGCGACCCGGGGGCACGCGGAGGGTCTGGAACGACGCGCTCACCGAGCCGCTGGTCTCCCGCACCCGCAGCTCTCGGGTGTCGGGATCGAACTCCGACAGGTAGGCGAGGTCGACGCCCATCATCTCCCGGGCGCGCTGCACGAGACGCGCGAGCACCGCGTCGCTGTCGCGCAGCTCGGCCAGCTCCCTGGCGCTCGAGAACAGCGCGGTCAGCTCGTGCTCGCGACGGCGCAGCCGGGAGAGCTCGCGCTGCGCACGACCCACCCGTTCGGCGAGCGCGGTGGCCGCGGCATCCGCCGCTCCGAGCCGCTGCAGCGCATCGCTGACCGCGGTCGGTCCGACCAGCTCGGGATCGTACGCCGCGTCGAGCAGCGCAGCGATCGCTTCGGTGTCCTCGGGCATCACATCACTGTACGGCGCGACGTCGGTCGGGCGTCAGCGCCCCTCGTCGGCGCGGGCCGCGGTCCTCAGCAGCCCCGCGGCCAGGTCGGGCCACAGCTCGTGCGGGATGAGGTGGCCCATGTCGGCATGCACCTGCAGCTCGGCCCCGGGAATCGCCTCGGCGATGTCGACGGCCGACGCCCAGTGCAGCACGTCGTCCTCGCGCCCGTGGAAGACGATGGTCGGGACGGTGACGGACTTCAGTGCTTCCAGCCGTTCGGGCGCGCGGCGCAGCGCGGCCCACTGCCGCGAGAAGCCCTCCGGGTGATATCCGCGGTCGTACGCCTCACCCGCCGCCGTCCGATGCCACTCGACCTGCGGGTCGTAGACGCCGAGCCGGGTCCCCTCGGACTCGGCATACAGCGCCGCGAACTCCACCGCCTGCTCTCGTGAGACGCGCACGGGCGGCGCGCTGAGCTCGGCGCGCTCGTCGTGCAGCACGTAGCGCGGCGACTGTCCGGGGATGGTCGACAGCAGCCCGAGGCTGCGGATGCGCTCCGGATGCTGGATCGCGAGCATCTGCGCCATCATCCCGCCCATCGAGTGGCCGGCGACGTGCGCCGCGTCGACGCCGAGCTCGTCGAGCACCCGCAGCACGTCCTCGGCCATGTCGGACAGGTCGTAGCCGCCGTCGACGTCGTCCTCTCCGCCGAAGAGCTGCGAGAACCCGGTGTCGCGGTTGTCGAAGCGCACCACGCGCAGTCTGCCGGCGGTCAGCATCCCGATGAACCGCTCATCCCAGGAGAGCAGCTGGGCGCCGCCGCCGGAGACGAGCACGAGCACGGGATCGTCGTCGTCGCCGAAGACCTCGTAGTAGAGACGCACGTCGGTTGAGTCGGTGTAGGGCATCGGATCTCCTCACGCACAGCGGACGTGAGCGTCCGCACCCCGGGATGTGCTGCGAGTCTAGGTCGGTCGCGCGCCCAGGCGGATGTGTCATCCACCCATATCAAGACGAAGGCGATGAGCTTTCCATCCATCGTCGCTCGCGCGGGCCGCTCCTAGTGTCGTCCTTGACCACAGCGCCGAGAACCCGGCCGCTGTCAGGAAAGAAGGTGGCGATGTCGATCAACAGCCGAATCTCAGGTCTGCGCGACCACACGACCGACGAGCGGCTGACGCTCGTCGCGCAGAGCGCCGACCTCGACCCGGACGTGCTCGACGCCCTCCGGCCCGACAGCGGGCTCTCGCTCGCCCAGGCGGACCACATGATCGAGAACGTGGTCGGCATGATCGGCATCCCGATCGGCGTGGCCACGAACTTCACGATCGACGGCCGGGATCGCCTGATCCCGATGGCCACCGAGGAGCCCAGCGTCGTGGCGGCCGCCTCCAACGCCGCACGGATGGCGCGACAGCACGGCGGCTTCACCACCTCGTACACCGGTGACGTGATGATCGCCCAGATCCAGGTGCTCGACGCGGTCGACCCGCACGGCACCCGCTTCGCGCTGCTCGAGGCGAAGGACGAGCTGCTCGCACTCGCCAACGAGCAGGATCCAGTGCTGGTGTCGCTCGGCGGCGGCGCCTTCGACATCTCGGTCCGCGTGCTCCCGACCCGCGCGGGCGTGCAGGTCATCCTGCACCTGCACGTCGACGTGCGCGACGCCATGGGCGCCAACGCCGTGAACACGATGGCCGAGGCGATCGCGCCCCGCATCGCCGAGATCGCCGGAACCCGCACCCTGCTCCGCATCCTCACCAACAAGGCCGAGCTGCGCCTCACCCGCGCCCGCGCCGTGTTCGACGCCGAGCTGCTGGGCGGGGCGCAGGTCGTCGACGACATCGTCGCCGCGAGCGCCTTCGCCGAGGCCGACCCGTACCGCGCGGCCACCCACAACAAGGGCATCATGAACGGCATCACCGCCGTCGTGCTCGCCACCGGCAATGACACCCGCGCCGTCGAGTCCGGCTGCCACTCGCACGCCGCCCGCACCGGCCAGTACGCGGCGCTCTCGCAGTTCGAGAAGGATGCCGACGGCAACCTCGTCGGCACGCTCGAGGTCCCCCTCGCGGTCGGCCTCGTCGGCGGGGCGACCCGCGCCCATCCGACGGCGCAGGCGTCGGTGAAGCTCCTCGGCGTGCAGACGGCCAGGGAACTCGCCGCCGTGATCGCCGCCGTCGGCCTCG
>NZ_SSDJ01000031.1 GCF_004794465.1 Microbacterium sp. K24 | reverse complement strand
CCTCGCCGACGGCAAGACCGTTCTCCTCGAGATCGATCTCCAGGGCGCGCGCCAGGTGCGGCGCGCCGGAGCCGGCTTGCCGTCGTGGTGCTCCTTGCCCTCGCCGTCGTGGGTGCCGCCGCCGTCTGCGCTGCGATCCGCGGCCTGAGCGGAGTGACCGTCGCCCGTCGAGCCCTCGGCGCCGCCTTCGACGAAGGTCGAGCCGACCGGGGTCTCGCTGTTGCGGCGACGGCGACGACGACGCGTGCCGCCCTCATCCGTGCCCTCGGCGGCGGCATCCGCAGCCCGCTCGGGGCGACGCGTGCGCTCGGTCTTCACCGACTGGGTCTTCGGCGCGGTGGTGAGACGCCCCTTCGTCCCCTGCGGGATGTCGAGGTCCTCGAACAGCTGCGGGCTCGACGAGTAGATCTCGACCGGCTCGGGCTGGCCGAACTCGAGCGCGCGATTGATGAGGGCCCACTTGTGCAGATCCTCCCAGTCGACGAAGGTCACGGCGATGCCGGTCTTGCCGGCGCGGCCGGTGCGGCCGGCACGGTGGAGGTACGTCTTGTCCTCGTCGGGGATCGTGTGATTGATGACGTGGGTCACGTCGTCGACGTCGATACCGCGGGCGGCGACGTCGGTCGCCACGAGCACGTCGCGCTTGCCGGCCTTGAACGCCGCCATCGAGCGCTCGCGCTGGTCCTGTCCCATGTCGCCGTGCACGCCGCCCACATTGAAACCGCGGTCGCCCAGCTCGTCGACGAGGCGCTGCGCCGCACGCTTGGTGCGCGTGAAGATCACGGTCTTGCCGCGGCCCTCGGCCTGCAGGATGCGGGCGATGATCTCGTCCTTGTCCATGGAGTGCGCGCGGTACACGAGGTGCTTGATGTTGGCCTGCGTGAGACCCTCGTCGGGGTCGGTCGCGCGGATGTGGATCGGGTTCGACATGAACCGGCGGGCGAGCGCCACGATCGGGCCGGGCATGGTCGCCGAGAACAGCTGCGTGTGGCGGACAGCCGGAACCTTCTGGAAGATCTTCTCGATATCGGCGAGGAAGCCGAGGTCGAGCATCTTGTCGGCCTCGTCGAGCACGACCTCGGTCGCGTTCGAGAGGTCGAGCAGACGCTGGCCGGCGAGGTCGATCAGACGACCCGGCGTGCCGACGACGATCTGCGCGCCGGCCTTGAGCTGGTCGATCTGGCCTTCGTACGCCTTGCCGCCGTAGATCGCGACGACGCTCG
The DNA here is from genome assembly GCF_004794465.1 of Microbacterium sp. K24. Lineage (GTDB taxonomy): Bacteria > Actinomycetota > Actinomycetes > Actinomycetales > Microbacteriaceae > Microbacterium. Next base: position 22,203 of record NZ_SSDJ01000031.1, on the reverse strand, counting down.
TGGAGCGGTTGCTGGTGAGCAGGTCGATGTCCTCGTAGACCTGCACCGCGAGCTCGCGGGTCGGGACGACGATGAGCGCCTTCACACCGTGCTCGGGGTCCTGGCCGAGACGCTGGACGACCGGGATGCCGAAGCCGAATGTCTTTCCGGTTCCGGTCTTGGCCTGGCCGATGATGTCCTGGCCTGGCAGGCCGAGGGGGATGGTCTGCTCCTGAATGGGGAACGCCTCGATGATGCCCTTGGCGGCGAGTGCGTCGACGATGTCCTGATCGACACCGAGTTCAGCGAAAGTTGTCACTTGTTCAATTGCCTGTCCGGCGACCCTCTGGATCGCCACGTAAACGGATCCACGCCGTCTCTCATGCCACAGGCGCGGGGGCCCGCTCCTACGGCGGGACACGCCCAGCCTACCCGAGGGGCGGCCGGGGCCAGGAAGAGCGCTCGCGCCCGAGTATTGTGAACGACGTGGTGAACTCGACCGGGAGGCCTCGTGGTTAAGTGGTTCTGGCAGCGCGATGCGGCGCCCCGCCGCACCCTTGCGCTCCGCAGCCGGGGTGATCAGGGCGACGCGACCCGCATCGACTTCGCCGAACTCGCGCCGGAGCTCAGTCGATTCCTCGGCCAGGCCGCCTACCTCCAACTGGGCTATTTCGAGACCCTCACCCGGTTGATCCGCGCGACGCCGGAGCTCTCCGAGAAGGAGTCGCTCTCCCGTGCGGCCGGTGCGGCGCTCACGAAGCACCGCGCGATCGTCGACCTCATCGAGGAGCGGGGCGACGAACCCACCCAGCTGATGCTGCCGTTCCGTGAGAATCTCGACGCCTTCCGTCGCAAGACGATCGGAGCGCGCCCGCGGGAGACCCTTCTCGCGGTGTACATCACCGCAGGAATGCTCGACGACTTCTACCTGGCGCTCGCCTCGAGCTACGCCGACACCGGTCGACGGGTCGTCGAGATCCTCCGCGAGGACGATGCGCGCCACGAGATCGTCGCGATCATCCAGGAGACCATCGAGAGCGACGAGGAATGGCGCTCCCTGCTGTCGATGTGGGCGCGCCGTCTGGTCGGCGACACGATCCTCGTGTGCCGATCGGCCTTGCGACCGGAGCGCCTCGCCGCCGACGACGAGCGGATCGAGCCCGTTTACACCGAGCTGATGGGTGCGCACGCACGCCGGATGGATGCGATGGGGCTGGCCTCCTAGGTCGCGCGCATCCGCGCGAAGGCTCGCAGGACGATCTCTCGCGCCTCCTCGGGTACGAGCGGCTCGTCTGCGAGCTCGGCTATCGGGACCCAGCTGGGCCAGTAGCGATTGTCCTCGCTCTGCGCGAGCGCTTCTGGGCCTCCTAGAGTGGGCTCTCCGGGCAACGCCGTCAGGAGCAGGTAGTGCGCCCGCCGGTCGTCGTGGTCGACAGTGGCGAGGTCGCCGGTCACCGTCGCGACCAGCCCCGTCTCCTCGGCCAGTTCACGCACTGCCGCCTGGGCGGGCGTCTCTCCGGACTCGATGCCGCCACCCGGAAGCACGGTGTACCGTCGGCCGCCCTTGAGCCGCCTCATCAGCAGCACGCGGGAGCCGTCGAAGCACACGCAGACAGCGCGTTCCCGAGGGTTCACGGCATCGGGTCAGATCCCGAGTGCGGCCTTGGCCTCGGCATCCGATCGACGGCGAACGGCCACGATGGCCACCGTGGCCAGGACCGCCACGACGACAGCGCCGAGCACGCTCGCCAGCCAGAGCCAGATGCTGTCCTCGCCGATGCCCGCCCACTGCAGGGCGGTGTAGACGATCGCGGACACGGCGGTCGCGATGCCCGGAGTGACAGCGACTCCGCGCAGTTCGCGGCCGCCGATCAGATAGTGCGCGCCGATGCCGAGCGCGCACGCTCCGATCAGCGCGAGGAGGATGTACATGGTGCGGTCAGGCGACGAAACCGACGCGGCGCGATTCCTCGGAACCCAGCTCGATGTAGGCGAGGTTCGCGGTCGGGACCAGGTACGAGTTGCCCTTGACGTCGGAGAAGTTCAGGTGCGTCGAGCTCTGCTCGAGGGCGGCGGAGACCTGGCTGCGGACCTCGTCCGCGCTCGCGCCGGTGTCGAAGCTCAGTTCACGGCCGGTGTTGATGATGCCGATGCGGATTTCCACGCGTGCTCCTTGAAGTTCGTCGGACTTCCCAACTCTACCCCGCGCGCACCGGGCCGGATCGGCCGCCGCAGCCGGTTTCGCCGTGAGCGCACACCGCGTGCGGCCTCGGCGCGACGACGATGTCCGCGCGCCCCGATACCGTGGAGGACATGACACCGGATGCCGCGCAGCGAGCCGTCGTCGCCGCCGCGGCGACCGCCTCCGGGGTCATCATCGGCGCGCCGGGCACGGGCAAGACGCGCACCCTCGTCGACCGGGTCGTGCATCTGCTCGACACCGAGCGGATGCGGCCGGAAGAGGTGCTCGTGCTCACTCCGAGCCGCCAGGCCGCGACCGCGCTGCGCGATCGGATCGGCGTGCGGATCGACCAGGCGACTCCCGGCCCGCTCGCCCGCTCGCTCGGCTCCTTCGCCTTCCAGCTGGTGCGCGGAGCGATGGTGCGTGCGGGATCCGAACCACCGGCGCTGCTCACCGGTGCCGACCAGGACCGCATCATCGCCGAGCTGCTCGCCGGAGATGCCGAAGACGCGCGCATCGCGTGGCCCGAGGTGCTCAACCCGCCGGTCCGCGCCTCGAAGGGATTCCGCTCGGAATTGCGGGCGTTCCTCGCCGAGTGCACCGAGATCGGGGTCCATCCCGATGAGCTCCGCGGGTCGGGCAACGAGGTGTGGTCCGCCGCGGCGGAGTTCCTCGTCGAGTACCGTGCGGTGCTCGACGCGCTGCGCTCGGCCCACCGCGACGCTGCGGATCTGCTGAGCGAGGCGAGCGCGATCCTTCGAGAAGCGGAGCCGGCGGCGCTCGGTCCGCTCGCGCCGCTCCGCGTGGTCCTCATCGACGACGCGCAGGAGCTGACGCGCGGCGGCATCGCCGTGGTGCGGGCCCTGCGCGACCGGGGGATCGCCGTGCTCGCGTTCGGCGACCCCGACATCTCCTCCGGCGCCTTCCGCGGGGCCAGCCCCGAGCTCTTCGCGCAGCTCGCGGGTGTGCTGGGAGACGTGCACGTGCTCGACGGGCCGCACCGCCAGAAGCCTGCCCTCACCGCGCTGACCCGCACCGTCACCCAGGCGATCGGCGTCTCCGGGCGGGTGGAGCACCGCCGCGCTCCCGCGCCGCCGACCGAGGAGGCCGACGCCGCCGTCACGACATTCATCGCCCCGTCGCCCTACGAGGAGCTCGACCGCATCGCGGGAGTCATGCGCGACTGGCACCTCAGCGAAGGGCTCCGGTGGGACCGGATGGCGGTCATCGCCCACGACACGCGGCAGGTGACGACGCTCGAGACCGAGTTGGCGGCGCGCGAGATCCCCACGCGCGCGGCGGGTGTGCAGCGTCCGCTCGGCAGTGAGGGGATCGTGCGCGACATCGTCGAGATCGTGCGGCTCGCGCTGATCCCGGTGGACGAGCGCACCCCGGCCGCGCTGGAGGAGGCGCTGCGCACCCCGTTCGGCGGGATGGACGCCATCGGACTGCGGCGCCTGCGCGCGCGTCTGCGGCACATCGAACTCGAACAGGGCGGGTCGACACCCGCGCGCGAGCTGCTGCGGATGGCGATGGCGAACCCCGCGCACCTGACTCTGATCGACGCGGCCGAATCACGCACGGCGGCACGGTTCGCCGAGACGATCGAGGCGCTGTCCCGCGCAGCGGCCGAGGGCGAGACGATCCACGACCTGCTCTGGCGGGTGTGGGATCAGGCCCGCGCGGTCGACGGCCGGCGCCTGCATGTCGCCTGGCGCGAGATCTCGCTGCTGCCGACCGGGGCTGAGACCGCGCGGTCGCTCGACGCGCTGGTGTCGCTGTTCGACGCCGCGAAGCGGTTCGTCGAGCGGACACCGAACGAGAGCCCCGAGACCTTCGTCCGCGACATCCTCGACAGCGAGGTGCCCGAGGACTCGCTCTCGACGCCCGACCGACCGGGCAAGGTCACGCTGCTGACACCGGCAACCGCCCTCGGCACCGAGTTCGACGCCGTGGTCGTCGCCGGCGTGCAGGACGGCGTCTGGCCGAACGTGCGTCTGCGTGGCGGGCTGCTGCAGACCTGGCGCCTGGCCGACGAGGTGGAGGCGGCGCGTACCGGTGTGGCGATCGAGCCGCGTGGGGTCGTCGACCGACGTCGCGCGGCCCTGCACGATGAACTCCGGCTGTTCGTGCGGGCGATCTCCCGCGCGCGCGACCGGCTCCTCATCACGGCCGTCGACGATGACGACCTGACCCCGAGCGCGTTCTTCGGATTCCTTCCGGCGCCGGAGCCGCCGGAGCGTCATGTCTCCGCCGAGCATCCGCTCACTCTCCGCGGCATGGTCGCCCGCCACCGCCGCACGCTGACGTCGGTCCCTTCGGAGCCTCTGCGACGCGAGGCGGCAGGGCAGCTCGCTGTTCTCGCGCACGAGGGTGTGCCGGGCGCGGATCCTGCCGAGTGGTACGGCGTGACGCCGCCCTCGACGGATGCGCCGCTGCGCGACCTCGCCGTGGCCGGGGCGCGGGTGTCGCCCTCGAAGATGGAGTCCTACGAGGAGTGCGGCCTGAACTGGGTCGTCTCCGCCATCGGCGGCGACACCGTGATGCCGCCCAGCGCTGGAATCGGCACGATCGTGCACGAGGCGATGGAACGGGTCCCCGACGGCGACCTCGAGCAGATGCGCGCCATCGTCGCCGAGCACTGGCCCGAGCTCGACTTCGAGACGGAGTGGATCGGGCGCAAGGAGCGGCGGCGCGCCGACTTGTACGTCGACCGACTTCACTCCTACCTCGGGGATGTGCGCCGCGAGGATGGGAAGGTCATCGGCAGCGAAGTGGAGTTCCGCTTCGCCGTCGATCTCGCGGACGACGACGCGACGCCCGCCGTGCACCCCGTCGGCGACGACCGCGCGAATCAGGCGATCATCCACGGGTACATCGACCGTGTGGAGAGCTATCCTCTCGGTTCGGGAGAGCACCCGCACGCGCGCGGTCGCGGCTGGGAGCCCATGTCGCGCGGCGAGGGCGCACCGACCGTGGTGGTGGATCTGAAGACGGGCAAGACCGACCCCGAGTCCGATTCCGGCGTGCTCGAACATGCTCAGCTGGCCGCCTACCAGGTCGCCGTCCAGCAGGGACTCATCGAAGGAGCGCCGCCCGGGTCCTTGGCCGGGGCACGCCTCGTGATCGTCTCGAAGACGCTCGCCAAGAGCGACTACCGCATCGCCCATCAGCACACGCTCGACGACGAGTCGCGCTCGGCGTTCCTGCGCCGCGTCGCAGGGGCGGCGCGGGGGATGTCGGCCTCGAGCTTCACGGCGCAGGTGGAGTCCCATTGCGCCGACACGCAGCGACGCGTGCACCCGTGCCGCATCCACACGGTGCCGGCGGTGAGCTCGTGACCGTGTGGTCCACGGAGGGAAGCCTCTCGGCAGTCGACATCGCCACGGCCCTCGGCCAGCCCGCGCCCACTCCCGCACAGCAGCGCGTGATCGAGGCGCCTCCCGAGCCGGCGCTGGTGGTGGCGGGGGCCGGCAGCGGCAAGACCGAGACGATGTCGGGCCGAGTGGTGTGGCTCGTCGCGAACGGGCGCGTGCTCCGCGACGAGATCCTCGGGCTCACCTTCACCCGCAAGGCGGCCGGCGAGCTCGCGGAGCGGATCGGAACGCGTCTGGCCGTGATCGACGAATACGGTCGTCGAGGTCTGCTGCCGCACCTCCCCGAGATCGTGCGCGGCGACGCTCTGCGCCGCGTGACGGAGGCGGCACCGGGGCGCCAGCGCGAGATCGTGCGCGCGAACGTCCTGGACGAGCTCGCCGCGGAGTTCGGCACCGGCTGGGATCCCGCGACACCGCGCGCTGCCGAAGACCTGATGATCCGCCCCCGGGTGTCGACGTACAACGCGTTCGCCGACGGCATCGTCCGCGAACATGCGGCACGGATCGGTCGCGATCCCGATGTCGCGATGCTGAGCCAGGCGGCGTCGTGGATGCTGGCGCGCGAGGTCGTGCTCCGCAGCGACCTGCCCGAGCTCGAGAACATCGACTTCGCCCTCAACACCGTGATCGACGCGGTGCAGCGGCTGGCCGGCGATGCGCTCGACCATCGGGTCGAGCTCGACGTCGCCGAGCAGATCGCGCGCGACCAGGCGCTCGCGTTCGCGCCGTACCGCTCGAACGCCGACGTGGAGAAGGCGGCCTCGAATCTGCTGAGCCTGCCGACGCTGGCCGACCTCGTCCGCGACTACATGGCCGAGAAGGAACGGCGCGGCGTGCTCGACTTCGCCGACCAGGTCGGCGGCGCCTACGACATCGTCGAGTCCGCCCCCGATGTGCGTGCCGACCTGCGCGAGCAGCACCGTGTCGTGCTGCTCGACGAGTATCAGGACACCTCGGTCATCCAGACCCGGTTCCTCGCCGAGCTCTTCCGGGACTCCGCTGTCATGGCGGTCGGCGACCCGCACCAGTCCATCTACGGGTGGCGGGGCGCGAGCGCCGACAACCTCTACGCGTTCTCGAAGACGTTCTCGAGCACGGGAACCGCCCAGACGTACAGCCTGATGACGAGCTGGCGCAACGACCGCGGCATCCTCGACATCGCGAACCGCGTGCTCGAGCCTCTCCAGCGGCCCGGACTCGACGTGCCGCCGCTCGAGCCCCGCCCGGGCGCCGGAGAGGGCGGCGTGAGCGTGCGTTTCCCGTTCACCGTCGACGACGAGGCGGCGGCCGTCGCCGAATGGTTCGAGGAGCGCCGCGCCGCGCACGAGTCACGCGCCGGCGGCCGCGCACCCGCGCAGAATCCCCACACCGGCGCGATCCTGTTCCGATCGAAACGGCACATGCAGACCTTCGCCGGGGCGCTCGCCGCCCGCGGCATCCCGCATCGCATCCTCGGGCTCGGTGGACTGCTCACGACCCCGGAGGTGGTCGACGTCGTCTCGACGCTGCGGGTCGTGCACGACCCGACGGCCGGCTCCGCCCTCATCCGTCTGCTCACCGGACCTCGCTTCGGAGTGGGCGTGGCCGACATGGGGGCGCTGTACGACCTGGGCCGCGCGCTCGCCGAACGCGACACCGACATGGCCCCGCTGCCGGAGGAGGTGCGCGCCCGGCTGCGGTCGTCACGCGGTGCCGACGAGGCCGTGTCGATCATCGACGCCGTCGACGTCGTGCGCGCAGTGCGTGACGACTACCGGATGCTCGAGGAGATCACTCCGGACGGCCGGGCGCGCATCCGTGCGGCCGGTGAGATGCTCGAACGACTGCGGCGCGCGTCCTCCCAGCCGATCCCCGAGCTGATCCGGCTCATCGAGCTGGAGCTGCGGCTCGACATCGAACTGGCGTCCAACGAGACGAGGGGCCCCGCCCGGATCGCCGCGACCCAGCTCCGTGCCTTCGCCGACGAGGTGCGCGCGTTCCTCGCCGCCGACGACCGCGGCACCATCGGCAGTCTGCTCGCCTGGCTCGACAAGGCCGAGAGCACCGACGAGCTGATGCCGCGACCGGAGCCGCCGGAGCCGGGGGTCGTGCAGCTGCTCACGATCCACGGATCGAAGGGGCTGGAGTGGGATGCCGTCGCCGTCGTACGCCTGGTGGTGGACGAGCTGCCCAGTCGCGTGTCCGACACGTCGGGCTGGTTCGGATTCGGCGTGGTGCCGTTCGCGTTGCGCGGTGACCGCGACGCTCTGCCGCGCTTCGAGTGGGATCCTGTCGCGGCGATGGGGGAGGAGGCCGACCCGGACAAGCGGCACAAGCTCGCGCAGGCATCCCTGTCGGGAGGAGCGACCAAGGCGAACCCGCAGGGCGGGGCGCTCAAGCGGTTCAAAGATGCCTACCGCGCATACCAGCAGCAGGAGGAACGACGCCTCGCGTACGTCGCCGTGACGCGTGCACGGACCGACCTGCTGCTGAGCGGTGCGCATTGGGCCGGACAGAAGGCGCCGCGCACGCCGAGCCCCTACCTCGTCGAGGCCATCGAGGTGCAGGGAGGGGATCCCATCGACCCGGTCGATCCCGACGAGAATCCCTATGAGGGTCCGGGTTCGACGCTGAGCTGGCCGCTCGACCCGCTGGGAGCGCGCCGCGGCGTCGTGACGGCGGCCGCCGCCGCCGTGGAAGAGGCCGCTCGCTCGGGCCTCGCCCAGCCGTCACTCGAGCTCACGCGTCTGCTCGCCGAGCGGGCGGCCCGCCAACGGGGCGCCGATGCTGCTGCACCGACCCGCGTTCCGGCGTCGCGGTTCAAGGACTATGTCACGGACTTCGCCGGCACGCTGTCGTCGATCGTGCGTCCGATGCCGGAGCGGCCGTACCGGCAGACCCGCCTGGGCACGCTGTTCCACGCCTGGGTCGAGCAGCGCTCCGAGCTCGTCGGCGTCGGAAGCCGCGTCGACGAGGCGCTGTGGGAGCTCGACGAGGACGAACTCCCGTCCGATCCCGGCTTCACCTCCGACGAAGGCCTCGACGGGGCGACCACGGCGGCGGATGCAGCCGATCTCGCCGCCCTGCAGCAGACGTTCGAGCGGAGCGAATGGGGGCTGCTGAAGCCGATCGCTGTCGAGATCGAGATCGACTTCGCCCTCGGCGCCGGCATCGAGGGCACCCTCGATCCGGAGCAGTCGCACATCGTCATCTGCAAACTCGACGCCGTCTACCGCCGTGACGACCGCGGCGGGCGGATCGAGATCGTCGACTGGAAGACGGGCAAGGCACCGCGCACGCCGGCGGAGCGCGAGGAGCGGATGCTGCAGCTCGCGCTGTACCGCCTCGCCTACCATCGTCGTTTCCAGGTGCCGCTGGAGGAGATCGACGTGGCGCTCTACTACGTCGCGGACGACCTGGTCATCCGCGGGGACCGCGTCTACTCGGAGGAGGAGCTCTTCCAGCGCTGGAGCGCAGCTCGCGCGGCGCGCTGAGCCTCCTCGGAGTCATCACCGGAGTCGTCGTCGGCCGCATCGTCGGCCGCACCACCGTCTGCCGTCCGGGCGTAGCCGGGACGCGGCGTCAGCGGATGCGAATCCTCTCGGACGCCGGCCGCGCCGTTCGTGCCCGCGAAGAGCCCGGCCACGCCCGAGAGATCCTCGGTCTCGACGTTCAGCATCTCGGCGCGGTGGGCTGCCTCCGTGCTCTCCGCGTCGGACGTCGCCTGCCCGTCCGACGCCCAGGGCGGTGCGGAGGTCTCGCCGCGTGCGTCGTCCGCACCGACCTCACCGGTGTCGGACCCGCCGTCAGCCCACAGCTCGTTCGGGTTGTACGCGTCGGTCTGCATCGAGGTGTCGACCTCGGCGGCCGTGGCGGCCGGCACGCGGCCGAGCGCGTCGAGGGCAGAGTCGACTCCCTCGCTGCGAGCCGCGATGATGCTGAGATCGTCGGTTCGCAGGCCCTCCGCGAGGGATTCGAGCAGGGCGGCGGCATCATCGACGATGTCGGGGCGCCGCATCGAATCGCCGTGCACCAGCCAGCGCGCGAACTCCAGTTCGGCCAGCAGGCGGGCGCGCACCTCGAGTCCGGCATCCGGAGCGCGATCGACGGTCCGGGCGTACGCGGCGTGCACGTCGGCCGCCGCATCCGGTGCGGCTGACAACCACGAGAGGTCGATGGCGGGATCTCCGACCGACAGGCCGTGCCAGCCGAGCAGGCCGGTGACCTCGGGTCCCCGCTCCGGGTCGTCCGCGAAGAGGAACGAGGTCGCCTGCACGCCGCCGAGCACGACGGTCGACTCGAACCGCCAGAGATCATCGTCGGCGACGGCATCCCGCCAGCGCACGGTGAGGCGGGCGGGCACTCGACCCGTCGAAGCGGCGGCGTCGACGAGGCGGTTCAGCTCGCTGCGGCTCTCTTCGGCGGAGCGCATCACGAGGCCGGCGCCGCGCACGACCGAGGTCGGCAGTCCGTGCACGGCGGCGATCGCGGCACCCATCGACTCGGCGGCACCACGGCCGGCCGGCACCAGGGCTGCTTCGATCTGGAAGCCGGGGAGGAGTTCGGTCACCAGCGCGCGGCCCTTGCCCACGGTCGTCTCGCCGATGTATTCGGGCGCGTGGAACGGCAGCATGGCGCGGGCGCCGTCTGTCAGCGCGCGCAGCGCGAGGGCTTCCGCGGCCAGTTCACGAGCGGTGTCCTCGTCGTCGGCGACGCGGATCGCGAGCTCGCGACCGTCGGCCAGCGACGCGACCGCCGAGTCGAATCGACCGTCGCCGTCTGCGCTGAGAGGACGGGCACCCGTGACCTCCGCGCCGGGCAGTGCGGCCGTCACCGCCGCGGCTAGAGTGAAAGGAGAGCGTCCCATGCCCCCAGGGTAGGTCGACGCCGGGGCGGTCCCGCCTCCGCCACGCCCGTGAGAGAGGGAGTCGATGACCTTTCAGTTCCCCGCCCTCGACCGCGCCGCTGATCTCCGCGAGGAGCCGGACGCGGTCGAACGTCTGCGATCAGACCCCGGAACCCGCGTGATCGTCGTGCGCGACGGCCGGGTCAGGGTCGTCGAGTCGACCCTGCTGAGGGTGCCGGCGGATGCCGTCGGCGACGCGACCTGGGCTCTGCTGGGGCGCGATCAGGACGGCACCGTGCTGCTTCTCGCCGCCGCGCCGCCGGAGAACGATGCCCTCGACACGGCGCCCGATGAGATCTGGCTCGGACTGCGCGACCTCGGCGGTCGTATCGAACGGGTCGAGTCCGAACTGCTCGTCGAGGCGATCGCGATCGCGGGGTGGCTGCGCGACGCGCCCTTCTGCCCGACGTGCGGCGGCGGTACCGAATTGCGGAACGCCGGCTGGTCGCGTCGCTGCCTCGTCTGCGGACGCGAGCACTTCCCGCGCACCGACCCTGCCGTGATCGTCGCCGTCGAGAGCCGCGACGGCGAGCGGCTGCTCCTCGGCGCGAACGCGAACTGGGGCGGAAGGATGTACTCCTGTTTCGCCGGCTTCACCGAGGCGGGGGAGTCTCTCGAGGCGACCGTGCATCGCGAGATCGAGGAGGAGTCCGGCGTGCGCCTGTCGGCCCTGCGTTACATCTCCTCACAGCCCTGGCCGTTCCCTCGCTCGCTCATGATCGGCTTCCGCGCCGTCGTCGATGACGAGTCCGAGGCGCTCGCCGACGGTGAGGAGATCGTCGACGTCCGCTGGTTCACTCGGGCCGAGATCGGCTCGGCACTCGCCGGCGACGGACCCGTGGGTCTTCCGGGGCCTGCCTCCATCGCCCGCGCCCTGATCCTCGACTGGTACGAGGGGCGCGAGTGAGCGCACTCGACGCCCTCGACGAGCGGCAGCGGGCCGCGGCATCCGTGCTGCGCGGTCCGGTCGCCGTGCTCGCCGGAGCCGGAACCGGCAAGACGCGCGTGATCACCCACCGCATCGCGCACGGGGTCGACACCGGCGCGTATTCGCCTTCGCGGGTGATGGCGGTGACCTTCACCGCGAAGGCGGCCGGAGAGCTCCGGGGCCGGCTGCGTGCACTCGGCGTCGAGGGCGTCGCCGCCCGCACGTTCCATGCCGCGGCCCTCGCGCAACTGAACTTCTTCTGGCCGACCCTGGCCGGATCTCCGGCCCCGTCGATCATCGACAACAAGGTGCGGATGCTGGGGCAGGCGGCCGACGCGATGCGGCTGCGGCCGAGCACCGCGACCCTCCGCGACATCGCCTCGGAGATCGAGTGGCGCAAGGTCTCGATGCTGTCGATCGATCAGCACGCCGCGCTGGGCCGCACCGTGACGGGAGTCGATGCAGGCCAGCTGGTGGAGCTGATGCGCGCCTACGAGACGCTGAAGGACGAGCGTCGCCAACTCGACTTCGAAGACGTCCTGCTCGCCTGCGCCGGCATGCTCGAGGCGGAGCCGCGGGTCGCGGCATCCGTGCACGAGCAGTACCGGCACTTCACCGTCGACGAGTTCCAAGACGTCTCCCCGCTGCAGAACCGCCTCCTCGAGCTCTGGCTCGGGGATCGACAGGACATCTGCGTGGTCGGCGATGCAAGCCAGACGATCTACTCGTTCGCCGGAGCCGAGCAGCGGTTCCTGCTCGAGTTCGAACGCCGGCATCCGGATGCGACGGTCGTGCGGCTCGAGACGAACTACCGGTCGCAGGCCCCGATCCTGACGGCCGCCAACGCGCTCATGCACGGTCGGCCCGGCGCGCTCGAGCTCGTACCGGCGCGCGAGCAGTTCACCGCGGACGCGCCGACCGTGACCGCTTACGACTCCGAGGCCGAGGAGGCCGCCGGCATCGCATCGGCGATCTCCGCCCGGATCGCGTCCGGCGCCTCGCCGGCCGAGATCGCCGTGCTGTACCGCGCACACGCGCAGTCGGGTGTGCTGCAGCAGGCGCTCGCCGCCGAAGGGATTCCCACATCCGTTCTCGGCGGAACGCGCTTCTTCGCGATGCCCGAGGTGCGACAGGCGATCCTTGCTCTGCGCGCGGCGGCCGTGGCTCCGACGGAGCAGGGTTTCCTGCCGAACGTGCAGCGCGTGCTCCGGGAGCTCGGCCTGACCGAAGAGCCCCCGGCGGCGGGCGGCGCCCAGCGCGACGGCTGGGAGGCGCGACGCGCGATCCTGCGACTCGCGGAGGACGCCGGGCCCGAGGCGAACCTGCGGTCGTTCAGCGACGCGATGATGGCGCGCGCGAAGGACCAGCACGAGCCGACGATGCGCACCGTGACCCTGTCGACCCTGCACGCCGCGAAGGGTCTCGAATGGCCGCACGTGCACCTCGCAGGCTGGGCGGAGGGCTCGCTGCCCATCTCGTACGCCTCGAGCTTCGAGGCCGTCGACGAAGAGCGTCGCCTCGCCTACGTCGGGGTCACGCGCGCCGCGCGTACCTTGGAGATCTCATGGTCGAGGTCGGCAGGGCGAGGAGAGCGGGCTCCGTCGAGATTCCTGGCCGAGATGGGGACGACGGCTCGCGGCACCGGCATCCTTCGTGAAACGTCACCGCACGCCACGCGCGCGAGCCGTCCGCGCTGATCCGGACGATCCGACCGCCGGCGTCGCCGAGCGCGAGAAGCCGTGCGGCGAGCAGCGCTCCTTCCGCCACCTGTGCGGCGCGCAGCGGTCCCGCCGCACGATCGATCAGCTGCGCGTGCAGCAACGGCCACGCCGGGTCGCGGTCGGTGTCCTCGGCGTCGCGGCAGGACAGGCACGGCGTGTGTCCCGGGATGACGAGCGGCCCGACGGTGACGTGTCCGGGCTCGAAGGCGATGGGCAGATGCGGGATGTCCTCGCGCAGATACCGGGCGAACTGCAGCGCGGCGGCGGACCCCTGCACGAGGATCACCCCCACCGCGCCGCGCACCGAGCGGTCGACGAGCATGACGCCCTCGTCGGCGAGTGCCTCTCTCGTGCGATAGGCGCTGCGTCCGTCGGTGATGCCGATCGCCTCCACCCACGCGGGCGGCATCCCCGCCGGGTCGTCGACGAGAAGATGCTCGATGCGAGCGAGCAGCAGCCGCGCCTCTTCCCGCGGCGCACCGGCGCCGTGCGCGATGACGTCGAACGATGCGCGCCGGAATCCGGAGCGCAGGCGGCTCAGCAGCACCTCGACCCATGGCGCATCGACGGAGATCTGCAGGGAGCCGTCCGTGCCCAGCTGGAGCGTGCGACCGTCCCTCCACAGCAGCGGCGCGCCGGGATCCAGTCGGGTGAGGGTCGGCGGAGTCAGCGGCATTCCCCGATTCTGGAGAAGAGGCGGATGCCGTGGCGCCGCGAAGGCGCTTCCGTGGACAACTTCCGCGGATCGCACGCCGGGGGAGGAGCGGTCGCCCGCCCGCGGACTCAGACGGGTCGCTCGCCTTCCGGAGCGGCATCCCCGTCGGACTCGTCCGGCTCGTCGGCCTGGCCGTCGCCGGGCTGCTCCGCCGAGAAGTCGTCGCCGTCGAGCAGTCGTGCGAGAGCCTCGTCGAACTCATCCGCGACCGGCTGCTCGCCGCGCTCTGCGGCCTGCAGACGGGCGACCAGTGCGCTCGGATCGTCGATGTCCTCGGCGGTCGGCATCAGGTCGGGGTAGTCCCAGAGCGAGTCCCGGCCGGCGATGCCGACGGCATCCGTCACCGCCTGCCACATCGCCGAGGCCTCGCGCATCCGGCGCGGGCGCAGCTTCAGCCCGACCAGTGCGCCCAGGGCGTCTTCGGCCGGACCGCCCACCGCGCGACGGCGGCGTGCCGCCTCGGCGATGCGGGCGCCGTCGGGAAGTCGCGCGGTCGCCTGTGCGGTGACCACGTCCACCCAGCCGTCGATCGTGGCGATGAGGTTCTCGAGCCGCTCCAGCGCCTCGCGCTGCGCCTCGGTCTGGGCGGGGAGCAGCGCACCGCCCTCGATCGCCGCACGGAGCTCCTCCGGATCGGACGGATCGAGGCGGCTGGCGACGTCTTCGAGCGCATCCACGTCGACGCTCACGCCGCGGGCGAAGTCGGTGATCTGCGCCATCACGTGCAGGTGCAGCCATTTCGCGTGCCGGTAGAGGCGGGCGTAGGCGAGCTCGCGCGTCGCCAGATAGAGCGCGATCTGGTCTTCGGGGATCTCGAGTCCCTCGCCGAAGGCGGTGAGGTTCTGCGGGATCACCGCTGCCGTCCCGGCCGGGAGGACCGGGATGCCGACGTCGCCGCCCGACACCACCTCGAGCGAGAGATTGCCGAGCACCTGGCCGAACTGGGCGGCGAACACCGACCCGCCGAGACCCCGCATGAGCTTTCCCGCACCCTGCACGACGCTGCGCATCTCCTCGGGCACCTGCGTGTCGAGGGCGGAGGTCAGCGCGTCGGCGATGCTCGTCGACACGGGACCGGCGATCTCCTTCCACACGGGCAGCGTCTTCTCGACCCACTCTCCTCGGGTCATCGCGGTCGGAGCCTCCGCGAGCTCCGCGATCGTCGTCGCCTCGCCGAGCCAGAGATTCGCGAGCGTGAAGGAGTCGACCAGGGAGCTGCGCGAGCCGTCGGTCACCCCCTGGCCGTCGCGGTTCGCGATGTGCAGAGCCTGTCGCTGCGCGTTCTCCCACGGGTCGCCGCCGAACGCGCCCTGCAGCTGCGACATGATCGTCTGCATCATGGTGGGATCGAACTGGAAGCCCTCCATGCCCTGCATGGCTTCTCGAAGAGCCTCGGGGTCGATGTCACCGCCGCCCTGGTTCGAGAGCATCCGTCGGAGGAACTCCTGGAAGTCCTCGGGGGTCGGATCGTTGTCTGCCATGTCGTTCGCCCTCTCAGCACGCCTATAGCCGTGGCATCTACGCTAGTCACAGGTTTCTGCACGCGTCCCCGAAGCGAGCAGATCGCTGTACGCCGCTCGCGAACGACGGAGGATGCTGTGGATCGAACGCGGTCAGGAAAGCCCGGACTGGGGGTCTGGGCGCTCATCGTCGCGCTCATCGCCCTGGCCGTGCTGACCTTCCTCCCGACGCCGTATGTCATCCAGCGGCCGGGCCCCGTCTACGACACTCTCGGCACGGCGACCGGGACCGACGGCGAACCGGTCCCGCTGATCAGCGTCGAGGGCGCCGAGACCTTCGAGACCGCCGGAACCCTCGACCTCACGACGGTGCAGGTGGTCGGCAACCGCGAGCGCACCCCCAGCTGGTTCGAGCTCGCGCTCGCCTGGATGGACTCCTCGCGCGCCGTCGTGCCGCTGGACTCGGTCTTCCCCGCCGGTGTGACGACCGAGCAGCGCGACGAGCGCAACGCGATGCTGATGGTCGATTCGCAGCACGAGGCCACCGCCGCCGCGCTGAACGAGCTCGGGTATGACACGGGCGCGCAGGTGGTCGTGCAGGAGGCCGTCGCCGACGCGCCGGCCGACGGGCTGCTCGAGGCGGAAGACGTCATCACCGCGATCGACGGCACGACCGTCACCTCCGCGACGCAGCTGCGCGAGGCGATCCAGGATGCCGGGGGAGACCCGGTGTCTCTCACCGTGCTCCGCGGCGGCGAGGAGCGGACCGTCGAGGTCACGCCGGAGAAGCACGTCGAGAACGACGTCACGACCTGGCTCATCGGCATCACCCTGCGCACCGACTACGACTTCGAGGTCGACGTGACCCTTCAGCTCGACAACGTCGGCGGGCCCAGCGCAGGGATGATGTTCGCGCTCGGCATCATCGACACGCTCACCGAGGGCGAGCTGAACGGGGGGAAGAACATCGCCGGCACCGGCACGATCGATGCCGAGGGCACGGTCGGCCCGATCGGCGGCATCCGGCAGAAGCTCTACGGCGCACGAGACGCGGGCGCCGAGTACTTCCTCGCCCCGGCGTCGAACTGCGACGAGGTCGTGGGTCATGTCCCCGACGGTCTGCAGGTGATCCGCACGTCGACGCTCGAGGAGTCCCTGGACGCCCTCGAGGTGATCGCCGACGACGGCGACGTGGATTCTCTTCCGACGTGCGAGGTCGCGGGGTCCTGATCCACCGCGGCCGTGACCTCGCCGTGACCGGGATGACAGCCGGCCCACAGTGAGGCCCGCCTAGGATGGAACGGTGACCTCGAACTCAGCCTCAGCTCCGACTCCGGCCACGCCTCGAACCTCCCGACGCATCCTCGGCATCTCCCTGGTGATCATCGCCGCGCTGATCGCGGCGTTCTTCGTGTTCGCCTCGCTCTACACGGAGTTCCTCTGGTTCGACCAGGTGGGCTTCACCGGCGTTCTCACCACGCAGTGGATCGCCACCGCCGTGATGTTCGTGGTGGGCTTCCTCGGCATGGCGGCGCCGCTCTTCCTCGTGATCCAGCTCGCCTACCGCCTGCGGCCCGTCTACGTGCGGCTCAGCTCGCAGCTCGACCGCTACCAGGAGGTCATCGAGCCCCTGCGCCGTCTCGCCATGTGGGGCATGCCGATCTTCTTCGGCCTGTTCGCCGGCTTCGCGGCCGCAGGGCAGTGGAAGACCGTCTGGCTGTGGGCCAACGGTGTCGCGACCTCCGACGTCGATCCGCAGTTCGGCATCGACACCGGCTTCTACATGTTCGCGATGCCGTTCTACTCGATCCTGCTCGCGTTCGTCTCCGCCGTGCTCCTGCTCTCGCTGCTGGTCACCGCGCTCGTCTCGTACCTCTACGGTTCGGTGCGCATCGGTCAGGGCGAGCTGCGCATCTCCAAGCCGGCCCGCATCCAGCTCGCGGTGATCGCCGGCCTCTACCTCCTCGTGCAGGCGGCGAGCCTCTGGCTCGACCGGTACAAGACGCTGACGACCCCCGACGACCGCATCACCGGTGCCGCGTACACGGGGGTCAACGCGACCATCCCGGGTCTCGCGATCCTCGCGATCATCGCCGCCGTGGTGGCCGTGCTGTTCTTCGTGACCGCGGCCATCGGCCGCTGGCGCTTCCCGCTCGCGGCGACCGCGCTGCTGATCGTCGCATCGCTCGTCGTGGGCGTCGGCTACCCGTGGGTCGTCACGACCTTCCAGGTCAAGCCGAACCAGAACGCGTACCAGGCGGAGTACTACCAGCGGAACATCGACGGCACGAAAGAGGCCTACGGCGTCGCCGACCTCGAGACCACGGCCTTCGAGGCCGAGACGGATGCCGCTGCCGGCCAGCTGCGCGAAGACGCCGAGACCACGGCGTCGATCCGCATCATGGACCCGAAGGTCATCCCGCCGACCGTCCGCCAGCTCGAGCAGTACCGCGGCTACTACCAGTTCCAGACGAACATGGACGTCGACCGCTACGAGATCGACGGCGTGATGCAGGACACGGTGGTGTCGGTGCGAGACCTCGACATGTCGGGCCTCGGCGACGGCGACAACTGGAACAACCGCGTCGCCGTCTACACGCACGGATACGGCCTCGTCGCGGCGGCGGGCAACCAGCGCACCAGCGATGGCGAGCCCGTCTTCCTCGAGCGCGGCATCCCGTCCTCCGGGTTCCTCACCGACCGCGAGAACTTCGAGCCCCGCGTCTACTTCGGCGAGAACTCCCCGGAGTACTCGATCGTCGGCGCCCCGGAGGGTGCCGAGCCCGCGGAGATCGATTACCCGCGCGGCAAGGACGGCTCCAGCGAGACGAAGACGACGTTCGAGGGGGACGGCGGCCCCAAGGTCGGCGACACCTTCACGAAGCTGCTCTACGCGCTGAAGTTCCAGTCCGAGCAGATCCTCTTCTCGAACCTCGTGAACGAGGACTCGCAGATCCTCTACGATCGCGACCCGAAGACGCGCGTGCAGAAGGTGGCGCCGTACCTCGAGCTCGACAGCGACCCGTACCCGAGCGTCGTGGACGGCCGCATCGTCTGGATCGTCGACGGCTACACCACGAGCTCGACGTACCCGTACTCGACCGGCGTCAGCCTGTCCGATGCGATCGCCGATTCGAACGTGCCGTCGCCGACCCTCGCGATCGACGACATCAACTACATCCGCAACTCGGTCAAGGCCACGGTCGACGCCTACGACGGCTCGGTCACGCTCTACGCCTGGGACGAGGAAGACCCGGTGCTGAAGACCTGGCAGAAGGTCTACCCGTCGACGGTGAAGCCGATCAGCGAGATGTCCGGCGAGCTGATGAGCCACGTCCGCTACCCGACCGACCTGTTCAAGGTGCAGCGCGATGTCCTCGGCATCTACCACGTCGACAAGGCGGGCTCCTTCGCACAGCAGGACAACCGGTGGCAGACGCCGAACGACCCGCGCAGCGAGGCGATGCTCCAGCCGCCGTACTATCTGACGATGAAGATGCCGGGCCAGGATGAGCCGCGCTTCTCGATGTTCTCGACGTTCATCCCGGTGTCGCAGGGCGCCGGAGGCAGCCGAGACGTGCTGATGGGCTATCTCGCGGTGGATTCGGATGCCGGTTCCGAGGCAGGCGTGAAGGGCGAGGGCTACGGTCAGCTCCGAATGCTGGAGATCGATACGGACACCACTGTGCCCGGCCCCGGCCAGGTGCAGAACACGTACAACTCCGACACGGCCGTGGTGCCGCAGCTCAACCTGCTCCAGCAGGGTGAGTCCGAGGTCATCTACGGCAACCTGCTCACGCTTCCGGTCGGTGGCGGTCTGCTCTACGTGCAGCCCGTGTACGTCCAGTCGTCCGAAGGCACGCAGCTGCCGCGACTGCAGAAGGTGCTGGTCGCCTTCGGTGACCGGGTCGCCTTCGAAGACACTCTCACCGAAGCACTCGACACGCTGTTCGGCGGCGACTCGGGTGCGACGGGTGGTGACGACGAGGTGGAACCGACTGATCCGAACGATACGGGTACGCAGGATCCCGAAACGGGAGAGACGCCGACCGAGCCGACGCAGCCGACGGGTGATGAGGCAGCAGCGCTCGCCGACGCGCAGCAGGCGCTGCTCGATCGCGACGCCGCGCTGAAGGCCGGCGACCTGGAAGCCTTCGCCGAGGCCGACAAGCGCCTCACGGCGGCCGTCGAGAAGCTCCTCGCGTTGGACACCGCCGCGGGGCAGTGATCCCACGCCGCTGAATCGAATCGGGCGTCCCTCCGGGGGCGCCCGTTTCGCGTATCGGCGGCGTGAGGACGGCACACCTGTCGGGAGAAGGCACACCTGTCGGGCCAAAACGCCCGATCGCCCCTGCATCCGGGATTTCTCCCGACATCCGTACCGACCCGGGCGGTGGAAGATGCGCCTATACGGGAGGGCAAGCGAAAGGCCCCTGATCTGGATTTCTCCTGATCAGGGGCCTTTCTTGTGTCGCATTCTCGTTGCGGGGACAGGATTTGAACCTGCGACCTCCGGGTTATGAGCCCGGCGAGCTACCGAACTGCTCCACCCCGCGGCACAAGAAGTAACTTATCACGGATTCGGAGAGGCGGCCAATCGAGCCGCTCCCTCCTCGATGCGAGAGGATGAGGTCATGTCCGAGAACGCTGCCGTGTCCGTCGCCGTGTGCCAGTTCGCGCCCACGGCATCCCGTTCCGACAATCGCGACCGGATCGCCGCGCTCACAGCGGATGCCGCGGCCCGCGGCGCGAAGCTGATCGTGTTCCCGGAGTACTCGAGCTACTTCGTCGATCCGATGGACGCCACCCTCGCGGCGAACGCCGAGGAACTCGACGGCGAATTCGTCGCGACTCTCACCGCCCTGGCCGCCGACTACGCCGTGGTCATCGTCGCCGGCCTCGCGGAGCGCGCCGCCGACGGCCACCGCGTCCGCAACACGGTCGTGGCCGTGCGTGGCGACGGCATCCTCGCCGTCTACCGCAAGCAGCACCTGTACGACGCGTTCGGGCAGACGGAGTCGGACTGGGTCGAACCGGGTGATCCGGGGGAGTCGTCGACGTTCGAGCTCGGAGGCCTGCGCTTCGGGCTGATGACCTGTTACGACCTGCGGTTCCCCGAGCTCGCCCGCACGCTCGTCGATGCGGATGCCGATGTGCTCGTCGTGCCGGCGGAGTGGGTGCGCGGTCCGCTCAAGGAGCACCACTGGACGACCCTGCTCGCCGCGCGGGCGATCGAGAACACGGTCTACGTCGTCGCCGCCGACCACCCCACCCCGATCGGGGTGGGGCATTCGCAGATCGTCGATCCGCAGGGTGTCGTGATCGCCGGTGTCGGGACGACCGAGGGCATCGCCGTCGCACCCGTCGAGCGAGCGGCGATCGATCGCGTCCGGACCGTCAACCCGTCGCTGCGCGTGCGACGATACGCCGTCGTGCCCCGCTGACGCGGGGCCCCTTCAGACGGCCAGCGCAGCGAGGCGCGACGCGGCCTCCTCGAGCACTTCGACGCGCTTGCAGGCGGCGAAGCGGACCAGGCCGCCGTATTCTCCGCGCCGCGCTTCCGAGACGAAGGCGGTCAACGGGATCGCGACCACTCCCGCGCGCTCCGGCAGCGCACGGCAGAAGGCCGCGGCATCCGTTCCGCCCAGCGCCGTCGCATCCGCGACCGTGAAGTAGCCGCCCTGGGGGGCGTGCACCGTGAACCCGGCGGCCCGCAGTCCGTCGCCGAGGATCTCGTGCTTACGGGCGAGCGCCGACGCTGCTCCCGTGAAGTAGGCATCGTCGAGCCGCAGGCCGACCGCCACGGCCGGCTGGAACGGCGAGCCGTTGACGTACGTGAGGTACTGCTTCACCGTGAGGACGGCCGTGATCAGGGCGGCAGGGCCGTGCACCCAGCCGATCTTCCATCCGGTCGCGGAGAACGTCTTGCCCGCCGACGAGATCGTGAGCGTCCGCTCCGCCGCACCGGGGAGCGTCGCGATCGGAGTGTGCGTCGCATGGAACGCGAGGTGCTCGTAGACCTCGTCGGTGATGATGATCGCATCGTGCCGCTGCGCGAGGCGGACGACCTCCGCGAGCACCTCGGCGCCGAAGACGGCCCCGGTGGGATTGTGCGGATCGTTCACGAGGATGATCCGGGTGCGATCCGTGACCGCCGCCGCGAGCTGACCGAGATCGGGCTGGAAGCCCGGAGCGCGCAGGGGCACTGTCCGCAGACGTGCGCCTGCCAGAGCGACCGCGGCGGCGTACGAGTCGTAGTACGGCTCGAAGACGACGACCTCGTCGTCGGGGCCGTCGATCAGCGCGAGCAGGCTGGCCGTCAGCGCCTCGGTCGCTCCGGCCGTGACGATGACCTCAGTCGCCGGGTCGACCTCCAGGCCGTAGAACCGGCGCTGATGCTCGCTGATCGCCGCGAGGAGGTCGGGGACGCCGCGCCCCGGCGGATACTGATTCGCCCCGTCGGCGATGGCCTGCCGTGCCGCCTCGAGGACGATCGACGGACCGTCTTCGTCGGGGAAGCCCTGGCCGAGATTGATCGCGCCGGTTCTGGCCGCCGCTGCCGACATCTCTGCGAAGATCGTAGGTGCGACGGTTCCGTCTGCGGCGAGCAGACCTGCACCGGCCGCCGTGCGCCGCCATGCGCCGGGAATGACACTCATGAAGAACAGGCTAAGGCCATAGCTGAAACTCATCTTCGCCATACGAAACGCACAGATACAGGCGGCAGTCTGAAGGGGCGTTGATGAAGGAGCACACCATGAACGAAGACGACACCCAGAACCACTCGGCACCCGCGTCGAACGACGCCGTGCCGTCCACCCCGGCAGCAGAGAGCGCCGCTCAGTCGGCCGCTCCGGCTGCCCCCGAGAACACCGCACCGGCTGCGCCGGCGCACGGACACGAGGTGCCGTCGACCTTCACGTCGCAGGCGCCCGTCGCCCCCGCAGGTCAGCCGG
>NZ_SSDJ01000030.1 GCF_004794465.1 Microbacterium sp. K24 | reverse complement strand
GAGTGAGCATCGGGAGGGGCCCGCGCAGCGGGAGGGAACCCGCTCTGCGAACGAAGGGAGTCCGCCCGCGACCGGACCCCCGTAAACGCCTACCAAAAGTTATCCACAACCTTGTGCACAGCCTGGGGAGAATTACACCGGTGTTATTCACAGGGGTTAACAACCCTGTTAACAACTCAGCTCAGGAGGATGAGCGGCGGCACGAAGGCGACGACCACGCCGAGCAGCACCACCAGCACGGCGAGCAGCACGATCTGCCAGACGCGCTGGTCTCGACGCTTCGTGCGGGTGAGGATCAGTGCCACGAGGGCACCGACGATCGCTCCGCCGAGGTGCGCCTGCCAGGCGATGTTGCCGATGAAGAAGCCGAGGGCGAAGTTGATGCCGAGGATCACGAGGAGGCCGGTGACGTTCGCTCCGATGTGCCGGCCGATGATCAACAGCGCCGCCATGAGCCCGAAGATGGCCCCCGAGGCGCCGACCGTCGCACTCCCCGGTGCGAGAACGGCGACCATCACCGATCCGCCGAATCCGCTGATCAGGTAGAGCGCGAGGAAGCGCGCGCGGCCGAGCATGGGCTCGAGGCTCTGCCCCAGCATCCACAGGGCGAGCATGTTGAGGGCGAGGTGGAAGAACCCTCCGTGCACGAAGAGGACGCTGAGGAGCCGCCACGGCTCGAACGGGAACGGGAACAGGTTCGGATAGAGGTAGGGAGCGCGGAAGAACAGCGCCTGCGTGATGACATCCCCGACGCCGGGGATCAGCTGTACCAGGCCGATGAACGAGGTCACCGCCAACAGGACGTAGGTGACCATGGGCCTGCCGCTGCGGACGGCCGTCATCGTTCCGCCCGAGCTGCGTCCGCCCCAGCGGCGCTGGGCGCGCTTCTGGGCGGGAGTACGGTTCTTCTGCTGCTCCTTCATGCACTCCGGGCAGATCACGCCGACCGGTGCCTGCGTCTGGCACTCGGGGCAGATCGTGCGGAGGCAGCGCTGGCAGAGCACGAAGCTCTGCCGATCCGGATGCCGGTAGCAGAAGTTGTCGCGGTTGTCCGCGAACTCAGGCGTCGTCATCCGGATCGGCCGAAGGAGTCGTCAGGCCGCGACGATGTCGATCGACTGCAGCACGACCGGCTCGATGGGGCGGTCGCCGGCGGCGGTCGGCACAGCGGCGATGGCGTCGACGACGGCCTTGGAGGCGTCGTCGGCGACCTCGCCGAAGATCGTGTGCTTGCCCTGCAGCCACGGCGTCGGGTCGGTGGTGATGAAGAACTGCGAGCCGTTGGTGCCCTCGGGCTTGCCGGTGATCGCGTTGCGGCGGAGGCCGGCGTTGGCCATCGCGAGGATGTAGGGCTCGTTGAAGTTGAGCTCCATGTTGATCTCGTCGTCGAAGTTGTATCCGGGGCCGCCGACGCCCTGACCGAGCGGGTCGCCGCCCTGGATCATGAAGTTCGGGATGATGCGGTGGAAGATGACGTCCTTGTAGAGTGCGCCCTCGCCCGGCTTGCCGGTGGCGGGGTGCGTCCACTCCTGGGTGCCGTCGGCGAGGCCGACGAAGTTCTTGACCGTCTTCGGAGCGTGGTCGCCGAAGAGGTTGATGACGATGTCACCGTGGTTGGTGTGCAGGGTTGCGACGTGGGAAGCGTGAGCCATGAGTCCATTCTCTCAGAGCTTCCGGTGAGTTCGCCCGTCGTGGCATCCGATATGAGGGGCACGTACGCTACCGCGCGGCTACCGAGTTTGCAAGGGTACGCAATTTCCCGACGCCCACCCAGCCTCGTCTGGCAAGATGGGGAACCCGCACTGCAATGGACAGGAGAACATCGTGAGCCTCAGCCGCAAGCGGAAGAAGCAACTGCGTCGTCTGCAGAAGGACGCCACCCAGCTCTGGGAGTCGCAGCAGGATGTCGTCGGCCATGCCGCAGACATCGCACGTGAGGCGAGCCGTCAGCTCGGAGGCCTCGGCCGCGAGCAGGTGCTGCCTGTCGTGCAGGACACCTACAACCGTCGCGTCGCCCCGGTCGTCGACCAGGGCGTGAAGATCGGCCGGCATGTCGTCGACGACAAGGTCGTTCCCATCGTCGGCGGTGTGGTCGGAAGCGCCCTCACCGCATGGGACTATGCGAACGCCAAGCGTCACGGCGTCGCCCCGCCCGCTCCCCGCGGTGCGTTCGGCAAGAAGAAGAAGACCGTCGGCCTCGGCTCGGTCGTCGCGATCATCCTCGGTGCGGCTGCAGCCGTGGGCGTGCTCTACGCCGCGTGGCAGGCTCTTCGTGCAGACGATGAGCTCTGGGTCGCGGATGACCCGCTCTCCGCTCCCGACGCGTGACCTCTTCTGATCTCCCCTCCGACCCTTCGGGTGTCGGAGGGGATCAGCATGCCCGGGTGCGGGATGCGGCCGCCGCGCGCGGCCTGAGCATCGACATCCGGGAGCGCCCTGCGGCGAACAGCCTGTTCGAAGCGGCCGCCCTGCTCGGCATCGATCCGTCGGGCATCGTCAAGACCCTCGTCGTGAAGCGTTCCGACGACACGTACCTCTTCGCCCTGGTGCCGGGCGGCCGCTCGATCTCGTGGCCGAAGCTCCGCGCCCTGGTCGGCGTCAACAAGCTCCGTCTGCCCGAGCCGGAACTCGCCCTCGCGGCGACCGGGTACGAGCGGGGCACGATCGTGCCGATCGGCAGCACCACCGACTGGCCGATCTATGCCGACGAGACGATCGTCGGTCAGCGCATCGCCATGGGCGCGGGCGCGCATGGCTACAGCCTGTTCGTCGAGGCCGACGACCTGATCGCGGCCTACGGCGCGACCGTCGCCGACATCTCGGTGCCCGAGCAGCCGCGCGACTGACGCGTCAGAGGATGCCGGCCATCCGCAGCGCGATGTCGACCAGCTTGACCCGCTGCAGCTCGGCGACGGCCTTGAGCGTGAACCACTCGGCCATGTCGGTGGAGCCGTCGGCCTCGAAGCGGAGCTTGCCGCCGGTGACCTCGGCCCGGTAGACGATGCGGAGCGTGTGCAGGGGCTCGCTCGCTTTGTGCACGCGCCTGCTGGCCGGGATCACCCGGGAGTGGATGCCGAGGAGCTCGCCGACCTTGACCGAATAGCCGGTCTCCTCGCGGAGCTCGCGGCGTACCGCATCCTCCGGCGCCTCACCGGGTTCGAGCCCGCCGCCGGGCATCGTCCACGCCACACGGCGACCCTCGGTCCAGCGCGCGAGCAGCAGCCGGCCGTCGTCATCGGTGACGACCGCGTACGCCGCGACACGCAGGTCCATGCCCTCACCCTATCCGGACGGTGAGACACGCCCCGACCATGAGTCGGCCCTGCTCAGAGCATCGCGGTCAAGACTCCGCCGTCCGCCCGCATCGCGGCACCGTTCGTCGCCGACGCGCGGGGGCTCGCCAGGTAGGTGACCATGTTCGCGACCTCCGCGGGCTCGATGAACCGCTCCAGCAGTGTCGTGCGATTCTGCCCGATGATGGCCTGCTTCATGGCCTCGGCGGGCAGCGCCTGCGCTTCCGCGACCGCCGCGACCGTGGCCGCGACACCGTCGGAGTACGTCGGCCCGCCGAGGACGGTGTTGACCGTGACCTCCGTGCCACGGGTGAGCTTGGCGATACCGTTCCCCAGCGCGATCATCGCCGCCTTCGTGACCCCGTAGTGCACCATGTCTGCCGGCACGTTGACTCCGGACTCGCTGCTGAGGAAGATGATCCGTCCCCAGCCGCGCTCGATCATCCCGCCGAGCATCCGCCGCGAGAGCTTCACGCCGCTCATCACGTTGACGTCGAAGTACCGCTGCCACTCATCGTCCGTGACGGTATCGAACGCGGCGAGACCGAAGAGCCCCACGTTGTTGATCAGGATGTCGACGTCGCCGACCGACTCCATCAGAGCGGTCACCTGTCCGGGATCCGCGAAGTCCGCTGCCACGCCCGACACGCGCACCGTCGGGTGCTCGCCGCGCAGCCGCGCCACCGCGGCGTCGACGCGCCCCGCGTCACGCCCGTTCAGGGTGACCGCGACGCCCTCCGCGGCGAGCGCCGAGGCGACCGCGTATCCGATCCCCTGACTCGAACCGCTGATGAAGGCCGTCTTCCCCTGCAGACCCATGTCCATGACCACTCCTGTTCCTCGTTGTGTGCGCGTCGGTGTTTTACTTGCTTAGGAAAGTCAATATACGGCACATTCACTTGCTCGCGCAAGTCACTCGACTGTCACCACCGGGCCGCCATCCCTTACGCTGGCGTCATGCCCCCGCAGCCGACGCATCACTCCCTCAGCGCAGAGAATCTGGAGATCTGGTCTGCCGTCGCCACGCTCCTGGAGCGACTGCCCGTCGCCCTCGATGCCCAGCTGCAACGCGACAGCGGTCTCACGCACTTCGAACACGGCCTGCTCTTCGCCCTCGACTCCGCACCGGAGCGCACGCTACGGCTGAGCACGCTGGCCGGATACGCGAACAGCACTCTGTCCCGACTGTCGAGGGCGGTCTCCCGGCTCGAGTCCAAGGGATTGGTCAGGCGTCAGGTCGACCCGACCGACGGCCGGTTCACTCTCGGCATCCTCACCGACGCCGGTCACGAGGCGATCCTGGAATCGACGCCGGCGCATCATGCTCTCGTGCAGCGCCTGGTCTTCGACGCTCTCACCGCCGCGCAGGCCCGCCAGCTCGGCGAGGCGAGCCGACGCATCTCCGCCGCCATCGGTCCGGAGGCGACCTGGGCACCGGGATCCTGAGAAATGCGTCAGGCGCGACGGTCGACCGCAGCCCCGAGCGCCCGTTCGATGGCATCGCCGAGGGGGCGGTGGCCCTGAACGATCTCCCAGCTCCGCCCCGACGTCCGATCATCGGCGAGGACCGCCGCGACGGTGAGCGCGACATCGTCTCGACTCACCGCGCCGATCGGGAGCGATCCCGTGGGAGCCAGCTCGACAGCACCGCGACCCGGAGTGTTCAGAAGCTCCCCCGGCTGAAGGATCGTCCAGGACAGTGTCGATGAACGCAAGCCATCCTCCGACGCGGCCTTCGCCCCGAAGTAGATGTCCCAGAAGCCTCCGTGGTACTCCGCCGGACGAGACCGGCCGACGCCCATGCCGGTGATCAGCACGAATCTGCGCGCGCCCGCACGTTCCGAGGCCTCGATGACGTGAAGCGCCCCATCGCGATCGATGCGAATCGGGTCGCCCGCAGCCGCGAACACGACCGCATCGACACCCTGCAGAATGCCGGCCAGCTCGTCGACGTTGGAATGACCGAGGTCGGCGATCGCGGTCCTGATCCCTTCTCCCGCCACCGATGCCCTCCGACCGACGGCGAGGACGTCGTGGCCGTCTTCGCGGAGACGCGCGACGACCCGGCGGCCGGTCTGCCCCGATGCGCCGAAGACGGCGACGGTCACAGGAGCACCCCGCCCGAGACCTCGATGCGCTCGCCGGTCACCCAGCGCATGTCGCCGGACACGAGGGCCGCCACGGCGTGGGCGATCTCGTCGGGCTCGCCCACGCGCCCGAGCGCGGTCTGCTGACCGAGTCCGTGTCGGAGCTCCGCGTTGTCGCGCATCGCGCCGCCGTTGAAGTCGGTCGCGGTGGGCCCGGGCGCGATCGAGTTGATACGGATGCCGCGCTGACCGAGTTCGATCGCGAGACTTCGCCCCAGCGCCTCGATCGCCGCCTTGGAGGCTGCATAGACAGATGTCGCCGGGCTCACATGGCGACTCAGCGAGCTCGAGACGTTGACGATGCGGGCCCCTGCGGAGAGATGCGGCGCGAAGGCCTGGATCACGAACAGGGGACCGCGCACGTTGACGGCGAAGGTCTCGTCGAAGTCCGCGGGGGCGATGTCCGCGAGCGGACCGAAGAGTCCGATGCCCGCGTTGTTCACGAGCACCTCGATCGCCGACTCCGGCCACGCTTCGGTGATCTCGTCGAGAAGCGTGTCGCGTGCCGCACGGATGCACTCGACGTCGGCGACGTCGAGGGCGAGCGGCCGTGCCGTGCCGCCTTCCGCCTCGATCTCGGCCGCCACTGCCCCGGCGACCTCCTCGTCGCGCGCGGCGACGACGACCCGGTAACCCCGCTGTGCGAGGGCGCGAGCCGTCGCGCGTCCGAGGCCTCGACCCGCTCCCGTGACGAGGGCGATCGCTGGATCCGTCATGTTGTCCTCCATAAGTAAATAAGTACTTACCTTTAGATTAGGTCGTGACCCTGCGGGCGTCAACCGGAGAGAAGGAGCAGGACAATGGCGACGAGGGATGCAGAAGCCACGAAGGCGCGAATCCTTGCTGCCGCGGTTGCGGAGTTCGCGGAGCGTGGTCTGGCCGGTGGCCGCGTCGACCGGATCGCGAAGGCGGCGAGCAGCAATGTCCGCATGATCTACGCCTACTTCGGCGACAAGAGCGGGCTGTTCGACGCGGCGCTGGCAACCGCCCTTCGCCGGCTCGCGCACGACGCGCCGCCGCGACCCGACGATCTCACGGGTTGGGCAGGCGATGTCTTCGATCACCATCGACGTCACCCGGATGTTCTGCGGCTGAGCCTGTGGGCGCAACTCGAACGGCCGGCCGCGACCGCCGAGCCCTTGGATACATATGCCGACAAGGTCGAGCTGATCCGCCGCGACACGCCCGCTCCCTTCTCTCCCGTCGATCTGCTCGTCATCGTCTACGCGATCGCTCAGGCATGGTTCGTCTCCCCCACCGGCCTCACCGCCCTGGAAGGCGCGCCGGACGATGAGGAGCGCATCGCCGCTCATCGAGCCGCCGTCGTCGCGGCCGTCGAGCGGATCCTGCATCGATGACCTGCTCCGTTCCGTGACGTCGGCCTGGACGACGCAGGAGGCGGCGAGCATCATGGAGCCATGACCCTCGTCGTCTCCGACGGACCCCGCATCGAGCACCGGGATGCGGTGCCCACCGTCGGCATCCGTCTGGTGACTCCGTTCCGCGGCATGCTCGGTGTTCGAGACCTGCTCCTGGCGGAGCTCGCCGCTTGGCTCACGGAACGCGATGTTCGCACCGACGGGCCCTTCTTCCTGCGACTCCACAAGGTCGACATGGCGGCCGACATGGACATCGAGGTCGGCGTGATGGGGGTGACGTCGGACGGAGACGAGCGGGTGCGCCCCGGAGCGGCTCCGGCCGGCGACTACGCGCTGCTCGCGTATCGCGGCAGCTCGCTGCAGGCCAATCGGATGCTGCAGGAGTGGGTCGGGGAGACGGAGCGGCGTTTCGACACGGATCCGCCCACGGGCGCCTGGGCGGGTCGATTCGAGATCTTGCGCACCGACCCTCGCCTCGAGCGACGGAAGACCCAGTGGACGGTCGAGCTGGCGTTCCTGCTCGAGGAGTGAGGACCGGTCAGGAATCGAGAAGACCGGCCGCACCGGCATCCGTAGCCTGAAGAAAAGACGCAACACGACGAAAAGGAGCGGATCATGGCTGATGACGACACGACCTTCAGTGCCGAAGAGCGCGAGGCGATGAAGGCGGCGGCCGCCGACAAGCGCAAGGCGAAGTCCCGGGCCAAGAAGACCCCCGAAGAGGTGCGCGCCGAGGGCGAGGCAGACCTGAAGGAGGCCATCGCGAAGTTGTCGGACGCCTCCGACAAGAAGCTCGCCACAGGACTGCACGAGCTGGTCTCCGAGGTCGCCCCCGACCTCGTGCCGCGCACGTACTACGGCATGCCCGCCTGGGGCAAGGACGGCAAGGTGCTGTGCTTCTTCCAGCCGGCGAGCAAGTTCAAGGTGCGCTACGGCACGTTCGGCTTCGAGCCGATCTCGAACCTCGACGACGGCACGATGTGGCCCACCGCGTATGCCCTGCTGGAGTTGACATCTGCGAACAAGAAGGCGCTCACGGAGCGGATTCGTCTCGCGATCAGCTGACCCGGACGGGTCGCGCTGGAACGGCCGAGACAGCGTCGACGACCGGCAGTAGCGTGGAGGCCGTGAGCACTCTGCCCTTCGCCTCTGCTGTCTACGCCGCCCGCCTCGAGCGCGCCTCCGCGCTCGCCGCCGAGGCCGGCCTCGATGCGATCATCGTCGGTCCCGGCGCGGACCTGCAGTATCTGGTCGGCGTCGAGGGCGACACGATCGAACGCCTCACCGCCCTGCTGATCGGCCCGGGCTTCGCCCCCACGGTCGTCGTCCCGCGCATGGAACTCGCGAAGGTGCGGTCGACGGCCGTGGGGGAGCTCGGGCTCGCCGTGGCCGACTGGATCGACGGAGAGAACCCGTACGACCTCGTCGCCGCGGCGGTCGGGTCGGTCGGCCGCGTCGGCGTCTCCGATGCGCTGCCGGCGTTGCACGTCGTGCCGATCGGCGCGCGTCTCGGGGTGACTCTCGAGCTCGCCACCCCGGTGCTGCGCGAGGGGCGCATGATCAAGGATGCCGCCGAGCTCTCGGAGCTCCAGCGGGCGGGCGACGCGATCGACCGCGTGCACCGCCGCGTGCCGGAGTGGCTCCGGGCCGGTCGCACCGAGCGGGAGGTCGCCGCCGACATCGCCGAAGCCATCGTCGCCGAGGGGCACCGCACGGTCGAGTTCGTGATCGTCGGCTCGGGCCCGAACGGCGCGGATCCGCATCACGAGGTCTCGGACCGCGTGATCGAGCACGGCGACATCGTGGTCGTCGACATCGGCGGCGCAGTGCCGAGCGGGTACAACTCGGACAGCACCCGCACCTATGCCGTCGGCGAGCCCGATTCCACCGCCGCCGAACGCATCGCGGTGCTGGTGCGCGCGCAGCAGGCGGCCGTCGATGCGGTGCGTCCGGGTGCGACGGCATCCGACGTGGATGCCGCGGCCCGCGAGGTGCTGACCGCGGCCGGCCTGGGGGAGGCGTTCCTGCACCGCACGGGTCACGGCATCGGCGTCTCGGTGCACGAAGAGCCGTACATCGCGCCAGGCAACGACCTGGTGCTGCGCGAGGGCATGGCTTTCAGCATCGAACCCGGGATCTACTTCGCGGGAAGCTGGGGTGCGCGCATCGAGGACATCGTCGTCGTCACGGCCGACGGCTGCGACCGGCTGAACGTCGCCCCGCACGAACTGACACGCGTGTAGAGAATATTGGTCTGAGTCCAGAAATGGCCTAGGAAGGATGCATGACATCTCTTCCCCGACTCGGATCGGCCGCCCTCGGCGTCGTGGCTCTCGCTGCCGCCAGCCTGTTCATCGCCCCCGCACCACCGGCATCCGCGCACGGCCATGTCGGCGGCACGTCGTCGACGCTGATCGCCCGCGCCGCCTGGTCGGCCAACCCCGATCGCGGTGCCGTGCAGTACGAGCCGCAGAGTCTCGAAGCACCGAAGGGCTTCCCGTCCGCCGGACCCGCCGACGGTCAGCTCGCGTCGGCCGGCGGTCTCTTCGGCGGCACGCTCGATGAGCAGTCCGCGACTCGGTGGGCCAAGAACGTCGTCGAACCCGGGCCGGTCCAGGTCGCCTGGTCGCTGACGGCCGCGCACCGCACGGCGCAGTGGCGCTACTTCATCACCAAGAAGGGCTGGGACCCGAACGACGAACTCGACCGCGCCGACCTCGAGCCGCTGACGAGCTTCGACGGCGGCGGGGCGATCCCGACCGTTCCGACGGTCCACACGCTGAACATCCCGTCGGACCGCACCGGGTACCACGTGATCTACGCGGTGTGGGATGTCGCCGACACGCAGAACGCCTTCTACAACACCATCGACATCGACATCCGCGGCGAGGGCACGGTGGACCCGATCGATCCGGTGGACCCGGTTGATCCCGTCGATCCCGTGGGGCCGGCCGCACCGGGCGGATTGCACACTATGGATCGCACCCAGACCAGCGTCGACCTCATGTGGTCGCCAGCCGACGGCGCAGACGAGTACCGCATCGAGCGCTCGCTGGACGGCACGACCTTCACCGCCGTCGGCAGTACCGCCTCGACGAGCTTCCTCGACAGCGGCCTGACCGCCGCCACCACGTACCGTTACCGCGTCGTGGCCGTCTCCGCCGCGGGGGAGGCCGCAAGTCAGGTGCTGACCGTGACGACGGATGCCGACGAGCCGACCGATCCCCTCGACCCGGTCGACCCGGTCGACGGCATCGCGCCGTGGTCGGCGACGGCCGCATACTCGCGCGGAGACCTCGTGCAGCATGATGGCGTCGTCTACCGGGCCGTGCAGTCGCACCGCGGCTGGGGCGACGAATCCTGGATCACGGCGCTCTCGCTCTGGGAACCCACGAGCTGACGATCCCGATCGCACCGCAGCAGGAGTTCCCACACCAGAAGCCGCCCTCCCGGATCGATCCGGGAGGGCGGCTTCTTGTCGTGGGGCCTGCGGGGGTCAGGCCTCCTGTCGCCGGCGGCGGATCACCAGGATGCTTCCGGCTGCAAGCAGCATGAACACCAGGGCGAGCAGCGAGAGGGGGATCGCTCCGCCCGTGCCGGCGAGACCGCCGCCGTTCCCCGCTGCGGCGGTCACCTGCAGAGCACCCTGAGCGCTGAGACCGGAGTCCACGCCCACGGCGATCAGGGTGTGCGCGCCGACCGGAGCCGAGGCGGGTACGGTGACCACGATCCGGAAGGCTCCGGTCCCGTCCGCAGTGACCTGTCCGAGGCGGATCGGGTCGGAGTGCAGCGTGACCGTGATCGTCTCGCCCGCGGCGAAACCGCGACCGGTGATCTCCAGGCTTCCGCCCTGCACCACGCTGGTCTTCCCGATCACGAGCTCGGCGTCCAGCACCGGAGTGCTGCGCACCTCGATCGTGAGCGGCTCCGACTCGGAACCCGCCCACTCCTTCGGGTCGGACGGCACGAACCGTGCGACGAAGGTGTGCGTTCCCGACGTGGCGACGAGCACATCGGCGGTCGCCTCACCACCCGTGACCGTTGCCGAGCCCACGATCGCGCCGTCCTCGAGGAACTCCACCGTGCCTTCCGCCTTCTTCGGCTTCACGCTCGCGGTCAGCGCGACCGACTCGCCGGCGACCGGATCGTCGTGTCCCGCCGTCAGCTTCAGATTCGTGTGCTGCGGCGCCGGAGTCTCGCTGGTGACCCGGATCGACGCCCTCGCCTCGATCTTCGAGACGTCGCCGATCGCGATCACGGGGTGATCACCGTCGACGGCCTGCTTCGGGATCTGGATCTCGGCGCTGATCGCGCCGGCATCCGTGGCCTTCACGACGACCGGCTCCTCGTCGTCGATGCGGATCGAGACGTTCTCGCCAGCGGCGAATCCCGTGCCCGAGACCGACACCTCGTCGCCGGGTCGTGCCTCGGCCGGAACCACGATCTCGGGATCGTACGCGGGTGCGGGCTCCTCGACCGTGATCTGCAGCGCCGCATCCGCGGACTTCACTCCGTCGTCCGCCGTGACCGTCACCGTGAAGGTGCCGGCCGTCACGTACGTGTGACTCGAGGCCACGGCGCCTTCGACGACGTCGACCTCGGCGACGGGTGAGCCGTCGCCCCAGTTGACGAGCGCGGTGACGTCACCCGTACCGCCTGCGACCGTCGCGAGCGTCGCATCGAACGACTCTCCGGCGATCTGGCCGGGCACGGTGCCCGCCTCGACGACGAGCGGTGCGGTGGCTGCGCGGTCGCCGTCGGAGGCGAACGCGAACAGGTGCACGCGTCCGTCGTTCAGCTCGCCGGGCTCCGTCGGCATCGTCAGCGACTCGACGACCTTCGGGGCGC
Organism: Microbacterium sp. K24; assembly: GCF_004794465.1. Lineage (GTDB taxonomy): Bacteria > Actinomycetota > Actinomycetes > Actinomycetales > Microbacteriaceae > Microbacterium. The sequence goes on along the minus strand of NZ_SSDJ01000030.1, from coordinate 19,793 downwards.
CCTCGGCGTCCACATCGAGTGTGATCGGCGCCGTGGCGTAGATCGCCGTGTTCTTGGGGCCGCCGCCTTCCGCGCCGGTGCCCGAGAGACGACCCTCTGAGATCGTGAGCACGGTGTTGCTCTTGTACGGGTTGCCGGATGCTCCGACCCAGTCGCCGAGGCTGATCGTCACGGTCTGCGTGCTGCCGTCGGTGAAGTGCAGCACGGCATCCGAGTCGCGGTTGCTCTCGGTCGCGGTGCCGATGAACGACAGCTGCGTCGCGCCGTCGCCGAGCGAGAGCTTGACGGTCTGGCCCTCGCCGGTGATGTTGTCGGGCGCACCCGCGGCCACCGCCGGAAGGTCGTACGTCAGCTCCGTGCCCGGGATCGTCAGGGTCTGACCCTGCACGAACCCGTCCGCCGCCAGCTTGTCGCGGTAATAGCCGTGGCCCTGCGAGTCGCAGTTCGCCGCGGTCAGACCGAGGTCGCCGATGCAGACGTTGTTGAACGCTCCGACGAAGGTCTCGTCGCGGTAGACCACGACGGTCGCGGTGGCCTGGGCCACGGCTCCCGCGGAATCGCGTACCGTGACGGCCGCCGAGTAGGTCCCGGGGGCGGTGAAGGTGTGCGGGGCGCTCACCTTCCATCCGCCGAGGTCGTCGCGAACGAGATCCACGTCCGTCACCTCGGCGCCGTCGCCGTAGTCGACCGTGACGGTGTAGCCGGCGGCATCCGTCTCGGTTCCGACGATCGTCGCGAGCTGTCCGGTGAACTCGGTGTCGACGGCGACCCGCTGTGCGGGGCCGGCGGCGATCGAGAGCCCGTCCGCCGCCGAGGCGGAGGCGAACAGCTCGACTTCGGACAGGGCGAGGGTCGCACTCGCACCCTGCAGGGTGAGCCTGATGCTCGTGTACCCGTCATCGTTCTTCGCGGTGAAGGGGCGGGTCTGCGTGTCCCACGTGAACGACTCGGCCTCGCGGCTGTCGATCTCGGTCCACGTCGTGCCGTCCAGGGAGCCTTCGAGCGTCCAGCTCGACGGGGCGTCGGCCTTCGCCGCGCTCGTCAGCGTGTACTGCCCGATCGACACCGGTCCGGACTGCGAGGTCCACACGAGCTCGGCCGAGTCACCGGTGAAGGTGACCTTCGAGTTCATGTTGTCGTCGACGAGCGAGCCGACCGGCGTGCCGTCGGTCGCCGCGAGAGTTCCGCGGCCGGGCTTCGTGGCATCCACCAGGGTGGTGGGCACCTCGAGAGGCTCGCTGAGATCCTTCGCGCCCCAGGCGGACGGGGTCTCGCTCATCGTGAAGTCGAGCGTTCCCCCCTCGCGCACCAGGTCGCCGTCGAAGGTCGTCTCGGTGATCGCCTCGCCGTTGACGCTGACGCCGGCCACGTAATCCGCACCCTCGGACGCACCGGGAGCGTTGATCACGAGATCCTTGTCGCCGATCGAGAGCGTCGCGCTGTCGAAGAGCGGCGTGCCGATCGTGTAGTCGCCGGAGCCGACCTCGAGCGGGTAGAACCCGAGGGCGGAGAAGACGTACCAGGCCGAGAACTCGCCGTTGTCCTCATCGCCCGGGTAGCCCTGGCCGATGTCGGAGCCGACGAAGAGGCGGTCCTGGATGTCGCGGATCAGCTCCTGCGCCCCGGACGGGTCGCCGGCCTCGGCGAGCACGTAGGGGATGTGGTGCGCGATCTGGTTCGACATGCCGAGCATGCCGAGACGCACGTCGCGTGCCTCGCGCGCCTCGTGGATGCCGGAGTAGTCGGCCTTCTCACGCACGGTGAGGAACTCATGCATCTCGTCGACGAGTCCCTGGCGCCCGCCGTACAGCGCGGCCAGGCCGTCGACGTCGTGCGGGGCGTGGAACCCGAAGGTCCAGGCGCTCGCCTCGGTGAAGGCCCCACCCCACGCCTTGCGGTCGAAGTCCGCTCCCGAGGTCCACGAGCCGTCGGCGTTGCGCGACGTGAACGTTCCCGCCTCCGGGTTGTACATCTCGACGTAGTGCTCGGCGCGCGCCTCGAAGTAGGTCGCCTCCTCCCTCAGCTGCTCGACGCGCTCTGCCGGGGTGTTCGGGTCCTCCGAGAGAGCCTTCGCCATCTCGGCGATGCCGAAGTCGTTGATGTAGCCCTCCAGACCCCACGATGCGCTCTCGTGCGTCGTCGCCTCGGTGTACCCGAGGAAGATCGACTGTCCGAGTCCCTTGCGGCCGACGGCGTTGGATGCCGGGAGCACGGTGGCGTTCTTGACCGCGGCGTCGTAGGCCTCGAGTGCCGTGTCGGTGGTGAGGGATCCGGCGAGGTACGCCTCGGCGAACGCGACGTCGGAGCTCGTGCCCGTCATCAGGTCGGCGTAACCGGGGGAGGACCAGCGAGCGATCCACCCGCCGTCGCGGTACTGCTGCACGAATCCGTCGACGAGCTCTTCGGTCACGTCGGGGTACAGCAGCGAGTAGAGCGGCCAGGCCGTGCGGTACGTGTCCCAGAAGCCGTTGTTGACGTAGACCTTGCCGTCGACGATCGCGGCATTGGTCTGCGTGTCGGTCGGCTGTCCGGTCGTCGGTGCGACCGGGCTCGCGTACTGGTAGACCGGGTCGGATGCCGTGCCCGTGTTCTCGAACTGCGAGTTCGGGTACAGGTTCAACCGGTACAGGCTCGAGTACAGGGTCACGAGCTGCGTGTCGGTCGCTCCCTTGACGTCGTGCACGACGCCGAGGCGGTCGTTCCACGCGTCGCGGACGGCGGCGTGCGCCTGGTCGAACGAGACGCCGTCGAGCTCGAGGCCGTGGTTCGCCTTCGCCTGGTCCTGCGAGATGAACGACGACGACAGGCGCAGCTCGACCGTGCGGTCGGTGGTCGTGTCGAAGGCGGCGAAGCGGGCGGTGCCGTTGCGGTCGCCGCGCGTGGTCGCGCCGGCGTTCGTGGGCTGACGGTCGAACGTGCCGTACACGTACATGCGGGTGCGCCCGGGGTAGCCGGAGCCGCCGTCGACCCAGCCGGAGACGGTGTCGCCGGAGATCGTCAGCTTCGAGGAGTTCACCAGCTGGTCGATCAGCACGGAGCTCGCGTCGCCGGTGAACTCGAAGCGGTAGATCGCTCCGTGATCGGTGGCCGTGACCTCGGTGTTGATGCCGTTGTCGAACTCGACGCCGTAGATGTCGGGCCGCGCGGTCTCGTTCTCGTGGTGGAACGTGAGCTTGCGGTCGTTGAGCGATGAGGTCGGGTCGGCGTTGGCGGCGGGCAGGACGGCGATCTGGTTGCGGTCGCCCATCCAGATGCTCGGCTGGTGCGAGAACCCGATGCCGTTGAGAGCCGGGAGGTTCTGCGCGGTGTTCGCGCGCTGGTACTGGTAGAGCGTGCCGACGTTGTCGGCGTTCGTCATCGGGGTGATGAAGTTGAAGCCGTTCGGCCAGGCGGTCGCGGGCAGGTTGTTGCCGCGTGAGAAGCCGCCGGTCGAGTTCGTGCCGCGGCGGGTGTCGACGTAGGAGACGAGGCCGTCGGATGTGTCGCGCTGTTCTGCCGCGCCGATCGCGACGTCGTCGAGCCAGCCGCTGAAGGCGGTGGCGCCGGTCGGGACCTCGACGCCCTTGACGTCGGCGCCGGGGTGGTCGTAGCGGAAGAGGACGTCGTCGACCGTGCGGCCCGCGAACCCGCCGAGGTCGACCGTCACCTTGTTCCACTGGTTCGGCCAGAGCACGTTCGCCTGGCCCTGCTGCCGCGCGTTCGCACCGTAGCCGTAGGAGTCGACGGCGCCGCTGGTGGAGAGCGTCGTGCCGTCATCGAACGTCAGATCGACCGCGACGAAGGTGGCGGCATAGGTCTGCTCGCCGTCGAGCACGGGGAAGACGAGGTACGAGAGCTCGCTGTCGTCTTCGACCGCGAGTTCGACGTCGTCGTACAGCACGCTCGTCGATGAGGCGGGGCCGGCATCGAGGTGGCGGCCGGTGTACTGCAGCGCCTTGGTGCCGGAGAAGCCGACGCCGGTCTTGGCGGTGTCGGAGCTGGTCGGGCCGTTCCCGATCTGCAGCATGAGGTCGGCCGGCTCCGCCGTCGCCCCGTCGACGGCGATCGGCTCCCATCCGGCGAGCTGCACGATGTTCTTGGACGGGTCCTTCGTGGCCAGCACGTCGAGGCGGTAATAGAGATACGGCTCGCTCGGCGTGGCGAGCGTGAAGGAGCGGGTCTCACCGCGTCCGGTGAACTGCTCGCCGGTGCGTTCGTCGATCGTGACCCAGTCGGTGCCGTTCTGCGACCCCTGCACCTGGAAGTCCTTCGGGTCGCGCTCGGGAGCGTCATTCCCGGAGGTGAGCGTGTAGCTCGCCATCGGCTGCGCGGCCGCCAGCTGATACTGCACCCAGGCCTTGTTGGTGAACGCGAGCCATTTCGACGAGGCGTTGCCGTCCGCGACGAACGCGGCTCCTTCGCCCGGGGCGTTCTCAGCGGATGCCGTCACCGCGGTGATGCCGCCGAGCACACTGCCGGGCACGAAGCGGCTGCCGGTGACGTTGACCGCCTCGCCGGTGCCGGTCAGTACGGGCGCGGCATCCGATGATTCGAACGACGATGCGAACGTCGTCGGCGCCGCGGCGGACGCCTGCATCGGCGTCAGCATCGCGGCCGTCACGGCGAGCGCGATACCGGCGGCGACCGCTGATCGGCGGGCGGGTCGGGCGGGCGTGGGGCTGGGGACCCTCATGGTTGCTCCTCGAAACTTCACTGCTCTGTGTCGTCCGTCGGCCGCGGATCGCCTTCGCGAGGCGGCTTACGATCTATGACACCGCTGTCATATGATGAGGACGCTATCACAGCCCCGGCAACGGGCGGAAGATGCATCTCGCATCCGCCGCCCGTCATAATGAGCTATCCGCCGCCCCGGCGGCAGGGGGACGCATGACCACACCAGACGATCAGGCCGTCGCGCCGCGTCCGACGCTCGCGCAGGTCGCTGCTCGCGCCGGCGTGAGTCTGAAGACGGCCTCCCGCGCCCTCGGCGGGGAGTCGTACGTCAGCGAGAAGACCCTGGCCAGCGTGCTCGCCGCCGCCGCCGAGCTCGACTATCAGCGCAACGCCGCCGCGAGCCTGCTCGCGAGTGGACGCCTCGCCGACTCGATCGGACTGATCACGGGGGACTTCACCAACCCCTTCTACTCCGCCCTCGCCCATGCGATCGAAGACGAGATACGCCCGCACGGGATGCACCTCTCGGTCGCGAACTCCCGCGAGTCCGCCGAGCAGGAGCAGCGGGTGGCGCACGACCTCGCCGACCGTCAGACCAAAGCCGTCATCACGGTCTCGGCGACTCCCGACCACGCCGGATATGCGCAGCTGCAGTCGCGCGGCATCCCGGTCGTGTTCGTCGACCGCCCCGCCGAGAACGTCGAGGCCGACTCGGTCGTGTTCGACAATCGCGAGGGCGGGCGCCTAGCCGCGCGGCACCTGATCGACGCCGGACACCGCCGCATCGCCTTCATCGGCGACTACGCGTGGCTGCCGACGTATCGCGCACGTCTGGCGGGCATGGGCGACGTGCTCGACAGCACGGACGCCGAGTGGCGCGACCTGCTGCGCACCGACGCACACGACGTCGTCTCATCGCGCGCGTGCATGCGCGAACTGCTCGCGCTCGCGGATCCGCCGACGGCCGTGGTCGCGGGCAACAACAGGATCCTCCTGGGAGTCATGGAGGAGATCGCCGACAGCGGTGCGCCGTCTCCCGCGGTGATCGGCTTCGACGAACCCGAGTGGGCGCAGGTGCTGGGCATCAGCGTCGTGACGGGCGACGTCGAAGCGCTCGGACGCCAGGCAGCGAAGCTCGCCGTCGCTCGGCTCGGCGACCGCACGCGGAGCTTCGAGAACGTCGTCCTGCCGATGCGGCTCATCGCGCGGCGCTCCACGGCATCCGGCGTGCGCTGACACCCGCGGGCGTCCCGTTCCGGAGGAGATCTGCGCTTCGGAGGGACGGATGGGGTGCAGACATCCTCCGGAAGCGCCAATCTCCTCCCGAAACGTCGCGTCGCGTCGCGTCAGACGAGTGCGGCGGCCTGCCGGACCTCCTGCTCGCGGAGCGCGCGCTCGACCGCGTCGACGTCGCGAACGGCACCGCGATCCGCCGAGGTGGCCATCGCCGCGTACGCCCGCAGCGCCGGCGTGACCGGACGCACCCGATCCTTCGGGCGGAAGCCGCCCTGCTCGAGCAGCAGCGCCCGGCGACGTTCCAGCTCGGACTCGTCGACGCGGAGAACCATCGAGCGCGAGGGGATGTCGATGTCGATGATGTCGCCGTCCTCGACCAGCGCGATCACCCCGCCGCCGGCCGCCTCGGGCGAGACGTGCCCGATCGACAGCCCCGACGTGCCGCCCGAGAAGCGGCCGTCGGTGACCAGCGCGCACACCTTGCCCAGACCGCGTCCCTTGAGGAAGGACGTCGGATGCAGCATCTCCTGCATTCCGGGACCGCCCTTCGGACCCTCGTACCGGATCACCACGACGTCGCCCGGCTGCACCTTCTTGCCGAGGATCTTCGCGACCGCCTCCTCCTGCGATTCGCAGACCACCGCCGGGCCCGAGAACACCAGGATCGAGGGGTCGACGCCGGCCGTCTTCACGACCGCTCCGTCGACCGCGAGGTTGCCTCGGAGCACGGCGAGGCCGCCGTCGACCGAGTAGGCGTGCTCGACGTCGCGGATGCAGCCGGTCACGGCATCCTCGTCGAGCGCCGCCCAGCGCTCCGACTGCGAGAACGCGCTCGAGGACCGCACGCCGCCGGGTGCCGCGTACCAGAGGTCGTGCGCAGCCTCCGTCGCCTTCCCGCCACGGATGTCCCAGTCGTCGAGCCAGCTTGCGAACGACGTCGAGTGGATGGTCGAGACGTTCTCGTCGAGCAGTCCGCCGCGGCGCAGCTCGCCGAGCACCGCGGGGATGCCGCCGGCGCGATGCACGTCCTCCATGTAGTACATGCGGCCGTAGGCCGGGTTCGGCGCGATCTTCGCGAGGCATGGCACCCGGCGGGACACCGCATCGATCTCGTCGAGGCCGAAGTCGATGCCGGCCTCGTGCGCGGCGGCGAGCAGGTGCAGGATCGTGTTGGTCGAACCGCCCATCGCGATGTCGAGGGCCATGGCGTTCTCGAAGGCGGCGAAGCTCGCGACCTCGCGGGGGAGCACCGAGGAGTCGTCCTCGTCGTAGAACCGGCGGGTGATCTCGACGGCCACCTCGCCGGCTCGCTCGTACAGCGCGCGGCGGGCGGTGTGCGTGGCGAGGACCGAGCCGTTTCCGGGGAGCGCGAGGCCGAGCGCCTCGACGAGGCAGTTCATCGAGTTCGCCGTGAACATGCCGGAGCACGAGCCGCAGGTCGGGCACGCGTTCTCCTCGATGCGCTTCATGTCGGCATCCGACACCGTGTCGTTCGCCGCCTCGGAGATCGCGTCGACGAGGTCGAGCGTGCGCACGGAGCCGTCGACGAGCGTCGCACGCCCCGCCTCCATGGGTCCGCCTGAAACGAAGACCGTCGGGATGTTCAGACGCAGCGCGGCCATCAGCATGCCGGGGGTGATCTTGTCGCAGTTCGAGATGCAGACCAGCGCGTCGGCCTGGTGCGCGTTCACCATGTACTCGACGGAGTCGGCGATCAGGTCGCGCGAGGGAAGCGAGTACAGCATCCCGCCGTGGCCCATCGCGATGCCGTCGTCGACCGCGATGGTGTTGAACTCGCGGGGGATGCCGCCGGCGGCGGAGATCGCGTCGGAGACGATGCGTCCGACGGGCTGCAGGTGCGTGTGGCCGGGGACGAACTCGGTGAAGCTGTTGGCGACGGCGATCATCGGCTTGCCGAAGTCGGCGGCGTTGACGCCGGCCGCGCGGAAGAGCGCGCGGGCCCCGGCGGCGTTGCGGCCGTGCGTGACGGTGCGGGAGCGAAGAGGGGTGGGCATGATTCCACTCTCGCTGCGGCGGACGGATGCCGGAAGACGGCGCTGACACTAGTAGTGGGAGCACTAGGTTTGTCACATGGCGACCGACGAGGAGCAGCGCAAGGAACTCGGGGCCTTCCTGCGCGCCCGACGCGAGCAGCTCGACCGCGGTGCCTACGGGCTCCCTCCTGCGGGGCGCGGGCGCACCGTCGGGCTGCGGCGGGAGGAGATCTCGTACCTCTCCGGCGTCAGCGTCACCTGGTACACCTGGCTCGAGCAGGGACGCGACATCAACCCGTCGCGCCAGGTGCTCGATGCCGTCGCCACGGCCCTCCACCTGAGCGTGGCCGAGCACGACTACGCCCTGCGACTGGCGGGCTTCTCACCCACCCGCCCCGGTTCTGGCGAGGCGGTCGAGACGGCGCCCGCCCATGTGCAGCGCTTCCTCGACGCGCTCGAGGAGCATCCGGCCTATGCGCTCGCGCCGGACTGGGGCGTCGCCGGCTGGAACAGCGCCTACGAGGCGCTCTATCCGAACGTCGCCACGACCCCGCCTGAGCAGCGGAACCTCCTCTGGCTGATCTTCACCGACCCCGCGGTGCGCGAACTGCTCGACGACTGGGACGACACCAGCCGCCGCTTCCTCGCCGAGTTCCGCGCCGAGGCCGGACCGCGCCTCGGCGATCCCCGCTACCGCGACCTCGTCGGGCGGCTCCTGGAGGCGAGCCCGGAGTTCCGCGAGCGCTGGGAGAGCCACGACGTGCGGGGGTTCGAGTCCAGGGAGCGGGTGTTCCAGCATCCGACGCTCGGGCGTCTCGTCTTCGAGCACCACCAGCTGCGTCCGTCGGATCAGACCGACATCCAGCTCGTCGTGTACACACCGTCGGATGCCGCGGCCCGAGCCAGGTTCTTCCGCCGGCGGGACTGATCCGTCAACCCTCTGTGCATGCGGGATCCCCGCGCGCACACTACCGACATGACGGAGCACACACCGGACGGGCACCACATCGTCGTCGACGGCCGACGCTGGCGTGCGACGGACCCGTCGATCCCCGAGACGTTCCGGCAGGAACTCGTCGACGAGCTGATGGCGGCGCGCCGGGCCGTGAAGTCCGACGAGGACGACGCCCGGCGACGAGTGCATGACGCGAAGACCGCCCTCGGCGAGCGCGGCACACCCTGGTGGGAGGAGCCGACGGATGCCGAGTTCGAGGACCGCGCTGCGGCCACCATCCGGGCCCTGGTCCGCAAACGCAGCGAGTCGTCGATCTGCCCGAGCGACGTGGCGCGCGCGATCGGCGGCGACTCCTGGCGGGCACGGATGGACGACGTCCGACGTGTGGCCGCCGAGCTGGCCGGCCTCGACGAGATCGTCGTGACGCAGAAGGGCGAAGCCGTGCGGATCGAAGACGCGCGAGGACCGGTGCGGATCAGACGCGGTCCATCACTCTGAAAATGATGTGGAGCCTAGGAGATTCGAACTCCTGACATCCTGCTTGCAAAGCAGGCGCTCTACCAACTGAGCTAAGGCCCCGTGAGGGTGTTTCTTGAATTGAAAGTGTGGGGCTACCAGGACTTGAACCTGGGACCTCTTCATTATCAGTGAAGCGCTCTAACCGCCTGAGCTATAGCCCCGTCAACCTCCAAGACTTTACCGGAGAACCGCGGAAAATCCGAATCGAGCGCGAGGCCCCTCACAGAGGCCTCGCGCTCGAGCGGGGTCAGTTCCCGGGACGGATGGTCACGCTTCCCGCCGACAGGCTCACGTCGATCGTGCGGCGGTCGCCACCGGACTGGTCGACCTTCGCGTCGAGCGATCCCGCGCTGATGTCCTGCGTGATGGCATAGGACTCGTCGGGCACCGTGAGATCCACCGATCCGGCGCTCACGTCGATGGTCGTCCGGCTCGGCGCGGTGCCGGTCAGCTCGACGTCGAGGTTGCCCGCCGAGACGCCGAGCACCGCGGTGTCCACGTCGTCGAGCAGCACATCGGCGCGACCGGCGCTCATGTCGATGTCGAGGCTCTTGGCCGAGCCCTCGACATCGAGCGCCCCGGCGGCCACGTCGACGCTGAGTTCGCCGAAGTCGCCGACGACGTCGAGGTTGCCGGCATCCAGCGTCAGGTCGCCGTCGATCTCGCCGCGGAGGCTCTCGGGCAGGGTGAGGACCGCGATCTCCTCGTCACCGAACCAGTTGCCGAACCACCAGCCCCAGCGGGACTCGGGGCTGCGGACGATCAGCTCATCGCCGTCGCGTTCGAACGTCCATGAGGGGCGTCCGTTGGTGAGGGAGAACTCGGCCTCTTCCACGTCGCCGAACTCGATGCGCATGCTGCTTCCGTCGACGTCGAGGTCGACGCCGTCGATCCCGTCGACCCCCACGGTCTGCACCGAGTCCGGAAGGCTCGAGCTCAGCAGGTCACCAGCGGCCGCGGCGGCCGCGGTGCCCCCGGAGCCCAGCAGCGCGATGCCGCCGACCACGGCGGTCACGACCATGATCGCGGTCGTGCCGGAGGAGCGGGTGGGCGCGGCGTCGGAGCGGGGAGCCTCGACGGGCTCCGCGACCCATTCATCGGATGCCGGGGGCGTCGGCCCCTGCGGAGCCGATGTCTGCGGAGTCGATGTCTGCGCAGCCGATGCGGGCGGGGGAGTGAGCGGGGTGTGCCCGCCCGTGAGGTCGTTCTGGTCGTTCTGGTCGTTCGTCATCGTGCCACTCCTGTCGGGCCGGCCGGCGGCACGGGGCCACCGGTGTTCTCGATGTGGGCGAGGGCGGCGAGCACGCGACGGTTTCCCGATTCGCCCTGTTCGAAGCCCAGCTTCTGGAAGATGGAGGTGATGTGCTTCTCGACACTCGCCTCCGAGAGGAAGAGCAGCCCGGCGATCGCCTGGTTCGACTTTCCTTCGGCGATGAGGGCCAGCACGGTGCGCTCGCGCTCGGTGAGCCGCAGCATCCGATCGTCACGGTTCCGCCGGGTGAGCAGCTGCGCCACCACCTCGGGGTCGAGCACGGTCGCCCCCTCCGAGATGCGCTGCACCGACGCGAGGAATTCCGCGACATCCGCGACCCGATCCTTGAGCAGGTAGCCGAGGGGGCCGCCCTGCGCGGCGATCAGATCCGACGCGTACCGCTCCTCGACGTACTGCGAGAGCACGAGGATCGCGAGCGACGGATGCGTGGACCGCAGTCCGAGCGCCGCGCGGATCCCCTCGTCGGTGAACGTCGGAGGGAGCCGCACGTCGAGGATGCAGAGCTCCGGGTCGGTCGTCTCCACGGCTTCGCCGAGACCCGACGTGTCGGGAAGCGCCGCGACCACCTCGTGGCCGGCGTCTTCGAAAAGACGGACGAGACCCTCGCGCAGCAGGACCGAGTCCTCGCAGATCAGGATGCGCATGGCACGTTCACCTCCAGCGAGGTCGGTCCGCCGACCGGGCTGTCGAGACGGAAGGTGCCGCCGGCCGCGAGGATGCGGTTCGCGATGCCGTCGAGACCGCCGCCGGGCTGCACCTGCGCGCCGCCCATGCCGTTGTCCTCGACGCGGGCCCAGAGGGTGCCGCCGTCGCGGAGTCTCACGATCACTCGTGCTTCGCTCGCCCGGGAGTGCTTGGCGGCGTTGGTGAGGGATTCCGCGATCGCGAAGTACACGGCGGCCTCGGCCTCGCGGCTGCAGCGCCCGTCCATGCGCACGTCGAGGTGCACGGGGATGTGCGATCGCCCGGCCAGTGCGGAGAGCGCCGCATCCAGACCGCGGTCGTCGAGCACCGAGGCGTGGATGCCGCGGGCGAGCTGCCGCAGCTCGGTGATGGCCGCCTTCGTGGAGGTGTGCGCCTCGGCGATCAGCTCCTTCGCGGCATCCGGGTCGTTGTCGATCTTCTGCTGCGCGAGCCCGAGCGTCATGCCCACCGAGACCAGCCGCGGCTGGACGCCGTCGTGCAGATCGCGCTCGATGCGGGTGCGCTCGACATCCGCCGCCCGCACCGCGCCCTCTCGCTGGGCGGTCGTGGTGCGGACCCGCTCGGTGAGCTCCGCCTCGCGGCTGCGGATCACGATCGCCAGGGCGAGCGTGCGGTGGAGCAGTGCGAGACCGAAGATGCCGAAGCCGGATGCCGCGATGCCCAGGATGCCGACCAGCGGCGCCCATTCGACGGGGATGCCGCCACCACCGAACGGTCCCATGACCGACTCGGCCTCGGTGAGAGGTGCGAAGGCGATGAAGATCGACCAGATGAGGCTCCAGAAGAGCCGGAGGACGATGAAACCGAGAATCGCCGCGATGGCGAAGTTCGCGACAGCGCGCCACATGCGGCCGTCGATCGCCTGCCGGCCGAGCGAGCGCAGCCAGCCGCCGAAACCGGGACGGTCCCGCTGGCGCAGTCGGAGCGGCGCGATCGGCGTGCGGTACAGCGCGCTGACGCGGGCGACCTCGAACCAGCCGACGCCGAACAGCGCGTAGACCAGGCCGACGAGCAGGATCACACCGATGCCCGCGGCGAAGAGAAGGCCGAGGCCGGTGCCGAGAAGCCCGCCGAGGGTCGTGAAGATGATGCCGCCGAGGACTCCGACGCCTGCCAGATGCAGGACGGTGAGGAAGATGCGCAGCGGCGGCTTCACGGCCGCGGCCTGCGGAGGAGGCGCAGTGTGTGTCGTCATGGTTCCAAGGTACGGCGGGGTCTTCCGCCGGAACACCGAGGCATCCGGACTCCTGGCTTCGGGTTTTCCGTAGTCCCCGCGGGCTTTCGAATCGCTTGACTGGTCGCTTTCTGGGCCTCGAACCGACCAGTTGCGCGATTCGAAGGCGCCGAGGACGCAGAAGGGGCGGATGCCGCAGCATCCGCCCCTTCGAAACGTCAGGTCAGTTCGACATGAAGCCGACGAGCAGGCCGCCGGTCACCTTCACCGCGAGGTTGTAGATACCGGCGATCACGGCGCCGAGCACCGTGAAGACGATGAGGTTGAGGATCGCGACGACGGCGGCGAACGCCATCACCTGCGGCAGGCCGACGACCTCGGAGAGCGGGATCGCGCCGTCGGTGAAGCTGCGCACGAACTCATCGGCCGTCGCCATGATGCCCGTCGCCTGCAGCACCAGGAAGATCAGGAAGAACGACACCATGGTCACGACCGCGAGCGCGACCGCTCCGAGGAACGACAGCTTCACGGCCGACCAGAAGTCGACGTAGACCAGACGCAGGCGGACCTGCTTGCCGCCGGTCTTGCGTGTGGACTTCTTCGCCAGCTTGTCGGCTACTGTGCTCATTCGTCCGTGCTTTCCTCAGGTGTCTGTGTCGTCTCGGGGGCCGCGGTCTCGGAGTCCGCCTCCGCCTCGTCATCTGCGAGGCCTCGCTCGCCGTTTCGGGCGATGGCGAGGATCCGGTCGGCATCCGTCGTCCGTGCGAACACCACTCCCATGGTGTCTCGGCCCTTGGCGGGCACCTCGGCCACGGCAGAGCGTACCACCTTGCCGCTGGACAGAACCACCAAGACCTCGTCGTCCTCCGAGACGATCAGACCGCCCGCGAGGGTGCCCCGATCGTCGTTCAGTTTGGCGACCTTGATGCCTGTTCCGCCGCGTCCCTGCACGCGATATTCCTCGACGGCGGTGCGCTTCGCGTACCCTCCGTCGGTGACCACGAACACGAACTTGCCGGGCGCTGCGAAGGATGCCGAGAGCAGGCTGTCGTCGTCGAGCTTGAACTTCATGCCCCGCACACCCGCGGTCGCGCGGCCCATCGGACGGAGCGCCTCATCGGTCGCCTCGAACCGCACCGACATGCCGCGGCGGCTGATCAGGAGGATGTCGTCCGACGCATCGACGAGCAGCGCGCTGACCAGCTCGTCCTCGTCGTTCAGGCGGATCGCGATGACCCCGCCCTGACGGTTGGTGTCGTAGGCCTCGAGACGGGTCTTCTTCACCAGACCCTCGCGGGTCGCGAGCACCAGGTACTCCGCCACGTTGTAGTCGCGGATGTCGAGCACCTGGGCGATGCTCTCATCAGGCTGCAGGGCGAGCAGGTTCGCGACGTGCGTGCCCTTCGCGTCGCGACCGGCCTCCGGCACCTCGTAGGTCTTCGCCCGGTAGACGCGACCCTTGTCGGTGAAGAAGAGCAGCCAGTGATGCGTCGTGGTGACGAAGAAATGCTCGACGATGTCGTCGGCCCGCAGCTGTGCGCCCTTGATGCCCTTGCCGCCACGGTGCTGTGAACGGTAGTTGTCGCTGCGCGTGCGCTTGATGTAGCCCTCGCGCGTGACGGTGACGACCATCTCCTCTTCGGCGATGAGGTCTTCCATCGAGACGTCGCCGTCGAAGCCGTGCAGGATGTGCGTGCGCCGCTCGTCGCCGAAGCGGTCGACGATGCCCGTGAGTTCGTCGCGGATGATGGTGCGCTGACGACCCTCGTCGGCGAGGATCGCCTTGTAGTCGGTGATCAGAGCCTCGAGCTCTTCGGCCTGCTCGATGATCTTCTGGCGCTCGAGCGCAGCGAGACGACGGAGCTGCATCTGCAGGATCGCGTCGGCCTGGATGTCGTCGATGTCGAGGAGCTTCTGCAGTCCCTCGTTCGCCTCCTGCGTCGTCTGCGAGCGTCGGATCAGCGCGATGACCTCGTCGAGGGCGTCGAGCGCCTTCAGGTAGGCCCGCAGGATGTGCATGCGCTTCTCGGCCTCGTTGAGGCGGTACTGGGTGCGGCGCACGATCACTTCGATCTGGTGCGCGATCCAGTGGGTGACGAAGCCGTCGATCGCCAGCGTGCGCGGCACGCCGTCGACGATCGCGAGCATGTTGGCGCCGAAGTTCTCCTGCAGCTGCGTGTGCTTGTACAGGTTGTTCAGCACGACCTTCGCGACCGCATCGCGCTTGAGCACGACCACGAGACGCTGACCGGTGCGGTCGGACGACTCGTCGCGGATGTCGGCGATGCCGGTGATCTTGCCGTCACGCGCGAGGTCGCCGATCTTCACCGCGACGTTGTCGGGGTTGACCTGGTAGGGCAGCTCGGTGATCACGAGGCAGGTGCGACCCTGGATCTCCTCGACGTTGACGACCGCGCGCATCGTGATCGAGCCACGACCCGTGCGGTACGCCTCATGGATGCCCTTGGTTCCGAGGATCTGCGCGCCGGTCGGGAAGTCCGGGCCGGGGATGCGCTGGATCAGGCCGTCGAGCAGCTCCTCGCGGCTGATGCCGGGGTTGTCGAGCGCCCAGAGCGCAGCATCCGCCACCTCGCGCAGGTTGTGCGGCGGGATGTTGGTGGCCATGCCGACCGCGATGCCGACGGAGCCGTTGACGAGCAGGTTCGGGAACCGGGCCGGGAGGACCGTCGGCTCCTGCGTCTGACCGTCGTAGTTGTCCTGGAAGTCGACCGTGTCTTCCTCGATGTCGCGCACCATCTCGAGCGCGAGCGGAGCCATCTTGGTCTCGGTGTATCGAGGGGCAGCCGCACCCATGTTGCCGGGAGACCCGAAGTTGCCCTGGCCCAGAGCCAGCGGATACCGCAGCGCCCACGGCTGAACCAGACGCACGAGGGCGTCGTAGATCGCCGTGTCACCATGCGGGTGGTACTGGCCCATGACCTCGCCGACCACGCGCGCGCACTTCGAGAACGACTTGTCGGGGCGGAAACCGCCGTCGTACATGCCGTAGATCACACGGCGGTGCACGGGCTTGAGTCCGTCGCGCACGTCGGGGAGGGCGCGCCCGACGATGACGGCCATGGCGTAGTCGAGATAGCTGCGCTGCATCTCGGACTGCAGGTCGACCTGGTCGATCTTGCCGTGATCGTGCGCCGGCTCGGGGCGTTCTTCGTCAGTCATGTGATTTCTTCAGTTTCCGGTCGTTGAGCGAGCGAAGCGAGACGAAACGCTCGCATCAGATGTCGAGGAAGCGGACGTCCTTGGCGTTGCGCTGGATGAAGCTGCGTCGGGACTCGACGTCTTCGCCCATCAGCACACTGAAGATCTCGTCGGCGGCCGCGGCATCCTCGATGGTCACCTGCCGGAGCGTCCGGGTCGTGTGATCCATCGTGGTCTCCCACAGCTCCTTGGCGTTCATCTCGCCGAGACCCTTGTACCGCTGAATGCCGGCATCCTTCGGGATGCGCTTGCCGTTGTCGAGGCCGAATTTCAGCAGCGCGTCGCGCTCGGCGTCGCTGAACACGTACTCGTGCGCCGAGTTCGACCACTTCAGGCGGTACAGCGGCGGCATCGCGAGGTAGACGAAGCCCGCCTCGATGAGTCCGCGCATGTAGCGGAACAGCAGCGTGAGCAGCAGCGTCGTGATGTGCTGGCCGTCGACATCGGCATCCGCCATCAGGACGATCTTGTGATAGCGGGCCTTCTCGATGTCGAAGTCCTCGCCGATGCCGGTGCCGAAGGCCTGGATCATCGCCTGGACCTCGCGGTTGCCCAGCGCCTTGTCGAGACGCGCGCGCTCGACATTGAGGATCTTTCCGCGGAGCGCCAGGATCGCCTGAGTGTGCGGGTCGCGACCCTGCACGGCGGAACCGCCGGCCGAGTCACCCTCCACCAGGAAGATCTCGCTGATCGACGGATCCTTGCTGGTGCAGTCCTTCAGCTTGTCAGGCATCGCCGCCGACTCGAACACGCTCTTGCGACGTGCGGTCTCGCGGGCCTTCCGGGCGGCCAGACGCGCGGTCGCCGCGTCGAGCGCCTTGCGGATGATGTTCCGCGCCTGCGTCGGGTTGCGGTCGAACCAATCGCCGAGCTGATCGCCGACGACCTTCTGCACGAAGGCCTTGGCCTCGGTGTTGCCCAGCTTCGTCTTCGTCTGCCCCTCGAACTGGGGCTCGCCGAGCTTGATCGAGATGACCGCGGTGAGTCCCTCGCGCACATCGTCTCCGGAGAGGTTGTCGTCCTTCTCCTTGAGGATGTTGTTGGCGCGGGCGTACTTGTTCACCAGGGTCGTCAGCGCAGCACGGAATCCCTCTTCGTGCGTGCCGCCCTCGTGCGTGTTGATCGTGTTCGCGTAAGTGAAGACGTTCTCGGTGTACGAGGTCGTCCACTGCATCGCGACCTCGAGCGAGATCTTGCGGACGGTGTCCTCGGACTCGAACGCGATCACCTCGTCGTTCACCACCTCGGCGTGACGCACCTTGTTGAGGTACTCGACGTAGTCGACGAGACCGCGCTCGTAGAGGAACACGTCGGCGGGTTGCTTGGTGGTCGTGACGCCCTCCTCCTCCACCTCGTAGGCGGAGGACGCGCGCTCGTCGCGCAGCTCGATGCGCAGACCCTTGTTGAGGAAGGCCATCTGCTGGAAGCGTGTGCGCAGGGTGTCGTAGTCGAAGTCGACCGTCTCGGTGAAGATGCTCGCGTCGGGCCAGAACGTGATGCTCGTTCCGGTCTCGTCGGTCGCCTCGCCCTTCTCGAGCTTCTGCTGCGGGATGCCGCCGTCGGCGAAGGAGTGCCGCCAGACGAAGCCCTTCTGCTTGACCTCGACGTCGAACCTCGTCGACAGCGCGTTCACGACCGACGAGCCGACTCCGTGCAGGCCGCCGGACACGGCGTAGGCGCCGCCGCCGAACTTGCCGCCGGCGTGCAGGATCGTGAGCACGACCTCGACCGTCGACTTGTTGGGGTCGGAGGAGTGCGGGTCGACGGGGATGCCGCGACCGTTGTCGATGACACGCACGCCGCCGTCGGCGAGCATCGTCACGAGGATGGTGTCGGCATGACCGGCCAGCGCCTCGTCGACGGAGTTGTCGACGATCTCGTAGACCAGGTGGTGGAGACCGCGCGGACCCGTGGATCCGATGTACATACCGGGTCGCTTGCGGACGGCTTCGAGGCCCTCGAGGATCTGGATCGAGTCGGCACCGTACTCGCCGGGCTGCTTCACCTTGGGGGAGATGGACGTGCTCGTCTTCTCGGACGCGTCGGCGGGGTCGGAGGGTCCCCCGTTGGTCGATTCCGTCTCATCTGCGGGGGATTCAGGCGTCATCAGAGGGCATTCTCCACATCGATATCACGAACTCCCATTCTAGCGGGATTTCGTCACGATATGCGGCTCAGCGGCCGCGTGTGGCCCTCTGAGCGTTTCAGACCCCTCGCATGGTGCCCTACCCGTAGGTATCGCGCGGGCCCCGTCCTGGAACGGCTCTGGGACCCCATTTCCAGGAGGGAACGTCCGGTCCGATGAAGCGGAGGTTCTCGACACCGGCATCCGGATAGCGACGCCCGATCTCCGTGAGAATGGTCGCCCGCATGAACTGGAGGTTCTTCGCCCACGCCGTCGAGTCGCACTTCACCGTGAGGAGTCCGCGCTCCAGAGAGACCGGTTCGGAGTGCTTCGCCGTGTCGGCGCCGGCGAGATCGGCCCACTGCCGCACGAGATCCTCACGCGCCAGCGTCGTCTGCCAGCCGGAGTCCTTGCTGAGTCGATCGAGCACCGCGCCGAGCGAACCGGGGTCGCGACCGGGAGTGAACGGCGCGTTCTCGTCGTCGACGATGCGACGCTTGCGCTTCCACGAACTCGAGCTCGGCTTGAGACCTCGCAGGCGCAGATAGGTGGCGACCGTCTCCGGGACCTCGGCCGCCGCAGATGTCGGACTGACGTCAGTCATCGTCTGCCGCCTCCTGAACCTGGCGCTCGTCGCTGATGGTGCCGGCGCTGATCCGCACCACGTGCGCGTGCAGCACCTCGGGAATATCCTCCTCCACCGCCGCCGTGACCACCACCTGCTCGTACCCCGAGGTCAGCGAGGCCAGGCGCTGCCGCCGGTCGGCGTCGAGCTCGGCGAAGACGTCATCCAGGATGAGCACCGGATCCCCGGCCGGCGACTCGCTGCGCAGCAGCTCGGCCGAGGCGAGACGGAGAGCGAGCGCGACCGACCAGGACTCGCCATGCGAGGCATACCCCTTCACCGGAAGGTCGCGCACCCGCAGCACCAGGTCGTCACGGTGCGGACCCGTCAGCGTCAGACCACGATCGAGCTCGTTCGAGCGCTTCGCCGCGAGCGACGCGCGGAACAGGTCGGCGATGAGGCGCGTCTCGCTGACCTTGTCGGAGGGGGCGGCGGCATCGGCATCCGTCGGATCCGCGCCGTCGTCTTCCGGATCGGCGCCGCTCACCGACAGCGCCCAGTCGAGCTGCGGACGGTGATCCTCACCGGCGATCGCCGCGTACGCGTCGGCCACCGGCTGCTGCAGATCGGCGGCCAGACGCTGACGAGCGGTGATGATCTCGGAACCCAGCGCCACGAGCTTGTCATCCCATACATCGAGGGTGCTGAGACCCTCACCCCGGATGCCGCGTGCCCGCGCCGACTTCAACAGGGCGTTGCGCTGCTTGAGCACCCGGTCGTAGTCCGCGAGCACGGCCGCCATCCGCGGCGTGCGCTGGATGAGCAGCTGATCCGCGAAACGACGGCGAGACGACGGATCGCCACGCACGATCTGCAGATCCTCCGGAGCGAACAGCACCACGTGCGCATAGCGGGGAAGCTCATTCGCCTTCGACGGCGACCCGTTGATGCGCGCTTTGTTCGAACCCTGCCGATTCAGCTGCACCTCGACCAGCACCTTGCGCTCACCATGCGACAGACGGGCGCGGATGATCGCGAACTCCTGACCGTCGCGCACCATCGGCGCATCCGATGAGACCCGATGCGAACCGAGCGTCGCCAGGAAGACCACGGCCTCCGCGAGATTCGTCTTGCCCTGACCGTTCCGGCCGACGAGGACGTTGGGGCCGCTGTGGAGGGCGAGTTCGGCGGTCGCGTAATTGCGGAAATCGACCAGACTCAGGTGCTCCACAATCACGGGATCAGCCTATCTTCGGGGTCGGACAGTCTCTGGATTCTCGGGTTGTCGGTCATCTGTGGGTCGGGATGCGGGATGTTCCCTTCGTTCGCAGAGCGGGTTCCCTCCCGCTGCGCGGGCCCCTCCCGATGCTCACTC
>NZ_SSDJ01000029.1 GCF_004794465.1 Microbacterium sp. K24 | reverse complement strand
GCTGCTCCCGCGCCTCGCGACGACGTACGCGCAGATCTTCGCGCACGACGAGTTCCTGCAGAAGTTCGACGGCGTCTTCTCCGGTCGCACCGACACCCCGGCCGATCGCGAAGATCTCGAGACGCTCGCTGCGGCGCTCAAGCCGCTGTCGACGTGGCATGCGCTCGAC
The DNA here is from genome assembly GCF_004794465.1 of Microbacterium sp. K24. Classification (GTDB taxonomy): domain Bacteria; phylum Actinomycetota; class Actinomycetes; order Actinomycetales; family Microbacteriaceae; genus Microbacterium. The sequence continues at coordinate 7,102 of NZ_SSDJ01000029.1, read as the reverse complement.
ACGCTGCAGGAGGCGCGCGAGGCCTGCGGCGGCGCCGGCTTCATGTTCGAGAACCGCCTGGTCGGACTCCGCGCCGACCTCGACATCTACGTCACGTTCGAGGGTGACAACAATGTCCTGCTGCAGCTGGTCGGCAAGCGACTGCTCACCGACTATGCCAGCCAGTTCAAGGGCAAGGATGCCGCGGCGCTGGCGAAGTTCGCGGTCGGCATGACCGCGGGCAAGGTCTTCCACGGGGCGGGTCTGCGTCAGCTCGGCCAGGCCGTCTCCGACTTCGGTCAGGTGTCGCGCTCGGTGGAGCGCGGCCTCCGCGAGGAGCAGCAGCACGACCTGCTCGCCGGTCGCGTGCAGCAGATGGTGGCCGACGTCGCCGGACGGCTGCGCCCGGGCGCGAAGGACAAGGCGCTGGGCTCCCGCCTGTTCAACGAGAACCAAGCCGAGCTCATCGAAGCCGCCCGCGCCCACGGAGAGCTGCTGCAGTGGGAGGCGTTCACCGACGCCGTGCACGAGATCGACGATGCCGATACCAAGAAGGTGCTCACCTGGCTGCGCGACCTCTTCGGTCTGCAGCTCATCGAGAAGCACCTCGCCTGGCACCTGATCAACGGCCGCCTGTCGACCCAGCGCGCCGCCGCCGTATCGAGCTACATCGACCGGCTGTGCGCACGGCTGCGTCCGTACGCGCTCGACCTCGTCGACGCGTTCGGGTACGAGCCCGAGCACGTGCGCGCACCCATCGCGAGCGGCATCGAGAAGCAGCGTCAGGACGAGGCGCGCGCGTACTACGCCGACCTCGAGGCCTCCGGTGAGGCGCCGGTGAAGGAGAAGAAGACCAAGCGCGAGCCGCTCGGCGATCTGAAGAAGCGCTGATCTCATCCTTCGAATCGCGCAACTGGTCGCCTCAGGGCGGGGATTCCGACCATTCGCGCGATTCGAAAAGGGTGGGGCGGGTAATGTCGACAGGATGACCACTGTCACCGCCTACGCCGCACCGAGCGAAGCCGCACCGTTCGAGAAGACCGTCATCGAACGCCGTGAGCTCGGTCCGCTCGACGTGCTCATCGACATCGCCTTCGCCGGGATCTGCCACTCCGACATCCACACGGTGCAGGGCGACTGGGGGCCGCAGCAGTATCCGCTCGCCCCCGGGCACGAGATCACCGGCACCGTCGCGGCCGTGGGCGCCGAGGTCACGAAGCACGCCGTCGGCGACCGGGTCGGCGTCGGATGCCTGGTGAACTCCTGCGGCGAGTGCCGCAACTGCCTGCGCGGCGACGAGCAGTTCTGCACCGAGGGTGCGATCTTCACCTACGGCTCCACGGACCTCGACGGCACCGTCACCCAGGGCGGCTACTCCGAGCAGGTCGTCGTGACCGAGGCGTTCGTCCTCCGCATCCCCGATGCCCTCGCGCTCGACGTGGCGGCACCGCTGCTCTGTGCCGGCATCACCACCTACTCGCCGCTGCGGCACTGGAACGTCGGTCCGGGCACGCGCGTCGCGGTCGTCGGACTCGGCGGGCTCGGGCACATGGGCGTGCAGATCGCCCACGCGCTCGGCGCCGAGGTGACCGTGCTGTCGCAGACGCTGGGCAAGAAGGACGACGGCCTGCGGCTCGGCGCCGACGACTACCGGGCGACGAGCGACCGCGAGACCTTCCGGGAGCTCCGCAGCTCCTTCGACGTGATCCTCAACACCGTGAGCGCCGTGATCGATATGCGCGCGTACCTGAGCCTGCTCGATGTCGGCGGCACCATGGTGTGCGTCGGCGCTCCCGCCGAGCCGCTTCCTGTGCAGGTCATGTCGCTCATCGGCGGACGCCGCTCGCTCGCGGGCTCGAACATCGGCGGCGTCCGCGAGACGCAGGAGATGCTCGACTTCTGCGCCGAGCACGGCATCGCCGCCGAGATCGAGGTGATCCCGGCATCCGAGATCAACACCGCCTACGAGCGGGTGCTGGCCTCGGACGTCCGGTACCGGTTCGTGATCGACGCCGCGACGATCAGCTGACGAGCACCTCGGCGCCGGTGATCCGCGCGGCGAGGTGCGGGGCGAGCGGGGCGTCGGTGCCGAGCACCACGCGCACGGTGGCGCCGGGCTGGTCGACCGGTCCGCGGCGCTGACCACGCAGATCGCAGATCACCTGCCCGCGCGCCGGCCCCTGCGAGGTGTCGACCACGACGGAGACGGCGGGAGCGTTCGTCGCCAACACCCCGCCTACCGCGATCGCTGCGGCGAGCGGATCGTGCAGGGCGCTGCAGCGTTCGCCGTAGGTGCCGACGTAGAAGTCGAAGTAGAAGCCGAGCATCTCGCCGACGGTCCGTGCGAGCGGGAGGTCGGAGGCGAGCAGGGTCGCCCGGTCGTCCTCGTCGAACACGTTCTCCATCGTGACGTCGAGCGGCACCAGCGTGACGGGCCAGTCCGCCGAGACCGTCGCCGCCGCAGCCTCCGGGTCGTTGCCGATGTTGGCCTCGGCGACCGGGCTGATGTTGCCGGGTACGAGCGCGGCGCCGCCCATCGCGGTCACCTGCTTCACCCGCGACGGGAGGGTCGGGTCGAGCGCGAGCGCTGTCGCGAGGTTCGTCAGCGGACCGACGGCGATGACCTCGAGCGCACCCGGATACTCATGGGAGAGCCGGATCAGCATCTGCGCGGCATCCTCGTCCTCCGGCGTGCGGGTCGCGGGCGTCAGGTCGATCTCGCCGATGCCGTTGTCACCGTGCACGTGCGGGGCGCCGCCGTCGAACGGATGCGTGAGGAAGTCGTGCGCGCCGACGGCCACCGGCACGTCATCGCGGCCGGCGAGGGCGAGCAGACCCAGTGTGTTGACGGCTGCCTGCGTCGAGCTGGTGTTGCCGCTGACCGTGCCGATGCCGACGAGCGCGATCTCGGGTGAGGCGAGCAGGTAGGCCAGGGCGAGCGAGTCGTCGATGCCGGTGTCGCAGTCGAAGTAGACGGGGCGGGTGGTGTTCTCTGTCATGGAGTGCTCCGGTGTGGTTCAGGCGTCGGCCGCGGTCCGCGGCGTGATGAGGAAGCTGGTGATGAGGGCGAGGGCCGTGATCCCGACCGAGATCCACAGCGCCGTGACGTAGCCGCCCGGCGTGCCTTGCGCGGCGAACGGCGCGACGATGCCGATGCCGAGACCGGCGCCGATTCCGAACGCGCTGCCGTTGAGCCCGGGGAGTGCGGCCGGTGCTTCGGCGGGCGACTGCACGACGCCCAGGCCGTTGATCGTCGTCAAGACTATGCCGTTGTAGGTGACGCCGAGGAGCGCGATCATCGCGAACACGACCCAGAAGCTCTGCGGGAGCAAGGCGATGACGATCAGCAGCACGAGGCAGGCGACCATGCCGATGCGCAGGATCGGGATCCAGCCCTTGCGCCCGGCGAGCCATCCCGACATCGGCGCCGCGAAGACGCCGATCAGTGCGGGCGGCGCGAGGAACAGCAGCGCGGCGGTCGCGGCATCGAGTCCGAAGCCGTTCGCGGTGTCTTGGCTGAGCAGCACGACCGTGAAGTTGATGACGGCGAAGACGCTGGAGAGTGTGAGGACGGTGGTCGCGAGCACCGGCCACACCTGACGTGAACGCAGGTGCTGTACGGCGATCAGCGGCGTCGCGCGGCTCTTCTCGACGAACCAGAACACCACGAGGGCGACGACCGTGCCGCCGAGGTAGAGGAGCGTGATCGGGGCGAGCCAGCCCGCGCCCGGCCCGGAGGAGACGAAGTACGTCACGCAGATCAGCGCGATCGACAGGACCGCGGCGCCCCACCAGTCCATCTTCCCGGTGGATGCTCCGCCCGGGGAGGAGGGGATGACCCGGGCGACGCAGACGATCGCCACGAGGCCGACGAGGAAGATCACGACGAAGATCGACCGGAAGCCGAAGGTCTCGCTGAGCAGCCCGCCGATGTAGCCGTCCACTCCGCCGACGCCGCCGTTGACGGCCGTGATGATGCCGAGCGTGGTGCCGAAGACCTTGGCGCTGAGCGATTCGCTGAGGATGACGTAGGCCAGCTGGAACGCGGCGCTCGAGGCGCCCTGCAGCACGCGGCCGATGAGCAGCACCGTCAGGTTCGGCGCGAAGAGGCACAGCAGCGTGCCGACCGAGAGGATGCCGAGCACGAGGAACAGTGCGCGCTTGCGGCCGATGAAGTCGCTCCATCGGCCGAGCACCACGCCGCCGACGGCGCCGGCGACGAAGAACAGCGACGACACCTGCGCCACCTGGCCGATGTCCTCGCCGAGCTGGGCGGCGATGTCGGGCAGTGCGGGCGTGATCATGCTCGCGTTCAGCTGGTAGGACAGCACGCCGAGGATGAGCGTCGCGACCAGCCCGACGGCGCGGGCTCCTCGCACGGGTTCGCGGGCGTCGGTGCCCGGAGATGCGGTGGTGGCAGAGGTGTGCACGGAGACTCCTTCGTCAGGGGTGCCCTCGGGTGAGGCCTGTCTGATGTTATACCTCTCCGGTCCAACATCGTCAACACGGGACATCTCGTGCTTGAATACGAGGGGCATCCGCCCTCGTACCGCCACGGAAGGAACCCGGCATGACGAAGGAGATCGACCAGTTCCTCGGTCGCAGTCTGACGAGCACCGTCGGCCAGCCCCTGCGCGTGGCGGTGTACTCGCGCATCGCCGACGGCATCCGCTCCGGCGTGTTCGAGCTGGGTTCCGCCCTTCCGCGGGAGACCGAGCTGGGCACGGCGCTCGGGGTGAGCCGCACGGTCGTGCGGGAAGCCCTCATGCTGCTCGAAGAGGACGGGCTGATCCTCACCCGCCGCGGTATCGGGCGATTCGTCGCCGACGACCTGCCCCGCGTGGGGCTGGAGGAGCTGCGCCCGCTCGAGGAGGCCCTCTCCGACGGTGAGGACGATGTGGTCGTCCGCGCGATCAGCTTCGACCTGCAGTCCACGACGGATTTCACCTCGAGCAAGCTCGCCCTCGATGCGGCCGCGAACACCTGGTTCCGCGAGGCCGTCGTCGAGCGGCACGGCGAACCGGTCGCGATCCTGCAGGAGCACCTGCCCGCCGGACGCTATCTCAGCGACATCAGCCCGGCCATCGCCGACGGACTGGAGCAGGCCGCCGCGTCATCGTCGAGCGTCCTGTCGGCGCTGCGGGAACAGGGCGTCGTCTTCGATTCCGCGGTGTGCGAGATCACCGTCAACGTCGTGGGTTCCTCGCGCGGAGAGCTGCTCGGTCTCGGCGCCGCCGACCCCGTGCTCATCCTCACCCAGACGGTGACGACCGGCGGCATGCCCGTCTACCTGGCCAAGTGCATCGTCTCGTCCCGCGTCGGCCACCTCTCCGTCGTCCAGACCACCTCCTGATTGCGAGCATCCGTGCAGAATCCCCTTCCCCTCACCATCGTGGGCAGCATCAACGTCGACCTCACGGCCCGCGCCGAGCGACTTCCGCAGGCCGGCGAGACGGTCGGCGGCGGTCGTCTCGTCCGCGAGGCGGGCGGGAAAGGCGCGAACCAGGCGACGGCGGCCGCACGGCTCGGCGCCGCCGTCCGGATGATCGGCGCGGTGGGCACCGATCCCGACGGCGCCTGGATGCGTGCGGAGCTCGAGGCGGCCGGCGTCGACACGACGAGCGTGCAGACCAGCGAGGAGCCGACGGGGGTCGCTCTGATCGTCGTCGACCGCGAGGGGGAGAACCAGATCGCGGTGTGCGAAGGAGCCAACGGCGACATCGACCTCGCCGGCGTCGAGTTCGCGGCGGATGAGGCCGTGCTCGCGCAGCTCGAGATCTCGATGGACCTCGTCGTCGCGCTCGCCGAGCAGGTGCGGGGCTACCTGGCTGTGAACGCCGCCCCGGCTCGCGACCTCCCGGAGTCGGTGCTCGCGCGCGCGGACCTCATCATCGTCAACGAGACCGAGTACGCGCTGATCCCCGCCCTGCGTGCGGCGAAGCGCGTCGCGGTCACCTACGGGGCCGAGGGCGCGAAGCTGTTCGAGTCGGGCGTCGAGGTCGCCGCGGCGCCGGCGGTCGAGACCACCGTGGAGAACACGGTGGGCGCGGGCGACGCCTTCTGCGCCGCGCTCACGATCGGGCTCGCCTCGGGGGTCGCCGCCGATCGCGCACTCGCCGCCGCGTGCGCCGTGGGCGCCGCGGCCGTGGCGGATCCGCGCTCGCAGCCGCTGCTCTCCCGCTACGACGCCTATCTGCCGGCCTGAACGGGTGAGGTGATCCATCGCGGCGATGTCGGTCGCCGCGGATAGCCTGGCCCGATGACTTCTCTCCTCGTGGGCCCCGACGACCGTGCCCGCTGCGCCTGGGTGGGCGACGATGTCGAGTACCGGCGCTATCACGACGAGGAGTGGGGAACGGCGCTGCACGGCGACCGTGCACTGTTCGAGAAGATGGCGCTGGAGGGCTTCCAAGCGGGGCTCTCGTGGATCACGATCCTGCGCAAGCGCCCGCGGTTCCGCGAGGTGTTCGCCGGCTTCGAGCCCGACGTCGTCGCGGAGTTCGACGAGGCCGACATCGAGCGCCTGATGGCGGATGCCGGCATCATCCGCAACCGCGCGAAGATCGAGGCGACCATCGGCAACGCCCGCCTGGTCCGCGAGATGGGTGAGGGAGAGCTCGACGAGCTGATGTGGTCGTTCGCGCCACCGGCATCCGGCATCCGTCCGTCGTCGATGGCCGACGTGCCCGCCGTCACGCCGGAGTCGGCCGCGCTGAGCAAGGAGCTGCGCGGTCGCGGGTTCCGGTTCGTGGGGCCGACCACCATGTACGCGCTGATGCAGTCGGCCGGCATGGTCGACGACCACCTGGAGGGATGCTGGCGGGCGTGAGCTGCCCGAGACGGGCAGGTCTGCCCGTCAAGCGATATTCCGGACGTGGTTAGGATGAACGGGTGCGCCGTCCGCCCGCTGGGCGGCGGTGGAAGCCGAAGAGTGTGTATGACCCTGGGGGGAACCGGGTATGAAGGCGTTGTCGTGGATGCGCGCGCGACCCAAGACGCTGGCCGCGGCCGCGGGGGTCACCGCCGGCGTCATCGCCATCACGACCATGGCGCTCACGTACGAGGGCTTCCCCACGACGAAGGTCGATCTGAACGACGGCGGCGTCTGGATCACGAAGACGTC
>NZ_SSDJ01000028.1 GCF_004794465.1 Microbacterium sp. K24 | reverse complement strand
TCGGGCCCCGCCTTGAAGCGCACCTGGTCCTGCGAGACGAACGCCTCGCCGTCCTCCGGCTGGACGAACGGCTCGATGAGCTCGGGCGCGACGTGCAGCGCGTCATCGCTCGGGTGGGTGTCGTTGTCGAGCACCGGGATCGTCACGACGTCGCCCGCGCGCACGTAGGCGGTGTCGGGATTCGTGACCGGCTGGAGGATCTCCTCCGCCGCCGGGATCGGCACGACGACGACCTCGCCCTCGGCGGACTGCTTGCCGTTCGAGATCCGGTACGTGATGCGCACCTGCTCCTCGAGCGTGCCCTGATCGGTGATGCGCAGGGTCTCGTGATTGAGCACCGAGACCGAGACGCCGGTGCCCGGCTCGATCGACACGGACTGCACGACGAGGATGCCGCCGGCGGGATCCGTGTCGTTGTCGAGCACGCCGATGAGCACGTCGCCGCCGGTCGGCAGCAGGGCGACGTCGCGGACGGCGACCGGCGGCAGATCGACCTCGGCCGCCTCGGTCACGTCGATGCGGACGAGGCCCTCGCCGTTCTCCGGTCCTGCTGTCGCGAGGTACTGCACGTAATAGACCCCGACCGCGGGCGCCGTGAAGCTGAATGTCTTGTTGGTGAAGTCCGGCAGCACGGTGGCGCCCGGCACCTCGTCGACGCGGCCGAGACGCAGCGGCTCGAGGCCCGAGCTCGTGTCGTTCGCGAGCGGGGCGACCGTGATCTGCTCGCCGACGCGCGTCACGACGTGATCGGCGTTGGTCTTCGGCTTCGTGGTGCCCTGCGCCCGCACGTCGAGCGTGATCGTGGTCGTCGTCAGCTCCCCGAAGCCGTCGGCCACCGTGACCGTGACGTCCTTGCGGCCCTGCTGGCTCGCCGTCGCCTTGTAGGTGAGCTGGCCGTCGGTGCTGAAGTCGACCTCGTCGCC
>NZ_SSDJ01000027.1 GCF_004794465.1 Microbacterium sp. K24 | reverse complement strand
TCGCCCGAGCCGATGATGGAGGCGGGCTGCGACTGGACGTAGCGCGCGCGGTGCGCGGCGAGGAGCGCAGCCGGGGCGAGAGGCACCCCGAGCAGTGCCGACGCCTCGTGCAGCGCCAGCTGCGCGGCCTCGTCATCGGGCAGCCCCGCCGTGGCGGCGGGCTCCCCCTGCGCACCGAACGAGACCCGCACGATCTCGCGGTCCCCCGCCGCTTCGCGCACCCAGCCCCACTTCGCGGTGGAGTGCGTGAGCGCCTTGGCCGTGTGGCTTCCCGGCACGGTCAGCACGCCGGTGCCACGGGGAACGACGCGCAACGACGGGGCGTCGAGCAGCAGCGTCACGATCTCGATCTCCGGCGACGACGACGGCTCCGCATCCGCCAGGGCAGGCACGCTGCCGGTGAGGAGGGCACGGGCCGCCGACTCCGCCGTGGCGATGATCACCGCGTCGGCGCTGAACGAGACGGAGTCGTCGGTCTCCTCGTCGGTGTCGGGTTCGACCGCGTCGGGATCGGGTTCGATCTCCGCGTCGACCGTCCACTCGGCATCCGTCTTCTCGACACTCCGGACGCGCACGCCGGTGCGGACCTCGGCGCCGAGACGGAGCAGGTCTTCCACGAGGGCATCGACCAGCACGCTCATGCCTCCGGACAGGCCCTCGACCGCAGCGCCCGGCGTCTTGGCGGCGGTCTGAGCCGCGTCGCGCAGCGCGCCCACCGCGCCGGACAGCGAGCCGACGCGCGTGAGCGCGGCGTTGAGGCCGGGGGCGGCGACGTCGACGTCGACATCGTCGGGCGAGGCGGAGTACACCCCGGTCGTCACCGGCGCGACGAGACGGTCGCGGACCTTCGCGCCCATCCGCGAGGCCACGAGCTTCCCCAGACTCAGCTGATGCCCGATCGTCAGCGGCGGACGCACACGGTCGAGGTAGGCACGCCAGGCACCCGACCAGCCGATCACGCGGCGCACGTCGTCCTGGAACGGATTCGCCGGGATGCCGAGGATGCCGCCGACCGGCAGGGGTGCGGCGCCGATGCCGGGGATGCCGGCCAGCCAGGCACCGCCGCCCTCGGGCGCGACG
>NZ_SSDJ01000026.1 GCF_004794465.1 Microbacterium sp. K24 | reverse complement strand
GGGCGGCGGCATCCGCAGCGCCCGCCCCGGCGTCGATCCGGTGACCTCTCCGGCGGCGATCACGGGCACGCCCCCGACGAGCACCTCGACGATGCCGGTCGGCGCCTCCCGCGGCTTCTCGAAGGTCGCCCCCGCGGCGATGGTCCGCGGATCGAGCAGCACGAGATCGGCCGTGGCGCCCGCGCGGATGATGCCGCGCGGAGCATCCCCGCGATCCAGGCCCAGTCGTGCGGCAGGAGTGCCGGAAAGGTGCCGGATCCCCTCCTCGAGGGTGAGGATGCCGAGTTCGCGCACGTAGTACCCGAGGTAGCGCGGGAAGGTGCCGCGACCCCGCGGATGCGGGCGGGCGCCGATCAGGATGCCGTCGCTGCCGCCCGTGTGCCGCGGATGGCGCATGATCGCGCGGACGTTCTCCTCGTCGCCGATGTGCATGAGGATGCCGGTGGCGCCGGCATCCTCGATGATCGTCTCGAGCACGACGTCGACGGCACGGCGGCCTGTCGTCGCGGCGATCTCGGCGACCGTGCACCCGACGAGGTCGGCGAGCGCGGGGTTCGCGACCCCGGAGATCTGGATCGCCCACCAGTCGGCCTTCTCACCGTGGAAGCCGTCGCAGCCGATCTCCTCGAGCTCGACGCGCACCTCCTCGCGGCCGTCCGCATCGAGGGCGGAGAGGGCGTGCAGCAGGTCGCCGGTCGCTGCGAGCCGGCTGGGGAGCAGGGCTGACAGCGTCGTCGCGCCCGGGAGGTACGGGTAGGTGTCGAGCGTCACGTCGACCCCGTCGGCGATCGCCTCGTCGACCACGGCGAGCAGCTCGCCCGCACGCCCGCGGTTGGGGGCGAAGTTCATCGTCGCGTGGGTCAGGTGGATCGGGCAGCCGGTGCGCCGGCCGATGTCGAGGGCCTCGCGGTAGGCGTCGAGCGCCCCCGCGCCGTAGCTGCGGGTATGCGGCGCCCAGTATCCGCCGCGCTCGGCGACGACACGGCAGAGCGCCTCGAGCTCGTCGGTGTCGGCGTACATGCCGGGCGTGTAGGTGAGGCCGCTGGACATCCCGAAGGCGCCGGCGTCGAGAGCCTGACCGAGCAGGTCCGACATCGCCCCGATCTCGGCCGGCGTCGCGCGCCGGTTCTCGTGCCCGACGACCATCATGCGGAGGTTCCCCTGCGGTACCAGCACGGCGGCGTTCGCGACGGCCGCCGCGTCGATCGCCGCGAGGAGGTCGTCCATCGTGCGCCAGGGCGCGGATGCCGGCACGCCGTTCCAGCCGGCGATCTGCGCGGGGATGACGGATGCCGTCGCGTCGTCGAGCGGTGCGTAGCCGAGGCCGTCCTGCCCGAGCACCTCCGTCGTGACGCCCTGCCGGATCTTCGCGTCGTGCGCGGCGCCGGTCAGGATCGCGAGGTCGCTGTGCGCGTGCATGTCGATGAAGCCGGGCGAGAGGACGAGACCCGTCGCGTCGATCTCGACGGTTCCCTCGGGCAGCTCGAGCTCGACGGAACCGGCATCCGCGCTCTTCACGATCGCGACGATCCGTGCCCCCTCCACCGCCACGTCGGCCGCGTACCGCGGAGCACCGGTGCCGTCGACGACGGTCGCCGCACGATAGACCCGCACGAGACCGGCCGCCGCCTTCTCCGCGCTCAGAAGCATGTCGCCACCGCTCCGATCACGCGCGGGTCCGCGGCATCCGGATCGTCGATGACGGCGACGACCTTCCACTTGTCGAAGGCGGTGCACGGGTGCGAGAGCCCGAGTCGCACGACCTCGCCCACCGACACCGCGGCCCCTTCGTCGAGACGGAGGAACGCGTGCTGGTCGTTGAGGGCCGTGATCTCGCCGGCGATCGACTGCGGCACGGGCAGATCGATGTCGAACGGCACGTCACGTCGTCCGGCATCGAGCAGGGCGAGGCCGTCCTCCGGCTGCGAGAGCACGCGCGCCCAGGCGTGCATGGCCGATCGCAGTGGAGCCGTGCCGGTCAACTCACCGAACGGCGACATCCGGCTGTAGAAGCCGTCGTCGTGGATCTGGAAGGCACCCGACCGCAGCACGACGTCGGCGCGCTCGCTGCGCGCCAGCACGGCTGCCGCACGGTCGGGGAACGAACTGCCTCCTGCACTGAGCACCGGACGGATGCCTTCGGGATACGCCAGCCGCTCGTGCAGGTCGACGAGCGTCTGCAGGTACCGGTCCACGGCGGCGACCGAGGCATCGCTGCGGTCCGGTCCGAAAGGGCCCTCGTAGCCGGCGACACCGGCGAGCCGCAGACCCGGGGCCGAGGAGATCGCTCCGGCGATGCGCTCGCCCTCCTCGACGGTGCGGGCGCCGGTGCGACCAGCCGCGCCGCCGAGTTCCACCAGGACGTCGAGCGGCCGGTCCGCGTCTGCCAGCGCCTCCGCCAGGATCTCCACGCCGGCGAGCGAGTCCGCCCAGCACAGGATGCGCAGCCCCTCGTCGGCCGCGAGCAGTTCACCGAGGCGCGCGGCGGCAGCCGCGTCGGTGACGGCGTTCGCGATGAGGACCGTCGGCACGCCCGCGTCGACGGCGACCTCGGCCTGCCAGGGGGTCGCCACGGAGATGCCCCACGCGCCGGCATCGAGCAGGCGCTGCCAGAGCGCCGGCGCCATCGTCGTCTTGCCGTGCGGCGCCAGGAGCACGCCCCGGTCGCGGGCCCACGAGAACACGGTGGCCTCGTTGTGCGCGAGCGCGTCCTCATGCACCGTCAGCACCGGGGTGACGAGATCGGAGAGGTGCAGCTCCGCCCCGGCGACCTCTGAGAGATGCAGCCCGGATGCACGGGCCGGAAAGCCCTTCACCCAGGCGCCGAGAAGGGGGTCCGGAATTTGTAGAGGCACCTAACAAGGCTACTAGGGTGGAACCATGACCGCGAAGACCCGAGTTTCGACCGACGCCGCCCCCGCCCCCGCGCACACCTTCTCGCAGGGCGTCCGCAAGGGACCGATCGTGCAGGTGTCCGGCCAGGGTCCCGTCCACCCCGAGACGAACGAGTACCTGTTCCCCGGTGACGTCGCCGCGCAGACCACCCGCACGCTCGAGAACGTCAAGGCGATCGTCGAGGCCTCCGGTGCGACGTTCGACGACGTCGTGATGCTGCGCGTCTATCTCACCAAGCGCGAGGACTTCCCGATCATGAACGAGGCCTACGGGGCCTTCGTGACCGCGCACACGACCAGCGGCGTGCTCCCCTCGCGCACCACCGTCTTCACCGGTCTGCCCCGCGAGGAGATGCTGGTCGAGATCGACGGACTCGCCGTCATCGGCTGACCCTCTTTTTTTCCGGCGTCATCTGCGCCGAGGACCGTTGCCTCCCCGTTATCTCCCATCCCGTACTATTGAGCAAAAGGACACGCGAGAACCGGGGGGTGAAGTTCGTGACCGATGTGATCTCCGTGCCGGGCGCAGCAGCAGGGGCGAGGGGCGACGACGACGCACCCACCTCCGTCATCGCACCCACCGGCACTCCCACCGACGCCATGCCGCCCGCCGACGGCGACCAGCCGCTGGCCTGGGCGCCCATCGAACCGGCTCCGAAGAAGCGCCGTCTCGGCCTGTGGATCGGGATCGGCATCGGCGTCATCGTGCTCGGTGCCGGTGCGGCCTCGACGATCCTCATCGCCCCGGGCACGACGGTCGCCGGCATCCCCGTGGGCTTCATGACTCCCGGCGCCGCCGCAGACGCGATCAACGCGCACCTCGCCGAGACCGAGGTCGTCCTCACCGGTGAGGGCGAGGGGACCGTGCTGACCGGTGCCGACCTCGGCGCCACGGTCGATGCGACGGCCCTCGCCGACGAGGCGTTCGCCGCCGCACCGATGTGGAACCTCGGCGCCTGGATGGGCGACCCGGTGCCTGCCGACATCGCCTTCGACACGGAGCTGGCGACGAGCGCGCTGCGCGCCGCGGTGCCGAGCAGCTTCGAAGACCCGGTCGACGCGGGCGTGACCTTCGACGCGGCGACCGCGGCCTACGTCACGACCCCGTCCGAGACCGGAACCGGCATCGACGTGTCTGCGCTCAACGCCGCGTTCGTCGACGCCATCGCCGACGGCAGCAAGACCGTCGAGTTCCCGGGCGGCCCGGCCGAAGCACTCCCCGCCGTCTCCGACGACGATGCCGCCGCGACCGCCGCGAAGCTCAACACCATGCTCACCACGATCGGCTTCTACGTCGGCGAGGAGCGCACGGTGCCCATCGATCCGGCTACCGCCGCGACGTGGCTCACCGTGGTCGATGTCGACGGCCAGCTGCGCATCGAGGCCGACCCGCAGGCGATCAAGGCCACCTCCGACTACCTCGGCCTGGTCGTCGACCGTGCGCCGGTCAACGCGACGAGCATCGTCGACTCGGCGGGCAATGTGCTCCGCGACGAGCAGGCCGGCGTCACCGGCCGCACCGTCGGCGACACGTCCGGCGTCGCCGAGGACTTCGCCCAGCAGCTCGCTGCAGGCGACGGCGTCTTCCCGCTCGACGTCACCGAGGTCCCGTTCGAGACGGTCACGCTGTTCCGCAAGATCGACGTCGACCTCGGCTCGCAGCGCGCCACGCTCTACGAGAACGGCAATGTCGTGAACTCCTGGGCGGTGTCCACCGGGCTTCCGGGCACAGCGACCCCGACCGGCAACTTCAAGGTCTTCGCGCACACGCGCATGCAGGACATGGGTTGCTACCCCGGAGCCCCGTACTGCACCGAGAACGTGCCGTGGATCACCTGGTTCACGACGAACATCGGCTTCCACGGCACCTACTGGCACAACAACTTCGGCAACCGCATGAGCCACGGCTGCGTCAACCTGCCGATCGACCTGGCCAAGTACGTCTACGACTGGTCGCCCGTCGGCCTCGAGGTCTCGGTCCACAACTGACCTCTCCTCGCGGAGATGCACGAAGGGGCCGGATGCGATTCGCATCCGGCCCCTTCGTCTTCCGTCAGCGCAGTGCGTCGACGATGCCGTTCAGCGTGCTGGACGGGCGCATGGCCTTCTCGACGAGCGCGACGTCGGGGCGGTAGTAGCCGCCGATATCGACCGGCTTTCCCTGCACCGCGTTGAGCTCGGAGACGATGGTCTCCTCGTTCTTCGCAAGCGTCTCCGCGATCGGCGCGAAGGACGCGGCGAGCTCGGCATCCTTCGTCTGCGCAGCCAGCTCCTGAGCCCAGTACAGGCTCAGGTAGAAGTGGCTGCCGCGGTTGTCGATCGTGCCGAGCGCACGACCCGGTGAACGGTCCTCCTCGAGGAAGGTGCCGGTCGCGGCATCCAGCGTCTCGGCGAGCACGCGGGCCTTCTCGTTGCCCGTGCGGTCGGCGAAGTGCTCGAGCGAGGCCGCCAGCGCGAAGAACTCGCCCAGCGAGTCCCAGCGGAGGTAGTTCTCCTCGACCAGCTGCTGCACGTGCTTGGGCGCCGATCCGCCGGCACCGGTCTCGAACAGGCCGCCGCCCGCGAGGAGCGGGACGATCGAGAGCATCTTGGCGCTCGTGCCCACCTCGAGGATCGGGAACAGATCGGTGAGGTAATCGCGCAGCACGTTGCCGGTGACCGAGATCGTGTCGAGCCCGTGGCGCATCCGCGCGAGCGTGTAGCGCGTGGCCTCCTCGGGCGCGAGGATCGTGATCGTCAGACCCTTGATGTCGAGGGTGGCGAGCCCCTGGTGCACCTTGGCGATGATCTGCGCGTCGTGCGAGCGGTTCGCGTCGAGCCAGAACACGGCAGGCACGTTGCTGGCGCGAGCGCGGTTGACGGCGAGCTTGACCCAGTCCATCACCGGGATGTGCTTGGTCTGCGTCGCGCGCCAGATGTCGCCCTTGCCGACCTGATGCTCGATCAGCACCGTTCCCTCACTGTCGAGCACCTGGACGATGCCGTCCGCAGCGATCTCGAACGTCTTGTCGTGGCTGCCGTACTCCTCGGCCGCCTGCGCCATGAGACCCACGTTGGGCACCGTGCCGATGGTCGCGGGGTCGAGCGGACCGTTCGCGATCACGTCGTCGATCACGGCCTGGTAGACGCTCGCGTACGACGAGTCCGGGATGACGGCGAGCGTGTCGGCCTCGCCGCCGTCCTTGCCCCACAGCTTGCCGCCGTTGCGCACGAGCGCGGGCATCGACGCATCGACGATGACGTCGCTCGGAACATGCAGGTTCGTGGTGCCCTTGTCGGAGTTCACGTAGGACAGGCGCGGACCCTCGGCGATCGCCTTGTCGAAGGCGGCCGCGATCTCGTCGCCGCCGGCCACGTTCGCCAGTCCGGTGAGGATGGAGCCGAGGCCGTCGTTCGCGCTGAGGCCGGCAGCGGCGAGCTGGTCGCCGTACTGCGCGAACACGTCCGCGAAGAACGCCTTCACGACGTGGCCGAAGATGATCGGGTCGCTGACCTTCATCATCGTCGCCTTGAGGTGCACCGAGTAGAGGATGTCGTCGGTCTTGGCCGTCGCCAGCGTCTCGGCGAGGAAGGCGTCCAGCTCCTTCGCGGAGAGGAACGTCGCGTCGATGATCTCGCGCGGCAGGACCTTGAGGCCCTCCTTGAGCACGGTGACGGTGCCGTCGGCGGCCGTGTGACGGAAGCTCAGGACGTCGTCGTGAGCGGCCACCCAGGAGCGCTCGTTGTGCTTGAAGTCGTCATGGCCGAGAGTGGCCACGCGCGTCTTCGAGCCCTCTGCGAACGGCTTGTTGCGGTGCGGGTGCTTCTTGGCGTAGTTCTTCACCGCCAGGGGTGCCCGCCGGTCGCTGTTGCCCTCGCGGAGCACGGGGTTGACCGCGGATCCCTTGATGCGGTCGTAGCGGGCGCGCACGTCCTTCTCCTCGAGCGAGGACGGCTCGTCCGGGAAGTCGGGGATGTCGTAGCCCTGCTTCTGCAGCTCGGCGATCGCGCCCTTCAGCTGCGGGATGGATGCCGAGATGTTCGGCAGCTTGATGATGTTCGCCTCGGGCAGCGTGGCGAGGCCGCCGAGCTCGGCCAGCGAGTCGCCGACCTGCTGCTCCGGGGTGAGCTTCTGCGGGAAGGCGGCGAGGATGCGGCCGGCGAGCGAGATGTCGCGGGTCTCGACCTCGATGCCGGCCTGGCCGGTGTAGGCCTGGATGATCGGCAGGAAGGAGGCGGTGGCAAGTGCCGGCGCCTCGTCTGTGTAGGTGTAGATGATGGCGTCGTCGGTCACCAGGAGGTTCTCCGTTCGCGGGGTCTTTTTGTCTCGATACCAAGATACCTGAGCGGCTCTGGCCGCGTGGGCCGCGCGCCTCGCCGACGGCATCCGCACGCACCCCCGTTGCGGCCGTGAGCGAAATGTTCCGCCGAAGCGTGTGCCTCCGCGCGGGAGGGGTTAGCCTGGGATCATGTCCGAACTGCGCATGGTCGAACTCTCCGCCGCGACGATCGTCGCCGTGAACAACCTGTCGCTCAAGCCCGGACAGGAGCAGTTCCTCGCGCCCGTCTCCTACGGGATCGCGGCCACTGTCATCAACCCGCAGACGTCCTGGCAGCGGGTGATCCTCGATCGCAACGAGGTCGTGGGGTTCGTCAGCGCGAACTTCGACGGCGAGGCGCCCGAGGAGCACTTCCGATCGGTGCTCTGGCGCATCAACGTCGACGCCGACGACCAGGGCCGCGGCGTCGGACGCTTCGCGGTGGAGGCGCTCATCGAAGAGGCGCGCCAGCGCGACGTCGACCATGTGAACGTGATCTACGAAGCGGGCGACGGAGGACCGGAGACGTTCTTCCACCGCGTCGGCTTCACTCCCGTCGGAGAGACGGCGTACGGCGAGGTCATCGCCGAGATCCGCGTCACCCCTTAGACCGGCGGCGGGGTCTCGAATCCCCTCCCCCATCGAGACTCCGTCGCCTCTGAACGTCCATCGGCGGGACCGCTCCCATCGTGATGGTCACGAATATGTTGCGAGCGACCACAAAAAGCTTGCGCTCTCCCATCGGTCGTGCCTATCATCGCTGCAGAGGCGTTAGCGAAACGCTTCGACAGCTTTCCCGCACGACGACGATGGAGTCACGATGACGACGATCCACGAGGTGGCCGAGGCCGCCGGCGTATCGATCAGCACCGTCTCCTACGCGCTCAGCGGCAAGCGTCCCGTGAGCGAGAAGACCCGCCTCCGCATCGAGGATGCCGCACGCGTGCTCGGATACGAGCCCGATGCCGGAGCCCGGATGCTGGCCGGCCGCCGCACCCACATCTTCGCGCTGACCGAGCCTCTGCGCGCCGACACGCACGCCCCGACGCACATGGCGTTCGTGCTGGCCACCGCGGTGGCTGCGCGCCGGCGCGGGTACGACATCCTGCTGCTGACCGAAGAGCAGGCCTCCGAGGGCATGAACCGCGTCGCGGCCAGCAACCTCGTCGACGCGATCCTCGTGCTGGATGTCGCGCCGGACGACGAGCGTGCGGCGATCGCACGGTCCGTGCGCACCCCCACCGTCTTCATCGGCATCCCCGACGATCAGGTGGGGCTGACCTGCGTCGACCTCGACTTCGAGGCGGCTGGACACCTGGCCGTCGATCGCCTGGCGGATGCCGGGCACGCCCGCATCACGCTCCTCGGGCAGACGGAGGTGTCGTACCGGAAGTCGAACTTCCCGCGGCGGCTGCTCCACGGGGTCCAGGATCGTGCGCTCGAGCGCGGCGTCGGACTCGACTGGGTGACGACCGGAGCGTCGGTCACCGACATCGTCGCCGTGCGCGCGGCGGCCGAGGCCGCGATCGAACGCGGCACCCGGGCGTTCATCGTGCACGCGGTCGATGATGTGCACGCCGCGCTGCTCGCGGTGCTCGACGAGAAGGGACTGCGCGTCGGCCACGACGTGTCCGTCATCTCCGCCGCCGCATCCTTCGACACCACGACCCTGTCGGTCCCGGTCGACACCATCCCGCTCGTGCCGCAGCAGTCCTGCGAGCTCGCCGTCGACCTCGCGGTGCGCCGCCTGGAAGAGGCGAACGTGCAGCCCGGCATCCATCTCATCCCTCCCGAATACCGCTCCGTCGGATCCGTCAACTCCTCTCAGGACTGACCCCGCCGGAGCTCCGCTTCCGCATGCGCTTTGTCGAAACGCTTCGACGATTCGCTCCCCCACAACTGAACACCCGACCCAGAGAAGTGTCCGGCCCGATGGGCCACCGAGAAAGGAGTGCCGACGATGGCACGCAACATCCGCAGGACGAAGGCGCTGGCCGTGATGGCGGCGCTCACCGCCACCGGGATCGCACTGAGCGGCTGCACCGCCGGCTCCGGCGATGACGGCGGTGACGGTCAGACCCTCAAGCTCTGGCACTACGAGGGCGCCGACAGCGCGATGGGCAAGGCGTGGGCCGAGGCCATCAAGATCTTCGAGGAGGAGACCGGCGCGACGGTCGAGTTCGAGGAGAAGTCCTTCGAGCAGATCCAGAAGACCGCCAGCCAGGTGCTCGACACCGACGCCGCCCCCGACCTGATGGAGTTCAACAAGGGCAACGCGACCGCCGGCTTCCTCGCATCGACCGGGCTGATCTCCGACATCTCGGATGCCGTCGAGGAGTACGGCTGGGACGAGAAGCTCGCCCCCTCCCTGCAGACGACGGCCAAGTACTCCGAGGACGGCGTCATGGGCGGCGACGCCTGGTTCGGTGTGCCGAACTACGGCGAGTTCGTCGGCGTCTACTACAACGAAGACGCCTTCGCCGAGGCGGGGCTCACGATCCCGACGACCTACGACGAGTTCGTCGACGTGCTCGACGCGTTCGTCGCCCAGGGCATCACCCCGCTGGCCGAGGCCGGTGCCGAGTACCCGCTCGGGCAGCTCTGGTACCAGCTCGCGCTCATGGAGGGCGACCGCGGTTTCGTGGACGACTACCAGCTGTACAAGAACCCGGTCGACTGGCAGGGCCCCGAGATCACCTCGGCGACCGAGACGCTGAAGGAGTACGTCGACAAGGGCTACATCGCCTCGGACGTCTCTTCGGTCAAGGCCGAAGATGCCGGTGTCTCGTTCATCAACGGCACCTCGCCCATCTTCGTGTCCGGGTCCTGGTGGTTCGGACGCTTCGTCGCCGAGGCGACCGGCTTCGACTGGAGCATGACCGCGTTCCCCGGCGCCGACCTCTCTCTCGGTTCCTCGGGCAACCTCTGGGTCGTCCCGGAGAACGCCGCCAACAAGGAGCTCGCCTACGAGTTCATCGACATCACGATGCGCCCCGAGATCCAGGCGATCATCGGCAACAACGGCGGCCTGCCGGTCGCCGCCGACACGGCCGACATCACCGATGAGAAGAGCGCCGCCCTGATCGAGACGTTCAACGGCGTGCTCGACGCGGACGGCCTCGCGTTCTACCCGGACTGGCCCGCCCCCGGCTTCTACGACGTCATCGTCCAGGAGCTCCAGGGTCTGATCACCGGTTCGCAGGATGCCGAGACCACCGACGCCAACCTCGGCGAGCAGTACGACGAAGGCACCGCGGACTTCCGCTGATCCTCGCTCGCGGGGGCGGCAGCCGACACGGTGCCGCCCCCGCCATCCCCAGGAGATGAACATGTCACTCGCCACACGCGAGGGCCGCACCAAGCTGCCGCCCGAACAGCCGTCCATCCCGCAGCGCAGCGGCGGGACCGGGGCGTATTGGAAGTACCTGCTCCCCGGCTTCGTGCTCCTTCTCGTCGTCGTCATCGTGCCGCTCGTCTGGAACCTGTACCTGACGTTCACGAAATGGAAGGGCGTGCGCGCTCCGGAGTTCATCGGGCTCGAGAACTGGCAGAAGATCCTCACCGACAGCGACTTCTGGACGTCGTTCACGAACTCCGTCTGGATGATCATCGCGATGGTCGTCGTGCCGACGATCGTCGGACTGATCGTCGCCGCCCTGCTGTTCGACGTCGTCGGACGCAAGTTCGGCGGAAAGGTCGGCAGCTTCCTTCGGGCCACCTACTACCTGCCGCAGATCCTGCCGATCGCGGTGGCCGGCATCGTCATCGGGTGGATCGTCCGCCCCGGCGGCGACGGGGCCCTGAATCAGATCCTCGGCGCCTTCGGGCTGCCGTCGTACGACTGGCTGGGACAGATGCCGTCCGCCCTGATCGTGCTCATGCTCGTCATGGTGTGGGTGCAGCTCGGGTATCCGGTCGTGGTCTTCATGGCGGCGCTCCAGCGCGTCGATCCGGAGCTGTACGAGGCCGCCGAGCTCGACGGCGCCAACTGGCTGCAGCGCTTCACCGCCATCACGATGAGCATCATCCGTCCCGAGATCTTCGTCGTGACGCTCACCTGCACGATCGCGGCCCTGAAGGTGTTCGGCCCCGTCTACATCATCACGCGCGGCGGACCCGCGGGCGCGACGCTCGTCCCCGCCTATTACGCGTACCAGGAGTTCTTCACGAAGCGGAACGTCGGCTACGGCGCGACGATCGCCACCGTGCTCACCATCGTCGTGGTCATCGTGTCGATCGTGTTCATCCGCGTGCAGAACTCGCTCGAGCGCAAGGAAAGGGCGGGACTCTGATGCACGCCACCACGGCCATCGTCACCGGCAAGCCGTCGAAGAGCCGCCCCCGTGGCGGCATGACCAAGAAGCGTCCCGTCGACTGGCTGCTGCTTGCCCTCGTCATCGTGGGGGCCCTGCTCGTCATCGCGCCGTTCTACCTGGTGCTCGTCAACTCGTTCAAGTCACCCGTCGACTACGCCACCTCCGGCCCTCTCGCCTTCCCCGAGACGCTCGACTTCGGCGGCATCATCAAATTCTGGGAACGCGTGAACTTCCCGGAGAAGGTCTGGAACTCGATCTTCATCTCCGGCATCGTCGCGGTGCTGGCCGTCGTCATCTCGATGCTCAACGCCTTCGCGATCGGCATCGGGCGCATCCGCGGGCGCAGCTGGATCGTGCTGCTGTTCCTGATGGCCAACCTGCTGCCGCAGGAGGCGCTGCTCTACCCGCTGTACTACATGTTCAAATCGGTGGGGCTGTACGACAACGTGTGGGCCGTGATCATCGTCTTCACCGTGATCCAGGCGGCCTTCGGCACCTACCTGCTGTCGTCGGTGTACGGCACCTTCCCGAAGGAGGTGCTCGAGGCGGCATCGCTCGACGGCGCCAGCCGATGGCAGATCCTGTGGCGGGTGATCTTCCCGATCAGTCGTCCGACCCTGTCGGTGCTGCTCATCTTCTTCTTCATCTGGACGTGGAACGAGTTCCTCATCCCGCTGACGTTCCTCGCCTCGAACGCGAACCAGACCGTCCCCGTCGCGATCAGCGTGCTGCAGGGCGACCGGCTCATGGACGTCACGACGACGAGCGCGTCGGCCCTGCTGGGCATCATCCCCACGCTCATCTTCTTCCTCATCTTCCAGCGCACGCTCACACGCGGCATCACGGCAGGAGCAGTCAAGTAATGAAGTTCACCGACGGGTTCTGGCAGCTGCGTCCCGGCGTCACCGCGCTCCATGCGCAGGAGGCGTACGACATCGCGGAGACCGACGAGACCCCCGACGGCCCCGGTATCGTGATCACCGCTCCGACGATGGTGATCGCCAAACGGGGCGACGTGCTCAACCGCCCGGTGCTGACCACGACGCTCTCCTCGCCCGCCGACGGCGTGATCCGCGTGCGCATCGCCCACCACACGGGTGGGTCATGGCACGGCGGCTTCACCCTGCCCGGCGCCGGCGGCGGCGCGGCATCCGTCACCGTCTCCGAGAGCGGCGGAGTGCTGGATGCCGGCGCGCTGGTCGCCCGCATCGCCCCGGGCGCGCCCTGGGACCTCGCCTTCGAGGTCGACGGGCGCCGTGTGACCGGCAGCGGACACAAGGCGCAGGGCTACATCCAGCTCTCGCCGGGGGCTCAGGTCGACCAGGGAATCGTCTCGAACGCCCGCCAGGGCGGGAGCGCGCCCGCGGCATCCGCCTTCGTCCACGAGCAGCTCGACCTCGGCGTGGGCGAGCACATCTACGGACTCGGCGAGCGCTTCGGACCGCTGGTCAAGAACGGCCAGACCGTCGAGATCTGGAACGCCGACGGCGGCACGTCGAGCGAGCAGTCGTACAAGAACGTGCCGTTCCACCTCTCCGACCGCGGCTACGGCGTGCTGGTGAACGATCCGGGGCACGTCTCCTACGAGGTCGGCTCCGAGGCCGTCGAGCGCGTGCAGTTCTCGGTGTCGGGCGAGGTGCTCGAGTACTTCGTGATCGCGGGGCCGACCCCCAAGCAGGTGCTCGGCCGGTACACCGCTCTGACCGGTCGTCCGCCGGTCGTGCCGGCCTGGTCGTACGGCCTGTGGCTGTCGACCAGCTTCACGACCGACTACGACGAGCAGACGGTGAACTCGTTCATCGACGAGATGGCCGCGCGCGAGCTGCCGGTCTCGGTGTTCCACTTCGACTGCTTCTGGATGCGCGAGTTCAACTGGTGCGACTTCGAGTGGGATCCGCGGGTCTTCCCCGATCCGGAGGGCATGCTCGGGCGCCTGCACGACAAGGACCTCCGCGTCTGCGTCTGGATCAACCCGTACATCGCGCAGCGCTCCCCCCTGTTCCGCGAGGCCGCCGAACAGGGCTTCCTGGTGCGCCGCGCCGACGGCTCGGTGTGGCAGTGGGACCTGTGGCAGGCCGGCATGGGACTCGTCGACTTCACGAACCCGGACGCCGTCGTCTGGTACCAGGGCCACCTGCGCCGACTGATCGCCCAGGGCGTCGACTGCTTCAAGACCGACTTCGGCGAGCGCATCCCGACCGACGTGGTCTGGGCCGACGGCGCCGACCCTGAGCGCATGCACAACCGGTACACGGAGCTCTACAACCGTGCGGTGTTCGATGTGCTCACCGAGACGCGCGGCGAAGGCGACGCGGTGCTGTTCGCGCGTTCCGCCACCGCAGGCGGCCAGAGCATGCCCGTGCACTGGGGCGGGGACTCCACCTCGACCTTCGCGTCGATGGCCGAGACGCTGCGCGGCGGCCTCTCGCTCGCGCTGAGCGGATTCGCGTTCTGGAGCCACGACATCGGCGGATTCGAAGGCACGCCGGATGCCGCCGTGTTCAAGCGCTGGACCGCGTTCGGCCTGCTCGGCTCGCACTCGCGCTTCCACGGCTCCAGCTCGTACCGGGTGCCGTGGGCGTTCGACGAGGAGGCCGTCGAGGTGACGCGGCGCTTCACGCATCTGAAGATGCGGCTCATGCCGTACCTGTATCAGCAGGGGCTTGATGCCGCGGCGACGGGCGTGCCGCTGATGCGGCCGATGGTGCTCGAGTTCCCCGACGACCCTGCCGCGACGTACCTCGATCGGCAGTACATGCTCGGCTCGGATCTGCTCGTCGCACCGGTGTTCTCGGCCGACGGTGTCGTGGACTTCTACCTGCCCGAGGGCGAGTGGACGTCGCTGCTGACCGGCGAGACGGTGACGGGCGGTGCGTGGCGGCGCGAGACGCACGGCTTCGATTCCCTGCCCCTGTACGTGCGACCCGGCACGGCGCTCCCCTGGGGCGCACGCGTCGACAGCCCCGAGTACGACTACCATGACGGACTGCGGCTGCGTGTGTTCGCCGGCGGCACGGGAATCGCGTCGGTGACCGTGACCAGCCCCGACGGACGCGCCGTCGCCTACGACGTCGACCTCGAGGAGATCACCGGATGACCACCCCTCTCGCCCCGCGCGACGACTACCGGGGCTCCGGCCTCGTCTTCCCCGAGGGCTTCACGTTCGGCTCTGCCACAGCCTCGTACCAGATCGAGGGCGCGGCGGCCGAGGACGGGCGCACGCCGTCGATCTGGGACACGTTCAGCAAGACCCCCGGCCGGGTCTGGAACGGCGACACCGGAGACGTCGCGTGCGACCATTACCACCGTGTCGACGAGGACCTCGACCTGATGCGCGACCTGGGCCTGCAGGCGTACCGGTTCTCGATCGCCTGGCCGCGCATCGTGCCCACGGCCTCCGGCGAGGTGAATCAGGCCGGGATCGACTTCTATTCACGGCTCGTCGACGGGCTGCTCGAGCGCGGCATCCGTCCGGTGGCGACCCTCTATCACTGGGATCTCCCCCAGTATCTGGAAGACGCCGGCGGCTGGACTGCCCGCGCGACCACCGACGCGTTCGAGCATTACGCGTCGGTGATGGGCCGCGCTCTGGGCGACCGCGTGCACACCTGGACCACCCTCAACGAGCCGTGGTGCTCGGCCTACCTCGGCTACGGGCAGGGCGGGCACGCCCCGGGGCGGCATGAACCGGCATCCGCCCTGTCGGCGGTGCACCACCTGAACCTCGCGCACGGGCGTGCCATCCAGGCGCTGCGGGCGACGTCGAGCGGCGACCCCGACTACTCCGTGACGCTGAACTTCCACGTGCTGCGCGGACAGGGCGACGGTGCGGCCGAGGCGATGCGCCGCATCGATGCGCTCGCGAACCGGGCGTTCACCGGGCCGATGCTGCGCGGCGAGTATCCCGCCGACCTGCTGGCCGACACGGCATCCGTCACCGACTGGAGCTTCGTGCAGCCCGACGACCTCGCCACGGTCAATCAGCCCATCGACGTGCTCGGCGTCAACTACTACTCGACCGCGACCGTGCGTCTCTGGGACGGCGTGTCCGAGAAGCAGCAGAACGATGGGCACAAGGGCGCCGAGGGCGGTACGGCTTGGCCGGGCAGCGACGGCGTCGTGGAGTTCGTGGAGCAGCCCGGCCCCTACACGGCGATGGGCTGGAACATCGCGCCCGAGGGCCTCGAGGAGCTGCTCGTGTCGTTGTCGGAGCAGTTCCCGGATCAGGCCCTCATGGTCACCGAGAACGGCGCCGCCTTCGACGACGAGGTCGCGGAGGACGGCTCCGTCCCCGATCCGGAGCGCACCGACTACCTGCGCCGTCACTTCACCGCCGCGCACCGGGCGCTCGAGCGCGGGGTCGACCTGCGGGGCTACTTCGTCTGGTCGCTGCTCGACAACTTCGAGTGGGGCTACGGCTACGCCAAGCGGTTCGGCATCGTGCGGGTCGACTTCGACACGCTCGAGCGCACCGTCAAGGACTCCGGGCACTGGTACCGCGAGCTCGTGCGCACGCGGACGGTGGGCGCCTAGGACCGACGCCGGCCCTCCCGCCGCGCGCTCACCTCGGCCGAGCCGTGGACGACCTGACCACGAGTGCCGTGGGGAGCGGCGGCGGGGACTCCGCGTCCTCGTCCCTCAATAGGGCGATCAGGGCCTTCACCGCCGCTTCCCCCTTGGCATCGATGTCCTGGCGGACGGTCGTCAGCGCGGGAGACACGCGTGCCGCGAGCGGGTTGTCGTCGAAGCCGACGACGGACAGCTGCGCGGGCACGAGGATGCCCCGGTCCCGCGCCCGCTCCATCACCTCGAGCGCCGCGAGATCGGAGAACGCCAGGACGGCGGTCGGCGGATCGTCGAGCATCCGGTCGATCCGCTCGCGCAGCACGTCGTCCATATCGAGGCCCGCGGTCCCGACCACCGTCGGGATGATCCCGGCCTCTTCCAGCGCACGCATCCACCCCCGGATCCGCCCCGCGATGGTGATCGACGTGGTCTCGAGCGAGATCTCGGATGACGGCCGGTTGTCGGCGTCGAGCGCATCGACGATCAGCGCGATGCGGGAGTGCCCGAGCTCGACGAGATGGCGGGCGGCCTGGTACGCGCCAGAGGCGTTGTCGATGCTGATGTCGGGGACTCCGGGGAGCGGCGAACCCTCGACGTTCACGATCGGCAGCCGACGTTCCCGCAGCGCCGCGTACGCCGACACCGCGGGCGCGCACGAGTACACGATGGCGCCGTCCATCGCGATGTCCCGTGCCGGAACGACGCCGGATTCGCCGGAGGAGTGCAGCAGGACGAGCGAGTACCCCGCGTCGGCGAGCGATCCCGCGACCGCCCGGACGAACCCGACTGCCACGTCATCCGTGAAGGCGTCCCGCGGCGAGTTCGTCAGCACCATGCCGATGACTCCGGTGCGTCCGCGGGCGAGAGCGCGCGCCGCGGGATCCGGCCCCGCGTAGCCGAGCTCGTCCGCCGCGCTCAGGATCCTGGCGCGAAGATCTTCGGAGAGCTGGTCGGGTCGGGAGAAGGCGTTCGAGACCGTCATGCGGCTGACGCCCACGTGCTCCGCAATCGTCTTCAGCGTCACCCGTCCCACATCGACCACCTCCGTCCCCATTCTGCCCGACGGCAGAACGGGAACGGCGGGGATCAGCACGGATCGGGCACGCTCGATGCGGCGATGGGCCGCGGCGGGGGCTCGACGGCCTCGGCGACGCGACGGATGCCGCGCGCCACCGCCGCGCGCACGCGTGCTCGCCACTCCGCCCTCGCGCGTGCCGCGAAGGCTCTATCCCGCGCGCGCATCGCGTCGATGCGTCGCTGGGCGTGAGGGTCGCGTGCTGCGGTCCGGTGTTCGGCCTGGACGAGTGCGGCGATCATCTGGTGTTCCATCATCCTGCCTTTCTGTATCGGTACAGAAGACGGTACTATACCGGTACAGAATCCGCCAGTGCCTTCTGCGCCGCACTGATCGGCGGCGGGCCGGGCGATCAGCTGCGGTCGTCCGTCTTTCCCGGCCGCCGGCGAGCTGTCCATGCCGACAGCGCGGATGCCGCCGCTCCCGCGGCCCGATCGATCGCCTCGGCCGAGCGGCTCAGCACATCCTGAGCTGCGTCCTGCCACGCGGGAATCGTGGTCGCCTCCCCCGCCTGCACCTTCGCCGCGTGCTCTGCCGCCTCGAAGGCGCGCTCGAGCTCGGCCACCGCGTCGCGATATGCGCCGAAGTCGGCGGGCGTGACCCTGCCGGTCGCCGCCCGGCGCATCTCCTTCGCATGATCCGCCGCACGCAGGTACGCGGCCGTCTCCGGTCGCTTGACGTCGGTCATCGCCGGATACCCGATCTGCAGACCCGGGTCGGTCTCGTAGCGCATCCAGCGCGCGATCACGGAGTCGTGCTCGGCCTGCAGACGCTCGAGCGGACGCGGAGCGGATGCCGGGGGGATCGCCGCCCGAGCGGCGTTCAGACGCACCTGCCGGGCGCGCACGTCGGCCGCAGCGGCCTTCGCGTCGCGCTCCCTCTCGCGGAGCATCCGTCGTGCCGCGGCGACCTGCTCGGCGGATGCTCGCTGAGCGGCGCGTTCGGCGGAGATCCGGGTCAGGTCGGCCCGCGCGATCTTCAGGGCCGTTCGTCGCTCCGCCGCGATCTGCTGCGCCGACCGGAGGTCGTGCCTGGCCGCATCTACGGCGAGGCGTCTGCCGCTGACTGTGCTGTTGCGTCGATTCACGCCGATCACCCCCACTGTCCCCACGGCGGCCGCGGATGGCGCGATCCACCACCACTCGGCGACGAGCAGCAAGGGGTCCATCATCCGATGCTACCCAGCGGCAGCGTGTGGCACGCGGGCCCGTGCGACTTCTGCGGCCGATTCTCACCTCGCAGGCGGGGATCGCTCGAGGTTCTGCGGCCGATCGGAACTTCTGCGGCCACATCGGTTCGATGTGGCCGCAGAAGTTG
>NZ_SSDJ01000025.1 GCF_004794465.1 Microbacterium sp. K24 | reverse complement strand
GGCTCGCCTCGCCGTGCGCCACGGATTCGCCCTGCGCGCCGGCACGGTGCTGCTCGCGGGTGCGGCGACGGCCGCCGTGCCGCTCCCCGACTCCGGAGTCGTCGAGGCGACGATCGCGGGACTCGGACGCGTCGGCATCCGCGTTCTCGACGGAGCACCCGCTGCCGAGGAGGGATCACGATGACCGATTCACGTGGCATCCTCGTCGACGGCAAGGCGACCCCGCGCGGACGATTCCCGCACGCCAAGGTCTCCGGCGATCTCGTCTTCGTCTCCGGCACGTCGAGCCGGCGCCCCGACAACACGATCGCCGGTGCAGAAGCCGACGAGTTCGGCGCGACGCGACTCGACATCGCCGTGCAGACGCGAGCCGTGATCGAGAACATCCGCGCGGTGCTCGACGCCGCCGGCTGCCGACTCGATGACCTCGTGCAGGCGACGACCTTCCTCGTCGACATGAACGACTTCGCCGGCTACAACGCCGTCTGGGCCGAGTACTTCGATGAGCAGGGGCCCGCGCGCACCACCGTCGCCGTGCATGCCCTCCCGCATCCGCATCTGCGCATCGAGATCCAGGCGATCGCGCGACGCCCCGAACCCAACGACACCATCGCCACTCTCGAGGAGGAGAAATGAGCACCACCATCCCACCCGTCATCGATTTCCCCGCATGGATCAAGGAGAACGAGCATCTCCTGCAGCCGCCGGTCAACAACAAGGCGGCCTGGACGCCGATCGGCGACTTCATCGTGCAGGTCGTCGGCGGTCCGAACCAGCGCACCGACTTCCACTTCGACCCGTACGAGGAGTGGTTCTACCAGTACCGCGGCAACATGCACGTCAACCTCATGACCGAGGATGGACCGCAGCGCATCGACATCCGCGAGGGCGAGATGTGGCTGCTTCCCGGCAACGTCTTCCACTCCCCGCAGCGCCCGGAGGCCGGGTCCATCGGCATCGTGATCGAGCGCATCCGCGAAGAGGGCACGCTCGAGAAGTTCGCCTGGTTCTGCCCGAACTGCGACACCAAGGTGCACGAGGTCGAGCTGCAGGTGCGCGACATCGTCGAAGACCTGCCGCCCGTGTTCCGCGAGTTCTACGAGAGCGAAGAGGGCCGGACCTGCCCGAACTGCGGCACCGTCCACCCCGGCAAGGGCTGAATCTCTGTGGGCACGATCGACGTCCACACGCATTTCGTGCCGAGCTCCTGGCCCGACCTGTCCACGCAGGTCGGGCCGGGAGTCTGGCCGACGCTGCGGGTCGACTCCGAACGCGACGCGATGATCATGCTCGGCGACGCCGAGTTCCGTCGCGTGGGCGCCGACTGCTGGGACGCGTCGCTGCGCCTCGCCGACATGGACGCCGACGGCGTCGACGTGCAGGTGGTGTCGCCGACCCCGCTCTTCTTCTCGTACGACAAGTCCGGCCCCGAAGCGGTGAAGGTCGCGCGCATCTTCAATGATCTGGCCCTCGAGATCTGCGCCCCCGCGCCCGGCCGGCTGATCCCGTTCGCGCAGGTGCCGCTGCAGGACCCGGATGCCGCCTGCGCCGAGGCCGATCGTGCGATCGCCTCCGGGCATGCGGGCGTCGAGATCGGCAACCATGTCGGCGACCGCGACCTCGACGACGCCGGCATGGTCACGTTCCTGCAGCACTGCGCCGACAGCGGCATCCCCGTCTTCGTGCATCCGTGGGATATGCCCGGCTCGCCCCGTCTGGACCGGTGGATGGCGCGCTGGCTCACCGGCATGCCCGCCGAGACCCACCTGTCGATCATCGCCCTCATCCTCGGCGGCGTCTTCGATCGCGTACCCCCGACGCTGCGGCTCGCCTTCGCGCACGGCGGCGGATCGTTCGCGTTCTGGCTCGGACGCTTCGAGAACGCGTGGCAGCAGCGGCCCGACCTCATCGGCGTGAGCGAGCGACCTCCCTCCGCCTACCTCGACCGCTTCAGCGTCGACAGCGTCGTGTTCGACCCGACCGCTCTGCGCGTGCTCGTCGACACCCTCGGCGCGAGTCAGGTGATGGTCGGCAGCGACTACCCGTACCCGCTGGGCGAACGTCCGGTGGGCAGCGTCGTCGACCGCGCCGTCTTCCTCGACGACGCCCAGAAGAACGCGATCCGCCGCGACAACGCCCTGCGATTCCTCGGGCGCGACGTCGACCTCTCCAGCGAACGGAGCCCCTCCGCATGACCACGCCCGCTGTCGGCAGGCCCACGATCGACCGGGAGACCTGCGTCGCCCTCGACGATGCCGATCCCCTCGCCCGGTTCCGCTCGCGGTTCGCGCTCCCCGAGGGCGTCGTCTATCTCGACGGCAACTCGCTCGGCGCACTGCCCCGCGACACGGCAGCGCACGTCCAGCGGGTGATCGCCGAGGAGTGGGGAACCGGGCTGATCCGCAGCTGGAACGATGCCGGCTGGTTCGCGAAGCCGCAGACCGTCGGCGACCTGGTCGCGCCCCTCCTCGGTTCCGGCCCCGGGCAGGTCGTCCTCGGCGACTCGACCTCGTCGAGCATCTTCCAGGCGACCGTCGCTGCCGCCCGGCTGCGCCCCGGGCGCCGGGTGATCGTCGCCGAGCGCGGCAGTTTCCCGACCGATCTCTACGTGCTGGAGAGCGTGCAGGAGCTGCTCGGCGGCGACCGTCCGCTGGAGCGCCGTCTCATCGCCGACGACGGTCCGACCCTCGACGACGTGCTCGATGACGACGTCGCGATCGTGCTGCTCACCCACGTCGACTACCGCACCGGACGCATGCACGACATGGCCGAGGTCACGCGGAAGATCCACGCGGTCGGCGCCGTCGTCGTCTGGGACCTGTGCCACAGCGTCGGCGCGGTGCCCGTCGACCTGGTCGGGGCGGATGCCGACTTCGCGGTCGGCTGCACCTACAAGTACCTCAACGGCGGGCCCGGCTCGCCGTCGTTCATCTGGGTCGCCGAGCAGCACCTGCCCGATGCGCGGCCCGCCCTCACCGGGTGGCACGGACACGCGAAGCCCTTCGACTTCACGGTCGACTACGCCCCGGCATCCGGTGTCGAGCGGTTCCGAGTGGGTACCCCGCAGCTGCTGTCGATGTCGGCGCTCGAGGTGAGCCTGCGGCTCTGGTCCGAGGTCGACCTCGACGCCGTGCGCGAGAAGAGCCTGTGCCTCACCGAGCTCTTCATCTCGCTCGTCGACGCGCGCCTCACCCCGCGGTGGGGCGTGGAGGTCGTGACCCCGCGGGAGCCGGCGCGCCGCGGCAGCCAGGTCTCGCTCCGTGTCGGGTCGGGCTACGAGATCATGCAGGCGCTCATCGAGCGGGGCGTGATCGGGGACTTCCGCGCGCCCGACCTCATCCGCTTCGGCTTCACTCCGCTCTACACCTCGTTCGTCGACGTGTGGGATGCCGTCGACACGCTCGAGGGCGTGCTCGACGGCGAGGTGTGGCGCGAACCGCGCTTCGCACGCCGGGGCACCGTCACCTGAGCGGCGCCGTCACCTGGCGCTCCAGCATCCGCTCGTCCTGCCGTGACACCTGCAGGCGAGATGGACATTTGCAGGTCGGATGACGAGATCCGGACCTGCAGCTGTGATCTCAACCTGCAGGCGTATCCGGCGCGCCGATGAGAGCGGATGCCGGGAGCGCCGCGGCATCGCACGGCGCTGGTCTGCACACCTGCAGGCGAGATGGACGGATGCAGGTCGGATCACGGCATCCGGACCTGCAGGTGTGATCTCAACCTTCAGATGTATCCGGCGTGCCGATGAGAGCGGATGCCGGGAGCGCGGTCAGGCGCTGTCGCCGGAGTGCGCGGCGGCCTCGGTGAGCAGAGCGATCACGCCGTCCCGCACGCGGTCGAGATGCGACTCGAGCACCCGCAAAGCCTCGTCGACGTCGCCGGTCGCGACCACGTCGATGAGCTCGCCGTGCGAGTGGTCGTGGGAGCCCGGCGAGACGAGCCGCCAGCCGAGAACGTAGCGGCCAAGCTTCAGGCGGAGCTGCTCGATCATCTCCCACATCACCGGACGCGACTGCGCGTCGTACAGCGTGGCGTAGTACTCGGTGCGGGCTTCGACGAACTCGCCGCCCTCGGAGATGCCGTCCGCCGTCTTCGCGAGCTCGCGGAGACGGGCGATGCGCTCCGGGGTGATCTCGGCCATCGCGAGGCGCAGCGCCTCCTTCTCGAGCAGCGTGCGCAGGTGATAGACCTCGCTCGCCTCCTCGACCGACAGAGCACGCACCATGGCGCCGCGGCGGGCGTGGAAGACGACGAGCCCGTCGGCCTCGAGCTGGATCAGTGCCGAGCGGATGGGGAGTCGCGAGATGCCGATGGACTCGGCGAGCGTCTCCTGCCGCAGCTTCATCCCGGGAGGGAGCGTGCCGTCAAGGATCGCGTCGCGGATGATGTCGTAGGCCATCGCGCCGACCGAGCGGTATCCGGCTCCGTGTCGCTGGGCGAGCTTCTGCAGCGCATCCGCCCGTTCCTGCGGCGACGCTGCCGCGTTTCCTGATTGCACCATGCAGCGAGGTTATCGGATCAGGGTCCCGAACTCTGCATTCTGGATCCAGAATCTGCCCTGTGTTTCGGCATCCGTCTCTCCCCCGGAACGCCGAACGCCCCCTGTCCCGGCAGTAGCCGAGGCAGGGGGCGTTCGAGAGGTGTTACTTGGCGGCGACGACCTGCAGCGTGATGACTGCGGTCACGTCGTCGTGCAGACGAACGGTGGCCTCGTGGTCACCCGTCGCCTTGATCGGCGAGGTGATGTGCACCTTGCGCTTGTCGATCGCACCGAGACCGGCAGCCGCGACAGCGTCGGCGACGTGCTCGGTCTTGACCGAACCGAAGAGGCGACCGGACGTGCCCGCCTTGACGGCGAGACGCACCTTGGTGCCCTCGAGAGCGTTCTTCAGTGCGACAGCGTCGTCACGATCGTGGATCGCGCGTGCCTGACGCGCGGCCTGGATCGAAGCGACCTGCTTTTCGCCACCGCGGGTCCACGCCGTAGCGAAGCCCTGCGGGATGAGGAAGTTGCGGGCGTACCCGTTCTTGACCTCGACGACGTCTCCGGCACTACCCAGCCCGGCGACCTCGTTCGTGAGAATCAGCTTTGCCATCTCGATACCCCTTACCGGCCGGCGCCAGCGTAGGGCAGGAGCGCCATTTCGCGCGCGTTCTTGATCGCCGTGGCGATCAGACGCTGCTCCTGCACCGAGACACCGGTGATACGACGGGCGCGGATCTTGCCGCGCTCCGAGACGAACTTGCGGAGGGTGGCGACATCCTTGTAATCGATGACACCGACCCGGATGGACTTCGCGGGAGCGGTGGGCTTGCCACCCTTCCGCGGCTTGCGGCGGTCGCCGCTCGACTTTCCAGCCATTGGTTTTCCTTAATGATGAGCGGATGCCGTGCCCGAGGGCAGCGGATCCAGAAGTTGTTTAGAAGGGAGTGTCGTCGCCGAAGCTGCCCGGAGTGCTCCAGGCATCCGCGCTGGTCGACGAGCCGGGCGTGGACCACGGCTCCTCCGACACCTGCTGCGCGGGACGGGACTGACCGCCGCCGGGACCACCGGCACCGCCGGCACCGCCGGTCGACGCCGCACGGGTGACCTGCGCGGTCGCGTACCGGAGCGAGGGGCCGATCTCGTCGACCTCCAGCTCGATCGCGGTGCGCTG
>NZ_SSDJ01000024.1 GCF_004794465.1 Microbacterium sp. K24 | reverse complement strand
GCGTAGTCGTCGACGACGTAGGCCGTGATCGCCTGGTGGGCGAACGCGTACATGCTCAGCAGCTTGCCGACGAACAACAGCGCGGCGAGCGTGAGCGGGAAGGTTCCGATCGCCACCCAACGGCGGATGCTGCGGCGACGCCGGTTCGACCGGAGGAGGGCGGCGGCCGCGCCGTCGTCGGCCGAGCTCATCGAGGGGTCGGTCACGAGGCACCTCCCTCGGTGGTCGTCGGGCGCGTTTCGTCTCGTCGCTTCGCTCCTCGCTCGACGACCGGTGAGCGAGGCGCCGTGAGCTGGCGCAGCCGCGCGATCAGCATCGTCGCGCGGAGCAGCTCGACACCGAGGAGCGCGACGATCACGAGGGCCGCGATCCAGTACAGCTCGGTGACGTTGCCTACCTCGCCGGACTCCGCGTAGCTCGTGGTGGTCGACGGGGCGGCCGGCAGCGAGGGCGCGGCATCCGCCGTCCGGTGCTCGTACTCCACACCGAGCTGTTCCGCCACCGTCTCGAGGTTGCGCTCATCGATCACCGACAGCGCGTTCGCGCCCTCGTACTCGATGTACCCCTCGTCGGCCCCGAGGCCGCCGCCCGTGATGCGCATGGGGCCGCCTTCGGCCGTTCCATATCCGAAGACGCCACCGGCATCCGTGTACTTGGCGCTCGCCGTGAAGGGTTCGGGCGCCGTCTCGACGGTCTGCTCGCCGTCGCCGAAATAGAAGACCATCCGTGCGCGATCCGGCGACGACTCCGCGGCCGCCGCCAGGGTCTCGGACAGCAGCGGGGCGGCGATGCCGATCGAGCTGCCGCGCGACTGGCTGGTCACCTCGGGGCGCAGCACGTCCAGCGACCCGATGAGCGCCGTGGTGTCGGTGGTCAACGGCATCCGCAGCTCCGCCGCCGCATCGGACGTGATGAGCGCGAAGCGCGCACCCGGGTACTCCTCGACGATCGCGCGCACGTCCTCGCGGACCCCGTCGAGTCGGGGCCGGCCGTCGTCCCAGTCCTCCGCGACGATGCTGGCGGTGGTGTCGACGACGAGCACGATGTCGGTGTCGGTGGCGAGCGTCTGCGTCGCGCCGCCGGGGATGCCGGGGCGCAGCAGCATCACGAAGCAGGCCAGGAGGAGCAGCAGCCGGAGCGCCCACAGGACGCGGGCGCCGGACTTCGCGCGTGCGGCCCCGGATGCCGACCCCGGGGTCGTCGAGCCGGTCGAAGGGCCGCCGCGCACGATCAGCCAGACGGCGAGCGCGACGACGGGCGCGAACAGCAGCACCAGCAGCAGCGGATGGAGGACGGGCTGGACGATCACAGTCTCACCCTCCACAGCACGACGGCGAACGAGAGGAGCCCGACGGCCAGCACGACGATCCACAGATTCGGACTGTCCACCCAGACGATCTGCGCCTCGCCGCGCAGCTCGGTGGCCTCCTGCTCCTGCACCTCGGTGACGATGTCCGACACGGTGGTCGTGTCGCGCAGCCCGTAGGCCGCGCCACCGGTCGTCTCGGCCGCGGCGGCGAGCTCGGCGCTGACCGCGGCGTCCTTGCCCTCCACCGGGTTCAGCGCGAACACGCGCACGCCCTTGGCCTTCGCGTAGCCGGCGGCCTCCTCCAGCGTCACGATCGAGGCGCCGTTGATCTCGTTGTCGGTCGCGAAGATCACGGAGCGCGACCGCTCGTCGTCGGGGCGATCGAAGCCCAGCGTGCAGGCCGCGAGTCCGTCGCCGATCAGCGAGGCGCCCTCGCCGTTGAGCGTGCCGACCCAGTGCTCCGGGATCTCGTCGACGTAGTCGAAGCTCTCCCTGATGCTCGCCAGATGCTCGCGGATGAAGTCGTAGTCGTCGGTCAGCGGGAAGATCTGCACGGGTGAGCTGTTGAAGATCGTCAGGCCGATGCGCTCGCCCTCGAAGTCCTCCAGAAGGTCCTCGAAGACGCTGATCACCTCGACGTCGACCTCGGTCATCGAACCGGAGACGTCGAGGCACAGCATGATGTCGCGGCTGGTGTTCACGGGCTGGATCGTCTGCGACGACATCGGCCGGGCGGCGACCACACCGGCGGCGACCGTCGTCAGCGTGCCGAGCACGAGAATGCCGGTCAGCGCGAGCACGCGACGCGTCAGCGCCTGGCGGAACGCCGGCAGGGTGCGCAGGCGCTCGGCGCGCGCGACCCGTGCGCGTTCGCCGGCGGCGCCGTGCCTGCTGCGGCGCAGACCGAGCGCGAGTCCGATGCCGAGCGCGACCAGCACGACCGCGAGCGCGACGATGATCATCCAGAAGTTCGCTAGTGCCATGTGCGCACCACCGTCCGCGCCGCTTCGGCGCCGGCGACCGGATCGATCGCGGGTCCCTGGCGGAAGATGCTCGGGTAGTAGTGACGGCCCATCGCATCGATGAGAGAGGGGTGCACGCCGCGTGCGACGAGATCGTCGAGCGCCAGCACCGGGGCCTCCAGTCCGCTGTACTCGTTCACGAAGGTGCGCACGATGCGGCTCAGCTCGAGGTTCGCGTTGCGCGCGGAGAGCTTGCGCTCGCGGTAGTCCGTCTCGACCATCTGGATGCGCTCCAGATACTCGGTGCGCAGCTGCGAGAGCACGTCGCCGGTGAGCAGAGCCCGCCCTCCGGCATCCGCTGGTGCGGTGGCGGCGCGCCGCGGGCGGGTGAGCACGATCAGCAGCCAGGCGCCGAGCACCAGCAGGGCCAGGATGCCGATCGCGAGCAGCATCCATCCCCAGCCGTACTGCGCCGGCGGGTAGAGCTCGTCAGATCCCGGCATGAGACCTCCGGTTCAGCAGCTGCAGCAGCTGCGACACGGCGTCGTCCTGCCCGTCGAGCACGGCGTGGCTGATCTCCATGCGCTGGAGCGTCTCGGCGAGGTGCGCGGCATCGGCCTCGGTCTGCGCGGTCAGCTCGCCGACGATGCCGAGATCGCCCTGCACGAAGTCCGGCACGTCCCACCGGCTGTCCACATCGCTGCGGATCATGCGCGTGGCGTGGTCGAGCACGGGGTCGGCGTCGCGCACGGTGAGCCAGAGCACGTCGTGCTGCACGCGCAGGCGGCGCAGCATCCGCTCGGTCTCGTCGGTGATCGGCGCCTCGTCGGTGATCACGACGACGATCATGCGCCGCGAGATCGTGCGCGTGACATACGACAGCAGAGCGTCGCGGTCGCTCGGGGCGGTGCTCTCGTCGATGGCCCTGTCGATCGTGCGCAGCGCGTGCTCGAGGGCCCCCTCGCTGCGGCCCGGGGCGCGGCGACGCACCCGATCGGCGTCGCCGTAGACCGTGGAGAAGTCGTCGCCGTGACGGAGCGCGAGCACTCCCAGCACGCCGGCCGCGAGGATCGCGAGATCCTTCTTCGCCTTCTCGTCGTGCGCGAGGGCCGTCATCGAGCGTCCGGTGTCGACGACGAACAGGATCGTGTGCATGCGCATCGCGCGATGACGCTTGACCAGCGGGGCGCCCAGCCGCGCCGTGGCACGCCAGTCGATGTCGCGCACCTGATCGCCGTACTCGTATTTGCGCAGGTCCTCGAAATCGAGACTGCGACCGTGCAGCAGCGACGCGTAGGCGCCGTCGAGCGCGTGCAGCGACTTGCGCGACGAGTGGATGAAGAGCTTGCTCTTCACCTGGGTGATCAGGCTGGGCATGGCGGGGTCAGGGGGTCGGCACGGCGGCGAAGATCTCGTCGATGATCTCCTCGCTGCGGATGCCCTCGGCGTCGGCCTCGAACGTCAGCAGCACGCGGTGGCGCAGCACCAGGTGGCGGAGCGCGCGGATGTCCTCGGGGAGCACGTGCGCACGGCCGTTCAGGAGCGCCAGGGCGCGGGAGGCCTGCAGGAAGGCGATGCTCGCCCGCGGGCTCGCGCCGTACTTGATGAGGCGGGCGCGCTCCTCGCCGATGTACGGCGCGGGGTTCCGGGTGACGTAGGCGATCGAGACGATGTAGTTGCGGATCGCCGGGTCGACATAGATGCGGCTGGCGACGTCCTGCAGCAGGTGCACGTCGTCGAGGGTGACCGCGCTCGTCACGTGCCGATCGGGGTCGAGCACACCGGAGTCGATGCGCCCGAGGATCTCGAACTCCTCGGCCGGGCTCGGGTACTCCACGATCTCCTTGAGCAGGAACCGGTCCATCTGGGCCTCGGGCAGCTCGTACGTGCCCTCCTGCTCGATGGGGTTCTGCGTGGCGATCACGAGGAACGGCTTCGGCAGCGGATGGATCTCGCCGCCGATCGTGGTCTGATGCTCCTGCATCGCCTCGAGCATCGCGCTCTGCGTCTTGGCGCTGGAGCGGTTGATCTCGTCGAGCAGCACGAAGTTCGCGTGCACCGGACCGAGGACCGTGCGGAACGAGCCGGTCGCCGACTCGTAGATCTGGCTGCCGGTGATGTCGCTGGGGAGCAGGTCGGGCGTGCACTGGATGCGCTTGAACTGCGCCTTGACGGTGTCGGCGAGCGTGCTGGCGGCCGTCGTCTTGGCGAGGCCCGGCACGCTCTCCAGCAGGATGTGCCCGCCGGCGATGAGCGACACGAGCAGGCTCATCCTCAGGCGGTCCTGGCCGACCATCTTCGCGGAGTAGGAGTCCGAGATCACCGTGAGCACGGCCGCCGCGCGGGACATCTCCGCCTCGGTCGGTGCTCCCTGGTTCTTCGAGCCCGAAACACCCTCGGTCCGAGAGGTCGGCGCCTCGCGCGGCGCGGATCCGGCGGAAGGCGCGGGGGGCGCGGGCGGGTAGCTCGGAGCAGGAGGAGGCGGGGGCGCAGAGCTCGCCTGCGGGTCCGGCGCGTAGGGCTCGTTCATGGGTGGCTCCCTCGGTCACACGGGGACACGCGTCTCAGCCATCCCCCGCGGACCAGCGTAACCGCATCCGGCCGCCCGACCGGCGGGCAGGGGTGCCCGGATCAGTCGGCGACGGTGACGTGGGCGCCGCGCCGCCGGCTGACCCAGACCACGAGGGCTGCGGCGCCGATGATGATCGCGGCGATCAGCAGCACGTAGAGGCTGACCGCGACGTATCCGCCCGACTGGTGCGGGTCGAGGAACGGGTAGGGGTACCAGTACGGGTTGCCGGTCGCCGGAGCGATGACGAGGTTCGCGCGGATCAGCGTGTAGACGACCCAGACGATCGGGAAGATCGCCGCGATGCCGACGGTGCCCCAGCCGAGCGCGCGGCGTCGGGGAGCGAACAGCACGTCGAGGAGCATGATCAGCGGGATGACCACGTGCAGCACTTCGTTCGACCAGGGGACGGTGGAGCCCTGGGGGAGGGGGATGCCGCGGAGCAGAGTGTTGTAGACGACGCCGGTCACGATCATGTAGGTGCTCGCGCACACGAGCAGCACCGCGAGCCACCGCGGTTCGACGAGCTTCGCGTCCTTCTGCCGCAGCGCCCAGATGCCGCCGATCGCGAGAGCGACCGCGGCGAGGACGTTCGACTCGATCGTGAAGAAGCTGAAGAAGTTCGCGATCACGGTCGGCATGTGTCGGCCGTAGTCCGTGTCGGCGCTCTGGGCGACCTCGATCGATCGAGCGAGTTGGGCGACGATCGCCGCGACGGCGAGGACTGCTGCTGCGAGTCGTGCGTAGGGCCACCAGGTCGTCATATTCGCCTCCGCCGGTCACTGTAGCGGAATCGCGCCGTAGACCGCGGGACCGATATATCGATATGTTCGGACTCGGACGCAGCAGGCGCGATGGCGGAGGGGCACATGAGCGACAGCGGCACGGATTCGGCGACCACGATCACACCCCGGAGGACGTGGCGCGGCCGTGCCGGGCTGAGCATCCAGTCGAAGCTGCTGATCATGCTCCTCGCGGTGAGCCTGGCCTCGTCCATCGTCGTCGGAGCGATCGGATTCATCAACGGACGCGACTCGCTGCACGATGCCGCCGTCGACCAGCTCATCACCATCCGGTCCATGCGCGCGACGGAGATCACCGAGGCGATCGCCGACGTCAAGCGCGACGCCTCGCTGCAGTCGCGCAACCTGAGCGCGCAGACCCTGTCGAACACGATGAACGCCGCCTGGGACGAGCTGCAGCAGCAGGAGGTGACCGACGATCAGCTCGCGCCGCTCGAGGCCTACTACGCCGACACGTTCATCCCCGAGCTCGAGAGCCGCGCCGGCGAGGAATACGGCGACGAGGCCTTCATCCCGGAATCGAACGCGGGCCGCTACCTGCAGCTGCAGTACACCGTGAAGAACCAGGACTTCGACGCCGACTACGACACGCTTCTCACCGGGAACGACACGGGCGACGGCACGAGCTACTCCGCCGGAGCGGAGCGCTACGGCGACTACTTCACGAGGCTGATCCAACAGGCCGGATACGAGGACGCGCTCCTGCTCAACCTCGACGGCGACGTGGTCTTCTCCGCCTACAAGGGCATCGACCTCGGTACGAACGTCAACACGGGCCCCTATCGCGACACCGCCTTCGCGCAGACCTACCGCGACACGATCGCCACCAACTCGGTCGATTCGATCGGACTCACCGACTTCGAGCGGTGGATCCCCTCGCTCAACGTGCCGACCATGTGGGTCATCTCCCCGGTCGGCAATGAGAGCGGGATCACGGGCGCCATGGCGCTCCAGGTGCCGCTCGACCAGATCAACGACGTGATGACCGGCAGCAAGGAATGGAAGAAGCAGGGCCTCGGCGACACCGGCGAGGTCTACCTGGTGGGGCGCGACGACCTCATGCGCAGCACTTCTCGGCGCCTCGAGGAAGACCCCGAGGACTACGTCAAGCGGCTCATCAGCGGCGGGATCGCCCCCACGATCGCGAACCGGATCGGCGAGGTCAAGGGCACCGTGCTGCTGCAGCCCGTCAACACGTTCGCCGTGGGGGAGGCGCAGGCCGGGCGCAGCGGCACCGTCGTCGGCCGCGACTACATCGGCGGAGACAGCGTCACCACGTATGCCCCGCTGGAGATCGAGGGGCTCGACTGGGTCATCATCGCGCGCATCGACACCGCCGAGGCTTTCGAGCCGGTGAACGTCTTCACCCGCAATGTGCTGCTGTCGCTGCTCGGCATCCTGCTCGGCGTCTCGCTGCTGTCGCTGCTGCTCGCGCAGGTCTTCACCCGCCCGATCCATCGCCTGGTCGGCGCCGTGCACCGGGTCGCCGAAGGCGACCTCGACGTGCAGGTGCCGCAGGGTTCCCGCGACGAGTTCGGCGACCTCGGCAGCGCGTTCAACGACATGGCCTCGAGTCTGCG
The DNA here is from genome assembly GCF_004794465.1 of Microbacterium sp. K24. Classification (GTDB taxonomy): domain Bacteria; phylum Actinomycetota; class Actinomycetes; order Actinomycetales; family Microbacteriaceae; genus Microbacterium. The sequence goes on along the minus strand of NZ_SSDJ01000024.1, from coordinate 9,109 downwards.
CATCAAACAGGACCTCATCGAGGAGCAGCACAAAGAGAACGAGAAGCTGCTGCACACGCTCATGCCGGAGAGCGTCGCGGCGAAGTACAAGCAGGGCGACGAGACGATCTCCGAAGCGCACGAGAACGTGTCCGTGGTCTTCGCGGAGCTGGTCGGCTTCGACGACGCCGTCCGCGGTCAGAGCCCCGAACAGGAGATCGCGCTTCTCAACACCCTCATGCGCGGCTTCGACGAAGCGGCTGAGAAGGCCGGTGTCGAGAAGGTCCGCACGCTCCGCGGGGGCTATCTCGCGTCGTCCGGGCTGATCGTGCCGCGGGTCGACAACATCCGCCGCAGCGTCGATTTCGCCCGCAACCTGCTCGGCGTGCTCGAGCGCTTCAACGCGCAGAACGGCACGCAGGTCGGGCTCCGTGCCGGTGTCGACACGGGCACGGTCACCAGCGGCCTCGTCGCACGCACGTCGCTCGCGTACGACCTGTGGGGCGACGCGGTGAACCTCGCCTACCGCGTGCGCTCGGTCACCGGCGAACCGGGCATCTACGTCAGCCAGACGGTGCGCGACCGCACCCAGGAGCTGGTGAACTACGTCGAGGCCGGCACGGTCGAGACGCAGGGCAGGACAGAGACCGTCTGGAAGGTGGTGGTCTGACGGTGGCCGACGCATTCGAGGACGGATGGGCGTGGTGGGTCATCGCGCTCGCCGTCGGCGTGCCCGTGCTCCTCGTCGTGCTCACCGAGATCATCGGGGCGCTGACGCGCCGCGGCAGCCCGGTGGCGAAGCCGCTGCGGATGCTGCGCAACGGAGTCATCCCCGTCGGCGCGCTGTTCGCGCTGCTCGCCTTCGCGATCCAGTCGCCCGCCGATCAGGTGTGGACGCGGGTCGTCGCCACGGTGTTCGGCTTCCTCGTCATCCTGCTCGTGCTCTCCGCCTTCAACGTCGCACTTTTCGCCAATGCGCAGAAGGACTCCTGGCGCGGACGCATCCCGACGATCTTCGTCGAGATCGGCCGGCTCGTGCTGGTGGGCGTCGGTCTCGCGCTGCTCTTCTCCTGGGTGTGGGATGCCGACGTCGGCGGCATCTTCACGGCGCTCGGTGTCGGGTCGATCGTCATCGGCCTCGCCCTGCAGAACGCGGTCGGCGGCGTCATCTCGGGCCTGCTCCTGCTCTTCGAGCAGCCGTTCAAGATCGGGGACTGGCTGGATGCCGCGGGCGTCAAGGGCCGGGTCGTCGAGGTCAACTGGCGCGCGGTGCACATCGAGACGGGCGCCGGCATTCAGATCGTGCCGAACTCGACCCTCTCCGGGGCGTCGTTCACGAACCTGAGCGAGCCGGAGGGCCCGCACTGGGCCGAGACGCCGGTGAAGTTCTCGACCGACGATCCGCCGCACGAGGTCATGTCGCTGCTGCGTACGGTGGCGGAGGCGCTGCCGATGAAGCTGCCCCGCGAGCATGTCACGGTCGACTACTCGGGCGCCGGCGCGTACGGGGTGTCGATCCCGGTGGCCGGGCCGGCTGACGCTTCGCGCGCCCTCTCGATGTACCTGTCCTGGCTCTGGTACGCGGCCAGGCGCCGCGGCTTCGCGCTGGACGGCGATTCGACCGATCCGCTCGCCGAACCTCAGCGGCTGGTCGAGGCGATCACGGCGATCGCCCCCACGCTGCATCTGCGCGACGACGACATCGAGGCCGTGACCGCGGGTGCACGACTCGAGCGCTACGGCGTCGGCGAGGTCGTGCTTCCCAGCGGCATCGTGCCCGATGAGGTGCGTGTCGTCGTGTCGGGACGCGCGGTGCTCGCCGTCGAGGCCGAGGGCGGTCGCATCGAGTTCGCGAGTGCGGAGAAGGGCGACATCGTCGGGCATACGGCCCTCACCCGCGAGCGCACGCAGGCGGTCACGATCGCCGGCGAGATCCTCACCCTCGTGGTGCTGCCGCTGTCGACGGTCGACGCGCTGATCCAGAGTCGTCCGCGGCTGGCCGGTGAGATCGGCGAAGCCCTGGAGCTGAAGCGGACGCTGGCCGCCGCCCGGCTCGCCGAACTCGGCATCGCGCGGAACGTGATCGGCGAGCGCTGAGCCGAGAGCCCATCGGGCGTTCCGGTCGCGATTTCTGCCGTTCCGAACGCGCAGGCGCGGCAGAAAGTGCGACCGGAGCGAACGCGACCGGGCAGAGACTGCGACCGGAATCAGGGCGTCAGGCCGCCTGACGCCGCCAGCGCATCCGCGTGACGAGCACGCCGAGCAGGCACAGCGCACCGCCGAGGAACATCAGCGGTGTCGGCACTTCGCCGAGGATCGCCCACGACATGAGGATCGCGATCGCCGGCACGACGTAGGTGGTCGCCGAGGTCTGCCCGGCGGTGCTGCGCTGCAGCACGTACGCCCAGGTGGTGAAGGCGACGGCTGTGGGGAAGATGCCGAGGTAGACCACCCACAGCGTCGAGTCGAGCGGTGCGGACTGCAGGGCGCCGATGAGACTGCCGATCCACGGCAGCAGGGCGACGGTGCCGGCGATCGCGCCGAGCCAGGTCAGCGTCGTCGCATCTGTGCCGGCCGTGAGGAGTCGCTTCTGCAGGAGCGTGCATCCGGCGTACATGACGGCGGCCAGCAGGGCGAGCAGGAGCCCGGTGATGTCGGGCCCCTCGTTCGTGGAGGAGTTCATGCCGATCAGCACGACGCCGAGGAACGCGATCGGTGCCCCGATGATGAGCGGCTTCGGGAAGCCCTCGCGCAGGAACAGTCCGCTGAAGACGACGACCATCAGCGGTGCGAGGTTCACCACCATCGCGGCGGTGCCGGCGTCGAGGGTGCGCTCCGCGCTGTTGAGCGCGAGGTTGTAGACGCAGAACCAGCCGACGCCCCATACCGCGATGAGCCACCAGTGCCGTCGCTCGGGCAGACGGATGCCGTGCCGCACGGCGATGATCGTCAGCACGACCGTGCCGACGGCCATCCGCAGCAACGCGAGCGCGCCCGGGTCGTAGTGCGGTCCGGCGCCGCGGATGCCGATGAACGCCGAGGCCCAGAGCACCACCGTCACCAGTGCGGCGATGAGGACCAGCGCGCCCTGCTTCCTGGGCGCGCCCTGCCCGCCGGGCGCGGGGGTAGTCGTGCGGACTCCGGGGACACCGGAAACAGCTTCAGGCATCCTCCGATCCTGGCAGTGGCTTCCGACATCGAGCGAGGCTCCGGAGCGACAGCATCCGTCGCTTTCCCGCCAGCCTATGGACGGCGGACGGCCGACGGTGTTCCTGCCTCGTGATGAATACGACTACTTTGTGTCACAGCTCAACTGATTGGCTGAAACATGCAGTTCTTGACACTTCCCGAACGTCCAATCGACGACGTCTCCCCCGATGCCGTCGGGGCATTCGTCGTCACTTTGGACGAGATTGCTGTCCTCGCGAACGCCATCTCGCAATCGCGCCTGGCCATCGACGATTGGGAGTTCTCATCGTTGGTCGGAATCGAGCCGGGCGAGGCTGACCAGATGAAGAAGGCTCTCGTTCATGTGCTGCGCACACACCATACGCCGCAAACGTAGCCGCTCAGCCGAGGAGATGATCCGTCGCTCGCCCTGAGCGTCGGATGCGATATACCCCGGTGACTCGGGCATGTCGGTAACGTGGCGAGGGCGACCCGAAGATGGAGAATGATGGCGCGCGCCGGATCGAAGACGAGGGGAGACCACTGTGTCGTTCGACCTTGAGGTGTACGGCACGCATTCCTTGTCGGCGAACGAGATGGCGGAGGTCATCGCATTGATGGCCGGCCTCGTCACCGAGTGGGACGACGAGCGAACGGTCATCGTGGGCGTCCACGAAGACTCCACGCAACTCAGGCTCACTCTCGACGGTCCATTCGCCATCGACGAAGACGACCTCCCCGGGGGATGGCGCAAGTTCCTCTCGGGCGCAACCGCGTTGTATGAGATCCATGCGGATGTCGGCGATGATGGCGACGTTCGATCCGCGTTCGACTTCGCGCGGGCTCTCGCGGCTCGGGTGGAGGGCCGGATCATCGATCCGCAGAACGCCGAGCCGCCTGCGCAGGCCCCGCCCTCGCGAGGGGCAACCCCCGACGAGAAGCAGTTCCTGCACCTTCACTGGTACTGCATGCGAGACAGCGACACAGAACTCGCGGCCACCTATCTGCGCGCTGCGCGCGAGTTCCTCCCGCTTGCCGTGCCGACCCGGTTCGGCACCCATCAGCCGTTCCAGGGACGGTTTCCTCGTGACGACGATGCCGCATTCGGCCGAATGTATGCCGATGAGTGCGCGTCGGACAGGCTGTGGCTCACCGGGAAGAAGCCATCGATCGGCGGTTACATCGATAGCTGGGCATCACCGGAGGAGAACTGGCCCGTCGATCTGTTGGTGACGTTCGAGTTCGAGGGACTAGTGGGCGCCGGTGCCATCGAGGCGGTCAAAGAGTTCTTCGTCGAGGTTGCGCGGAAGATCGGAAGCTTCTCCGCGTATGCGGAACTCAACGACGCGGCCTACGCGACCTCCGCCTCGCTGCGCACTCTGGGTGAATGGTCCGGCCTGTCCGACAACCCGCAATGGTTGACGTGGTACTCCGAGGAGTACGCGGCCCTTGTCCACCCCTACCTCGCCGGGGGCGTCGCTCGATCGTTCCCCGAGGGCTTCCTCCATCAGTGGACGGGGAGCCCCGCGACGGCGCAGCAGATCGAGACCCTGCTCTCCCGCGATCCTTGGGCTCCGATCGATTTCTTCCCCCTTCGATCATCGAGCTCCAGGCGCAGACTGCTCCGAGCCGCGAAGACGATGCCTTCTTCGCTTCGCGGCAGGCCTCGTCAGGTGCTCTCCTCTCACAACGAGTCTCTGCTGTCGGAGATCGAGGTGTCGGCGGGGCGGTACGAGCGAGGGGAAATCGATCTCCGCGGACTGCACTCTGCTGCAGGAGGACGTGTGGACTTCTTCGAGGATGATCACTCCGGGATACATGTCGCGGCGCAGACTCTCATGTCCACGCTTGAGAACCTCGCCTTCCTGGGCGGAAACAGCGGCAACCGGGAAGTGGCGCTCGGTCACCTGCGCGAATTCATCGCCCGGTTCGAACTCTGAAAGGAGCACTTCGATGTCTTACGACCTCGATGTGTACGGCAAGGTCTCGCTGAACGCGCGAGAACTCAAGAAGGTGGTCTCGACCGTGCCGGGGTTGAAGGCCACGGTCGATCGCCGGTCCCGGACGATCTCGTCGATCGTGCACAGGCGAACGGGTGAGACCGCATTCGAGCTCGACGGACCCGATCAGCTCGAGCCCGAGGACATCCCGGAGGGATGGACCGAGGTCATGGGCGCGACCGTGCTCTACAGCATCCACGTCTCCTATGACGTGCAGACCGGGCCCGACGGGTTCTCAGCGAGCGCCGAGGAGCCGACCCTGACGGCCGCGACCGCGTTCTCTGCACGGCTGGCGGAGCGCGTCGACGGCACCGTGATCGACCTGCAGACGTACGAGCCGCCGGAATTCGCCGCGGTGTTGGTGCAAGCGGCTGAGCCGGAGAGGAAACGGTACCTGCATCTCGAGTGGTACCGACTGCGCGACGACACGAAAGATCTCGCCGAGATATACCTTCGCACGGCCCGCGAGTACTTCAAGCCCGGGGTGCCGTCGCGATTCGGGACCTACGAACCCTTCCAGGGGAGGTTCCCCCGGGACGATGACTCTCTTTTCGACTCGATGTACCGCGAATCTTGCTATGTCGGCAATCTCATCCTCGGCGGCGTCCCAATCGACTACGGGTCCATCACTGGTTGGACGAATGACTTGCGGAGTCGCACCCAGAGCGTGTCGCTGAAGTTCGAGCTCGATCGGCTCGTCAAGCTCAAGGCGGTGGATGCCGTCGAGCCGTTCTTAGTCGCGTTCGCCGAGCGAGCCGGCTGCTTCTTCGCGTTCGCCGAGGTCAGCGTGCGCGCCTACGGTACGGCTCAGCCCTGGATGGACGTCAAGCTCGATGATCCGTGGAGCGGTCTGCCGACGGCCCCGCAGTGGATGGCCTGGTTTGCTCCCGATTATGCCGAGCTCGTCGCGCCGCACCTCGACCCTGCGCGGACGACGGCGAACACGCGGGGAATGCTCCACCGCTGGACGGAGCATCCAGCCGAGGCGGACGAGCTCGTCCGGCTGAGCGGCGACCCCTGGATCCCCGCCGAGTTCCGCGGAGTCCTCAACCCCGACCTGGACGGTCGGTGCAGCAAGGCCGCAACGGTCATGCCCTCATCGTTGCGATACCCCGCGCCCGATTCGCCTCAGGCTCTGCGGATCGAGGCGCACTATGCGCGGGTGCGGGAGATCGAGGCCAACGCGCGTAAGCGTGCGGCCGAGGGACGGAGATGACACCCGCCGAGGATCTCTACCTCCACGTGAACTGGTATCGCTTGCGCGATGACTCCCGTGAGCTCGCCGGCGTCTATCTCGACGTCGCTTCCGAGCTGTGCCCGGCGGCCGTGCCGACTCGCTTTGGTACGCACGAGCCCATGCAGGGGAGATTCCCCAGAGACGATGCCTCGACCTTCGATCGGCTGTATCGCGAAGAGTGCGAAGTGTCGGAGTTGTTCTTCACGGGCAAGCACTTCCAGCGCGGCACCATCTCCGGGTGGACGAACAACCTCGAATCGAGATATCAGCAGATTGCGCTGAGGTTCGAGTTCGCGGCGTGGGAACGCTCGGGCACGCAGGCGGCCTTCGAGGACTTCTTCGCACACATCGCGCGGAGGTCGGGGAGTTTCTACGGCTCCGTCGAGATCAACGACACCATGTTCGACACGGCCCAGGTCGGAGCTGTGCGAGGGGCGTGGTCCGGGCTCCCGCTTCAACCACAATGGTTGACGTGGTTGTCGCCCGAGTATGCCGAGCTCGTGCAAGCGCATCTGTCGGCAGGAGAGACGAAGAAGTTCGCGGCAGGCTGGCTTCATCGCTGGACAGAGGCGCCGGCTGACGCCTCCGAGATCCGCTCGTGGCTCCTCGACGACCCCTGGGTGCCATACGAACTTCTTCCGGCTCCGAATCCCGGCAACTCCCGACGCACACACGAGCAGGCGTACGTGATGCCGGAGTCGCTGCGGGCACCCGTGCAGGGCTCTCCGGAATGGCGACGCATCGAGGCGCACTATGAGCGAGTGGAAGAGATCTAGAGATAAGGCGCCGGTGTCGTGCGAGCTCGCGGGCCATCCGTGACATGGCTTGTCACTTGAGGCGGACGGCCCCCGGCCCCCGAAACAGCCCGGAAACCCCCTCCCGATAGGATGGGACCGCCCGAAGAGGGCCAGCTCATCGGCCGGTGCAAACCCGGCGAAAGCAGGGGGGACACCCATGCCAGGAATCGTGATCGTCGGCGTGCAGTGGGGCGACGAAGGAAAGGGCAAGGCCACCGATCTTCTCGGTGAGCGCACCGACTGGGTGGTGAAGTTCAACGGCGGCAACAACGCCGGGCACACCGTGGTCGTCGGCGACGAGAAGTATGCGCTGCACCTTCTGCCGTCCGGCATCCTGTCTCCCGGCGTGACGCCGGTCATCGGCAACGGCGTGGTCGTCGACCTCGAGGTGCTGTTCTTCGAGCTCGAGGCGCTGGCCGCCCGCGGCATCGACATCTCGCGGCTCAAGGTGAGCGCGAACGCGCACATCATCACGCAGTACCACCGCACGCTCGACAAGGTCACCGAGCGCTTCCTCGGCAAGCGCATGATCGGCACGACGGGCCGCGGCATCGGTCCGGCCTATGCCGACAAGATCAACCGTGTGGGCATCCGGATCCAGGACATCTTCGACGAGAACATCCTGCGCCAGAAGGTCGAGGGCGCGCTCGACCAGAAGAACCATCTGCTGGTCAAGATCTTCAACCGTCGGGCGATCACCGCCGACGAGGTCGTCGAGGATCTGCTGTCGTACGCCGACCGCCTGCGCCCGATGGTCGCCGACACCGGCTACCTGATCGCCGAGGCGCTCGACCGCGGCGAGGTCGTCGTCTTCGAGGGCGGCCAAGCCACGATGCTCGACATCGACCACGGCACCTACCCGTTCGTGACGTCGTCGTCGGCCACCGCCGGTGGCGCGGCGACCGGATCCGGCGTCGGTCCCGGCGCCCTCGACCGCATCGTCGGCATCGTCAAGGCGTACACGACCCGCGTCGGCTCGGGCCCGTTCCCGACCGAGCTGTTCGACGAGCAGGGCGAGTGGCTGCGCAAGCAGGGCTTCGAGTTCGGCACGACCACCGGCCGTCCGCGCCGGGTCGGCTGGTACGACGCACCCATCACGCGCTACGCGACCCGCATCAACGGCATCACCGATCTCGTACTGACCAAGCTCGACATCCTCACCGGTCTCGAGCAGGTTCCGGTGTGCGTGGCGTACGACGTCGACGGCGTGCACTTCGACGAGGTGCCGGTCAACCAGACCGACTTCCACCACGCGAAGCCGGTGCTGGAGTACTTCCCGGGGTGGAGCGAAGACATCTCGACCGCCCGCACCTTCGAAGACCTCCCGCAGGCCGCTCAGGACTACGTGCTGGCACTCGAGAAGATGAGCAACACGCGCATCTCGGTGATCGGCGTCGGCCCGGAGCGCGACCAGGTCATCGTGCGCCACGATCTGCTCGACTGATCGGGGCTGACGCGTGACACGGTTCTGGCTCGGGGGCTACGGCTCCGGCATGGAGGGCTCGGCCGACGGCATCGGCCTGCTCGCGGGTGACGAGGGCCGCGAGGCCACCACGCTCGCTTACCGCGGGGCCGTCGTCGAGACGCCGTCGCCGTCGTGGCTGGCGCGGCATCCGTCGCTCGACGTCGTCTACGCGGCGCTCGAGGGCGACGCCCAGGTGCAGGCCTTCGCGCGCACCGGCGAATCCGCCGTCTCTCCGCTCGGAGACCCCGTTCCCGTCGGCGACAGCGTCTGCCATCTGGCCGTCGCCCCGAACGGCGCGTTCCTGATCGCGAGCTGCTACGGCGACGGACGCGTGGTGCGCATCGGCCTCGATGCGGCCGGCCGTCTGGTGCCCGCGCAGGCGAAGGCGGATGCCGCCGCGGCGCTGCGCGCAGCCCTGTTCGGCGACGAGGATCCGGATGCTCCGGCGGCGACCCCTCCGGGC
>NZ_SSDJ01000023.1 GCF_004794465.1 Microbacterium sp. K24 | reverse complement strand
TCGTTCAGGATGATCACGTCGCGGTTGACGCGGAACACCAGGTTCTTCGAGTCCTGGGCCCCGTCGACCTCCGCGCTGACGTCGTTCGCGTCGCCGGGGCACTCGCGGATGAAGGTCGCCGAACCCGCCCAGGCGCCGTACGTGCACCCCTTGAGCGATACCGGGGCTGCGGCGGTGCCGTTCGCGCCGGCGTCGACCTGCGTCGGCTCGCCCCCGTCGAGGGGCACGCTCATCAGGGCGTTCGGCGTCGCGATCGCGACCGCGGCGGTCTCGGCGGATGCCTGCTGCAGCACGGCCTCACCGGCATCCGGGATGTCGGTGCGGAACCCGCCCGGCGTCGTGACGACGCCGGCCGTCCGGTCGAGCACGACGGGGGTGCGTCCGACCGCCGTGATCGTCGGCTTGCCGGACGCATCGATCTCTCCGACGGATGCCGTCGAGGCGTCGAGCGGCTCGCCCTCGGTGTCGACCGGCACGGTGACGACCTCGCCGCGCTCGGCGGACAGCCCGAAGACGGTGCCGTCGCTCGCGACCGCCACGTCGGCCTCGGCCCCCAGCTTCGCGACCGGGTCCTTGGCCTCGATCTCGAACGAGGCGATGCCCTTCACGGGCACCACCCAGAGCTCACCGGTCTTCTGGTCGAGGATCGCCGCGGTCAGATTGCCGAGCGCGACCTTCGATGCCGATGGGATCCCGGCCGAGTCCCCGAGCGAGACGCGGGCCGGGTCCACGGCCGTGACCGTCGAGGCATTCTCGTCGACGACGACGACGTTGGACGCGTCCTGGAGGATGTCGTAGTTCTCACCGGTGGTGCGCAGCCCGCCGTCGAGGACGGTCGACTCGTGATTGAAATGGCCGATCAGCAGGCTCGACGTCTTCGTGATCCAGACGCCGCCGTCGTTCAGATCGACCTTCGTCGT
>NZ_SSDJ01000022.1 GCF_004794465.1 Microbacterium sp. K24 | reverse complement strand
GTGCCGATGTCGCTGGCCCGGATGCATCAGCGCAAGGACGCCGACCACCGCCGCCTCCGCGACGGACCGCAGTCGACCGTCGCGCTGGTCTGGCCGCGCGCGCGCACGACGCCCGATGTCGACACGTTCGTGGGTATCGTGCGCGGCCGCACCGCGAATTCCTCCCGGTGACGACCGCGGACGGCGAACGCCCGCGCGCTCGTTAGAATCTCCTGATGGCCTCGCTTCTCTACGTCTGCGTGCGACCCGAGACCGGGGCGGCGGATGCTGAGCACGCCTCGTTCCGTCGGGCCCTCGACGTCGACGTGGTCGACCGTCTCGATCTGCTGCAGGAGCCACTCGATCCGGCTCGCCTCCGGGGCTACCGCGGTGTCGTCGTCGGGGGATCCCCGTTCAACGTCACCGACGAGGCGAAGTCCGCGGTGCAGCAGCGGGTCGAGGCGAACCTCGAAGCCCTCGCGCGCGCCGCCATCGCCGGTGAGATCGCCGTGTTCTTCACCTGCTTCAGCATCGGCGTCGTCACGCGGATGCTGGGCGGCGAGGTCGTCACCGACATGCCGGAGTCGGCCAGCGCCACCGTCATCGACACCACTCCCGCAGGCGCGGAGGACCCGGTCTTCGGTCCGAGCGGCCGCGCCCTCACGGTCTTCACCGCCCACAAGGAGAGCGCGGCGAGCACTCCGCCCGGCGCCGTGCTCCTGGCGACGAACGAGGCCTGCCCGGTGCAGGCCTATCGCGTGGGGACGCACCTGTACGCCGCGCAGTTCCACCCAGAGCCGACGCCGCGCGACTTCGCCGACCGGATGACCTTCTACCGCACGACCGGCTACTTCGACCCGGACGAGTTCGACCAGGTGCAGGGGCAGGTGCTGTCGGCATCCGTCACCGAGGGCGCAGCTCTCCTCCGCCGTTTCGCCGAGACCTTCGCCTGACCTGCGCTCTGCCTCAGACGCCGCCGCCACGGAGCAGCTCGACGCGCTCGCGCAGGTATGCCTCCAGCGGCATGAACCCTCCCGCGGCGCTCCAGCGCACCGAGGGGATGCCGTCGACCAGGGCCAGCGGTCCCGATGAGCCGCCGGCGTCCACGGCATCCACATCGATCACGGTCCACCCGACGTGGACGACGTCGCCCTCGCCGAAGCCGCCGCGCAGTGCCTCCGCTCTCCGCTCCGCACGCGCGCGCGCCGACTCGGCGGTGTAGCCGCGCCGGCCGGGGTCTGCGGCCCGCAGCACCTCGGCGGTCGCCAACGCGTGCGTCTCGGTCAGCAGCAGCACGCCCAGGTGCCAGGCCTCGCCCACCCGCACGATGCGCCGACCGCGCCACCGGGAATCCTTCTGCTCGCCGAGCCCCTCCTTCGGAGCGCCGGCGAGATCGTGCACGGCCTGCGTGAGCAGGGCGCTCGCGGTCGTCACAGCTCCCCCTGCGGACGCTCGTGCACCGGCTGCGGACCCACGACCTGCGGCCGGTCACCCCGCAGGATCATCCCGATCAGGGGGTACAGCAGCACCGACAGCATCCCCGCCCCGACGAGGGCCGCCGCGGTACCGGTGTCGATCATCTGCTGATCGACACCGACCGCGGTGACGGCCACGATGATCGGCAGTCCGGTGGCGGCGAGCAGCCCGAGCGCCGCTCGATCTCGAACGCTCGCGCCGGCGGGCGCCGAGAGCTGGGCTGCCGAACCGCGGATCACCAGGAGGGCGATGAGGAACACCGGGACGAGCGCGAGTGCGGCGGGCGAGGCCAGCAGGGCCTGAAGATCGAAGGTCACGCCGGTGTACAGGAAGAAGATCGGAACCAGGAACCCGAACGCGATCGCCTCGATCTTGCTCTCGATCTCCTCCGCATCCTTCTTCGGTGCGCGAGCCATGATGATCCGCCACACAGCGCCCGCGACGAACGCGCCCAGCAGCATGTCGAGATCGAGCATCACGCTGAGTCCGACGAGCGCCGCGATGAGCAGGATCACGAACCGCACTCCGAACTGGTCGGAGGTGTGCAGTGTCGAACGCACGAGGCGGTGCAGCCGGCCGTGAGGCATCCGCTGCGCGGCGAGCACCGTGATCCCCGCCAAGCCGACGAAGGTGAGCAGGACGACCGTCGCGATCCCCGTCGTCTGCGTGCTGAGGAAGATCGAGATCGCGATGAGCGGCAGGAACTCGCCGACGGCTCCGACGACGGTGATGGCCTTGCCGAACGGCGTGTCCATCTCGCGGGCATCGCGCAGGATCGGCATCAGCGTGCCCAGGGCGGTGGAGCTCAGGGCGATGCCGATCACCACCATTCCCTCACCGGGAGAGAAGAAGAATCCGACGGCGATGCCGAGCGCCACGCTGAAGAGCCAGCCCAGCGATGCGCGTGCGAGAGGCTTGCCCGACACCGCGCGGAAGTCGATCTCGGAGCCGGCGACGAAGAACAGCACGGCGAGTCCGAAGTCGCTGAGCTTCTCCAGAAGGTCGCCGGTCTCGACCCATCCCAGCACGGCGGGACCGACGAGGATGCCGAGCACGAGCTCGAACACGATGATGGGCACCCGCACCACCGGACGTATGCCGCGGGCGAGCAGGGGCGCGGCAACGGCCAGCAGGGGGATCAGCACCAGGGCCAGGTCGCTCGCTTCCACGGTCTCAGAGTAGCGAGCGCCCCGCGGCGATTCGCCCGCCAGCACGCATCCACGGCAGAATCGATGCACACCCCCGAGGAGCATCCATGTCTCAGCCCGATACCGCCCGCCTCCTGATCGCCTGCGATGACCAGCCCGGCATCGTCGCGGCGGTGGCCGGCGTGCTCGCGCAGAACGGCGCGAACATCATCTCGCTCGACCAGCACTCGACGGACTCGGAGGGCGGGCGCTTCTTCCAGCGCACGGTGATCCACCTCGACGGTCTCGCCGCCGCACGCCCCGCACTGGAGGCCGACATCGCGGCCGTCGCCGAGCGGTTCGGCATGGAGTGGTCACTCCACGACGTCGCGCGCCGCAAGCGCGTCGCGATCTTCGTCTCGAAGTACGACCACTGCCTCATGGAGCTGCTCTGGCGCACGCAGCGCGGCCAGCTCGACATCGACATCACCATGGTCGTGTCGAACCACCCCGATCTCGCGGAGGCCGTCCGGTCGTTCGGCGTGCCGTTCGTCCACATCCCCTCGGGCGACAAGAAGCTCATGGAGGAGCGGCAGCTGGAGCTGCTCCGCGGCAATGTCGACCTCGTCGTGCTCGCGCGCTACATGCAGATCCTCACCGACGACTTCATCGAGCGGCTCGAGGCGCCGATCATCAACATCCACCACTCGTTCCTGCCGGCCTTCATCGGCGCGAACCCTTACGCCCGGGCCAAGGATCGCGGAGTGAAGCTGATCGGCGCGACCGCGCATTATGCGACGACCGACCTCGACGAGGGACCGATCATCGAACAGGACGTCACCCGCGTCACGCACGCGGACTCGTCGGCCCAGCTGCAGAGCCGCGGCGCCGACGTCGAGCGTCAGGTGCTCGCCCGCGCCGTGCAGTGGCACGCGGAGGACCGCGTGATCGTGCACGGCAAGTCCACCGTCATCCTCTAGCACGACGGAGCTCTGAGGCGACTGCGACCGGAACGCCGGATGCCTGCTCAGCGCCCGGCCGGCAGCCCCGCGACCAGCTCCGCGAAGACCTCGGCGGCGGTGTCGAAGCGGATCAGCGGCGCCACCTGCCCCATCCACAGTCCCTGCAGCTCACCCAGGCCCTGCTCGTTCGCCGCCGTGCGGAAGCGACCGGTCAGCCAGTTCTGCATCGGGAACGGTGCGATCGTGCCGCTCGCCTCGATCGCACGGACGGCCCGGTTGCGCGCCCCGCGGGCCAGCCGTCCGCTCATCGCCCGCGTGAGCACGGTCTCGTCGGCCGCGGTGGAGCGGATCGCCGCCCGATGGGCATCCGTCGTCGCCGACTCGGCCGTGGCGAGGAAGGCCGTCCCGACCTGGACACCGGATGCGCCGAGGGCGAAGGCCGCGGCCACGCCCCGCCGGTCGGCGATG
>NZ_SSDJ01000001.1 GCF_004794465.1 Microbacterium sp. K24 | reverse complement strand
GTCCTCGAGGTTCGTGCCCGTCGTGAGGTCACGGACTCGCACCGTGTAGAGCTCATCGACACCGGCTACCACCCCCTGTACCTGCTCGTCTACGGTGTCTCGACCACGGTCGGCTCCGCACTCGGCGGACGGTTCGCCGAGCAGCGCGCCGAACAGCGACGGCGCGTCGAAGCGGGGAAGGCAGAGCCAGTCGATGCTCCCCTCACGCGACTCAGCAACCATACGGGGTCACTTCCTGAGATCCGCGACCTGGGACGAGGCGACCGGCCGGGTCGTCGTCT
>NZ_SSDJ01000021.1 GCF_004794465.1 Microbacterium sp. K24 | reverse complement strand
CGACTCCTCCGCCGCCCGCCGGCGTCTGAGCCCCGGCCGGCCGGTTCCGGTCGCAATCGTTGTCGCCTCGGGCCGCCGCAGCCGACAGTTACTGCGACCGGAACACCGCCGCCCGGCAGAAACTGCGACCGGAACGGCATCCGGACCGGCATCCGACACGAGCGTCAGCGCGGCGACAGCACGAGCAGCTCGCCGACCTCGCAGCCGAGGGCGTCGCAGATCGCCCGCAGCGTCGAGTAGCGGATCGCGCGGGCGCGGTCGTTCTTCAGCACCGACAGGTTGACGATGCTGACGCCGACCAGCCCGCTCAGCTCGGTGAGCGTCATCCCGCGCGCCGCGAGCAGCTCGTCGAGTCGGCAGTGGATGCCGGTGAACTCCTCGTCGTTCTCGGCCGGACTCACACCAGTCCCTCCGTCTCCTTCTGGAGGCGTGCGCCGCGCCGGAACACGATCACGAGGACTCCCACCGCGATCGCCGCGACGAACAGCGGGATGCCGTCGCGGAGGAGCAGCCAGCGATCGTCGCCGAAGTCTCCGCCGAGGGCGGCGAACACCCCGTTCAGTCCCATGCTCTCGAACCAGGGTCCGATCAGCCCCGCGGCCAGCAGCCCGATAGAGGTGGCGAAGGTGAGCCGGGTGTTGAGCTGGTCGAACACGACGCCGCTCAGCAGGCGCTGGCAGACGATCACGGCGAGCACGGCGACGGCGATGAGGCACACCGCCCGGAGTGCGATCGCGAGCACGAGCGAGACCACGCTGACCGTGTTCACCCCTTCGACGACGAGGGTGGCCATGTCGGTCGTGCCGGGAGCTCCGTCGCCGATCGCCGCCGTGATGGTCTGAGCGGGCACAGGCGCCGTCACCGTGACGGCACCCGCCGTGCTGAACAGCTCGACCAGCCGGCGCACGGCGTCGTACACGAGCACTCCGATCGCCAGCGCGCCTACGATCATCGCGGTGAAGAGGTCGTTGCGGTCGGCCTTGGCCTGCCGGGCCTGCTTCGCCATATCCTTCGTCATCACACCAGTCCTTCCGTCTCGCGCTGCAGTCGGTCGCCGATCACGAACACCGTGCCGATCACCGAGACGATGAACGCGGCGAGGATGAAGGTGAACGGCTCGACGGTGATGACCGCGTTGTTCAGGGCGTTGTCGGTGACGACGTTGACGGTCGCGTTTGCGAGCATGTTGTCGAAGAACTGCACGGCGGCGAATCCGAGGAGACCCGTGATGCCGGCCGTCATCACGAGGGCGGTGTTCCGGCGGTTGAAGACCGTGCCGGTGAGGATGCTGCGCGCCAGCAGCAGCAGACATGCGATCACGACGATGATCGTGAGCATCTGGATGACCTGCCCGATGATCCCGGGCACGGTCGCGATCGGCGGCAGGGCGTCGGCCGTGATCGAGGCGCGATCCAGTTCGAGGGTGACGTTCGCGCCGTCGGCGCCGAGCGGTGCCTCGACGGGCTGATCCGCGAACTCGATCATCACCGGCACGCCGACGCCCGACCCGAGCGTGATGATGCGGATGATCGAGGCGACGGTGATGTTCGCCGCGATCGCGGCGCCGGCGATGCAGAAGGCGACGAGCCCTGCCCTGTCTCCCCGGGTCAGCGTTCCCTGCTGCTTCGGCGCGTGCTTCTCGGCGTTCATCCTCATCTCTCCTTTATCGATAGTCGTTGTTAGCGATAAACGATAAATTATCGACTGTCGATACGTTCGTCAACCCCGGGTGCCGCATCCGGCCTCTCCGCGGCCGGGAAAGGCCCCCGCGTCACGCCCACGGCGAACACGGGCATACACCGCCCGGGCGGTGGTTACTCTCGATGTACAAGCGCAGATCGCCGTCTTTGACGTAGCGCTTCGCCCCAGTGCGAATAAGGAGTCACAGCATGTTCGAGAGATTCACGGACCGAGCCCGTCGAGTGGTCGTCCTCGCCCAAGAAGAGGCGAAGATGCTCAACCACAACTACATCGGCACCGAGCACATCCTGCTCGGCCTCATCCACGAGGGCGAGGGCGTCGCCGCCAAGGCGCTCGAAAGTCTCGGCATCTCCCTCGACGCGGTGCGCGAGCAGGTGCAGGACATCATCGGCCAGGGTCAGCAGCAGCCGACCGGCCACATCCCGTTCACGCCGCGCGCCAAGAAGGTGCTCGAGCTGAGCCTCCGCGAGGCCCTGCAGCTCGGCCACAACTACATCGGCACCGAGCACATCCTGCTCGGCCTCATCCGCGAGGGCGAGGGCGTGGCCGCCCAGGTGCTCGTCAAGCTCGGCGCCGACCTCAACAAGGTCCGCCAGCAGGTCATCCAGCTGCTCTCGGGTGCTCCGGGACGCGAGCCGGCATCCGTCGGTGCGCAGACCAACGACACCCCGAGCGCGCAGGGCGGCTCGCAGGTGCTCGACCAGTTCGGTCGCAACCTGACCCAGGCCGCGCGCGACAACAAGCTCGACCCGGTCATCGGGCGCGAGAAGGAGGCGGAGCGGGTCATGCAGATCCTCTCCCGTCGCTCCAAGAACAACCCCGTCCTGATCGGCGAGCCCGGCGTCGGCAAGACCGCCGTCGTCGAGGGCCTCGCGCAGGCGATCGTCAAGGGCGATGTGCCCGAGACGCTGAAGGACAAGCAGCTCTACTCGCTCGACCTCGGCTCGCTCATCGCCGGTTCCCGCTACCGCGGCGACTTCGAGGAGCGCCTGAAGAAGGTCACCAAGGAGATCCGCACGCGCGGCGACATCATCGTCTTCATCGACGAGATCCACACCCTCGTGGGTGCGGGTGCCGCCGAGGGTGCGATCGACGCGGCCAGCATCCTGAAGCCGCTGCTCGCCCGCGGCGAGCTGCAGACGATCGGTGCGACCACGCTCGACGAGTACCGCAAGCACTTCGAGAAGGATGCTGCGCTCGAGCGGCGCTTCCAGCCGGTGCAGGTGAACGAGCCGACGCTGCCGCACGCGATCAACATCCTCAAGGGGCTGCGCGACCGCTACGAGGCGCACCACAAGGTGCAGATCACCGACGGCGCCATCGTGGCCGCGGCGAACCTCGCCGACCGCTACGTCTCCGACCGCTTCCTGCCCGACAAGGCGATCGACCTGATCGACGAGGCCGGCGCACGCCTGCGCCTCAGCATCCTGTCGAGCCCGCCCGAGCTGCGGGAGTTCGACGAGAAGATCGCCAAGGTCCGCGAGCAGAAGGAAGTCGCGTCCGAGGAGCAGGACTTCGAGAAGGCCGCGTCCCTCCGCGACGAGGAGAAGAGCCTCCTCGCCGAGCGTCTGCGCCTCGAGAAGCAGTGGCGTGCCGGCGACGTCGCGACCTCCGCGGTCGTCGACGAGGGTCTGATCGCCGAGGTTCTCGCGCAGGCCACTGGTATCCCGGTGTTCAAGCTCACCGAGGAGGAGTCCTCGCGCCTCGTCTTCATGGAGAAGGCCCTGCACCAGCGCGTCATCGGTCAGGAAGAGGCGATCGCCGCCCTCTCCAAGACGATCCGTCGCCAGCGCGCCGGACTCAAGGACCCGAAGCGTCCCTCGGGCTCGTTCATCTTCGCCGGCCCCACGGGCGTCGGAAAGACCGAGCTCGCGAAGGCTCTCGCGGAGTTCCTGTTCGACGACGAGGCTGCGCTGATCGCGCTCGACATGAGCGAGTTCGGCGAGAAGCACACGGTCTCCCGTCTGTTCGGCGCCCCTCCCGGATTCGTCGGATTCGAAGAAGGCGGCCAGCTCACCGAGAAGGTGCGGCGCAAGCCGTTCAGCGTGGTGCTCTTCGACGAGATCGAGAAGGCCCACCCCGACATCTTCAATTCGCTCCTGCAGATCCTGGAAGAAGGTCGCCTGACCGACGGCCAGGGTCGCGTGATCGACTTCAAGAACACCGTCATCATCATGACCACCAACCTCGGTGCTCGTGACATCGCCGGTGGTCCGGTCGGCTTCCAGATCGAGGGCAGCAACGCCACGACCTACGAGCGGATGAAGGGCAAGGTCAACGAAGAGCTCAAGCGCAACTTCAAGCCCGAGTTCCTCAACCGTGTCGACGACATCATCGTGTTCCCGCAGCTCAACAAGGAAGAGCTGGTGCAGATCGTCGATCTGTTCACCAAGCGCCTCGGCGAGCGTCTGCTGGACCGCGACATGACGATCGAGCTGTCGCTCGCCGCCAAGGAGCGTCTCATCGAGATCGGGTTCGACCCGTCGCTCGGTGCCCGCCCGCTGCGTCGCGCGATGCAGCACGAGGTCGAGGACCGTCTGTCGGAGAAGATCCTGCACGGCGAGCTGACCTCGGGCGACCACGTCAAGGTCGATGCGAAGGACGGCGAGTTCCTCTTCGAGCACGGCCCGCGCGGCGAGAAGGTCGCGGTCGGCATCAACACCGCCGGCGCCGGCATCTCGGGCACTCCCGACCTGGCGATCACCGGCACGGACTGACCCTTCGAATAGTCGGTGGAAGGGGCGGATGCTGCGGCATCCGCCCCTTTCCTGTGCCCGGTCCAGGTGGTGCGGGTTCACGGGTTCTAGGCTGGAGCTGTGAGCGAGTACATCGTCCGACCGGCGCGCAGCGCCGACGTCGTCGGCATCCGGAACCTGCTGCAGCCGCTCGTGGAGCAGCGCATCCTGCTCGGCAAGGACCTGGCGGTGCTCTACGGCTCGGTGCAGGAGTTCATCGTCGCGGAAGCCGACGGCGAACTGATCGGATGCGGCGCGCTGCACGTGATCTGGGAGGACCTCGGCGAGGTGCGCACCCTGCTCGTCCGTCAGGACTGGCTGCACCATGGAGTCGGCCGGGGCATCGTCGACCGTCTCGAGGAGACGGCCCAGGCCCTCGGGCTGTCGCGACTGTTCTGCCTCACGTTCGAGGTCGAGTTCTTCGGCCGACGCGGCTACACCCCGATCGGCGAGCAGGTCGTCGACCCCGACGTGTACTCGCAGCTCCTGCGCAGCGGCGACGCGGGTGTCGAGGAGTTCCTCGACCTCGCGCACGTGAAGCCGAACACTCTCGGCAACACGCGCATGCTCAAGGTGCTCTGACGGCCCGGCATCCGCGCCGACGTTCCATCGGATCGTCCATGTTCTTCCCCGTTCACGCCATGGGGCTCGCCCGGACCCGGCGATAGCTTCGTCGCAGGACTTCGCGTCCTGTCGTCGGATGCAGCACGCCGACGGCACGCGCCTGCACGAAGGATCAACGGATGAACGACGATGTCATCGACGTCGGATCGACCATGGCCGATCACTCGGCCCGGAATGAAGAACGCCGACAGAGCGATCACCGCATCGTTCTTCCGGAGGCGTCGGACGCCCTGCGCGCCGACCTCGATCGCGGTGCCGCGGTCGCGTGGAGCGAGCCGCTGAGCATCCTCACGTACGATGCCGCTGAGCCGAGCATCCACCCGATGTACCTTGACCACCGCGTGTATCAGGGGTCGAGCGGCACCGTGTATCCGATCCCGTTCACCGAGCAGATCGCCGACGAGGGCGTCGTACGCGAGTGGCAGGCGATCCATCTCGAGAACGAGTACGTGCGGCTCGTGGTGCTCCCCGAGCTGGGCGGGCGCATCCACATCGGCTTCGACAAGACCACCGGCTACGACTTCTTCTACCGCAACAACGTCATCAAGCCGGCTCTCGTCGGGCTCGCGGGACCGTGGATCAGCGGCGGCGTCGAGTTCAACTGGCCGCAGCATCATCGCCCCGGCACGTACCTGCCGGTGGAGACGTCGATCGAGAACGGCGACGACGGCTCGGTCACGGTGTGGTGTCACGACCACGACCCGTTCACGCGGATGTCGGCGCAGCACGGCATCCGCCTTCGTGCGGGCAGCTCGGTCGTCGAGCTCGTCGTGCGCCTGCACAACCGCACGAGCGAGCGGCAGTCGTTCCTGTGGTGGGCGAACGTCGCGGCACGCGTGCACGACGACTACCAGTCCTTCTTCCCGCAGGACGTGCGGTACGTCGCCGATCATGCCCGCCGGGCGCTGACCGCGTTCCCCGAGGCAGACCGGCCCTATTACGGCGTCGACTACCCGGCGCTCGCGGCGGAGCACGAGGGCGCCGACCGCATCGACTTCTACCGGAACATCCCCGTGCCGACCTCGTACATGATCGTCGACTCGCACCAGGACTTCTTCGGCGGCTACGACCATGCTGCCGGCGCGGGTTTCGTGCACTGGGCCGAGCGACGGCTGGCTCCGGGCAAGAAGCAGTGGACGTGGGGCGATGCGCCCTTCGGGCATGCCTGGGACGATCAGCTCACCGACGCCGACGGTCCGTACATCGAGCTCATGGCCGGCGTGTACACCGACAACCAGCCCGATTTCGCGTGGCTGCTTCCGGGAGAGACGAAGGTGTTCCGTCAGCACTGGTATCCGATCCCGGCGATCGGGGCGGCGCACCAGGCCACGACGGATGCCGCCGTGCACGTCGAGCGCGGGGCGCGGGTGTCGGCGAGCTTCGCGGTGACGAGCCGCCGTGACGGCGCGACGCTGCGGATCCTCGACGGTGGCACCGTCGTCGCGAGCGCCACGGCCGATCTCGTTCCCGGCGTACCGGTCACCATCGAGACGGAGGCCGCGCCGACCGGCGTGATCACCACTGAACTCGTCACCGCCGAGCTCCTCGCCGCCGACGGCAGCCTGCTCGTGCGGTGGGCGCCGACGGATGCCGCCGAGGGCGAGCCCTGGGTCGCCGACGAGCCGCCTCTGCCCGACGAGATCGACAGCGTCGAAGAGCTCTATCTGACCGGACTCCACCTGCAGCAGAACCGTCACCCCACCCGGTCGCCGCTCCCGTACTGGCGTGCCGCTCTGTCGAGAGATGCCGGCGATGCCCGCACGAACCTGGCGCTCGCGGACCGGGCGTATCGCGCGGGGCGCTTCGAGGTCGCACGTGAGCATGCGCAGACCGCGATCGCCCGCCTGACCCGGCGCAACGCGAATCCGACCGACACCGAGGCGTACTACCTGGCGGGTCTGATCCTCGCGCGCCTGGGCCGCGAGACGGAGGCGCAGCGGATGTTCGGCAAGGCCGGGTGGGACGGAACCTGGGCCGCGGCATCCGGTGTCGAGCTCGTCCGGTCCCTCCTGCGCGCCGGTCAGCAACGGGCCGCGCTGCGCGTGCTCGACACCCTCGACGGGGTCGTCGGCCACGACACCCGGCGCATCGCGCTCCGCGCGCTCATCCTTCGGGCGCGCGGCGATGCGGCGGCGAGCACGGCGATCGCGCGGGAGGCGCTGGTGGCCGATCCCCTCGACGCGACGCTCCGGGTGCTGGCCGGCGATGAGATCCAGGCGGATGCCGGGCTGCTGCTCGACGTCGCTCTCGACCTGAAGCTCGCGGGGGCGCCCGACGATGCCCTGCGTCTGATCGAGGCGGCCATCGCCGCACCGATCAGTCCGGCGGGCAACGTGCGCCCGATCGCGGCGTATGTCGCCGCGGAGATCCATGCGAACCGTGGAGACCTGGATGCTGCGGCGCGGCAACGAGCGCGGGCCCGGGCCGCCGATCTGCGCTGGGCGTTCCCCGCCGGCCTCGACGCGCTGCAGGCCCTGGAGGCCGCTGTCGCGGCGGAGCCGGACGATACCGTCGCCCTGTCTCTGCTCGGGATGCTGCTCTACTCCGTGGGGCGGCGCCGCGATGCGGCCGAGGCATGGAACCGGGCGATCGCCCAGGGCCGCCGCGACCCGGTGCTGTTCCGGAACGCCGCGCTCGCCGCCTACAACGTCGAGCGCGACGAGGCGAAGGCCTGGCGGCTGTACGCGCAGGCGGTCGAGAGCGCACCCGACGACGCCCGCATTCGCTACGAGCAGGATCAGCTGGCCGCACGGCTCGGGCACAGCACGGCGGACCGCCTCGCGGCGCTCCGGCCGGTCGAGGATCTCGTCCTCACCCGAGACGACTTCGCGATCGAGTACGCGCGACTGCTCGTCGCCGCGGGCGAGGCTGCGCGGGCGCACCGCATCCTCCTCACCCGTCCCTTCCACCCGTGGGAGGGTGGCGAGGGGCAGGCGATCGCCACCTGGGACCTCACGCTCGAGGCCCTCGGGCTGCCGCGGACCGACCCGCCGGCGACCCTCGGCGAGGCGCGGGCGGCGTACGTGCCGCCCGTGGCCGTGCGCGATGACGGGGTCACCGACTATTTCGCGACGAGCCTGCCCGAGCTGCTGCTGTTCACGGCTGCCGATGAGGATGAGAGCGAGGACGGCTGAGGATGGCGGTGCCGCTCTCGGGAACGGCGTTCGTGCTGCGCTCCGGATCCTACGAGGCGCGGATCGCGAGCGTCGGGGCGACCCTGCGATCGCTGCGGCACGACGGAGCCGACCTCGTCGTGCCGTTCGCCGAGGACGAGATCCGTCCGTCGATGCGTGGCGCGCTGCTCGCTCCCTGGCCGAATCGGATCGCCGACGGGCGCTACGTGTTCGGCGGCGAAACGCACCAGCTCGTGCAGAACGAGCCCGAGACCCGCACCGCCGCGCACGGGCTCGTGGCCTGGACGGACTTCGCCGTGGTCTCGGCGTCAGCGGATCGGGTCGCGCTCGCCGCGGTGATCGCCCCGCAGCCGGGGTATCCGTGGCGACTGCGCATCGATGCGGAGTTCCATCTCGGCAGCGACGGGCTCGCGCAGGAGATCACCGCCACGAACGAGAGCGCGACCGACGCACCTGTGGGTCTCGGCGGGCATCCGTACCTCGTGGCGGGGGAGGTTCGCGAGCGCGGCATCGGCGATCTGACCCTTGCGCTGGATGCCGAGCGGATCCTGCTCGTCTCCGATGATCGGCTGCTGCCCGAGCGCACCGTGTCTGTGGCCGACGCCGCGGCGGGCGGCCGCGACTTCCGGGAGCAGCGGCGCATCGCGGGCGCCGAGATCAACCATGCGTACACCGGGCTCGGTCGACCGCAGGGTCTGGCGTCGGCTCGCGTGCTCGCCGACGACGGCACAGGCGTCGAGATCGAGTGGGATGCCCGCTGCCCCTGGGTGCAGGTCTACACCGCCGATCAGAGCGGCGGCGGGGAGTTCCGCAACGGTATCGCCGTCGAGCCGATGACCTGCCCGCCGGACGCGTTCAACTCGGGCCGCGACCTGCAGGTGGTGCCGCCAGGCGGAAGTGCGAGTGCGGGATGGACGATCCGCCGTATCGGTCCCTGATCTGTCACCCCTTGTGCTGCGCGCGGTACGACGTCGGGTTGAGACCGTGCAGGCGCCGGAAATGCCGGGAGAAGTACAGCGGATCGGCGTAGCCGACGGCGGCCGCGATCTCGCGCACGGAGAGCGAGGTCGTGTCGAGGAGATTCCGTG
Organism: Microbacterium sp. K24; assembly: GCF_004794465.1. GTDB lineage: Bacteria > Actinomycetota > Actinomycetes > Actinomycetales > Microbacteriaceae > Microbacterium. Next base: position 16,586 of record NZ_SSDJ01000021.1, on the reverse strand, counting down.
CGTGCGACATGCGCAGCGACGTGTGGAAGGTGGCGGGGCCGCTGCCGGTGGCCTGGCGGAACAGCGCGCTCAGGTGCGACGGGGACATGTCGACGAGGGCAGCCAGCTCGCTGACCTGGATGTTGCCGTCGACCCGCGCCTCCAGATAGCGCATGGCGCGCTCGAGCGCGGATCCCTCGCTCGGCAGGATGCTGTCCGCGGCGATGCGCGTGAGCAGGTTCCACGCGATGCCGGATGCCATGAGCAGCTGCGGCGGGGAGAGCCGGCGCTCGAGCGTGGAGACGAGCTCGTCGAAGAGCGCCACGACGCGATCCATCGCGCGCAGCCTCGTCACCGGACTCTGCCGTCCGAGGGTCTGCGCCGTGAGCTCGGCGGCATCCGTCCCGCGCACGTGCACCCACCAGATGGTCCAGGGATCCTCCTCCGACGCCTCGTAGACGTGCGGCGCACCCGCGGCGATCGCGATCGAGGTGGACGCGGTGAGCGGATGCACCTCGCCGGCGATGGTCACCGTTCCGCGCCCTGCGACGCAGAGCAGCACGACCGTCTCGGGGCAGCCACGCGGGCGGACGCGCAGGTGACCGCGCGCCTTCGGGAAGTACCCGGCATCCGTCACCAGAAGGCGACGGGTGCCGGCGGCGCCGAGAGCCGTCTCGACCTGAGGGCGGGGCAGCACGCAGAGGCGCTGGTGCTCGAACCCCTCCATCCGGTAGTGGGGTTCCGATGGGATAGGCGTCTCGTCCATGAGGCCTCGCAGAAGAATGACAGGTGGTCCGGCCGTGTCGACAGGCCGGTCCTGCCAGGGTAACCGCAGAATGGCGGCGGAAGGCATCGTGCTCCTCCGCACTCCGTTTCCTCGGGCCAGAGAAAAGTCCATATGTTCCGTGAGATCGTCCTCAAGCGACGCACGACGATCGATGTACGTTCGATCTGTTCCACACAGCATCCGGCCCCACAGCCGGCCATCGCACGAAGACGAAGGAGTCTCAATGTTCGCCACACGCAGCCGCCTCTGGGCGCGAACTGCCGCCGGCGGGGTCGCCGTCCTGGCTCTCGCCGCCCTCACCGCCTGTTCTTCCGGCATGGAGTCGGCGGAGCCCGCCGCCGGTGACAAGGGTCCCTCCGACGGCCCGCTCACCATCGCCCTGATCCAGAAGCAGGGCGACCAGCAGTACTTCATCGACGAGGCCGACGGCGCCAAAGAGGCCGCGAAGGCCGACGGCGATGTCACGATCAACGTGGTCGACGTCAGCACCGACTCCAACAAGGCGATCTCCGAGGTCGAGGCCGCGATCGCACAGGGTGTCGACGGCATCATCATCGTCGTTCCCGACACGCAGATCGGCCCGCAGGTGATCCAGCTCGCGACCGACGCCGGCATCCCGATCATGGCCGCCGACGACCCGATCGTCGACGCGAAGGGCGCCGCCGCCGCGTTCACCGGCTTCGACGGCACGTCGATGGGCGAGAAGGTCGGCGCCGACGCCGCGCGCCTCTACCAGGAGGCCGGATGGGCGGCCGCCGACACCCGCATCCTCTCCGCGTACAAGCAGGACCAGCCCAACTGCGTCGAGCGCGTCGACGGCGCCGAGGCCGCCTTCTCCGAGGCCGTCCCCGACGGCCCGGAGGTGATCGAGGTCGGCACCGACAACTCCGCCACCGACGCGCAGGACAAGGCCGGTGCCGTCATCACCGCCAACGCCGGCGTGAAGCACTGGGTGGTCTGGGGCTGCAACGACGAGAACGAGACCGGCGTCGTGACGGCGCTGCAGAACTCCGGCATCGCCCCGGCCGACATCATCGGCGTGGGACTCGGCGCCTACCTGACCTGCAAGGACTGGAACGCCGGACAGGAGACGGGCAACAAGTCCGCGCTGTTCATCTCCGGTGTCGAGGTCGGCAAGGCCGCGGTCACCTCGATGGTCGATCTGCTGCGCAACGGCACGGAGCTGCCGCCGAAGACGGTGGCCAACACCGAGATCGTCGACGCCTCCAACTGGGAGGAGAAGGGCGTCGTCTGCACCTGACGCTCTTCCGGGGACGGCCGCAGCGCGGCCGTCCCCTCCGTCCGCGATCACGCATCGTCATCACGCATCGTCATCACATCCACGAGAGGTACGCATGACTGAGCAGGCCGCAGCGCTGCGGGCGCACGCGATCACCAAGTCGTTCGGTCCCGTCCACGCCCTCCGCGGCGTGGACCTCGAGCTCCGCGCCGGAGAGGTGACCGCCCTCATGGGCGAGAACGGCGCGGGCAAGTCCACGCTCCTCAAGATCCTCGGCGGCGACTACCGGCCCGACGGCGGCGAACTCCTCCTCGCGGGAGCGCCGGCCGACTTCTCGGGTCCGGCGGATGCTCGGGATGCCGGGTTGCGCGTGATCGCCCAGGAGCCGGAGATCGTCCCCTGGGTGTCGGTCGCCGAGAACATCTACATCGGCGCCCTCGGCGCCGTGGGCTTCCGTCGCGGGCAGCTCGAGCGCACCGCGACCGACGAGCTGCGGCGCTGGGGCTTCGACCGGGTCATCGATGCCCGGACGCTCGGCGCCGACCTGTCTCCCGCGCAGCGTCAGATCGTCGAGATCATGCGCGCCGTGATCGCGAAACCCCAGGTCATCTGCTTCGACGAGCCCACCTCGTCGCTCGGCGACGAAGAGGTCGGGCTGCTGTTCGCGCTGATCCGCCAGCTGAAGGCCGACGGCGTCGCCATCGGCTACGTGTCGCACCGGATGGGCGAGATCTTCCAGCTCGCCGACCACATCACGGTGCTGCGCGACGGAGCGTACGTGGGCACCAAGGCCGTGGGGGAGACCGACCACGACGAGCTCGTGCGCATGATGGTCGGGCGCGACCTCACCCAGTTCTTCCACCGCGAGGCGGCCGCCCTCGGCGACGTCGTGCTCGAGCTCGCCGACGTGACCAACGACCACGTGCAGGACATCTCGCTCACGGTCCGCGCCGGAGAGGTGGTCGGCGTCGCCGGCCTCGTCGGCGCCGGCCGCAGCGAGCTCATGAAGACGATCGCCGGCGACCTCCTGATCACCGGCGGTGAGATCCGCATGCACGGAGCCGTGCGACGATTCCGCAGCCCGCAGGACAGCATCCGCGCCGGCATCGGGTTCGCGCCCGAGGAGCGCAAGGCCGAGGCCCTGCTGCTCGATCGCAGCGTGCGCGACAACACGGCGCTCGCGGTGCTCCGGTCGCTCTCGCGATGGATCTTCGTGAAGGACTCCGCGGAGTCGGCGCTCGCCCAGAGCTACATCGAGTCGCTGCGTATCCGGACCCCCAGCCCCGAACAGCTGGTCGGGCGCCTGTCGGGCGGCAACCAGCAGAAGGTGGTGCTGGCCCGCTGGCTCGCCACGAAACCGAAGCTGCTGCTGCTCGACGAGCCCACCCGCGGCATCGACGTCGGAGCGAAGGCCGAGATCTACGCGATCATCGACCGCCTCGCCCACGAGGGGGTCGCGGTCATCGTGGTCTCCAGCGAACTCCCCGAGGTGCTCGGCGTCTCGGACCGCATCTATGTCATGGCCCACGGGCGCATCACGGGAGAGCTCCCGCGCGCCGAGGCAACCGAAGAGAGCATTCTCGCGCTCGCGATGGACGAGGAGGTCGCCGCATGAGCGACGAGACCAGGAAGAACGACGCCATGAAGGACGGCGCCGTGAAGACGGCGACCACGACCATGACCGCCCCCGGTCCGACAGCGGCAGGAGCGTCGCCGCTGAAGCGACTGATCGGCGGCGTCGGGGCGCAGAACATCTCGCTCATAATCGCGATCGTCCTGGTGGTCGCCGTGATCGGGCTGCAGAACCCGCTGTTCTTCAGTGTCGGCAACCTCAAGGTCATCGGCACGGCCATCGCGATCATGGGCCTGCTCGCCGTGGTGCAGACCATCGTCATCATCCTCGGCGCCCTCGACATCTCGGTCGGGTCGATCGCGGGCCTCACCTCGGTGACGTCGGCGATGCTGTTCACCGCCGCAGGTCCCGCGGTGGGCGTGGCCGGTGCGATCGGCATCGGCATCCTCTGCGGTCTGGTCAACGGCTGCATCATCGTCTTCGGGCGCGTGAACCCCGTCATCGCGACCCTCGCCACGCTGGCGGCGTTCAAGGGCGTCGCGCAGCTGATCTCCGACGGTCGAGCGCAGGGCTACACGGGCGCCGATCCGTTCTTCGTCTTCCTCGCCCGCGGCGGCGTCGCCGGCATCCCCACGCTCATCCTCGTGCTGCTCGTCGTCGCGCTGCTCGCGCACATCGTGCTGCGGTACACCTCGTGGGGCCGCAACATATACGCGGTCGGCGGCAACAACATCGCCTCCCGTCTCGCGGGCATCGACATCAACCGCTACATCATCGGCGTCTACATGGTCACCGGTGCGATCGCCGCGATCGCCGGCATCCTGATCACCGCCCGAACCGGATCGGGTCAGCCGATCTCCGGCTCGGAAGGTCTCGAGCTGCAGGCGATCACGGCGGCGGCACTGGGCGGCGCGGCGCTCAAGGGCGGCAAGGGCACCATTGCCGGCACGATCCTCGCGGTGATCCTGCTCGGCGTGCTCACGAACGGCATGACCATCCTCGGCGTCAACACCTTCTGGCAGAACGTCGCCCAGGGTGCGCTCCTCGTGATCGCGGTCGTGATCCAGCAGCTCCGGTCCGGCGAGCGTCGTATCGGAATTCCGGGCTGATCGTCCGGTCGGTCGCCGGTCGATCACCCGGTCGATCGCTTAGCCTGGAGGCATGCCTCGTCACTCCGCCGCCGTCTATCGTCGGCGACGACTGGTGCTCCTGATCGGTCTGATCCTCGGGGTCGCCGTGATCGGCGTATCGGTGTGGCTGCTGATCTCGCGACCGTGGGCGAGTGCCGACGCGGGGCCCGCGCCGACCAGCTCTGCGACGGCGTCGAGCACCCCGTCGTCCACACCCACGGCGGGCACGGAATCGCCGGCGCCGACGCCGTCGGGCGAAGCGACCCCGGCGATCGTCGCGTGCGCGGCGAAGGACATCGAGGTGACGGCCGTCTCCGACTCCGACACCTACGCGGCCGGCGTCACGCCCCAGCTGTCCATCTCGCTGACGAACAAAGGCACCACGGACTGCACGATCGACGTGGGCTCGACCACCCAGGTGTTCACGGTCTCGAGCGGCTCCGACGTCTGGTGGCGTTCCACCGACTGCCAGGAGAACCCGAGCAGCATGATCGCGACCCTCGCCGCGGGCACCACCGTCACCAGCAAGGAACCGGTGATCTGGGACCGCACGCGCTCGAGCGTCGAGACCTGCGCGGCTGAGAACCGCCAGCGGGCCCCGGGTGGCGGATCGTCGTACCACGTCGAGGTCTCGATCGGCGGGTTCACGAGCCTGACGACGAAGCAGATCCTGCTCTACTGATCGCGTACGCGCAGCTCGACCCGTAGCACCGTGTCCTCCCGGTGCGGCATCATCCGTCGTAGGGGTGTATCTCGCACCGACACAGGAGGACCCTCATGCGCTACATGATCAGCATCTTGACCGACGACGACGCCCGACGGCAGTGGGAAGCCGACGGTTCCGTCTTCCACGACGCCCACCGGGCGGTCGCCCTGGAGCTGCAGGAATCCGGTGAGCTCGTCGACTCCAACGAACTCGACCAGGAGGATGCGACGGTGATCGGCACCTATCGCGGGCAGCCGATCACCACACGCGGGCCGTTCACCGAGGGCGCCGAGATCATCGGCGGGTACTACATCGTCGACGTGGTCGATCGCGAGCGGGCCGTGCAGATCGCGCAGCGTCTGGCCGAGACGCGGTACTCGCCGGTGGAGATCCGGCGGCTGATGCACTGAACGGCGATCTTTCGCGACGTGTCCTCTGCGCGTCATCGTCGCCGTCGTACCGACAGAGAACCGATCCGAGAAGGAGAGAGCACATGCAGTATCTGCTGTTCATCGTCAGCGACCCGGCCGCCCCGGAGTACGTGCCCGAAGAAGACAACATCGAGGAGTGGGTGGCCGAGGTCGAGCGCCGCGACGCGTCCTGGACCGGCAGCCGCCTGCGACCGCCGTCCGATGCGACCACGGTGACCGTGCGCGATGGCCGGACCATCCTCACCGACGGGCCCTTCACCGAGACCAAGGAGTGGATCGCCGGATTCGACCTCATCGACGTCGCCGACCTCGACGAGGCCGTCGAGATCGCGGCGAAGCATCCGATGGCCCGATTCGGACGTGTCGAAGTGCGGCCCACGTGGCCGTTCGAGTGATCCGATGAGCGATCCGACCGAGGCCGTGGAGGCGCGCCGCGTGCTCGCCTCCACGGTCGCGGCCGAACGCCTGCGCATCGTGGCGACGCTCATCCGCCGCACGGGCGACTGGGATCTCGCGGAGGATGCGGTGCAGGATGCCGTCGCCAGCGCGCTCACCGCCTGGGCGCAGCGCGGCATCCCCGACAATCCCGGCGCCTGGCTCACCACCGCCGCGAAGAATGCGGCCGTCGATGCGCTGCGTCGCGCCGAGACCCAGCGCCGCACCGCGTCGCGCGCCGCGATCGAGGCGGCCGTCGACCTCGATGTGCAGCAGTCCCCGGCGTCCGCGCCCGATCTGGGCATCGACGCGTTCGGCCTGATGGACGACGATCGGCTGCGGCTGATCTTCACGTGCTGTCATCCCGCCCTGCCCATGGAGGCGCGGGTCGCGTTGACGCTCCGCACGATTGCGGGGCTCGAGGTGGCGGAGATCGCTCGCGCGTTCCTCGTGACCGACGCGGCCATGCAGAAGCGGCTGGTGCGGGCCCGTGCCAAGATTCGTGACGCGGGGATCCCGTACCGCGTGCCGGGTCCGGAGCAGCTGCCCGAACGCACCCAGGGTGTGCTCGCGGTGCTGTACCTGCTCTTCACGGAGGGCTACTCGGGCGGTGCCGAGCTGGTGCGGGTGCCGCTCGCCGAGGAGGCGATCCGCCTCGGCCGTCTTCTCGCGTCGCTCCTGGGGGAGTCGCCACTGCTCCCCGAGGTCCTCGGGCTGCTGTCGTTGATGCTGTTCCAGCATTCCCGCGCGGTGACGCGTCTCGATGCGGCGGGTGACCTGGTGCTCCTGGAGGATCAGGATCGCTCGCAGTGGGACGCGGCCATGATCGGGGAGGGCGTCGCCGCCCTGGCCGCATCCGAATCGGCACGCCGCCGCTTCGACGGGGTCGTCGGGCCGTATCGGCTGCAGGCGGAGATCGCGAAGCAGCATGCGACCGCGTCATCTGCCGAGTCGACCGACTTCCGGCGGATCGCCGAGCTGTACGCTCAGCTCGCGCGGGTGGCGCCGTCTCCGGTCATCGAGATCAATCGGGCCGTGGCGGTCGGACTCGCCGAGGGTGCGACCGCCGGTCTCGCCCTCCTCGACGCGATCGACGACCCGCGACTCGACGCCTATCACCTGCTGCCGGCGGCGCGAGCGGATCTGCTGCGTCGCGCGGGCAGCGATGCCGAAGCGCTGCCGCACTACGAGCGGGCCCTCGAGCTCGCGCCATCCGATCCGGAACGGCGCTTCCTCGCACGGCGGATCGCCGCCCTTCGAGGCGAAGAGAGCGTGTGAGCGTCGAGATGCCTCGTCGACGACGCGCGCGAGCGCTGATCGCGCTCGTCGGGGAATACCTCATCGCCCGTGGTCCTTACCTCCCACTGTGAGTCTCAACGAGCCCGCCGTCTTCGGCGCCCTGCACCTGCCCAACCGCGTCGTCATGGCGCCCCTGACCCGCACGCGCGCCGACGCCGACGGCGTGCCGACCGACGTGATGGTCGAGTACTACCGTCAGCGCGCCGGGGTGGGGCTCATCATCACCGAGGGGACCTGGCCGGCTGCCGAGGGCAAGTCCTACCCGGGGCAGCCCGGCATCGTGACGCCCACGCAGATCGAGGGATGGCGACGCATCGCGGATGCCGTGCACGAGGCCGGCGGCTCGATCGTGATGCAGCTCATGCACGGTGGCCGGGTGGGGCACCCGGCGATCTCCGGCGAGCCGAGAGTCGTGGGGCCGAGCGCGCTCGCCGCCCCGGGCCAGACCCGCACACCCGAGGGCAAGTCCGATCTGCCGGTCGCGCACGCCCTGACCGCCGAGGAGATCCCCGGCGTGATCGAGCAGTTCGCGCAGGCCGCGCGCAACGCGATCGCCGCCGGACTCGACGGCGTCGAGGTGCACGGCGCGAACGGCTACCTCGTGCACGAGTTCCTGTCGCCAGTGTCGAACGTCCGCGACGACCAGTACGGCGGATCGCCGGAGAACCGCGCCCGCTTCGCGATCGAGGTCACCGCCGCGGTCGCCGCAGCCGTGGGAGCGGACCGCACCGGCATCCGTCTCTCTCCCCAGCACAACATCCAGGGTGTGCTCGAGGAAGACGATGCCGACGCGCGCGCGACCTACACCGCCGTCGCCGAGGGACTTGCGCCGCTCGGCCTCGCCTTCGTCGATGTGCTCCAGGCGGAGCCGACCGGCGAGCTCGTGCAGCACCTTCGCCGCACCGCCGGCGCACCCCTCATCGTGAACACCGGCTTCGGCGTCGAGACCACCCGCGCCGAGGCCCAGTCGCTCGTCGCCGACGGGTGGGCGGATGCCGTCGCCGTCGGGCGTCCGGTCATCGCCAACCCCGATCTGGTCGCGCGGTGGGAGCAGGATGCAGAGTTGAACCCGCCCCGCCCCGAGCTGTTCTACGGCTCCACGGCCGAGGGCTACACCGATTACCCGGCGCTCGAGACGGTGGGTGCCGACGCCTGAGCGTCGGAGCCGCACCCCCGGCTCACCGTACTTCGAAGCGAAGAGGGGGTCGTGAGTGCGGAAAGCACCGCCGGAGGGGCGCTGGGATTCGGAATACCTCGCCGTCAGAGGTTTTCTGTACCGGGGGCAGACAGCCGGGTTTCTTTGGGATACCATTGACACGACTCTCCGCACTAGCGGCACATGCCATCCCCAGTGGCGTCGAACTACAGCGTCCCCAGCGCTTCGACATCGCCGTTCGAGAGTCCGAGGGCCCTCTCGAGTACCCCAGTCCCCAATGTGGGACTCGAGAGGGCCCCAATCTTTTTTCCGGACGGGCCTGGCCGCCGACGGATGCCGCGCACCGCCTCGCTCCGCGCGAATAGGCTGGAGTCATGGCAGCGAAGAAGACGAAGGCCGCGAAGAACAAGCCCGCACCGGAGGACTTCCGATCCGAAGCCCTGGCGCAGGCCCTCGAGAAGCAGGACGTCGCCGCCGTCGCCTTCGCGCTGCGCAACGGCACGACCATCGTTCCGCTCATCAAGCCCGGCGCGCGCGACAACCCGCTCGACAGCGGCGAGGTGTGGACGTACCGCGACCCGAAGAGCGGCGACCTCGCGCTGCTGCTCTTCAGCGACGCGAAGAACAAGCCGGCCAACCTCCCGCCGGGGGTGGGCATCTACACCGCGGAGTGGTTGCGGAAGTTCCTCGCGGAGCACCCGATCACGACCGTGTTCCTCGACATCGCCGGTCCGCATCCGATGCAGGCCGATCCGGTCGAGCTGCTGAAGGCCCTCGACGCCTGACGTGGCGTTCGACCTCCCGTTCGCGTCAGAACGGCGGGATGTCGCGCTGCCCGCGGGGTGAGCGGTCGCGGGCCTTGATGTCTTTCAGCGCTCCGACGAGCGTCTTCGAGCGGTCGTCGACGACCTGCTCGTAGCCGAGGCGCGCCGCCTCGGACCGGCGCTGCGCGGACTGGGTCACCGGACGGATCTCGCCGGCCAGGCTGAGCTCGCCCACCGCGGCGACGGTGCGCGGCACCGACGTGCGCTGCACGGACCCCGCGACGGCGATCGCGATGGCTAGGTCGGCGGCGGGCTCGGTGAAGCGCACTCCGCCGACGGTCGACACGTACACGTCGAGGTCGCTGGTCTTGATGTTCGCCCGGCGTTCGAGGATCGCGAGCACCATGGCGACGCGCGAGGAATCGACCCCGTGCACGATGCGCCGCGGGTTCGGTGCGTTCGACGGCACGGTCAGCGCCTGCACCTCGACGGGGAGTGCCCGACGCCCCTCGAGCGAGATCGCCACGCACGTGCCCTCGGCGGTGGACTGCGACAGGAAGAGGCCGGAGGGGTCGGGCACCTCGGAGATGCCGGCGCCCGTCATCTCGAAGCAGCCGACCTCGTCGGTCGGACCGAAGCGGTTCTTGAGCGCGCGGATGAAGCGGAGCGCGGTCTGCCGGTCGCCCTCGAAGTGGCAGACGACGTCGACGAGGTGCTCGAGCACGCGGGGCCCGGCGACCTGTCCGTCTTTGGTGACGTGCCCGACGAGGATGATCGGCAGGTCGCGGTCCTTCGCCACCCGGATCAGTGTGGACGCGACCTCGCGCACCTGGCTCGGCTGCCCCGCCGCGCCGTCGGTCAGCGACGAGGAGACCGTCTGGACCGAGTCGACGATCACGAGCTCGGGCTTCACCTCGTCGATATGGCCGAGGATCGTCGCGAGGTCGGTCTCGCTCGCGAGGTACAGCTCGTCGTGCAGGGCGCCGGTGCGCTCGGCACGCAGTCGCACCTGGCCCGGAGACTCCTCGGCACTCGCGTAGAGCACCCGACGGCCTGACCGCGCCGCCTGTGCGGCGACCTCGAGCAGCAGCGTCGACTTGCCGACGCCGGGCTCGCCGCTGAGCAGGATCGCCGCCCCGGGCACGATGCCGCCGCCGAGGACCCGGTCGAACTCGCCGACGCCGCTGGTGCGACGCGGGGCGTCTTGCGTGGTGATCTGCGTGATCGGCCGCGCGGTGCGTTCGGCGGTCGGCGCAAGAGCCGTCACTCGACGCAGGATGCCGGTCGGCGCGGCCTGCTCCTGCACCGTTCCCCACTGCTGGCACTCACCGCAGCGGCCCACCCACTTCGCCGTCGTCCACCCGCATTCGGTGCAGACGTACGCGGGAGGAGCGGGTTTGCGGGTGGCCATGCAGCCAGGCTATCGCCGGCATCCGACATCCCTATCGCTCCGCGCATTATTCACGGCCGAACAGCTCGATCCGAAACCTCGCCTCTGGGACGATGGAGGCATGCGCAACGGCGGGCCCGTCTGCGGGCCGATCTCGACCTATTCCAGGGTGCAGCTCCTGCACCTGCTGTTCGAGGCGGAGCGTGCGCAGGGACGGGCCGAACTCACGATCGGCGAGCTGTGCGAGGCCACCGGCCTCCACGCCAACACGGTGCGAGAGCACCTGCAGCGCCTCATCGAGGGCGGCTACGTCATCCCGACGATCGAGCACCGCACCGTCCGCGGTCGGCCGCGCACGCTCTATCGGGCGGCGACCGGTGCGCCGGGAGCATCGAGCCCCGTCGCCCGCGACAAGGCGAAGGCGGCCGCCCGCCGCGGAGACCTGATGCGTCGGATGCTGCCCGCCACGGCATCCGCTCTGTCCACGCCCGCGACCTACCAGCTCGACGCGCTCGTCGAGCATCTGGAGGAGAGCGGTTTCGAGCCCGTCGTCGACGACGCGCGGCTCACGGTCGACCTCAGCCCGTGTCCGCACGCGGCCGGCCGACCCGAGGACCGACCGATGCTGTGCCAGGTGCACCTCGGCCTCATGCAGGGCGTCATGAACGAGGCCGGCGGACCTCTGGTCGCCGAATGCGTGCAGGCGTCGGCCGACCCGGCCGACTGCACCGTTCAGCTGATCGACCGCGGGCAGCTGACCGACCGAACAGGAGTCGCGCATGGAATGGCTTGATCCGCTCGTCCTCTCCCGATGGCAGTTCGGGCTGACGACCGTCTACCACTACCTGTTCGTGCCCCTGACGATCGGGATGGCCCTCGTGGCCGCGATCTTCCAGACCGCGTGGGTGCGCACCGGCAAGGTGCAGTACCTGCACCTGACCCGGTTCTTCGGCAAGATCTTCCTCATCAACTTCGCGATGGGCGTCGTCACCGGCATCGTGCAGGAGTTCCAGTTCGGCATGAACTGGTCGGACTACTCCCGATTCGTCGGCGACGTGTTCGGCGCCCCGCTCGCCTTCGAAGGCCTTCTGGCGTTCTTCTTCGAGGCGACCTTCATCGGGCTCTGGATCTTCGGCTGGGACAAGCTCCCGCAGAAGCTGCACCTCGCCACCATCTGGTGCGTGTCGATCGGCAGCATCCTGTCGGCGTACTTCATCATCGCCGCCAACGCCTTCATGCAGAATCCGGTCGGCTACACGTACAACCCCGTCACGAACCGCGCCGAGCTCACCGACTTCTGGGCGCTGCTCACCAACCCCGTCGCCCTCGCCGCCTTCCCGCACACGATCTTCGGCGCGCTCATGTTCGCCGCCGGCGTCGTCATCTCGGTGTCGGCCTGGCACCTCTCCCGCGGCCAGCATTTCGACACCATGCGCATCTCGCTGAAGTTCGGGCTCTGGGCGATGATCTTCTCGACCGCCGGCGTCGTGCTCACGGGCGACCAGCTGGGCCTCGCCATGTACGCCGCGCAGCCGATGAAGATGGCGGCGGCCGAGGCGACCTTCAACACGGTCTGCGGGCCGGATGCCTCGTTCAGCCTGTTCACCCTCGGCACCCCCGACGGCAGCTCCGAGCTGTTCTCCATCCGCGTGCCGTATCTGCTGTCGCTGCTCTCGACCCACACGCTCGACGCCTGCGTGCACGGCATCAACGACCTGAACGCGGAGTACAGCCAGACGTATGCCGACACGGGCATGACCGACTTCGCTCCGATCCTCTGGGTCACGTACTGGGCGTTCCGCTGGATGATCGGCCTCGGCATGGCCGCCGGCCTCGTCGCCGTCGTCGGCCTCTGGCTCACGCGCAAGAGCGCGAAGAAGGAGCCTGCGCAGTGGATGTGGAAGCTCGCGATCTGGTCGTTCCCGCTCGCCCTGGCGGCCAACATCATGGGCTGGGTCTTCACCGAGATGGGCAGGCAGCCCTGGATCGTGTTCGGGCTGATGTCCACCCGCGACGGCGTCTCGCCGGGGGTGACCGGCGTCGAGGTGCTCATCTCGCTCATCGCCTTCACCGCGATCTACGCGACCCTCGCCGTCGTCGAGGTCCGGCTCATCGTCCGGGCTGCGCAGAAGGGTCCCGACACCGAAGAGCAACCCCACGACGAGACGGCCCAGCTGCCGTCGGTCGTCTACTGAGAGGAAGGAGCATCATGGATCTCGCAACGCTCTGGTTCTGGATCGTCGGCTTCCTCTTCGTCGGCTACTTCGTGCTTGACGGGTTCGACTTCGGCGTCGGGATGTCGCTGCCGTTCCTCGGGCGGAACGACGTGTCGCGCCGCCAGGTGATCAACACGATCGGCCCGATCTGGGACCTCAACGAGACGTGGGTCATCGTCGCCGGCGCCTGCCTGTTCGCGTCGTTCCCCGAGTGGTACGCGACGCTGTTCAGCGGCTTCTACCTGCCGCTGCTGCTCATCCTGCTGGCCCTCATCCTGCGGGGAGTCTCGTTCGAGTACCGGCATCAGCGCGAGAGCGCGGCCTGGAAGCGCGGCTTCGACCGGATGATCGTGATCGGGTCGGCCGTGCCGGCATTCCTCTGGGGCGTCGCCTTCGGCAACATCGTGCAGGGTGTCGCGCTGGACGAGAACCACATCTACGTGGGCGGATTCTTCGCGCTCCTGAACCCGTACTCGCTGCTGGTCGGCCTCACGACGCTGCTGGTGTTCTTCCTGCACGGCGTGCTCTTCGTGGCGCTCAAGACCGACGGACAGGTGCACGCCGATGCGCGGCGTCTGGCGAAGATCGCGGCCGTGCCGACGATCCTCGTGGCGGCCGGGACCGTGCTGTGGACGATCGGGATCGCGGCCGACCGTGACGCGCCGCTGCTCGGGCTGGTCGTCGTCGCCGGAGCGCTCGCCGCCGTCAGCCTCATCGCGGCGGTCGTCTTCTCGCTGCGCGGGCGGGACGGCCGGGCGTTCACCGCAGGGGCCGCGACCGTGCTCTTCGCCGTGGTCATGCTGTTCTTCGCCCTGTTCCCGTTCGTGATGCCCTCCACGCTCGACCCGGCGAACAGCCTGACGATCGCGAACGCGTCGAGCACGCCGTATACGCTGCAGATCATGAGCTGGACCGCACTGATCGCCCTTCCGCTGGTCATCGCGTACCAGACCTGGACCTACTGGATCTTCCGGAAGCGCGTCACGCGCTCGTCGATCGAGGCGGCGCCGGCGCACGCATGAAACCCGTCGACCCGCGGCTGCTGCGGTACGCAGGTGCCGCACGGGGCTTCCTCGCGGCATCCGCGCTGATCGGCGTCGTGCAGACGGCCGTGACGATCGCGTTCGCCTGGCTGCTGACGGATGCCGTCACGGGCGCGCTCGCGGGGCGGGACGTCTCCGGCTCGCTGCTGTGGCTGATCGCGGCCGCGCTGCTGCGCGGCATCCTGATCGCGGCGTCGGATGCGGCGGGAACGCGCGCCGCCGCGAAGACGGGGATGCAGCTGCGGTCGGCGCTGATCGCCGCCGTCGGGCGGCTCGGGCCGGGGTGGCTGGCGCAGCGGAACCAGACCGCGCTCGCGGTCACCGCCGGACACGGACTGGAGGCGCTCGACGCCTACTTCGCCCGGTACATCCCGCAGCTCGTGCTCACCGTGATCGCGACCCCGGTCATCGTCGCGGTCATGTGGTGGCAGGACTGGCCGAGCGGGCTCACCGCGATCATCACCCTGCCGCTGATCCCGCTGTTCCTGATCCTCATCGGCATGGCGACGCGCACCGTGCAGAAGAAGCAGTGGCAGACGCTGCAGCGGCTCGCGGCGCGGTTCGCCGACACGGTGCAGGGTCTCTCGACGCTGCGGCTGTTCGGACGGGACCGTCGCGCCGCCGACCGCATCGAGGTCACCGCCGACGAGTACCGGCGCGAGACGATGAAGGTGCTGCGGTTCTCATTCCTCTCCGGCTTCGCGATGGAGCTGCTCGCCTCGCTCGCCGTCGCGCTGATCGCGGTGGCGGTGGGGTTCCGGCTGCTGTCCGGCGACCTGTCGCTCGAGGTCGGGCTGTTCGTGCTGCTGCTCGCGCCCGAGGCGTTCCTGCCGATCCGGCAGGTCGGCGTGCAGTTCCATGCGGCGGCCGAGGGGGTCGCGGCGACCGAGGACGTGTTCGACGTGCTCGATCAGGCGGGGGCCCGGACGCGGAACCGCGTCACTTCGCAGGTCCAGATCACGGATGCAGGTCGAAACGCCGCGGATGCCGCCTGCATCCGTGAATTCGACCTGCAAACCGCCGGCGGAGCGCACCCGGCTGCGAATCTCGTCGTCTCCGGTCTTCGTGTGCGCGACCTGCCGCCCGTCTCCTTCACGGCCGAACCGGGCACCATCACTCTGATCGAGGGCCCCAGCGGCGCGGGCAAGTCGAGTCTGATCGCGGCGCTCCGGGGTGCCGCCGAGTTCGACGGTTCCGCCGTCTTCACCGGCCGCGACGTGCGCGACCTCTCGCCTGCGGCCTGGCTCGCGTGGGCGGGGCAGAGGCCAGGGCTGCTGCGCGGCACGGTCGGGGAGAACGTGGCTCTCGGCGATCCGGAGCCCGATGCCGACGGCATCCGCTCTGCCCTGGATGCCGCGTGCGCCGACACGATCGACGAGGGCCGGATGCTCGGGGTTCAGGGCAGCGGGCTCTCGGGCGGGCAGGCGCAGCGCGTCGCCGTCGCCCGCGCGCTCTACCGGCATGCGACCGGCCCTGACCGGGTGCTGGCGCTCGACGAGCCCTCGAGCGCTCTCGATCCCGAGACCGAGGAGCGGCTCTGGCGTTCGCTGCGGAGGCGGGCGGATGCCGGGGCGACGATCCTGCTCGTCTCGCACCGTCGGTCGGCGCGGGACATCGCCGATCAGGTCGTGGCGCTGGGGGTGAACGCATGACCTCGCTCACCCGCGCGGATCGAGTCCGCGGCATCCTGCGTCTCGCGCAGCCCCCGATCGGGCGGTTCCTGTCCGGGCTGGTCTGGGGCGTGCTCTCGGCGGCCGCCGCGGTGAGCCTGCTCGCCGTCAGTGGATGGCTCATCGTGAGCGCCTCGATTGTCGACTCGCTCGTGCCACTGTCGATCGCGGTCGTCGGTGTGCGCTTCTTCGCGGTGTCGCGGGCCGTGACCCGATATCTCGAGCGGCTGAGCGGACACGACGCCGCGCTGCGGCAGCTCGCGAGCACGCGCTCCGACATGGTGCGTCGTCTCATCCCGCTGTCTCCGGCGGGTCTCGGCGCGACCGATCGCGGGCGGGTGCTCGCCGCGCTCGTCGACGACGTCGAGAATCTGCAGAACCTGCCGCTGCGCGTGGTGCAGCCGCTGGGGGTCGCGGCCGTCGTGGCACTCGGGGCGGTGGCGTTCCTCTCCTTCGTCTCGCCGATCGCCGCGCTCACGCTCGCGGTCTGCCTGGTCGTCGCCGCGGCGGCATCCATCGGTCTGGGATGGATTTTCGGCTCGCGGGCCGAGGCGCTCGTCTCGGCCCGCCGGGCAGATCTCTCGTCGGCCCTCGTCGACTACTTCGGCAGCCTCGACGTGCTCCTGGCCTACGGTGCCGAGGAGCAGGCGCGGGAACGCGTGCGCGACGCGGATGCCGCGCTACGACGGCTCGTCGGGCGCGCGTCGCTCGCGCAGGGCGTGGAGACGCCGATCACCGTGCTGTCGAACGGTCTCGAGCAGTCCGTG
>NZ_SSDJ01000020.1 GCF_004794465.1 Microbacterium sp. K24 | reverse complement strand
CCCCCGGCCACACGCGGCAGACCTCGGCGGATGCCGGACGGGGCGGCTGTCGTGGCGACGGCGGCCGGAATGGCCGGCGCCTCGTCCGACACAGCCGACTCCGGCACCTGCGGCGGTCGATCGACGGTTGAAGGCTCAGCCACGACGTCGGGGACCGATGCGGAATCGGCTTCGGCCGCCACGTCCTCGACGACAGCCGCAGCATCCGCCGGCGGCCACGGTTCGCCGCCCGGAACGCGCGGGAGTCCGCGCCGCACTCTCGCCGGTCCCTGAGCCTGACGTGTCGCCACGTCTACTTCTTCCGGGCCTCGAGAGCGGCGATCACCTGGGGAACCACGGTGAACAGGTCGCCCACGATGCCGAAGTCGGCGACGTCGAAGATCGGCGCCTCGCCGTCTTTGTTGATCGCGACGATGTTCTTCGCGGTCTGCATGCCCGCACGGTGCTGGATCGCACCGGATATGCCGAGAGCGACATACAGCTGCGGCGACACCGAGACGCCGGTCTGACCGACCTGGTGCGACTGCGGGATGTACCCGGCATCCACGGCCGCCCGCGAGGCGCCGACCGCTGCGCCGAGCACATCGGCGAGCTCCTCGACGAGCACGAACTTCTCCTTCGACGCCAGACCGCGGCCACCCGACACGACCCGGGTTGCGCCGCGGAGCTCGGGACGCGACGACGCCACCTCGACCGTCTCGATCGGGCCGGCCGTCGCCGCGACCGCTCCGGATGCCGTCACCGACAGCGCCTCGACCGCCGGCGTCGCGACGGCCTCGGCCCGGGCGTCGACCGCACCCTGACGCACCGTGATCACCGGAGCGCCGAACGTCGCGGCGGCGTCGACGAGGTACGAGCCGCCGTACACCGAGTGGTGGGCGACGATGCCCTCGTCGTCACGGGAGACGCCGACCGCATCCACAGCGAGAGCCAGGCGTGCCCGCACGGCGAAGCGCCCGGCGACATCGCGTCCGGCGATCGAGTTCGAGATGAGCACGGCATCCGGCTGCACCTGCGCGAAGGCCGTCTGCAGAGCGTCGACGATCGGGACCGTGAGCGCCCCGGCATCCGCTTCCGCCGTCAGCACGACCGACGCACCGGCGGCAGCCGCGGCATCCACGGCTTCCTGACCGCCGCCGACCACCAGCGCCACCGGCGAGCCGATCGTCGAGGCGGCGCCGATCAGAGCAGCCGTGCTGCTCGCCGCACCACCCGACGGATCGACGTCGACGAGGACGAGGACGGGGTTCTCGGGATACGACATGTCACACCAGCCTGTTCTGCACGAGGTACTCGACGAGCTTCTCTGCGGCATCGCCTTCGTCGGTGATCTTCACTCCCGCCGCGCGCGGCGGCTTCTCGGAGACCGCGGTCATGATCGTCCGGGGCGCGGCTCCCGGGTCGGCCGAGACGTCGAGGTCGGCGAGCGAGAGCACCTCGAGCGGCTTCTTCTTCGCCGCCATGATGCCCTTGAAGTTCGGGAACCGGGCGTCCGGCAGCGCCTCCGTGATGGAGATCACGGCCGGAAGTGCGGCGGAGACCGGCTGGCCCCCGGCATCCGCGGCGCGCGTGCCGGAGACGCTGTCGGCGGAGATCTCGACCGAGCTCAGCGCCGTCGCCTGCGCGAAGCCGAGGTGCTCGGCGAGCATCGCCGGGATCACGCCGCCCGAGCCGTCGGTCGACAGGTTGCCGGTGATGACCAGGTCGGGCGCGGCACGGCGGATGGCCGCGGCGAGCACCTCGGCCGTGAGGCCCAGATCGGCGCCCGAGAGCTGTTCGTCGGCGATGTGCACGGCCGAGCCGGCACCGATCGCGAGCGCCCGACGCACCGACGCGGTGGAGGTCTCGGGAGCCATCGAGAGGGCGACCACCTCGGTGCCCTCGTTCTTGTCGGCATAGCTCAGAGCGACCTCGAGAGCGCGCTCCGTGATCTCGTCGAGCACCACGTCGCCGGCGGCGCGATCCGCGAGTCCGGTTTCGAGATTCAGCTTGCGATCGCCATAGGTGTCCGGCACCTCTTTGACCAGGACGAAGATCTTCATCGAATGCTCCTCACGACTGCTGCAATTCTAGACTGGGATACCGAGTCCCAGCGGCTCTGCGACTGAGACCCAACCGCTGTGCGAGCCCGGCGTCGCGCGCCGCGACGCCGCGTCCGCGTCTCACCGCTACCGTAGAGGCGTGGCCCAACCCCGACCGCTTCCCGTTGATCCGCTCGCCGAGGCGAAGCGGCAGTGGCTCGCGCACGGATGGACGGATGCCGCCGACGGCATGACCGTCGTCACCTCGGTGATGCGCGCCCAGCAGCTGCTGCTCGCCCGCGTCGACGCCGCACTCAAGCCGTTCGCGCTGAGCTTCGCCCGCTACGAGGTGCTGCGTCTGCTGGCGTTCAGCCGCGCCGGAAGCCTCCCGCTGTCGAGCGTGGTCGCCCGACTCCAGGTGCATGCGACCACGGTCACCAGCACGGCCGAGCGTCTGGTGCGCGACGGGCTGATCGCCCGCGAACCCCATCCCTACGACGGTCGCGCCGCGCTGCTCGTGCTCACCGATGCCGGTCGTGACCTCGTCGAGCGCGCGACGACGGCCCTCAACGCCGACGTGTTCTCGGAACCGGGCCTCAGTCGAGAGGATGCCGCCGAGCTCGTCGCGATCGTGGCTCGTATGCGCAAGGACGCCGGCGACTTCACCGATCCGCGCCCGCAACCCGAAGCGCTCTGACATGGCGCGCATCGAGCTCGACACTCTCATCGCCGGGCCGATCGACGACGTGTTCGCGGCCGCGCTGAGCCCGCAGCTGCACCTGAGCTCCATGAAGCGGTACGGCGAGACGATGGTGGAGGAGCCGGTCGGCGGCGCGTTCACGGAGGGATCGACCGTGACCTGGCGCGCGCGCCACTTCGGGATCCCGTTCCGGCTGCGGTCCGTGGTGTTCGACATCGATCCGCCCCGACGATTCCGCGATCGACAGCTCGCCGGACCTTTCGGAGCCCTGCTGCACGAGCACCTCTTCACGAGCCACCCTGCGGGCACGCTCATGCGCGACGTGATCGACTTCCACTCGCCGTTCGGACCGCTCGGCCGTCTGGTCGATGCGCTGTTCATGCGCGCATACATGGAGCGGCTGATCCGAGAGCGGAACGCGGCGCTCGCCGCCGAGTTCGACCCCCCGGGGCGTACTCTGTCGGCATGAGCGAACTGCGCCTGCACACCGTCCTCACCGGCCGCGGTCCCGCCGCGGCGATCCTGCTCAGTGACGAGCAGGTGGCGTCCTTCAACGCCGGCAAGACCTTCCCGGTCGCCGTCACGATCGGCGGGCGCACCGCCCGCCTTCGCGTCGCGCGGATGGGCAGCGAGAACATGATCGGGTTCAGCAAAGCGGTGCGCGCCGACCTCGGTCTCGAGGCCGGGCAGGAGATCGATGCCGTGATCCGCGTGGATGTCGCGGAACGCACGGTCGATGTTCCCGAAGAACTCGCCGCAGCCCTGGATGCCGACCCGGCCGTGCGCGCGGCCTTCGACGCGCTGAGCTACTCGGCCCGCAAGGAGCACGCCCGCACCGTGGTCGACGCGAAGCAGGAGGCGACGCGAGAGCGCCGCATCGCGAAGATCGTCGACGGCCTCCGCGGCTGACCGGTCAGCGGTTCTCAAACGCGGGGGTCCTCTTCTCGCGGAAGGCCGACATGCCCTCCTTCTGGTCGGCGGTGTCGAACAGCGAGGCGAAGGCCTGCTTCTCGTGCGCCAGCCCCTCGGCGAGTGTCGTCTCCATCGCGGCATCCAGCGCGGCCTTCGCCGCGTACACCGACGGCAGCGATTTCGACGCGATGTTCTCGGCGAGCGTCGTAGCCTCGGCGAGGAGGTCGGATGCCGGAACGACGCGCGACACGAGACCCGAGCGCTCCGCCTCCTCCGCCCCCATGAAGCGTCCCGAGAGCACGAGCTCCGCGGCCTTGTAGTACCCGACCGCACGGATCAGGCGCTGCGTGCCGCCCATGCCGGGGATGACGCCGAGGTTGATCTCGGGCTGTCCGAACTTCGCGGTGTCGGCGGCGAGGATGATGTCGCACATCATCGCCAGTTCGCATCCGCCGCCCAGGGCGAAGCCGGAGACGGCCGCGATCACCGGCGTGCGCACCGCGGCGAAGTCGCGCCAGACGCCGAAGTGATCGGTCTCGCGCATCTGCGCGGCCGACATCCCCTCCATCTCCTTGATGTCGGCACCGGCCGCGAACGCCTTCTCCGACCCGGTCACGACGATGGCGCCGACGCCCTCATCGAGGTCGAACGCGACGGCCGCCGCAGTGACCTCTTCGGCCACCGTGCTGTTGAGGGCGTTGAGCGCCTCGGGACGGTTCAGGGTGATCCACCCGACGCGTCCGCGCTGCTCGACCAGGATCGTCTCGTACTCGCTCATGGGGCTCTCTTCCGTCGTGGTGGTGTTCAGCATCCCCCGCCCCTTCGAATCGCGCAAATGGTCCGTCCCGGCCGTGAACTCCGACAATTTGCGCGATTCGAACGAGGGGAGGGTCTCACGCGGAGCCCGCGCGGATGTCGGTGATGATGCCGGAGAAGTCGCGGCCCGCGCCGTCGCCCGCGGCGAAAGCGGCATAGATCTGCTGCGCGAGCCGGCCCATCTGCGCATCCGTCGACGTCTGCTCGATCGCCTGCAGCGCGAGACCCAGATCCTTCGCCATGAGCGCCCCGGCGAACCCGGGCTCGTAGTCGTGGTTGGCGGGACTGGTCGGCACCGGACCGGGAACCGGGCAGTTGGTCGTGATCGACCAGCACTGACCCGATGCCTGCGACACCACGTCGAACAGCGCCTGGTGCTCGAGGCCCAGCCGCTCGCCCAGCACGAACGCCTCCGCGACGGCGATCTGCGATACGGCGAGCACCATGTTGTTGCACACCTTCGCGGCCTGGCCGAGGCCGGGACCGCCGCAGTGCACGATCCGCTTGCCCATCACCTCGAGCAGCGGAAGCGCCGCGGCGAAGTCGTCGTCCGAGCCGCCGACCATGAACGCCAGCGTGCCGTTCTCGGCGCCCACCACCCCGCCGGATACCGGCGCGTCGATGTTGCGGTGCCCGGCCGCGAGGGCGAGGGCGTGCGCCGCGCGCGCCTCGTCGACGGCGATCGTGGACGACTCGATGAACAGCGTGCCCGGGCGGGCTGCGGCCAGCAGCTCGGTGCGATACGCGTCGATCACGTGCCTGCCGGCGGGGAACATCGTGATGACGACGTCCGCGTCGGCGACGGCATCCGCGCCGCTGGCCGCCACCCGGATGCCGGCCTGACCTGCCGCCTCGATCGCCGCCGGCACGAGGTCGAAGCCGCGAACCTCGTGACCCGCGGCGACGAGGTTCTTCGCCATCGGCAGACCCATGTGGCCGAGCCCGAGGAAGGCGACGACCGCCGGGGGCGACGCGGTCATGATGCGCTCCGCATCGAGTGGGATCCCGCGGGACGCAGCATCTCGCGACCGACGATGAGACGCATGATCTCGTTCGTGCCCTCCAGGATCTGGTGCACGCGGAGGTCGCGGACGACCTTCTCGATGCCGTAGTCCTGCAGGTACCCGTAGCCGCCGTGCAGCTGCAGAGCGCGGTTGGCGACGTCGAATCCGGCGTCCGTCGCGAAGCGTTTGGCCATCGCGCAGCGCATGGTCGCGTCGGGCGCGTGCTCGTCGACCGCCAGGGCGCCGTCGCGCAGCATCAGGCGCGCCGCGTGCAGATCGGTGCGCATGTCGGCGATCGTGAACAGGATCGACTGCTTCTCGGCCAGCGGCTCGCCGAACGCGACCCGCTCGTGCACGTACTGCACGGCACGGTCGAGCGCCCACTGCGCTCCGCCGATCGAGCACGCGGCGATGTTCAGCCGGCCGCCGTTGAGCGCCGACATCGCGATCGCGAAGCCCCTGCCCTCCTCACCGAGAAGAGCGGATGCCGGAACGTGCACGCCGTCGAGGATCACCTGTCGCGTGGGCTGGGCGTGCCAGCCCATCTTCTTCTCGGGCGCACCGAAGCTGAGACCCTCGGCATCGGCCGGGACGAGGAACGCGCTGATCCCGCGCGCCCCCGGCTCACCCGTGCGCGCCATCACGACGTAGACAGCCGCCTCACCGGCTCCGGAGATGAACTGCTTCACGCCGGTGAGCACGTAGTCGTCGTCGTCGCGGACCGCGCTGGTCGCGATGTTCGCGGCATCCGATCCGGCGCCGGGCTCGGTCAGGCAGTACCCGCCGAACTCCGACATCGCGGTGAGCTGCGGCAGCCATGCGCCGCGCTGCGCATCGTCGCCGTAGGTGTCGATCATCCAGACGACCATGTTGTGGATCGAGATGTAGGCGGCGACGGCCGGGTCGCCCTTGGCGAGCTCCTCGAAGATCGCCACCGTGTCGGCGCGGCTGAGGCCGGTCCCGCCGAATTCCTCGCGGACGTAGATGCCGCCGAGCCCGAGCTCGCCGGCCCGGTTCAGCGACTCGCGCGGGAAGATGTGCTTCTCGTCGCGCTCGGCGGAGTGGGGCGCGAGCTCGGTCTCGGCGAAATCGCGGACGGCTTCGATGATGGCGTCGCGTTCTTCGGCGGTGGTGGTGACGGAGGTCATTGTCATCGTGATTCCTTGAGTCCTGAGCTTGTCGAAGGGCTAGTGCATGGTGGGGATGACGAAGCTGGCGCCGTCTTTGATGCCGGAGGGCCAGCGGCTCGTCACCGTCTTCGTCTTCGTGTAGAAGCGGAACGCGTCGGCACCGTGCTGGTTCAGGTCGCCGAAGCCGCTGCGCTTCCAGCCGCCGAACGTGTAGTACGCGATCGGCACGGGGATCGGCACGTTCACGCCGACCATCCCGACCTGCACCCGGGCGGCGAAGTCGCGGGCCGCGTCACCGTCGCGGGTGAAGATCGCGACGCCGTTGCCGTACTCGTGCTCCGACGCCATCCGCAGCGCCTCCTCGTAGTCGGCGGCACGGGCGATCACGAGCACGGGTCCGAAGATCTCCTCGCGGTAGATCGCCATGTCGGTCGTGACGTGGTCGAACAGGGTCGGTCCGAGGTAGAAGCCCTGCTCGTACCCTTCGACGGTGAAGCCGCGGCCGTCGGCGAGCAGGGTGGCGCCTTCGTCGACACCCTGCTGGATGTATCCCTCGACACGCTCGACCGCCGCGCGGCTGACGAGCGGTCCGTAGTCGACGTCGGCGGAGAGCGAGGGGCCGATGCGCAGGCCGGCGATGCGCTCGAGGAGCTTGGCGGCGAGAGCATCCGCCGTCTCCTGCCCGACCGGGACGGCGACCGAGATGGCCATGCACCGCTCCCCGGCCGACCCGTAGCCGGCGCCGATGAGGGCGTCCACAGCCTGATCGAGGTCGGCGTCCGGCATCACGATCATGTGGTTCTTCGCGCCGCCGAAGCACTGGGCACGCTTGCCGTGCGCCGCAGCGGTGGAGTAGATGTACTCGGCGATCGGAGTGGACCCGACGAAGCCGACGGCGCGGATGCGGTCATCGGTGAGCAGCGTGTCGACCGCCTCCTTGTCGCCGTGCACGACGTTGAGCACGCCGGCCGGCAGCCCGGCCTCGAGGAAGAGCTCGGCGATGCGCACCGGCACCGAAGGGTCGCGCTCACTGGGCTTGAGCACCACGGCGTTGCCGGCCGCGAGCGCCGGGCCCGCCTTCCACAGCGGGATCATCGCGGGGAAGTTGAAGGGGGTGATCGCGGCGACGACGCCGAGCGGCTGGCGCATCGAGTAGACGTCGATGCCCGCGCCGGCGCCCGTGGAGTACTCGCCCTTGAGGAGGTGCGGCGCACCCGCGGAGAACTCGATGACCTCGAGGCCGCGCTGGATGTCGCCCTTCGCGTCGTCGACCGTCTTGCCGTGCTCGCTGGCCAGAAGTTCGGCCAGCGACTGCATGTCGCGCTGCACGAGATCGAGGAAGCGCAGCAGCACGCGGGCGCGCTTCTGCGGGTTCGTCGCGGCCCAGGCGACCTGCGCGGCCTCGGCGTTCGCGATGACGTTGCGCACCTCATCGGCCGAGGCGAGCGGAACACGCGCCTGCACGGCACCGGAGCTCGGGTCGAACACGTCCGCGAAGCGCCCCGTGTCGGGAGTGAGAAGCGATCCGCCCACGAAGTGCGGGATGGTACGAGTCATTGTGTGACTTCCCTCCGTGCCTGCGTTGGCACATTGGGAGTTTACTGCGGCCTCCGTCTATTTACTAGGACATCCTTGTAAATAGAGTTCGCACCGCGTTCACCGCCCGGTCACCTCCGTCGATTACAACTGCAGATGCGCGGGCAAGAAGACTCTGACCGGATCGGGTAGTCACGTCATCCGCGCACACGGTGAGCATTCTCGCTCCCGGTCGCGGTGCCCACGCCGCGAGACCCCCGCCGAATCGGGTCGGCGGGGGTCCTCTCTTTCGGGGCGGCTTTCGAATCGCGCAACTGGTCGCTTTCGGGCGGCAAAAGCGACCATTTGCGCGATTCGAAGGCCATGGGCTGTGGATAACGCGCCCGTCGCAACGCACGAGATGGCACCGTGTCGGCATGGGACGAGCAGAACTTCCGGACGACGTCGAGCCCGCCTTCTCCACGAGCACCGCTCGACTACTCGGTGTATCGCGGGGGCGACTGCGCGCGGCCGACCTGCATGCGCCGTTCCACGGGGTTCGTGTGAAGACAGAGCTGCTGGCATCGGAAGGCGGTGCGTCGGAGGCGGACATCGCAGATCCGTTTGAACGTCAGAGGCGCGCACGCGTGGTCCGAGCCCGCGTCTACAGCGCTCGTCTCCACACCGGCCATTTCTTCAGTCATCAGACAGCGGCGTCGATCTGGGGCGCGCCCCTGCCGCTGGAGCGTGACGAACGAGGCGAGATCGCGGCAGATGAGGACCTCGCGCTGCACGTCAGCTCGTCCGGCGGCATTCCATTTCCGCGCACGAAGGGCATCGTCGGCCACCGCACGCTCGCAAGCCTGACCACGATCCTCACCCACGACGGCCTTCGGGTGACTTCGCCCGCTGCCACGTGGGTATCGCTGGGGACGCTGCCCCTGTTCGACATCGTGGCAATCGGCGACTACTTCTGCCGCCGGTCGAGAGAAGGCTATGGACGCCCCCGTGCTGGGCATCCGCCATTGGCGACGATCGAGGAGCTACGGCAGGCGCTCGAGGCCGGACGTCGGCGTGGAGCAAAGCGGCTCCGCGAGGCCCTGGAATCGGTGCGCGAGGATTCCTGGTCACCGCGTGAGACGAAAGTTCGCTGTGTGCTCGTCGCCTCCGGCCTCCCTGAGCCGCAGCTCAATGTCGATGTCTACGACGAGTCCGGACAGTTCATCGGTTGTGTCGACATGGTCTATGCCGATCACCGGGTGGCGATCGAGTACCTGGGGATGCTGCACGGCGAGAGCTGGGCGCGGGACGTCGAGCGTCTGGCCGCGCTCCGCGCCGCCGGCTGGACGGTGATCGAGGTCACTGCGCCGCTGCTCCGGCGCCCCGAAGAGCTCGTAAGACGCGTTGCTCGGGCGCTCGGCGCCTAGTTCAGGCGTTCGAGTGGCGCAAATGGTCGCTTCGGGGGCCGGATCGGGACCATTTGCGCGATTCGAAAGGCCCGCACAGGAAATAGAATCGACGGTGCGCCCGGACCCCGGCGCAACCGCTTCGGAGGCCCGCGACCCGGGCTCCCCGTCACGAGGACTCCGCCATGTCCGAACCCATCACCGTGTCCATCCGCCGCGAGGTCGACCCCGAGCGCATCACCGAGGCGACCGTCTGGGTGCAGACGGGCGTGAACCTCGCGACGAAGTATCCGGGCTTCCTCGGCTCCGGCTGGGTGCGCGCCGGCGAGGACTCGCAGATCTGGCACATGCTCTACCGGTTCGCGAACGAGGAGTCGCTCGTCGCCTGGGAGAAGTCCGGCGAGCGGGAGTGGTGGCTCTCGATGGGCGAGGGCTTCATCCGCAGCGAGCGCTCGAAGCGCCGCACCGGAATCGAGGGCTGGTTCGACGAGCCGACCACGGGCACCATCACCCTGCCGACCGCCGAGGGCGGCACGACGAACGTCGCCGTCGTGACTGCGCCCCCGCGGTGGAAGCAGGCGGTGTCGATCTGGCTCGGCTTCTTCCCCGTGAACGTCGCCTTCGCCTACGCCATGAGTCCGGTTCCCGGATGGGATGCCGTTCCGATCTGGTTGCGCGTGCTCGCCACGACCCTCGTGCTCACGCCGATCATGACCTACTGGGTGCTGCCCTTCGTGACGCGCTCCCTGCGGGGCTGGCTCGCGCGCTGAGCACAGCGCCCGTCAGATCACGCCGACCGAGGTGAACGCGTGCTCGGCCGCGCCGAGCAGCAGGCGATCGGCGGCGAGGGATGCCGGGAGGATGCGGAGCCCCTCGGCGTTCTCCGCCATCGCGCACCCGGCGACGGCATCCGCGAATCCCTCCGGATCGAGCTCTTCGAGCTGGGCGAGGAAACCGCCGAGCACCACGACGGAGGGGTTGAGGATGTTCACGGCATCCGCGATCGCCTGCGCGAGAAGCCCGCGCTGGCGCGCGCACTCCTCGCGCACCGGATCGTCGTCGGATGCCGCGGCGAGAGCCTGCGCGAGCGTCGGGTCGTCCGCGACAGCGAGCCCGAGCACATCGAGGAGCCGGGCCCTGCTCACTTCGTCTTCCAGCACGGCAGAGCTGCCGGCGCCGACCCTGTTCTGGCCGAACTCCCCGGCGTACCCGCCGACACCGCCGACCGGGGCGCCGTGCACGACGATGCCGCCGCCGATGCCCGACGGCCCGCCGTTGAGGTAGACGACGTCGTTCGCGCCCTGCGCCGCGCCGAAGAGGTGCTCGGCCAGGGCCCCGAGACTCGCGTCGTTGCCCACCGCCACCGGCAGGCCCGTCGATGCGGCGATCATCGTGCTCAACGGAGAGTCGGTCCAACCGAGGTGCGGGGCGTTGCGCACGAGTCCATCGGCCGCGCGCACGAGGCCGGGCACGGCGACCCCGACCGCGACGAGGCGTGAGTGTTCGAGCGGGCCCTGTCGCCAACGGTCGACGACCTCGGCGATGAGGTGGGCGACGTCTTCGGCGGAGAGGAGGGATGCCGATTCGATCCGCTCACGCACCACGACGTTGCGGGCGAGGCCGATCGCGGCGATCTCGACCGCGTCGACCTCGGGGTTCACGGCGATGACGACGGTCTTCGGCGAGGCCTCCACGACGGGCGAGGGTCGGCCGACCCGTCCGACCGGGTCGGGGTCCCGCTCGACGACCCAGCCGTCGCTCACGAGCTGCGCCACCAGATCGGCGATCGTCGAGCGGTTCAGTCCGGTCGCGGCCGTCAGCTGGGCGCGCGATCGCGCACCGCCCAGGTGCACCAGCCGCAGCACCCGCGCGAGGTTGCGCGCGCGAACACCGTCAGCGGAAGCATCCGTCACATCATCCTCGCAATCGGTTCGGCGTCTCAGTCTAGGAGGCTGGACATCGCGTGCTCCAGGCTATATGTTGTTGCTCACAACATTTCTGCGCGACACTCTGCCGCGCCGCCATCCGGCACCATGCGAAGGAGCATCATGAGCCTCACCCCGACCCGCGACGACAAGTTCTCGTTCGGCCTCTGGACCGTCGGCTACAACGGCGCCGACCCGTTCGGCGGACCCACCCGCCCGGCCCTCGACGTGGTGCACGCCGTCGAGAAGCTCGCCGAGCTCGGCGCCTACGGCCTGACGTTCCACGACGACGACCTGTTCGCCTTCGGATCGACGGATGCCCAGCGGCAGACCAAGATCGACCGCCTGAAGGGCGCTCTCTCCGACACCGGCCTGATCGTGCCGATGGTGACGACCAACCTCTTCAGCGCCCCCGTGTTCAAGGACGGCGGCGTCACCTCGAACGACCGCGAGGTGCGACGCTTCGCGCTGCGCAAGGTGTTCCGCCAGCTCGACCTCGGCGCCGAGCTCGGCGCGAAGACGTTCGTGATGTGGGGCGGCCGCGAGGGCGCCGAGTACGACTCCGCGAAAGACATCCGGGCGGCGCTCGAGCGCTACCGCGAGGCCGTGAACCTGCTCGGCGACTACGTGACCGACAAGGGCTACGACATCCGCTTCGCCATCGAGCCGAAGCCCAACGAGCCCCGCGGCGACATCCTGCTGCCGACGCTCGGACACGCGATCGCGTTCATCGACTCCCTGGAGCGCCCCGAGCTCGTCGGCGTGAACCCCGAGGTCGGGCACGAGCAGATGGCGGGCCTGAACTTCGCCGCCGGCATCGCCCAGGCGCTGTACCACGGCAAGCTCTTCCACATCGACCTCAACGGCCAGCGCGGCATCAAGTACGACCAGGACCTGGTGTTCGGGCACGGCGACCTGCACAACGCGTTCGCCCTGGTCGATCTGCTCGAGAACGGCGGCCCGAACGGCGTCCCGGCCTACGAGGGTCCGCGCCACTTCGACTACAAGCCGAGCCGCACCGAAGACGAGAACGGCGTGTGGGACTCCGCCGCCGCGAACATGCGCACCTACCTCCTCCTCAAGGAGCGGGCCGCGGCCTTCCGCGCCGACCCCGAGGTGCAGGAGGCCCTGGCGGCCGCCCGCGTCGACCAGCTCTCGGTGCCGACGCTCAGCCCCGGCGAGAGCTACGACGACTTCCTCGCGGACCGCAGCGCCTACGAGGACTTCGACCCGGACGCCTACTTCGGCGGCAAGGGCTTCGGCTTCGTGCGCCTGCAGCAGCTGGCGACCGAGCACCTGCTCGGCGCGCGCTGAGCGCCTGATGGCCCTCGTCCTCGGCGTCGACTCTTCGACGCAGTCCTGCAAGGCGCTCGTCGTCGACACGTCGACCGGCGCGGTCGTGCGCACCGGTCGCGCGTCGCATCCGGACGGCACGTCGGTCGACCCCGAAGCGTGGTGGGTCGCACTGCAGGCGGCGATCGCGGATGCCGGGGGGCTCGACGACATCGAGGCGTGGGCCATCGGCGGACAGCAGCACGGGATGGTGGCGCTCGATGCCTCGGGCGCCGTCATCCGTGACGCGCTGCTCTGGAACGACACCCGCTCGGCGGATGCCGCGGCAGAGCTCGTCGCGGAGTTCGGGGCGCAGGAGCTCGCGGATCGCACCGGGCTCGTGCCCGTGGCATCCTTCACGATCTCGAAGGTGCGCTGGCTGCGCGATCACGAGCCCGAGAACGCGGGGCGCGTGGCAGCGATCGCCCTGCCGCACGACTGGCTGACCTGGCGGCTGCGCGGCTACGGCCCGGAGGGCGCCGCGCCGCTCGGCCCAGTGCTCGACGAGCTGGTCACCGACCGCTCCGACGCGTCGGGAACCGGGTACTGGAGCGCCGCGACCGGCGAATACGACCGCGAGCTGCTCATCGCCGCCCTCGGACATGACGCGATCCTGCCGCGGGTGCTGGGCGCCGACGAGTCGGTGACGGATGCCGCGGGGCGCCGGGTCGCGCCCGGCGCCGGCGACAACGCGGCGGCGGCCCTCGGGCTGGGTGCCGGACCGGGCGACGTGGTCGTCTCGATCGGCACCAGCGGCACGGTCTTCGCGGTCAGCGAGGCGCCGTCGGCCGATGCATCCGGGATCATCGCGGGCTTCGCGTCGGCGGACGGACACTTCCTGCCGCTGGTCTGCACACTCAACGCCGCGCGAGTGCTCGACGTGACGGCCGCGTTGCTGGGCGTCGATCACGACGAGCTGAGCCGGCTCGCGCTGTCCGCGCCGTCGGGGGCCGACGGCCTCGCGCTCGTGCCGTACTTCGAAGGCGAGCGCACCCCGAACCTCCCGGATGCCACGGCGACGCTCAGCGGCATGACTCTCGCCTCGACCACGC
The DNA here is from genome assembly GCF_004794465.1 of Microbacterium sp. K24. Lineage (GTDB taxonomy): Bacteria > Actinomycetota > Actinomycetes > Actinomycetales > Microbacteriaceae > Microbacterium. The sequence continues at coordinate 5,778 of NZ_SSDJ01000020.1, read as the reverse complement.
GTGAGAACCTCGCGCGCGCCGCGGTCGAGGGGATGCTCTCCGGTCTCGGCGCCGGGCTCGACGCGCTGCGTGAGGAAGGTGTGCCGCTCCGACGCGCGCTGTTGATCGGCGGCGGGGCACAGTCCGAGGCCGTGCGGGCGATCGCGCCCGACGTGCTCGGCATCCCGGTCGAGGTGCCGGCGACCGAGGAGTACGTCGCCCTCGGCGCCGCCCGGCAGGCGGCATCGGTCCTCGGCGGCTGAGCCGTCCGGTCGATTCCGGTCGCAGTTACCGCCGTCCCGCCGGCTTCCGGTCGCAATTCCTGCCGCTCCGGCACTCGGAAGCCGGCAGAAAGTGCGACCGGAAGCCGCGAGGGCGTCGCGACGCCGCCGGCTACACCGCCCGGATGCGCCAGCTCGCGGAGTGCGAGCCCCCGGGTGCGAGCGTCACGAGATCCGTCCCGGAGTTGAAGGCATCCGGCGGGCAGGTCATCGGCTCGACCGCGAGGCCGATCCGGTGGATGTCATCGAGTCCCGGATTGTCGGCCGTGTGCACCTGCACCCACGGGCAGCGCTCGTCGAAGCTGATCGCCACGCCCGATCCGTCCTCCGTCGTGAGCCGCACCTCGGCCACGCCGCCGGTGCGCGCGAGACCCGTGAAGGCGTGGTCGATGAAGACGTCGTCGATGCGCCGAGCCTCGCGGAAGTCCCATTCCGGATGCTGCGCCACGGGCTCCACCGCGACCGGGCTGAGCCGGTCGGGCGTGACCGTCAGCACCTCGGATGCCGGGAGGAGCAGCGTCCAGTCGTTGACGCGTTTCGTCTCGCTCCGCTCGCTCAACGACCGGGGAGACGACTCTGCCACGAGGTACGGGTGCGGGCCGGTGCCCCAGGGCGCAGCATCCGCTCCGATGTTGTGGGCCGTGACGGTCTGCTGCAGACCGTCGGCGTCGAGACGGTACTCCACCTCGACCTCGACGCGGAAGGGGTAGCCGGTCTGCGGCTCGATGACGGCGGCCAGCACGACCCGGTCGTCGAGCACGAGACGATCGGAGAACTCCGCCCAGGCGAGCAGTCCGTGCAGGGCCTGACCGCGTTTCGGCTCGGTCAGCGGCAGCTGATGCTCGACCCCGGCGAAGCGGTACCGGCCGTCGACGATCCGGTTCGGCCAGGGCGCGAGAGTCGCACCGCGATATCCGGGGCGCACCTCGTCGGCGTCGAACGGCACGACGAGGTCGCGTCCCTCGAAAGTCAGCACCCGCAGCGAGGCGCCCACGCTCGCGACGACCGCCTCGTACCCGTGCGCGGCGAGGCGCAGCTGACGCCCGGATCGTGGACCGACCGCCATCACAGCCCCTGAGCCAGGCGGTAGTAGGCCTGGTTCCAGCGCACCTGCTTCTGGAACTCCGGCAGTGTGGTGCTGTCGTCGATCACGAGCAGCTCGACCTCGGCCATGTCGGCGAAGTCGCGGAAGGCCTCGATCCCCACAGCCGTCGACATGACCGTGTGATGCGCGGCACCCGCGGTCAGCCAGGCAGCGGCCGAGGTGGTGAAATCGGGCTGCGGCTTCCAGACCGCCCGGCCCACCGGCAGCTTCGGCAGCGCGGCCCGCGGCTCCACGTTCTCGACGACGTTCGCGGTGAGGCGGAACCGGTCGCGCATGTCGCTCAGCGCGACGACCACGGCGGGGCCCGGGTCGGCCGTGAAGACCAGGCGCACCGGGTCGTCCTTGCCGCCGATGCCGAGCGGGTGGATCTCGAGCGTCGGCTTCGCGGTGGTCAGCGACGGCGAGACCTCGAGCATGTGGGCGCCGAGGATCAGCTCGTCGCCGGGAGTCATGTCGTAGGTGTAGTCCTCCATGAGGCTCGCGCCGCCGGGGAGCCCCGCGCCCATGACGTTCGCGATGCGCACCAGGATCGCCGTCTTCCAGTCGCCCTCGGCGCCGAAGCCGTAGCCCTCGGCCATGAGGCGCTGCACCGCGAGCCCCGGCAGCTGCTTCAGCGCACCGAGGTCTTCGAACGAGGTGGTGAAGGCGCCGAAGCCGCCCTCCTCCAGGAACGACCGCAGCCCGAGCTCGATCGCGGCGCCGTCGCGCAGCGATTCGTGTCGCTCTCCGCCCTTGCGCAGTTCGGGCGCGACCTCGTACAGCTCCTCGTACTCGGCGACCAGCGCGTCGATCTGCGCATCGGATGCCGCCGCGACGGCATCCGCCAGCTCGTTCACACCCCAGGTGTTGACCTGCACGCCGAAGCGCAGCTCGGCCTCGGTCTTGTCGCCCTCGGTGACCGCGACGAAGCGCATGTTGTCGCCGAAGCGGGCGAGCTTGAGGTCGCGCGACGCCGCGAGGCCGGCCGCCGCGCGCTGCCAGGTGCCGAGCTCGCGACGCACGCGCGGGTCGGACGCGTGCCCGACGATCGTCTTGCGCGGCACGCCGAGGCGGGTCTGGATGTACCCGAACTCGCGGTCGCCGTGCGCGGCCTGGTTCAGGTTCATGAAGTCGAAATCGATGTCGGCCCACGGGAGCTCGACGTTCGCCTGCGTGTGCAGGTGGGCGAGCGGCTTGCGCAGCTCGTCGAGACCGGCGATCCACATCTTCGCGGGGCTGAAGGTGTGCATCCAGGCGACGAGGCCGATCACGCGGTCGTCGGCGTTCGCCTCGAGGGCGGTGCGCTTGATGGCGGCGGCATCCGTCAGCACGGGCTTCCAGACGACCTTGACCGGTACGTCGTCGGCGGAGTCGAGCAGCCGTGCGATCTCCTGCGACTGGTCGGCGACCTGCGCGAGGGTCTCGGGGCCGTAGAGGTGCTGGCTGCCGGTGAGGAACCAGACCTCATAGCCGTCGAGCGAAGTGGAGAGAGGGGTGCGAGTCATGAACGGGTCCTTCAGAGGGAGTCGACGGCGGCGGCCTCGACGGCCAGTCCGGCCCGGTAGCGGTCGAGGTAGGAGGCGAAGCCGGCGACGTCCGCCGGGTCGGGTTCGACGAGCGAGACGGATGCCGCGGCGAACACCCGCTCGTCGAGATAGGCACTCAGCGACAGGTCGTCGGCGTGCGCCAGGTAAGAGGCGAGCACGGCGATGCCCCAGGCTCCGCCCTCGGACGCCAGCTCCCCGACCGCGACGGGAGCGGCGAGTGCACCGGCGAGGAAGCGCTGCGCGACCCCTGCGGTGCGGAACATGCCGCCGTGCGCGAACATCCGGTCGAGTTCGACGCCTTCCGCCGTGAGCACCTGCATGCCGAGGGCGAGCGTGCCGAACACGCCGTAGAGCTGGGCGCGCAGGAAGTTCGCGAGCGTGAAGGCGCTGTCGGGTGTGCGCACGAACAGCGGTCGGCCGGCGTCGAGCCCCGCGATGGGCTCACCCGCGAGGTGGTTGTAGGCCAGCAGGCCGCCGGCATCCGCGTCGCCGTCGAGGGCTTCGCGGAACAGCACGTCGAACACGGTGTCGTCGTCGAGCGCCTGTCCGGCCGCGGCCGAGAAGCGGGTGAAGAGTCCGGCCCAGGCGGCGAGCTCGCTGGCGCCGTTGTTGCAGTGCACCATCGCGACGGCATCGCCGGCGGGAGTGGTCACGAGGTCGAGCTCGTGATGCACCTCGGCGAGCGGACGCTCGAGCACGACCATCGCGAAGATGCTGGTGCCGGCGCTCACGTTGCCGGTGCGCGGGGCGACGGAGTTCGTCGCGACCATGCCGGTGCCCGCGTCGCCCTCGGGCGGGCACAGCGGGATGCCGGGCCGCAGGGCGCCGGTCGGATCGAGTAGCGCGGCTCCTTCGGCGGTGAGCGTTCCGGCCGCGGCTCCGGCGGGGAGCACCGTCGGCAGGATCTCGGCGAGGGGATGCGGCAGCCGATCGCCGGCGAGCGAGTCGTAGGCGCCCAGCATCCGCTCGTCGTACCCGCCGGTCGCGGGGTCGATCGGGAACATCCCCGAGGCGTCGCCCACGCCGAGCACCCGCTCGCCGGTGAGCTTCTCGTGCACGTAGCCGGCGAGGGTGTTCACGCCCGCGATCCGCGGCACGTGGGCCTCGGCGTCGACCACGGCCTGGTGCAGGTGCGCGATCGACCACCGCAGCGGGATGTTCACGCCGAACAGCGCGGTCAGCTCGGCTGCGGCGACGCCGGTGTTCGTGTTGCGCCAGGTGCGGAACGGCACGAGCAGCGCGCCCGCCTCGTCGAACGCCAGATAGCCGTGCATCATCGCCGAGACGCCGATCGCGCCGAACGACTCCGGACGGATGCCGTGCTGCCGCTCCGCATCGGCGACGAGGTCGGCGTAGGCGGCCTGGAGTCCCGTCCACACCTCATCGATCGCGTAGGTCCAGAGCCCGTCCACGAGTCGGTTCTCCCAGGCGAACGATCCGGTGGCGAGCACCTCGGTCGGGTCGGAGCCGATCAGGCAGGCCTTGATGCGCGTCGAACCCAGCTCGATGCCGAGGCTGGTGCGCGCCTCGCGGATGTCGTCGACGGCGGATGCCGCGGGCTGAAGGCTCATCGGCGGGCATCCTGACTCTGGCCGTACACGTTCTGGTAGCGGTCGAAGAGGCTGTCGATCGCCGCCTGCGGGATCGGGATCAGCGGTCCCGCCTCGCGAGCGAGGTGCACGGTGCGGGCGACGTCTTCGACCATGACGGCGGCCTTCACGGCATCCTTCGCATCGGCGCCGATCGTGAAGGGCCCGTGGTTCTGCATGAGCACGGCGCGCGAGCGGTGGCCGCTCAGCGTCTCGACGATGCCGCGGCCGATCGAGTCGTCGCCGATGATCGCGAAGGGACCGACAGGGATCGGGCCGCCGAACTCGTCGGCCATCGCGGTGATGACGCACGGGATCTCTTCGCCGCGCGCCGCCCACGCCACGGCGTAGGTGGAGTGGGTGTGCACCACGCCGCCGACCTCGGGCATGTGACGGTAGACGTAGGCGTGGGCCGCCGTGTCGCTGGATGGCGAGCGGTCGCTGCCGGGAGTGCCGGGGATGACGGTGCCGTCGAGGTCGCACAGGATCATGTTCTCGGGAGTCAGGTCGTCGTAGGAGACGCCGGACGGCTTGATCACGAACAGGTCGGCGCCGGGCACGCGGCCCGAGACGTTGCCGCCGGTCCAGACGACGAGTCCGTAGCGAACGAGTTCGGAGTGGAGCCGTGCCACATCGGCACGGACGGCGTCGATGGATGCGGCGACCTCATCGGAGAAAGCGACCTTGTCGGAGAAGGCGACCTTGTCGGAGAAATCTGGGGCGTCGTTGCTCACGGGACCTCGGGGTTCTGGCGGCCGATGACTGTGACCGGTCACAGAAGTCTGTCACGGCCGCTCGAGGGCGTCAAGGACTGCGCGCGGGTCAGCGCGGCGCGGCGACGGAATCCCGCGCGATCAGCACCGGGGCGACCGGGAGGAGGTCAGCCGCGTCGGATGCCACTCCGCCGATGACCACGGCGACCGCACGGCGGGCGAGCTCGTCGAAGTCCTGCCGCACGGTCGTGAGCTTCGGCCAGTAGTACGCGGCATCCGGGATGTCGTCGAAACCGACCACGCTGATGTCGTCCGGGACCGAGAGCCCGGCCTCGTGCAGCCCGCCGAGCAGTCCCAGAGCCATCTGGTCGTTCGCCGCGAAGACCGCGGTGACTCCGGCGGCGATGATCGCCTCGACCGCCGCATACCCCGACCCCGCCGACCAGTCCCCCGCGATCACCGGCCCTGCGGTGAGGCCGCGCGCGTCGAGTTCCTCCGCGAAGCCCTCGGCGCGCGACTCCGCCTCCAGCCAGTCCGGCGGGCCGGCGAGGTGGGCGATGCGGGTGTGCCCGGCATCCGCGATCT
>NZ_SSDJ01000019.1 GCF_004794465.1 Microbacterium sp. K24 | reverse complement strand
GGGCGGCCGTGCCGGCAGCTCCCGCGACGGCGCTCCCGGCGAAGCGCGCGCCGCGCATCATCCGCAGCTCCAGCTTCTCCGCGCCCTCGACGGGCTCGAGTTCGAGGGGCAGGTTCACGGGAGCGGCCCCGAAGGCCTTGTGCGAGGTCGTCAGCACACGCCGGCCGAGGATGTGGTTGCCGGCGCCGCCCACCGCCGCGCCGATCCCGAACGGGAGCGCCTTGCCGATGACCGATGCCCCGCCCTTGGCGGCGAACTGCTTGACGAACATGCTCTTCAGGCGGTCGACCAGCGGCCCCACGGCGGCACGGGGGAGCGACTTGGTCACCAGCTCGCCCCAGTACGACGATCGACTTCCACCGCGGCCGGCGACCTGTCCCGCGAGCTGCCCGACCAGGTCGACGCCTTCCTTGCCCAGCATCAGGGTCATCACCAGGGCCCGTGCACGATCGGGGTTGGCGATCGCGATGCCGTGGACCTCGGCGACGGACTGCGCGAACAGCGCCGTCGATTCCACGAAGCCGACGGTCTCGACACCCGACAGGGCGAGAGTGACGCCCGTGCCGATACCCGGCACCACGGCGGTCGCGCCGACTGCCGCGCCGCCCGTCGTCACAGCTGCGAGGTAGCGCCGCTCGAGGATCCGGATGATCTCCGCGGGAGTCGCGTGCGGGTTGCGGAGTCGGATGCTGCGGATGTGGGCGAGCACGAGCGGTCGCTGGATGGAGAGCACGCGGTCGAGACCGCGCACCATCATCGGATGCTCCGGCGATCCCGTCGGTGGGACGCCCTTGTCCCAGGGGGAGTCGTCCGGGAGCGAGTGGATCTTGTGCACCTTGGGGGCCATGGCCTGATCCTACGAACTCCGTCCGCGAAAACGCCGAAAGCCCGGCACCCTTGACGGGGCCGGGCTTTCGTGACAGAGGATCAGACGAACAGGTTCGCCCGCTCGAGGTCTTCTGCAAAGTCGATCTCGACCGCGTAGAGGTCGGAGACGTCCATCGGCTCGAGCAGCAGGCCGTCTTCGGCGATCGCGAGCTCGAGGCCGCGCTCGAAGTAGTCCTGGTCTTCGACGCGCTGCAGCTGACGCATGAACGCCTTCTTGTTCGCCGACGAGATGTAGTTGATGCCGACAGCCTCGCCGAGGCCGCCCTTGACGGTCTTGGAGAGCTCGTCGATGAAGCCCTCGGCCGTGACCGTGTACTTCACCTCTTCGTCGCTCACCTTGGAGGTGTTGACGGTGACGAAGGACTGGTCGCGCTCGATGTACGCGGCCGCGCGGCCGAGGATCATCGGGTCGAAGACCACGTCGCCGTTCATCCACAGCACGCCGCTCTTGCCGGTGGCGGCGAGGGCGCGGAGCAGGCTCTTCGAGGTGTTGGTCTCGTCGTAGCGCTCGTTGTGGACGTAGTTGACGGTCGGGAACGCCTCGATGATCGTCTCGGCGCGGTAGCCCACCACCGTGGTGATGCGCGCGTCGGAGCCGAAGGCGGCCCGGATGTTGTCGTGCTGCTGGCGCATGATCGTGCGGCCGTCGCTCAGCTCGGTCAGCGGCTTCGGCAGCGCGCGGCCCAGGCGTGAGCCCATGCCTGCTGCGAGAATGACGGTTTGAAGAGTCACGAGTGCTCCTAAGGGGAAGTTGTGTTCACGGCTGGTTCACCAGCCAGACACCTCATCGTGCCGCGTTCATGGTATCGATTCCGCCTGGGAAGGCCCGGGGATCGATGGCCCCGTTGTCATTTCGTGACCGACTACACACTCAATACACAGGGTAGAGGATCGGGTGGGATGTGCGCGGAATCTTCGAGATCCGCGCGCAGATTGTTTCGCCACGCCCTTGGCGGAGGGCAACCCATTGATACCGTAGGACGGTGACTCCTTCCCCTGACGACCGCACCGACCAGGTGGACGATTCCCAGACCCCTCCCCGGAAGGCGACATCTCCGCGCACGCCGACGACGAAGCAGGGCTCCACCGCGCGCCCCGCGGCCAAGAAGGCGCCGGCGAAGCGCGCCCCGGCAGCGAAGAAGACCACGACGCGCACGCCCTCGAAGGCTGCCGCCGATACGGCGGCTCCGACCGGAGAGGTCGTCATCGAGCCGGCCGTGAAGATGGTGATCGACGCACCGAGCACCTCAGGCTCTGCCGCCAGGACGACGGCTGCAGCGCGGACCGCCGCGGCGAAGAATGCCGCCTCCCGCGCGGCGGCGGCCAAGTCGACGAAGCCGGCGACGGCAGCGGCACGGGCGGCTTCCGCGAAGAGCACGGCCGCGAAGAGCACGACCGCGAAGCCCGTCGCCGGGAAGACCACCGCCGCCAAGACGGCCGCAGCGAAGACCGCCGCGGCGAAGTCCGCGGCGGCGAAGACCACCGCGCGCACGGCATCGGCGCGCTC
>NZ_SSDJ01000018.1 GCF_004794465.1 Microbacterium sp. K24 | reverse complement strand
CGAGCGGGCGGCGCCCGCATCGCCGCCCGCTCGGCCGGAGGAGAGCTCCTCGCCCTGCACGTGTCGGCCCAGGACGGCCTGCGGGATGAGACCCCCGGCGCCCTCGCCGCGCAGCGCACGCTCGTCGAATCGCTCGGCGGCAGCTACCACCAGGTCGTCGGCGACGACATCCCCGCGACCCTCGTCGAGTTCGCCCAGGGCGCCGACGCCACGCAGCTCGTCATCGGCGTCAGCCGACGCAGCCGCCTCACCGCCGCCCTGACCGGCCCCGGCATCGGCGCCGAGGTGATCCGACGATCCGGCGACATCGATGTGCACATCGTCACGCACGCTGCAGCCGGCGGACGACTGGCGCTGCCACGCATGACCGGCGGGGCGCTCGGCTGGCGGCGACAGCTGCTCGGGTTCGCGGTCGCCCTCGTGTTCGGTCCGCTGCTCTCCTGGGTGATGTTCGCGTTCCGCAGCCCCGAGTCGATCACGGCCGAGGTGCTCGCGTATCAGCTGCTCGTCGTGGTGGTCGCGCTCATCGGCGGCATCCGCCCTGCCGTGTTCGCGGCCGTGCTGTCGGGCATCACGCTCGACTTCCTCTTCGTCGCCCCGCAGTTCACGATCACGATCGCCCACCCCCTCCATGTGCTCGCTCTGGCGCTGTACGTCGTGATCGCCATCCTGGTGAGCATCATCGTCGACCAGGCCGCGCGACGCGCACGCACGGCGCAGCGTGCCGCGGCCGAGGCCGAGCTGCTCGCCGCGGTCGCGGGCAACGTGCTGCGCGGAGACAACGCCGTGCTGGCCCTCGTCAGCCGCACTCGCGAGGCCTTCGGGCTCAGCGGGGTACGCCTGCTCTCCCCCGACGGCGAGGTGCTGGCGAGCGACGGCGAGCCCGTGGCCGACGGCCGTGCGACGACCGTGCCCGTGGGCATCGGCGCGAAAGGCGCCGCCCGCGCCTCGCTCGAACTCAACGGCGATCCCCTCGCCGCCCCGGAGCGCCGGCTGCTCGACGCGATCGTGGCGCAGCTGTCGGCCGCGATGGAGCACACCGACCTGCGGGCGACCGCCCTCGAAGCCGAGGCGCTCGCCGAGACCGACCAGGTGCGCAGCGCCCTGCTCTCGGCCGTCAGCCACGACATCCGCCGCCCGCTCGCCTCGGCCGTCGCCGCGATCGGCGGACTGCGCGGTGCGCACGAACTCTCCGACGACGATCGCGCCGAACTGCTCGCCACGGCCGACGAGAGCCTCGCCACGCTGTCGGCGCTCGTGACCGATCTGCTCGACGTGAGCCGCGTGCAGGCCGGCGTGCTCGCGGTCTCGGCGACCAGGGTCGAGGCGACGGCCCCGATCCTCGCCGCTGTCGACGAGCTCGGCCTCGGCCCCGCCGATGTGGTGCTGTCTCTCGATCCGGCCCTTCCGGTGCTGCAGGCCGACCCGGTGCTGCTGCAGCGGGTCATCGTGAACGTGCTCGCGAACGCGCACCGGCACGCCCCCTCGGGCACGCGCGTACGCGTGTCGACGAGCACCCTCGGCGACCGCGCCGAGATCCGCATCATCGACCGCGGCGCGGGGGTCGCGCCCGAACGCCGCGACAGCATCTTCCAGCCGTTCCAGCGCTTCGGCGATACCGACAACACGACGGGGCTCGGTCTCGGACTCGCCCTGTCGCGCGGATTCGCCGAGGGCATGGGCGGTACCCTGACACCCGAGGACACGCCTGGCGGCGGCCTCACCATGGTCATCTCCCTGCCGCTCGCCGCAGGATCCCCTGAGCCGGAGGCACAGTGAAGCTGCTCATCGCCGATGACGACCCCCAGATGGTGCGGGCCCTGCGGATCACGTTGGCGGCCCACGGCTACGAGGTCGTCGTCGCTCCGGACGGCGCCGCCGCGATCGCCGCCGCCGCGCAGACCCACCCCGACATCATCATGCTCGACCTGGGGATGCCGCGGCTCGACGGCATCGAGGTGATCCAGGCGCTGCGCGGCTGGACGAACGTGCCGATCATCGTGGTGTCGGGCCGCACGGGCTCCGCCGACAAGGTGGAAGCCCTGGATGCCGGCGCCGACGACTTCGTGACGAAGCCGTTCCAGGTGGACGAGCTGCTGGCCCGGCTGCGGGCGCTGTCCCGCCGGTCGATGCCCGCGGGCGGCGAGTCGGTGGTGTCGTTCGCCGACGTAGTCGTCGACCTGTCGACCAAGACCGTCACCCGCGGCGGATCCCGCGTGCACCTGACTCCGACGGAATGGCGGATGCTGGAGCACCTGTCCCGGCATCCGGGCGCCCTCGTCACCCGCCAGGACCTGCTGAAGGAGATCTGGGGCAGCGAGCAGGTGTCGGACTCGGGCTACCTGCGGCTCTACATGTCGCAGCTGCGCAAGAAGCTCGAGAAGGAGCCGAGCGCGCCCGCGCACCTGCTCACCGAGTCCGGCATGGGCTACCGGCTGGTGCTCTGAGCCCTGCGGCGACGGAACACGGCCACGACGCCGGCGATGACGAGCAGCACCGCGACGATGATCGCCGTGATCGCCGTCGACGTGCTCTCCGGCTCACCCGTCAGTCGTCCGACGGCGAGCCAGGAGAGACCCCATGCCGTGGCGAGCGCGGGGGCGATGCGTCCGGTGAACCAGGCGGATGCCGCACCGATCACGAGCACCACGACGAGCACGGCCACGGCCCAGACCTCGGCCTGATCGCCCCAGCTCGCGGGCACCGTCTGCGTGAGCCACGCCGTGATGTTGGCGACGGTCGCGATGGTGACCCAGCCGAAGTGCAGGCCGTTCGCGCCGTCGGTGACGATCCGGTCGGCGAGGTTCTTCGCGGGGAAGCGGTTGAGGATCACGATCACGCGAGCGATCGCCGCGAGCAGCACCGCGATCACGATCCAGGTGAGCACGAGTGTCAGGAACTGCGCGGTGACGAGCCAGAGACCGTTCAGCACCATCGTCGCCGCGACCCAGCCGCCGACCGCACGCTGGCGCTCGTCCGCACGCTGCGCCGGCAACGCCTGCCACACCGTGTACGCGATCAGTCCGAGGTAGATCAGCGACCAGATGGAGAACGCGGGCCCGGCGGGGGCGAGGTACGAACCCTGCGCCGAGAGCGCGCCGTCCTGCAGCTCGTCCACCGATGTGCCGCCGAAGGCACCCGAGCCGACGGCCGCGGCGATCAGCATGAACGTCGCCGCGGCGATGATCACGGTCTGGCGGAGGATGTCCTGTGTCCGGGATTCCATGGCTGGGACTCTAGCATCGAATCGCTAACCAAGTAAGACATATACCTGGTTTGCGAGCTTGCGGCAGGTACGGATGTCGGGCGAGGGGACGGATGCAGGGCGACACGCCGTGGTTCGGTCCGACACCCGTCCGATCCCCCGACAGATGCACCCGCCGGTCAGGCGACGGCGGCGTCGATCAGCACCTCTGCGGCACGGCGCGCCTGCACCGCGACCTGCGGGTCGGCCGAGATCGCCGCCGTGCTCTGGGCGCCTTCGGCGAGGATCGACAGCTGCGCCGCGAGCAGCGGAGAGGCCCCGGTGCCCGCGACCAGTCCGGCCATGTACTCCTGGAACGACGCCTTGTGCGTGCGCACGATCTCGGCGACCTCGGGGTTCGTGCCACCCAGCTCCCCGAACGCGTTGATGAACGCGCAGCCGCGGAAGTCGTCGGTGCAGAACCAGTCCTCGAGGTAGCCGTAGACGGCGAGCAGGCGTGTGCGCGGGTCGCCACCGGCATCCGTCACCGCGGCCGTCAGGCCGGCCTCCCACTCGGCGTGCTTGCGTGCGAGGACGGCGGCGACGATGTCATTCTTGGCGGGGAACAGCGAGTAGAGGCGACGCAGCGACACGCCGGCCGCGGCACGCAGCTCGTCCATGCCGACGGCCGCGTAGCCCTTGCGATAGTACAGCTCATCGGCCGCCGCAAGGATCTGTTCACGCACCGTTTCCTCGTTCATGATCTCAGTGTACTTGACATGAGAACGCACGTTCTCTATGTTGGACCTATCGAGCGAGAACGACCGTTCTCACCGGAATCGGAAGGATCAGATCATGGGTTACATCACCGTCGGAAACGAGAACAGCGCCCCGATCGAGCTGTACTACGAAGACCAGGGAGCCGGCCAGCCCGTCGTCCTGATCCACGGCTATCCGCTCGACGGCCACAGCTGGGAGCGCCAGACCCGCGAGCTCCTCGCGCAGGGCTACCGCGTCATCACCTACGACCGCCGCGGCTTCGGTCAGTCGTCGAAGGTGAACGCCGGCTACGACTACGACACCTTCGCCGCCGACCTGAACACGGTGCTGGAGACCCTCGACCTGCGCGACGTCGTGCTCGTCGGCTTCTCGATGGGCACCGGCGAGCTCGCCCGCTATGTCGCGAAGTACGGCCATGAACGCGTCGCCAAGCTCGCCTTCCTCGCCTCGCTCGAGCCCTTCCTCGTGCAGCGCGACGACAACCCCGAGGGCGTTCCGCAGGAGGTCTTCGACGGCATCGAGGCAGCCGCCAAGGGCGACCGCTTCGCGTGGTTCACCGACTTCTACAAGAACTTCTACAACCTCGACGAGAACCTCGGGTCGCGCATCAGCGAGCAGGCCGTCACCGGCAGCTGGAACGTCGCGATCGGCAGCGCTCCCGTCGCCGCGTACGCCGTCGTCTCCTCCTGGATCGAGGACTTCCGCGCAGACGTCGAAGCCGTCCGCGCGGCCGCCAAGCCCACGCTGATCCTGCACGGCACGAAGGACAACATCCTCCCGATCGACGCGACGGCACGCCGTTTCCACCAGGCGGTGCCGGATGCCGACTACATCGAGGTCGAGGGCGCCCCGCACGGCCTGCTCTGGACCCACGCCGACGAGGTCAACGCCGCCCTGAAGGACTTCCTCGCGAAGTAGCAGTCCCTGGCCCCGGCATCCGCATCGTGGTGGGGGGACGGATGCCGGGGGGTTCAGGGCCTGACGATCGACGTCAGGATCGGGGCTGTCAGCGGATCGCGCGCCGCCTCGCGGCGATGACTCCGCCGGCAACCATCAGGAGCAGTGCGATCGCCAGGAGCGCGAGCGGGAATTCTCCACCCGTGCCGGGCAGCTGACCGGATCCGCCGGCCGGAGGCACGGCGATCGACACATCCACAGTGTCCCCCGCCGTCACCGGGTCGCCGGATGGATCGGTGCCCGTCACCGTCGCCGAATTCCGCACGACTCCGGCAGCCGCGTCCGCCGCCGTCGCGATGTAGGCGGCCGTGCAGGTGAGGGCCTCCCCCGCCGCGAGTGCGACGGGCTCGGCCGTGTCGCACTCCAGCGCGCTCAGACCGGGCAGACGATCCGAGACGACCACGTCGCTGATGGTCACGTTGCCCGTGTTCGTGACCACGAACGTGTACGCGATGGTCGCCCCCGCGCGGACCGCGTCGTCGGATGCCGTCTTCTCGAGCGTCAGGGCCGGTGTCTGCTCGGTCGGGATCACGACCGGGTTCGACGGCACGGGCGGGATCGGATCGGTGCTGCCCGGCGGCGTGCCCGTGACGGTCGCGGTGTTGACGATGTCGCCTCCTGCATCGAGCTCCGCCTGCGTCACGGCGTGCTCGCCGGTGCACTCCGCGGTCTCGCCCGGAGCGAGCTCGTCGGCGTCGCACGTGGCGGGCTCGTCGAGCTGAGCATCGTCGATCACCACGTTCGAGATCGTCACGTTTCCGGTGTTGGTCACCGTGAACGTGTACGGGATCGCCTGACCCACTTCCGTCGCCGACGTGGTGGGCGACGACTTCTCGATCGTCAGCGCCGGAGACGGCACGACCGGAATCGTCACCGGGTTCGACGGCGTCGGCGGGATCGGCGTGGTGCTGCCCGGCGGAGTGCCGGTGACCGTCGCCGTGTTCACGATGTCGTCGCCCGCATCGAGCTCGGCCTGGGTCACGGTGTGCACCCCGGTGCACTGCGTCGCCTCCCCCGGATTCAGTTCGGTGGCGTCGCACGTCGCCGGGGCGTCGAGCTGCGCATCGGAGACCTCGATCTCGGCGAGCGTGACGTTGCCGGTGTTCGTCACCGTGAGGAGATAGGGGATCTGCTGGCCCGAGACGGTCGCAGAGGTCGTCGAAGACGACTTGGCGATCGTCAGCGCCGGCGTCTGCTGCACCGGGATCACGACCTTGTTCGACGTCACCGGCGGGATGGGCGTGGAGCTGCCCGGCGGGGTGCCGGTGACCGTCGCCGTGTTGACGATGTCGTCGCCGGCGTCGATCTCGTCCTGCGTCACCGTGTGCACCCCCGTGCACGCGGTCGATGCGGAAGGCGCAAGCACGACCGCCGTGCAGGTCGCGGCGGCATCCAGGTTCGGGTCCGTGATCGCCACGCCGGACACCGTCACGTTCCCGGTGTTGGTCACGGTGAACGTGTACGGGATCTGCTGGCCGGAGGCGGTCGCCGTCGTGGCCGACGACGACTTCACGATGGACAGCGCCGGTGCGGGGCGCGTCGGGATCACCACCTCGTTGGAGGTCACGGGCGGGATCGGCGTCGTGCTGCCCGGCGGGGTGCCGGTCGCGGTGGCGGTGTTGACGATGTCGTCTCCGGCGTCGAGTTCGGCCTGCGTGACCGTGTGCACACCGGTGCACCGCGTGGATGCCGTCGGCGCGAGCACCGTCGCGGCGCAGACGGCCGCGGCATCGAGGTTCGCATCGGCGATCGTCACCGCGGACAGCGTCACGTTGCCGGTGTTCGTCACGGTGAACGCGTACGGGATCTGCTGGCCGGCCGCGGTCGCGACCGATGTGGAGGAGGACTTCACGACCGTCATCGCCGGCGACTGCCGTGCGGGGATGACGACCTGGTTCGATGTCACGGGCGGAATCCTCGTGGTGCTGCCGGGCGGCGTGCCGGTCACCGTCGCGGTGTTGACGACGCGACCCGCGTCCAGGTCGGACTGCGTCACCGTGTGCACCCCGGTGCACTGCGTCGACTCCCCCGGAGCGAGCACCGTCTCGGCGCACACGGGTGCGGCACCCAGGCGCGGGTCGGTGACGGCGACGTTCGACATGGTGACGTTGCCCGTGTTCGATACCGCGAACGTGTAGGGGATCCGCTGACCGACGGTCGTCACCGCGGCCGTCGTCGACGACTTCACGATGGCCAGAGCGGGCGCCTGCGCCATGATCACCAGTCGATGGTCTTCGACCTCTCCCGCGACGCCGTTGGTCGCGATGGTGAAACGGGCGAATGTCGCTCCGCCGGCGGCCGCGGTCTGTGCGGCGACGTTGGGGAAGACCAGGTTCACGGGGCCGGAGAATCCCGGGGCGATCGACGTCGTCACGCGCTCGGAGGTCTCGAACACCCCGTTGCCGTCGAAGTCGATCCAGCCCGTCAGCACGGCAGCGACGGGAGCGTAGTTCGTCGCCGTGACCGAGACAGTGGCCGTCGGGGTGAAGCCGCCGATGATGGTCGGGAACACGACACCGTCATCGTCTGCCCCGTCGGCACCGGCGTTCGCCGACGGCTGCTCAGCTCCTTCGGAGTCGACCGCCGCGCCGAGGAAGGTGGCGCCGTTGATCTCGAAGCCGGCGTCGGGGTACGAAGCCGGAGCATCGCCGAAGTCGCTGGCGAAGCTCGCGCAGGAGACGTTGATGCCGTCGTATCCCTCGCCCCCGGCCTGGGGGCGGTAGCCGCGGACGATCTGCGTGTTGTTCGTGCCGCAGAACGGACCGGCGAGACCCGCGGGCGCGTTGAGGTTCTCGTTGTCGCCCGCCTGCAGAACGGTGGGGGTTGCCGCGATGTTGGTGCGCATCCTGCCCTGGGCGTCGAACAGCAGCGGCTGGCAGGAGATCTGGATGTCCGAGGCCCACGGGAACCCCTGCCCCTGGAAGAAGTGTCCGCCCATCCTCGTCACGACGGTGTTGGCCGGGCAGATGGCGGCATCCGGAGCACCGTCGCGGTTGTCATACGCGGCGTAGTCGGTGAACGCCGCGTCGTTCACGACGGTGATGGTGTTCGGAGAATCGACCCGGATGGTTCCGCAGAGGATGTCCAGGTCGGCGATGATGCCGAACGCACCACTGGGAGCCGCGTTGGTGCGATCCTCGACGCGCACACCGACGAGCACCTTGTTCGCCGGACATTCGCGCAGCGTGCCGGCGCTCTTGTCGGAGCCGATCGTGCCCTGCTGGGTGCTGGGCCCGAACTCGGGAGATTCCGCGAAGGCGGGCAGCGCGATGCCCGCGGCGAGCACGGCGCCGAGCACGAGCGCGAGGAGGGAACGGAACGGAGCGCGCGGGCGAGCGCGAGAAGTGCGGGACATCGTCGGCCAATCTCGGGTGGATCAGCGTTCGGGTGCTGATCGACTTCTCATGCCGGGCGACTTCGGGTGCCGTCCGGCTTCGGGTATAGGCCTTTGATATCAGTTATGAAAAACTCCAGCAATATATCAGTCGACCCGACGGCGGCGGAGCAGCAGCACGCCGCCGACGAGCGACAGAGCACCGACGGCCCCGAGCGCGGTGATCCAGAAGCCGTCGAGTCCCGTGGAGGAGAGGACGGCGGGGGCCCCGGAGGCACCGGCGACACCGCGAGATGCGCGGTCTCCGGGCGAACCGGGGTCTCCGGGGGCACCGGGTGCTCCGGGCGAGGCAGCGCTCACCCGCACGCCCGCACCGACGCTGAGCTGGTCCGGAGCATCCGCCGTCAGCGTCACCCGCGCCCGACCGGTGACCGGATCGACGTTCGAGTCCGCCTCGGACCCGCCGACGCCGAGCACCGTGAACTCGAATCCCTCGGGGAGTGAGAGGAACGCGAGGTCGTAGTCGCCCATCGGCAGGTCCGAGAACAGGTAGGCGCCGGCCGGGTCGGTGCTCACGCGCCCGATCTCCTCACCGGGACCACCGGTGTTCCCGTCCGCGTCGTACAGGACCACGGTCACTCCGGGAACACCCGGCTCCTCGGGGTCCTGTCGACCGTCGCGGTCGCGATCGTCCCAGACGCGGCTGCCGATAGAGCCGAGCAGAGGCAGCACGCCCGCATCCACGTCCGTCCGGCCGGGCTCGGCGTCGGTCAACGAGACCGACGAGGTGCGTCCGGTGTCGGGGTCGGCATCCGAATCGAGGGCGGGGTCGTCGCCGACACCCGGCGCCGTGAGCACCGCCCCGTTCGGGAGGTCCTCGAAGCCGACCGTGTAGCTGCCCGCCGGGAGACCCTCGAACCGGTAGATCCCGTCGTCGTCGGTCGTCGTTCGCTCGACCTCGGCGCCGGCGCCATCGCGCAACACCACCGTCACATCGGGCACGCCCGGCTCGCCCGGGTCCTGCACGCCGTCGCGATCCTCATCCGACCAGACCCGGTCGCCGAGCGAACCCGCGGGAGGCGGAGCCACGAGACCCGCATCCACGTCGGTCACGTCCGGCACGGCGACGGTCAGCGTGATCGTTGCCGTCCGCCCCGTCGTCGGATCCGCATCCGAGTCCGTCGACGGATCACCGCTCAGTCCGCGGCCCGTGAACGAGAGTCCTGCCGGAAGGCCCTCGAAGCCGACCGTGTAGTCCGCCAGGGGGAGGTCGTCGAAGAGGTACCTGCCGTCGGCATCCGTCGTCGTGCGCTCGATCTCGGCGCCGTCGGCGTCACGGAGCACGACGGTCACGCCCGCGACGCCGGGTTCTCCGGCGCCCTGGGCGCCGTCCCTGTTCTCGTCGCGCCAGACGGTGTCGCCGATCGACCCGGCAGGCGGAGGCGCCACCAGGCCGGCATCGACATCCGTCACATCGGGAACCGCCGGCGTGAGGGTGATCGTCCCGGTCCGTCCGGTCGCCGGGTCGGCGTCGGAGTCGGTCGACGGGTCGCCGCTCAGCTTCGATCCCGTGAACAGCAGCCCGTCCGGCAGCCCCTCGAAGCCCACCGTGTAGGCGCCCAGCGGCAGATCGTCGAAGAGATAGTTCCCCGCGGCATCCGTCGTGATTCGAGCGACCTCGGCGCCGTCGGCGTCACGCAGCACGACGGTCACGCCGGAAACACCGGGCTCTCCGGCGCCCTGTGCGCCGTCGCGATTCTCGTCGCGCCAGACCGTATCGCCGATCGAGCCCAGTGGCGGCACCAGACCCGCATCGACGTCCGTCACATCCGGCACCGCCGGGGTCAGCGTGATCGTGCCGGTCCGACCGGTGGCGGGATCGGCATCCGAATCCACGGCACGATCGCCGCCCGCGGCCCGCGCGGTGAGGGTCGCACCCGCCGGGAGGTCGGTGAACTCCACCGCGTAGTCGCCCAGGGGAAGGCCCGGGAAGGAGTACTTCCCGTCGGGATCGGTCGTCTTCCGCGCGACCTCGTCGCCGGCGCTGTCGCGCAGGATCACGGTCACACCCGCGACCCCGGGCTCGCCGGAATCCTGCACGCCGTCGCGATCGTCGTCGCGCCAGACCGTGTCGCCGATCGACCCCAGCGGCGGCACCAGACCCGCATCGACATCCGTCACATCCGGCACGGCCGGGGTGAGAGTGACCGTGCCGGTGCGGCCGGTCGCGGGATCGGCATCCGAATCCGCGGCGCGATCGCCGCCCACGGCCCGGGGAGTGAAGGTCAACCCCGCCGGAAGGCCGGCGAATTCCACGATGTGATCGCCCAACGGCAGGTCGGTGAATCGATACCTTCCTGCCGCATCGGTGGTCGTCCGCGCGGTCTCGTCACCGGCCGCGTTGCGCAGGATGACGGTCACACCCGGCACGCCCGGCTCGCCGGCATCCTGCACGCCGTCGCGATCGTC
>NZ_SSDJ01000017.1 GCF_004794465.1 Microbacterium sp. K24 | reverse complement strand
CCGCCCTCGGCGAAGGCCGCACGCAGCCCTCCGAGCGTCGTCGTGGCCCCGTTCATCGCGCGATCGGCGCCGCTCGTCGCAGCATCCGCTTCATGCCCCTCCTCGGGCGTCGACGTCTTCCTAGCGTGGGGGAACGCAACGTCGCGTATCCCGAGGAGACCCCCATGACCGCACCGGGCAGCACCGCACCCGACATCGTCACCGACCCGAAGCTTCCTCCCGTCGCCCTCAGCGACGAGCATCACGAGAAGTCCAACCGCTGGACCCTGCCGAAGATCATCCTCTGGGCGGCCATCGCCCTCCTGGGGGCCGTGGCCTGGACGATGCTCGCGATCGTCCGCGGCGAGACCGTCAACGCGATCTGGTTCGTGTTCGCCGCGGTCTGCACGTATCTGATCGGCTACCGCTTCTACTCGAAGGTGATCGAGAAGTACATCACCCGCCCCGACGACCGCCGCGCCACCCCGGCCGAGGTCAAGCAGGACGGCAAGGACTTCGTCCCCACCGACCGCCGTGTGCTCTACGGGCACCACTTCGCCGCCATCGCCGGCGCGGGTCCCCTCGTCGGACCTGTGCTCGCCGCGCAGATGGGCTACCTCCCCGGCACGATCTGGATCATCGTCGGCGTCGTGCTCGCCGGAGCGGTGCAGGACTACACGGTGCTCTTCTTCTCGATGCGCCGCGGCGGCCGCACGATCGGACAGATGGCCCGCCAGGAACTCGGTCGTATCGGCGGCACCGCCGCGATCATCGCCTCGCTGCTGATCATGCTGATCATCGTCGCGATCCTCGCCCTCGTCGTCGTCAACGCGCTCGGGGAGAGCCCGTGGGGCGTCTTCTCGGTCGCGATGACCATCCCGATCGCGATCTTCATGGGCGTCTACCTGCGCTTCATCCGCCCCGGCAAGGTGACCGAGGTCTCGATCATCGGCTTCGTGCTGCTCATGGCCGCGATCATCGGCGGCGGTCAGGTCGCGGCCACCGAGTGGGGTCAGGCGATCTTCCACCTCGACCGCACCACGATCGCGTGGGGCATCATCATCTACGGCTTCATCGCCGCGGTGCTGCCGGTCTGGCTGCTGCTCGCCCCGCGCGACTACCTGTCGACCTTCATGAAGATCGGCGTCATCGTGATGCTCGCCGGTGCGATCATCCTGGTGCGTCCCGAGATCACGGTCCCCGCGATCAGCATCTTCGGCGAGAACGGCATGGGTCCGGTGTTCGCCGGTCCGCTCTTCCCCTTCCTGTTCGTGACGATCGCCTGCGGGGCGTTGTCGGGGTTCCATGCCCTGATCGCCTCGGGCACCACCCCGAAGCTCATCGAGAAGGAGCGTCAGACCCGCTTCATCGGCTACGGCGGCATGCTCATGGAGTCGTTCGTCGCGATCATGGCGCTCGTCGCCGCGATCTCGATCGACCAGGGCATCTACTTCGCGATGAACGCGCCGACCGCGGCGACCGGAGGCACGGTCGAAGGGGCCGTCGCCTTCGTGAACTCGCTGGGGCTGACGGGGGTGAACCTCACGCCCGAGATGCTCACCGGCACGGCCCAGGCGGTCGGCGAGGAGTCGATCGTGTCGCGCACCGGCGGCGCCCCGACGCTCGCGCTCGGCCTCGCGCACATCATGCAGCAGGCCCTCGGCGGGCAGGCGCTCATGGCGTTCTGGTACCACTTCGCGATCATGTTCGAGGCGCTGTTCATCCTCACCGCGGTGGATGCCGGAACCCGCGTCGCCCGCTTCATGCTGCAGGACTCGATCGGCGCCTGGTTCCCGAAGTTCCGTGACGTCTCCTGGCGTCCCGGCGTCTGGATCTGCACCGCGATCATGGTGGCGGGCTGGGGAGCGATCCTCATCCTCGGCGTCACCGACCCGCTCGGCGGCATCAACACCTTCTTCCCGCTGTTCGGCATCGCGAACCAGCTGCTCGCGGCGATCGCGCTCGCCGTGGTGCTGGCGATCGTGGCCAAGCGCGGGCGCAGCTACTTCAGGTGGCTGTGGATCATCGGGCTGCCGCTCGCGTTCACCGCGGTCGTCACGATCACGGCCTCGCTGTACAAGATCCTCTCGCCGGTCCCGGCGATCGGGTACTGGGCGAATCACTTCAAGTACCTCGACGCGAAGAACAGCGGCGACGACTCGCTCGGAGCGCCGGAGGTGCTCGACGCCGTCATCCGCAACACCGCCGTGCAGGGCACGCTGTCGATCATCTTCGTCACCCTCGCGATCATCGTGATGGTCACGGCCGTCATCGCGACCATCACGGCGATCCGCAACGGCGGCGGCGAGAACACCGAAGAGGCCCCGGTCGCCTCTCGGCGCTTCGCCCCGGCCGGGTTCCTGCCGAACTCCGCCGAGCGCGAGCTCGAGAAGCAGTGGGAGCCGATCCTCGCCGACGACCGCAAGGCGTCGAGCCACTGATGAGCGGATCACGGGCGGATGCCGCGACCACCCACCCCTTGCGCACGCTCGCACGTGCGGCGGGGCGGGTGGGCCGCGGGATCCGCTGGTACATGACGACGCTGATGGGCGACACGGCGTACGCGACGTACGTCGCCCATCACCGTCGTGCGCACCCGGGCGAGGATCCGATGACGGAGCGGCAGTTCTGGCGGCAGAAGATGGACGACCAGGACCGCAACCCCGGTGCCCGGTGCTGTTGAGACCCGGTGCTGCCGACCTCTTTATGCTGAACGCATGACCGACGTCGTTCTCGCTGCCGTGCTGGGCGTGCTCGGCGGTGCGGTCCTGACGATCCTCCTGCTGCTGGCGCGCCGCCTCGCGCGCGGGGCCACCGACCTCGGCAGCGACGCGGAACAGGGCGCACTGCGGGCGCTGCATCAGGCGAGTCTCGCGGCACCGCACCTGCGCGCAGGGCTCGCCGCACCCGACGTCGTCAAGGCCGCCCGCCACCTGCGCGTGCTGCTCGGCAGCGCGGCGGTGGCGATCGTGAGCGCCGACGGCACCGTGTCGTTCGACGGGCCGTCCGACGGTCTCGAGTCGGCGGCCGTGCGCATCGCCGCGCAGGTGACGGATTCCCGTCGGCGGCAGGTCTTCCCCGCGCCCGGTCCCGATGACGACCTCGAAGCGGTGGGTGCGCCGATCGTCGTCGACGGCCGGGTCGTCGGCGTGGTCGTGGCATTCGCGGCGCCGGCGCGAGCGGCCCTCGTGCGCGCGGCGGAGGAGGTCGCCGACTGGTGCGCCGCGCAGGTCGAGCTCGGCGGCCTCGACGCCTCGCGCACCCAGCTCGCCGAGGCCGAGCTGCGATCGCTGCGCGCCCAGATCTCGCCGCACTTCATCTACAACGCGCTCACCGCCATCGCGTCGTTCATCCTCTCCGACCCTGCGCGGGCGCGCGAGCTGGTGCTCGAGTTCGCCGACTTCACGCGATACTCCTTCCGACGGCAGGGGGAGTTCACGACGCTCGCCGAGGAGCTCGGCAGCATCCACTCCTACCTCGAGCTCGAGCGCGCGCGCTTCGGCGATCGGCTGCGCGTCACCCTGCAGATCGCTCCGGAGACCCTCGCCACGGTCATCCCGTTCCTGTCGGTGCAGCCGCTGGTCGAGAACGCCGTGCGGCACGGGCTCGAGCCGGGGGAGGGCGGCGGGGAGATCCGCATCGTCTCCCGCGACGACGGCACGCACACGGAGATCGCCGTGGAGGACGACGGCGTGGGCATGGATCCGGAAGGCCTGCGCGCCACCCTCACCGCCGGCGACGACGGCGTGCACGTGGGGCTCCGCAACGTCGACACGCGTCTCCGGCAGCTCTACGGAGCCGAGGGCGGGCTGGTCGTCGAGACCAACACCGGCGCCGGCACTCTGGTGCGCATGCGGGTGCCGAAATCCCAGCCGCTGCATGACCCGCTGCACGAGCCGGTGACGTCATGATCGACGTCCTCGTCGCCGACGACGAGAGGCCGGCCCGTGAGGAACTCGTCCATCTGCTGCGCACCGACGACCGCATCGGCGAGATCCTCACGGCCGAGAGCGGGGCGGACGCCCTCCGGCAGTTGTCGGAGCGCGTGGTGCAGATCGCCTTCCTCGACATCCACATGCCGGGCCTGACCGGCACCGACCTCGCCCGCGCGCTGCTCGCGCTCGCCGAACCCCCGGCCGTGGTGTTCGTGACGGCCGACGACGCCCGTGCCGTCGAGGCCTTCGAGCTGCGCGCGGCCGACTATCTGCTCAAGCCGGTCCGCACCGAGCGGCTGCGGCAGGCGATCGACCGCGTGGTCGAGCTCGGCGATGCGGCGAAACCCGGCGACGACGAGATGCTGCCCGTCACGGTCGGGTCGGCCGTGCGGTTCGTGCGCCGCAGCGACGTGCGCTGGGTGCAGGCGCAGGGCGACTACTCGCGCCTGCACACCGGCGACGGCGCAGGGCACCTCGTGCGCATCCCGATCTCGGAGCTCGAGACGCGGTGGGCGGATGCCGGCTTCCTCCGCATCCATCGCTCCTCGCTCGTGCGCGCGGCCGCCGTGACCGAGGCGCGTCTGTCGGGAGCGGAACCGTCGGTCTCGATCGGCGAGCTGTCGCTGCCGGTCAGCCGACGCCTGGTGCCGGCGGTGCGCGAGGCGCTCGTGCGCGGCGAGGGCATCGCATGAGCGAGGCGCCGAAGCGCGTGCGGGTGACGGCGGATGCCCCGCCGCGGCGGCCGCCGACCTACACCCGAGGAATCGCGCTGCCCGGGGCGCCGGTGGACGAGGCGGATGCCGTCTACGCGCGAGCCCTCATGCGCAGCCAGCTGCGCCTCGCTCTCGGCACGGTCGCGGGCTTCGTGCTCGTGGTCGTCGCCCTCACGCTGACGATCGCGCTGATCCCCGAGATCGGCCGGGTGCTGGTGTGGGGGCTGCCGCTGTCGTGGCTGCTGCAGGCGTACGCCTTCTACCCGGTCATCCTCGTCTTCGCGGTGCTCTACGTGCGCACGGCCGCCCGCAACGAACGGCGCTATCGGGCGCTCCGGGACCGC
This sequence comes from Microbacterium sp. K24, assembly GCF_004794465.1. GTDB lineage: Bacteria > Actinomycetota > Actinomycetes > Actinomycetales > Microbacteriaceae > Microbacterium. The sequence continues at coordinate 10,768 of NZ_SSDJ01000017.1, read as the reverse complement.
GAGTGAACGCCGTCATGGACCTCGTCGGCGTCGCGCTCGTGATCGTGGCGACGCTGCTCATCGGCGTGTACGGGCTGCGGATCTCCCGCACCACGGGCGACTTCTTCGTCGCCTCGCGCACGGTGCGCCCGGTCTGGAACGCCTCGGCGATCAGCGGCGAGTACCTCTCGGCCGGCACGTTCCTCGGGCTGTCCGGCCTCGTGCTGCTCGACGGCGCCCGCGGGTTCTGGTTCCCGATCGGCTATGCGGCGGGGTACCTGCTGGTGCTCGCCTTCGTCGCGGCGCCCCTGCGGCGGAGCGGTGCGTACACGATCCCCGACTTCATCGAGGCGCGCCTCGAATCGGTCGCTGCCCGCCGGGTCACCAGCATCGCGGTGCTGATCATCGGCTGGCTGTACATCGTGCCGCAGCTGCACGGCGCCGGGATCACCCTGCTGGTCGTGGCCGGCGTGCCGGAGTGGGTCGGCGCCGTGACGGTCGCCGTGCTGGTCGCGGCGGCGGTGGCCGCGGGCGGCATGCGCGCGATCACCTACGTGCAGGCGTTCCAGTACTGGCTCAAGCTCACCGCGCTCCTCGTGCCGGTGGTGTGCATCGCCTTCGCGCTGAGCGGCGGACCGCATGACTTCGACCCGGCCCTCGTGTTCCCCGCCGAGGCCGGGCCGTCGGGGTTCGACGCGTACGAGACGGCCTCCCTCCTGCTGGCGCTGCTGCTGGGGACCATGGGTCTGCCGCACGTGCTGGTGCGGTTCTACACGAGCCCGACCGGCGTCTCGGCCCGCCGTACGACGGTGATCGTGATCGTCATGGTCAGCGCCTTCTACGCGGTGTCCAGCACGATGGGCCTGCTGGCGCGCATCGCCGCACCCGATCTCGCGGAGCCCGGCATCGCCGACACGGTCGTGCTGCAGTTGCCCTCCCGCGTCTTCCCCGGCGTCTTCGGCGAACTGCTCACGGCGCTCATCGTGGCGGGGGCCTTCGCTGCGTTCCTGGCGACCTCGGCCGGGCTCGTCGTCTCGCTCGCCGGGGTCATCAGTCAGGACGTGTTCTCCGGCTCGGTGCGCTCGTTCCGGCTGTCGGCGGTGCTGTGCGCGCTCGTACCGCTCGGGATCGCGCTGCTCACGGCTCCCGCCGGACTCGGCTCGAGCGTCGGCGTCGTGTTCGTCGTGGCCGCGTCGACGCTGTCGCCGGTGGTGCTGCTGGGCGTGTGGTGGCGACGGCTCACCGCGCGGGGTGCGGTGGCCGGGATGCTGTCGGGCGGCCTCGCGGCCGGTCTCGCCCTGCTCGTGCACGCCGTCATCGGCGGGGTCGGAGTCGCGGCGCCCTACCTCGCGCAGCCTGCCGCCTGGACCATCCCGCTCGCCGCCGCCGTCACCGTCGTGGTCTCGGTCCTGGACCCGCGCGGACCGTCCCCGCGGACCGCGCGCTTCCTCGCGCGGGTGCACACGCCGGAACGCGGCTGACGGTGTTGCCGTTCGAATCGCGCAACTGGTCGCAAAACCGCCCCGAAAGAGACCATTCGCGCGATTCGAAACTCAGATCTTGCGCCCGCGCGGCATCAGCCGTACATCGGGCAGCGGAGGGGCGGGGATGCGCACGTCGTGACCCTCGACTGTTCCGAAACGAGCGGATGCCGCCTCCCACTCCTCGCGGGCGGCGACGATCTCGTCGTGCTCGCGGCCGGCGAAGTTCCACCACATCACGATGTCGTCCTCGAACGGCTCGCCCCCGAGCAGGAACAGCAGCGCGCCCTCGGTCGACGACACCTCGACGTCACCGCGGGAGTCGCCCAGGTACAGCAGCTCGTTGCGCTCCATCGGATGCTCCGACACGACCGCGTCGCCCTCGACGAGCATGAGCGCGTGCTCCCACTCCGGCTGCAGCGGCAGCCGCACGCGGGAGCCGGGGGCGAGCACGATCTCGGCGCCGACGATCGGGGTGTGCACCGTCGCCGGCGAGACGACGCCCGCGAACTCGCCGAGCACGACCGTCGCCGCGGCATCCGATCCCTCCTCGGCTGTGACGGTCACGCCCGGCAGCTCGGTGTGCCGCTCGAATCCGGCAGCTCCGTGACGGGTCGACTCGGGCAGCACCACCCAGAGCTGCAGGGCGTCGAGGGGGATCGGGCCGTCGCCGATCGAGTACTCCGAGTGCGAGATGCCGTTCCCGGCCGTCATCAGGTTCAGCTGGCCGCGGCGCAGGTCGGCGTCGCTGCCGAGGGAGTCGCGGTGCCGGATCTCGCCGACGAGCGGCCAGGTCACGGTCTGCAGGCCGATGTGCGGGTGCGGTTCCACCCGCATCTTCGTGTCGGCGGGGCCGAACCGGTCGAGGAAGCACCAGGCGCCGATCGTCGGCAGGTTGCGGTGCGGAAGCGCGCGCAGCACGTTCATCCCGCGCACCCCGCCGAGCGGAACCTCGCGGGGCTCCAGGACGATGCGGCGCTGCCCGATCATTCGGACTCGGCCGTCCGGGGGCGCGGCCAGCGGATCTCCGCGCCCGGGATCTCGTGCGTCTCGAGGTACTTCGCGATGTAGGGGCACAGCGGCACGATCGCCTCGCCGCGACCCGCGGCATCCGTCAGCGCCGCCGAGGCCAGCTTGCCCGCCAGACCCTGACCCTGGAACTCGTCGTCGATCTCCGTATGGAGGAAGCGGATGGAACCGGGGCGCAGATCGAAGGCGGCGAAGCCCGCGAGCACCCCGCCGGAGCGGATCTCGTAGCGCGACTCCTCGTCGTCGCGGGTGACGGTGATGTCGGTCATCGGGTCTCCTTCATGCGTCTGCATCCAACCTACGCCCGGATCTGTGGAGAGGCACCGCCTGACGTCCGCGGGGGTCGTTACGCTGGAGGGATGCCGCAGACTCCCCGTGACCCGTATGCGGATCTGCCGTACGCCGACGAGCCCTACGACGACGGCTGGGAGTCGTCCGCGCCGCCCGAGCCGATGGACTGGGAGCCCCAGGGCGCGGGCTTCGAGCCGCCGCTGGACTGGGGGCCCGGGCCCGTCACGAAGGTCGCCCCGGCATCCGTCCCGTCCGCCCCGGCCGTCCGCAAGGCCACGCCGAGCAGGTACCCGACCGCGCGCGAAGCGCTGCACACGGTCTTCGGCTACGACGAGTTCCGCGGCGACCAAGCGGCCATCGTCGATCAGGTGATCGCGGGCGGCGACGCCGTCGTGCTGATGCCCACCGGTGGCGGCAAGAGCATCACGTACCAGGTGCCGGCGCTCGTGCGCGAGGGCACGGGTCTCGTCATCAGTCCGCTCATCGCCCTCATGCACGATCAGGTCGACGCGCTGCGCGCCAACGGCGTCAAGGCCGCGTACCTGAACTCGACCCAGGCCATCGACGAACGGCGCGAGGTCGAGCGGGCGTATGTCGCGGGCGAGCTCGACCTCATCTACGTCGCCCCCGAGCGCCTGTCCAGCGCGCAGACCACGGCCCTCCTGCAGCGCGGCACGCTCAGCGTCATCGCGATCGACGAGGCCCACTGCGTGTCGCAGTGGGGGCACGACTTCCGCCCCGACTACCTCGCGCTGGGCGACCTCGGCGAGCGGTTCCCCGGTGTGCCGCGCATGGCGCTCACCGCGACGGCGACCGCGGCGACCCACAAGGAGATCACCGAGCGGCTGCACCTCGACGGCGCGGAGCACTTCGTGGCGAGCTTCGACCGCCCGAACATCCAGTACCGCATCGTGCCGAAGGTCGACCCGCGCAAGCAGCTCGTCTCGTTCATCCGCTCTCAGACCGAGGGCGCGGCCGGCATCGTCTACGCGCTCAGCCGCAAGTCGGTCGAGCAGACGGCCACGTATCTCGCGGCCCAGGGGTTCGACGCCCTGCCGTACCACGCCGGTCTCCCGGCCGAGGTGCGCGCCGCGAACCAGGCCCGCTTCCTCCGCGAAGACGGCGTGGTCATGGTCGCCACCATCGCGTTCGGCATGGGCATCGACAAACCCGACGTGCGCTTCGTCGCCCACATCGACCTGCCGAAATCCGTCGAGGGCTACTACCAGGAGACCGGCCGCGCCGGCCGTGACGGAGAGCCGTCGGTCGCGTGGATGGCCTACGGCCTCGGCGACGTCGTGCAGCAGCGCCGCATGATCGACCAGAGCCCTGGCGACCGCACCTTCAAGATGCGGCTCGGGCAGCACCTCGACGCGATGCTCGCCCTGTGCGAGACCGTGGAGTGCCGCCGGCAGAACCTCCTCGGGTACTTCGGCCAGGAGTCGCAGCCCTGCGGCAACTGCGACACGTGCCTCGATGACACCGAGACCTTCGACGGCCTCGTCCCCGCGCAGAAGCTGCTCTCGACGATCGTGCGGCTGAAGCGCGAGCGCAACCAGTCGTTCGGCGCCGGGCACCTCGTCGACATCCTCCGCGGCGCCTCGACCGAGCGCATCCGTCAGCAGGGGCACGACAAGCTCGCGACCTACGGCATCGGCGCCGACCTCTCCGATCAGGACTGGCGCAGCGTCGTGCGGCAGCTGCTCGCCCGCGGCATCCTCGTCGCCCAGGGCGACTACGGCACTCTCGCGCCCGGTGAGGCGGCGGCCGCCGTGCTGCGCGGCGAGACGCCCGTGCCGCTCCGCAAGGACACGATCGGGCGGCCGGCATCGTCGTCTCGCGCCCGCAAGGCGAGTGCGGCGGATGCCCTGGATGCCGGCGACCGCGGGCTCTTCGAGGCGCTGCGCGCCTGGCGGGCCGAGACCGCGCGCGAGCAGGGCGTGCCCGCCTACATCGTGTTCGGCGACGCGACGCTGCGCGCCCTGGCCGAGCATCGCCCGGCGTCGCTCGGCGACCTCGACGGCATCACCGGGATCGGCGCCAAGAAGCGCGAGGCCTACGGCGAGGGCGTGCTCGCCGTCATCGCCGCGGCCTGACCGGCGGGTCGCTCAGACCGCGGGCAGCACGTCGTCGATGTGCGCGCGGAGATGCGCGGCGACGTCGACGGCCTCACGGTCGTAGAGCCACTGGTACTGCAGCCCGTCCCACATCGCGATCAGCCAGATCGCTTCGCGCTCGGGGTCGCGGTGCGACGGAAGGTCTCCGTCGACCTGCGCCAGCCGGAACAGCTCGGTGAAGTAGGCGATCGCGCTCGTGAAGCGCTCGGCGAAGTAGTCGTGGGCGGGGTGCGTCGCCGGCACGGCCTCGCACGAGAGCACGGCGTACACCTCGATCAGGCCGGGTTCGTGCTGGGCGTTCACCCGCGCGCCGTCGGCGATGCCGCGCAGCAGTGTTCCGGCGCGATCCGAGGTCAGCACCTCGCCGCGATCGCGGATGGCGCGGTCGCGTTCGGCGAGCACGGCGCTGAGCAGCAGTTCCTTCGACGCGTAGTGATGCAGCAGCGTCGACTTCGAGACGCCGACCGCATCGGCGATGTCGCGCAGGCTCGTGTCGCCGTAGCCGTCGCGCGAGAAGAGCCGCATGGCATCGGCGACGATCTGGGTGCGCCGCCGGCGCCCGACCGCGTAGCCGGGATCGACGTCGACCGTGCCGCCGCCGAACGGCGCGGGCAGCGGCCCGGACGGCTCGGGCGCGGGTTCGGGGTCGTCCGGATCGCGCCAGCCGGTGGGCAGGACCCACTGCGCCTCGCGCTCCTCGAGCATCTCGACCACGTCGACCTGCTCCGGCAGGTACTGAGCGAGCAGCTGCAGGCCGTCCCAGCCTGCGGTGTGGCGCGTGATCTCGCCGTCGACATCGCGCTCGGGGTCGATGGTGCCGTGGTACTGGGCGTCGGCCAGCGCATCGTGGCTGAGGTTGCGCAGCCTCGCGTACCGCGCCTGCATGCGGTCGTGAGCGGGGTGGCCGGGTGACGACGCCTCGCCGGTGAGCGCGGCGAACAGCTCCAGGTAGCCCGGGGTGCGGGCGTTCCGCTCGGCGAGCCGGGCGAAGACGAGGTCGCCGGGTTCGGATGCCGCGGAGATGTCGGCGAACACGGCCTCGTTCTCGGCCTCGAACTCTCCGACGACCTCGGCGAGCAGCGCATCCTTCGAGGGGAAGTGCCCGAGCAGCCCGGGATGGCTGACGGATGCCGCGGCCGCGATGTCGCGCAGCGACGTCGAGCGGTACCCGTTGCCGACGAACAGCTCGCGCGCCGCGGAGACGATCCGCTGGCGCGTCGCTGCCGCGCGGGTGTGCCGCGAGCCCTGGGGCGTCATCGTCGTCATCGCCTTCTCCCTCCTCTTCCCATCCTCTCTTATTACCAATCGGTCGGCATTCACTTACCAATCGGTCGAGTTTCGTGTATTCTCCTCGAAGAGCCGCCTCGCCCGAAGACGTGCGGCGCATCGAAAGGATTGTCATGACAGAGCTGTCATCCGCCGCGAACGCCGCTGCGGTCGGGACCACCGGCATCAAGACACCCGGCACGACCCCGGCGAAGACACCGCGCGGCTACACGCCCGGCCTCGCCGCCGTGAACTTCGGCGTCTACCTCGCGCTCCTCACCCCGGTGATGGTGTCGATGGCCTTCAAGATCCAGCACATCGATCCCGTGAACACCGAGGGCAGCCTCGGTCTCGTCATGGGCGTCGGCGCGGCCTTCGCGCTCGTCGCGAACCCGCTCGTGGGCCGACTCTCCGACCGCACGACGTCGCGATGGGGCATGCGCCGCCCCTGGATCCTCGGCGGGGCGATCGTCGGCCTTGGCGGCTTCACCCTGATCGGCGTCGCGACCTCGGTGCTGACCGTGCTGCTCGCCTGGTGCCTCGTGCAGGCCTCGATGAACGCGGTGCTCGCTGCCGCGAACGCCACCCTGCCCGATCAGGTCCCCGTGTCCAGCCGCGGCAAGGTCTCCGGAATCATCGGCATCACCACACCCATCGGCATCCTCGCCGGCAGCTTCCTGGTGAACTTCCTGCCGGGTGACTTCGAACGCTTCGTCGTGCCCGGCGTGATCGCCCTCGTGCTCGTGATCATCTTCGTGCTGATCCTCAAGGACCGCCGTCTCGCCCAGAAGCCGGCCGATCGTTTCACGGTCGGCACCTTCTTCGGCTCGTTCGTGTTCAACCCGCGCAAGCACCCCGACTTCGGCTGGACCTGGCTCACCAAGTTCTTCGTCATGTTCGGCTACGCCGGCATCGCGACCTTCCTGCCGCTGTACCTGGTGACCAAGTTCGGCCTCGACGAGCAGGGCGCCGTGGGCGTCATCCTGGCCGCCAACCTCGCCTCGATGGCGGCGATGGCGATCTCCTCGCCGCTCGGCGGATTCCTCTCGGACAAGATCGGCAAGCGCCGCCCGTTCGTCGCGATCGCCGGCGTGATCATGGTCGTGGGCCTGGTGATCCTCGCCGTCGCTCCGGACATCACGACCGTCATCATCGCCCAGTCGATCATCGGCCTCGGCGCGGGGTCGTTCCTCTCCGTCGATCTCGCGCTCGCCACCGAGGTGCTGCCCAACCCTGACGACGTCGCGAAGGACCTCGGCGTGCTCAACATCGCCAACGCCCTGCCGCAGTCGATCGCCCCCGCGATCGCCCCCGGCATCATCGCGCTGGGTGCGGCCACGCCGCTCGGCGGCTACACCACCTGGTACCTGTTCGGCGCGCTCGTCGCGCTCGCCGGCGCCGTTCTCGTCTACCGCATCAAGGGAGTCCGATGACCATCTCCGACACCACGACCACCGACGCCACCGGCACCACGACCCGCCCCTGGCTCGACGCCGGCCTGCCGGTCGACGAGCGGGTGCAGCTCCTCCTCGATGAGATGACGATCGAGGAGAAGGCCGGACTGTTCTTCCACACGATGATCGCGATCGGCGACCTCGAGGAGCCGAACCCCGTCTTCGCGACGCCGTCGGCGCGAGAGTTCCTCGAGACCAAGCAGATGACGCACTTCAACCTGCTCGGCGCCGCGCCCACCGGCCGGGAGATCGCGGCCTGGCAGAACGCGCTGCAGCGGCTCGCGGCATCCACCCGCCTCGGCATCCCCGTGACGCTGTCGACCGACCCGCGCCACTCGTTCAGCGAGAACCCGGGGGCGTCGATCCTCGCCGGCCCGTTCTCGCAGTGGCCCGAGACCCTCGGTCTCGCCGCGACCCGGGACGAGGCCCTGGTCGAGCGCTTCGCCGACATCGCCCGACAGGAGTACACGGCGGTCGGCCTGCGCGTGGCGCTGCATCCGCAGGTCGACCTCGCGACCGAGCCGCGCTGGGCGCGGCAGACCGCGACGTTCGGTGAGGATGCCGAGCTGTCCGGCCGGCTCGGCGCGGCGTACATCCGCGGTTTCCAGGGGGAGTCGTTCGGCCCCGGATCCGTCTCGACGATGACGAAGCACTTCCCCGGCGGCGGACCCCAGAAGGACGGCGAGGACCCGCACTTCCCCTACGGCCGCGAGCAGGTCTATCCGGGTGGCGGGTTCGAGCTGCACCTCAAGCCCTTCGAAGACGCGCTGGCCGCCGGCACCCGCCAGATGATGCCGTACTACGGCATGCCGGTCGGCACCGAGTACGAAGAGGTCGGCTTCGGGTTCAACAAGTCCGTGATCACCGGGCTGCTGCGCGAGCGCTTCGGATTCGACGGACTCGTCTGCACCGACTGGGGTCTGATCAGCGACTCCGAGATCTTCGGCCAGCCGTTCCCGGCGCGTGCCTGGGGCGTCGAAGACCTCACGCCCCGCGAGCGGATGAAGAAGGTGCTGGATGCCGGCGCCGACCAGTTCGGCGGCGAGGCGAACCCCGAGCTGCTGCTCGCGCTGATCGCCGACGGCGAGGTCACCGAGGAGCGCATCGACGTCTCGGCGCGACGGATCCTCCGCGAGAAGTTCGAGCTGGGCCTGTTCGAGAATCCGTTCGTGGATGAGGATGCGGCCGACGACATCGTCGGGCGTGCCGAGTTCCGTGCGGCGGGGGAGGATGCGCAGCGCGCGTCGATCACCGTGCTCGCGAACGACGGCGCCCTGCCCTTCGCCCGCGGCGTGATGCTCTACATCGAGGGGATCGACGCCGAGGTCGCGGCATCCTTCGGCGAGGTCGTCGCGACACCGGCCGAGGCCGATCTCGCCGTCATCCGCCTGCAGGCTCCGTTCGAGGAGCGGGCGACGATGTTCGAGAACTTCTTCCATGCGGGGTCGCTCGACTTCGCGGCCGACGTGGTCGCGCACGTGCGCGAGATCGCCGCCGCCGTGCCGACGGTCGTCGACGTGCTCGCCGACCGCCCGCCGATCCTCACCCCGATCGTGGATGCCGCAGCCGCGGTCACGGTGAACTGGGGAGCCTCGGGCGCCGCCCTGCTCGATGTGCTGAGCGGTGCGGTGGCGGCACGGGGCAGGCTCCCGTTCGACCTCCCGCGGTCGATGGCGGCGGTCGAGGCCTCGCGCCCTGACGTGCCGTTCGACACGGCCGATCCGCTGTTCCGCTTCGGGCACGGTCTCTCGCTCTGACGACCGCCCGTCGACCGGCCCCTCTCTGAACGAACCGCCCCTCTGTGACCGTTCATAGAGGGGCGGCTCGCACAGAAGGGGGTGGTTCGGCTCGCGATAGTGCTCGTCCTGTCGGCTGGCGACAAGCGGGTGGCGAGACGCCCCCGGATGCCGTTGGAGGATAGGCACAGGCGAGTTCGCGTGGGTTTGTCGCAGACCTACCATGGAGGCATCCCTACTTCTCCTTGGAGGAATGCTCATGGTCGACGCCGCGACCCGCCCTTCGACGACACCTGACGTGTCGATCGAGCCTGTCACAGCTCCGCAGATCGATGTCACCGCGCTCAACGACGCCCTGCTGGGCACGTGGGCCGACACCCGCCGCGAGGCCCGCGAGATGATCAAGGACTCGGCGTTCTGGCGCAAGGACGAACTCGGCAAGGACGAGCACCGGGAGCGCGTGCTGAGCCAGCTGCATCTGCTGGTCGAGAACAAGGCCGTGCACCGCGCGTTCCCGAAGTCGCTCGGCGGCGAGGAGAACAACGGCGCGAACATCGCCGGATTCGAGGAGCTCGTGGTCGCCGACCCGAGCCTCCAGATCAAGTCGGGCGTGCAGTGGGGGCTGTTCGGATCGGCGATCCTGCAGCTCGGCACCACGGAGCACCACGAGAAGTGGCTGCCCGGTGTGATGGACCTGTCGATCCCCGGCGCGTTCGCGATGACCGAGATCGGCCACGGCTCCGATGTCGCCGCCGTCGGCACGACCGCGACCTACGACCCCGCGACCGAGGAGTTCGTCATCCACACGCCGTTCCGCGCGGCGACGAAGGAGTACCTCGGCAACGCGGCCCTGCACGGTGTCGCGGCAACCGTGTTCGCGCAGCTCATCACCAACGGCGTGAACCATGGCGTGCACTGCTTCTACGTGCCGCTGCGCGGTGAGGACGGGAACGACCTCCCCGGCATCGGCCGCGAGGACGACGGGCTCAAGGGCGGCCTCAACGGCATCGACAACGGCCGGCTCTCGTTCGACAAGGTCCGCATCCCCCGCACTAACCTGCTCAACCGCTACGGCGACGTCGCCGCCGACGGCACCTACTCGAGCGCGATCGACAGCCCCGGCCGCCGGTTCTTCACGATGCTCGGCACCCTGGTGCAGGGACGCGTGTCGCTCGACGGCGCGGCATCCTGGGCGTCTGCCCTCGCCCTGAAGATCGCGATCACCTACGCGACCCAGCGCCGCCAGTTCGACGGCGTCGACGGGCAGGAGGTCGTGCTGCTCGACTACGGCAAGCACCAGCGTCGGCTGCTCCCGCGCCTCGCGACGACGTACGCGCAGATCTTCGCGCACGACGAGTTCCTCGTGGAGGTTCGGGAACGCCACGGCGACGACGAGATGCTGCTGCGCGACATGT
>NZ_SSDJ01000016.1 GCF_004794465.1 Microbacterium sp. K24 | reverse complement strand
GTGCCGCGGCGGATGAGGTCGTAGGCCTCTGCGATCAGCTGCATGTCGGCGTATTCGATGCCGTTGTGCACCATCTTGACGAAGTGGCCGGCGCCGTCGTGGCCGACGTGCGTGACGCAGGGCTCGCCTTCGGCGACCGCGGCGATGGACTTCAGGATCGGGCCGAGCGTGACCCACGACTCGTCGGAGCCGCCGGGCATGATCGAGGGGCCGGTGAGCGCGCCCTCCTCGCCGCCGGAGATGCCGGCGCCGACGAAGTTGATGCCCGTCTCGCGGACCGCCTTCTCGCGGCGGATCTGGGCGACGGGCGGACAAGCGGAGCTGCACGTCTGGG
>NZ_SSDJ01000015.1 GCF_004794465.1 Microbacterium sp. K24 | reverse complement strand
GTCGGGCTGCATCCGCGGCTCGGTTTCGCCGCCGCCGTGCACGTCGACCACCGCGCCGCCCACGTCGTCCTCGTCGACGCGACGGGCGCCGTCCGCGCGGAGCAGCACGCCCCGTTCCCCCTGGGTGACGATCGCGTCGGGCACATCGCCGGCATCATCGATCAGTGCCGCCGCGCACTCAAGGGACCCGTGCACCTCGCCGTCGTCGGAGTGCCCGGCATCGTCACCCCGGAGGGCGGCATCCGCGATGACCTCGGGCCCGACGGCGGTGCCTTCCGCACCGCTCTCGCTGATGCCCTCGGCTGCCCTATCCGCATCGAGAACGACGTCAACCTCGCCGCCCTCGCCGAGCTCACCGCCGGAACAGGCGACGAACTCGCGAGCTTCGCCCTGCTGCACCTCGACGACGGCCTGGGTGCGGGCATCGTGATCGACGGCGTCCTGCACCGCGGATTCTCCGGGGTCGCCGGGGAGGTCGCCTACCTTCCGCAGACACCCCTGCCGATCGGCGCACCGATCGTGAACGACGCGGTCGTCGGCGACCTCGCCCTCGGACTCGGACTCGACGTCGACGCCTCGCTCGTCGCGCACCTCGAAGCGGCCGCCGGAGGTGACGAGTCCGCGCAGAAGCTCGTCGCCGAGATCGGCAGGCGCATCGTGCTCATCGCCGGCACGGTGGGGCTGGTGCTCGATCCCGAGGCGTTCATCCTGGGCGGCGACGCCGTGCATCCGATGCTCGTCGACGCCGTCGCGCGCGTCGCCGACGAGTATGCCGCACAGCTTCCCCTGCGCTTCCTCGTCTCCTCGTTCGGACCGGAGGCCCCGCTCGTCGGCGCGGTCGGCGAGGCGGCATCCGCCCTTCGGGTCGCGCTTTTCACCAGCATCCTCACCCCGCCTGCCAAGACCCGCTGACCGTTCCGACAGGATCCGCCGATGACCGCTCCGTCCGACCTCGCCGATCGTCTCGGACTCGCGCCGGGCGCGCGGGCGATCATCCTCAACGCCGACGACTTCGGCATGTGCCATGCGGCGAACACGGCCATCGTCAAGCTGCTCAGCGCCGGACGGATCGACTCGACCACGGTCATGGTGCCCTGCGCCTGGTCCCCCGAGGCTCTCGCGTTCGCCGCGTCCCGCACCGATCTCGACGTCGGCGTGCACCTCGTGCTGACCAGCGAGTGGACCCGCTACCGCTGGCGTCCGCTGACCGGCATCTCGACGTCGCTCGTCGACGCCGACGGCTTCTTCCCCGCCGACACCGCCGTCGTCGAGGACACCGCCTCCGACGACGACGTCGCCGCGGAGATCGCCGCGCAGCTGCAGGCCGCGCTCGATGCCGGCGTCGATGTCACGCACCTCGACAACCACATGGGGTCGGTCTACGGGCTCGTCACCGGCCGCGACTTCCTCCGTCCCGTGTTCGAGCTCGCCGCGCGCCGCGGACTTCCGTTCCGCCTGCCGCGCAGCATGGACGGCGTCGGGGCGGATGCCGCGCTGCAGGCGAAACTCGACGACGCGGCCGCGGCAGCTGATGCCGCCGGCGTCGAGATCGTCGACCGGCTGTGGAGCCATCCGTTTCCGCTGCTCGGCGAGGGGACGCCCGAGGAGGAGACGTACGAGCAGGTGCGCGACGGGTTCGTCGCCCTGCTGCGCGCGGTGCCGGCGGGTCTGACAGAGGTCTACCTTCATCCGATGGTCGACGACGACGAGCTTCGAGCAGCCGTCGACTTCGGCGCCGCCAAGCGCGGCTACGAGCACCGGCTCCTGAACGACCCCGTGGTGCTGCAGGCGATCGACGACGAGGCGCTCGTGCGGGTGGGCTGGCGAGATCTGCGCGACCTGCAGCGGAGCAGCATCCGATGACCTCGCTGGGTGGGCGCCTCCGCGAGCGGCGCCTGGACACGGCGCCCAGCCGGGCGCAGTCGATCGCCTTCGGGGCATCGGGGTTCCCCACCCAGCTGATGGCGCAGACGTTCTCGGCGTTCGTCGTCTACTTCTACGTCTCGCAGCTCGCGGTGCCGGCGGGCTGGGTGGCGGTCGCGATGATCGCGCACGGCATCCTGAACGCCGTGCTGAACCCTGTGGTCGGCGCGCTCTCCGACCGCATCCGCACCCCGTGGGGCCGACGCGTCCCCTGGATCGGCCTCGGCATCGTGCCGCTCGTCGTCGCGTTCGCCCTGATCTGGATGCCTCCCGGTCTCCCGCCCGCCGGCCTCATCGCGTGGTTCCTCATCGTGGTGGCCGTGTACGACATCGCCTTCGTGGTCGTCGTGCTGAACATCTCGGCCCTGTTCCCCGAGATCTTCCGCACCACGGAGGAGCGCGCCAGAGGGAACGTGCCGCGACAGATCTTCGCGATCCTCGGCATCGTGCTCGGCACGGCCGGCGCACCCCTGCTGTACGACTCGATCGGCTGGCCGGGCATGGCCCTCGTGCTGGGCGGCGTCTGCCTGGTGCTGCTCGTCTGGTCGTTCCTCGGCGGCATGATCGAACGGCGCGTGCCGGAGGACGCCGCGGAAGGAACCGCGCCGATGCGCTTCCGCGACCAGGTGACCTATACCTTCCGGAACCGTGCCTTCGTGCCGTACGTGCTCGGGTCGCTGTTCGTGCAGACCGCGGTCGCCGTGATCCTCGCCGCGATCCCGTTCTACGTGCGGTACTCGCTGCGTGCCGCCGAGGGGGAGGGCAGCCTGCTGCTCGGTGCGATCTTCGTCACCGCGATCCCCTCGATCGTGCTGTGGAGCGCGGTCGTGCGTCGCACCAGCCCGCGCACCGCGCTGCTGTGGAGCGTCGCCGTCTTCGGCGTCGCCGTGCTCGGATACCTGGTGCCGTCGAACGTTCTCGGCGCCGCCCTCGTCGGCGTGGCCGTGGGTGTCGGCGTCGGCGGGCTGCTGCAGCTGCTCGAGGTGGTGCTCGCGCAGATCATCGATGCGGATGCCGTGCGCACCGGCCACCGCCGGGAAGGCGCCTACTTCGGGGTGAACGGCTTCGTGGTGCGCGGCTCCGTCGTGCTGCAGGCGATCGTCGCGGCCGGGGTGCTGACGGCATCCGGGTTCGACGCGACGCTCGGCGACGCGCAGCCGCCGTCCGTCGACGGCGGCATCCGCCTGATGCTCGCGGTGATCCCGCTCGGCTTCACCGCTCTCGCGTGGCTCTGCTTCTTCCTCTACCCCATCCGCTCCCGGGACCTCTGACCGTGTTGGCGGGGACGTTTCGTCTCCTCCGCTCCGCTCCGTCGCTCAACGACCGGGGATCGAGGTATCGCACGCAGTCGGCGAGCGCAGCGAGCCCCTGCCCCTCCTCGTACCTCCGCCATGGAGAACTCGGACGGTCACGCGACCCTCGCGCCCGCCCCCGAGATACCAAAAAGAACTAAGAAGCCGACCGCCGAGCTTCCCACCCCGTCCGCACCATTTCATCGACCGAGTACCGCATCTTCCAGTCGAGGTCTCGCGCGGCGAGCTCTCCGGTGGCGACGATCCGGTCGGGGTCGCCGGGTCGACGGGCGCCGATCTCGGGGGTGAAGTCGATGCCGGTGACGCGGGCGACGGCATCCATGATCTGCTTCACGCTGAGGCCGTCTCCAGAGCCGAGGTTGTACGCGGCTTCGATGGGCTGTCCGCCGGCGAGGCGCTTCGCAGCTTCGACGTGCGCGGCGGCGATGTCGCCGACGTGCACGTAGTCGCGCACGTTGGTGCCGTCTTCGGTGGCGTAGTCGTCGCCGAAGATCTTGGGGGTCTTTCCGGCGATCAGTGCTTCGAAGACGATCGGGAAGAGGTTGTGCGGGCTGACGTCGTACACGGTCGGGTCGGCGGATCCGACGACGTTGAAGTAGCGCAGCGACGTGTGGCGGAGCGGATGCTCGGAGTCGGCGGTCGCGATCGCCTGGTCGCGCAGCAGCCATTCGCCGATGAGCTTCGACTCCCCGTAGGGGCTCGCCGGCTTCTTGGGGGTGTCTTCTTCGACGAGGGCGACGTCGGGCGTGCCGAACACGGCCGCGGATGACGAGAAGACGATGTTCGCGACGCCGGCGGCGTCCATCGCCTCGAGGATCACGCGGGTGCCTTCGACGTTCTGCGCGTAGGTGTGCAGCGGGCGCTGCACCGAGACGCCGGCGTACTTGTATCCGGCGACGTGGATCACGCCTTCGGCGTCGTGGTCGCGGAGGGCCTTCTCGACGAGCTCGCGATCGAGGATGCTGCCCTGCACGAACGGCACGCCGTCGGGCACGAACGACGCGACGCCGCTGGAGAGGTCGTCGAGCACGACCGGGGTGAGGCCGGCATCCGCCAGGGCGCGGACGACGTGGGCTCCGATGTAGCCGGCGCCGCCGGTCACGATCCAGGACATTGCGTTCCTCTCCTGCCGCGGGCGCGGCTCGGTCGACGGACCATTCTCTCAGGCGTCGCGGTGAGCCCCGGCCGACGGCGTGACCGTGAACAGGGCGGGGGCGCGGAAGCCGGATGCCGCGAATGCGGCGGCCACGGCATCCGACACGGTCGTCACGGCATCCTGCTCGACCAGGGCGATCGCCGCCCCGCCGAAGCCTCCGCCGGTCATGCGGGCGCCCAGCGCGCCCGCAGCGAGGGCCGCGTCGACGGCCGTGTCGAGCTCGGGGACGGAGATCTCGAAGTCGTCGCGCATCGAGACGTGCGATGCGACGAGCAGGTCGCCGATCGCTCGTGCACCCTGCTCGCGCAGCACGCGCACCGTGTCGAGCACCCGCTGGTTCTCGGTGACGATGTGACGCACGCGCCGGAAGGTGACGTCGTCCATCAGCTGCTGTGCGCGCGGGAGGTCGTCGACCGACACGTCGCGCAGCGCCGGGACGCCCATGATCTTCGCGCCGAGCTCGCACGATGCGCGGCGCTCGCCGTAGCCGCCGGTCGAGTGCGCGTGCTTGACGCGCGTGTCCATCACGAGGATCGCCAGGCCGGCTTCGGCCACGCCGAGCGGCACGAGGTTCGCGTCGAGCGAGCGGCAGTCGAGGAAGATCGCGGCGTCGGTCTCGCCGAGCATCGACGCCATCTGGTCCATGATGCCCGTCGGGGCGCCGACGGCCTCGTTCTCGGCGCGGCGGCCGATGCGGGCGAGGGCGGTGCGGTCGAGCCCCGTGCTCCAGAGATCGTTGAGAGCGGATGCCGCCGCTCCCTCGATCGCGGCGGAGGACGAGAGCCCGGCACCGACCGGAACGTCGGAGGCGATCGCGATGTCGATGCCGCGGATGCCGCGGGCGTCGCCGGTCGCCGCGGCGGCACCGGCCATCGCCGCCTGGCGCAGGGCCCAGGCGACGCCGAGGGGGTACGCGGCCCATTCGGGAACGGCAGGCTCGGTGCCCAACGTCGTGGGGAACAGCTCGTCGAGCTCGTCGAGGGCGACCTCCACCGGCTCGTCTGCGAACGTCGAGGCGACGCGCACGCGTCCGCGGTCGTCGTCACGGAGCCCGACCGCCGCGACCGTACGGTGCGGAATGGCGAACGGCAGGACGAAGCCGTCGTTGTAGTCGGTGTGCTCGCCGATGAGGTTGACCCGCCCCGGAGCCGACCACAGTCCGTCGGGCTGGCGGCCGGTCAGCTCGAGGAACAGCGCGCGGGCGGCATCCTGCGTCTCGGTCTCGTGGGTGTCGGACAGGGTCATGCGGATTCCTCCTCGCCGATCGACGGGGTCGCCCCGGCGGCATCGGCGCGTTCGATCGCCTCGCGGATGCGGGCGGCTCCCTGTTCGGGGGTGACCTCGGCGGCCCAGGCCCACATCGCGGCCTCGGAGCCGGCGAGGAACTTCAGCTTGTCGGCCGCCCGGCGCGGGCTCGTCAGCTGGAGGTGCAGACGCACGATGTCACGACCGACGTGCACCGGAGCCTGGTGCCAGGCCGCGATGTACGGCGTCGGCGTCTCGTAGAGCGCGTCGACCCCGCGCAGCAGGCGCAGGTAGAGCGGCGCGAGCTCGTCGCGTTCGGCATCCGTCGTCTCCGCGAAATCGGGAACGTGACGGTGCGGCATCAGGTGCACTTCGAGGGGCCATCGGGCGGCGAACGGCACGAAGGCGGTCCAGTGCTCGCCGCGGAAGACGACCCGCTCCGACGCCTGCTCGAACTCGAGGATGTGCTGGAAGAGATCGGGGGCCGTCCGATCGATCGAGTCGAGGAGGCGCGTCGTGCGCGGCGTGACGTACGGGTAGGCGTAGATCTGGCCGTGCGGATGCGGCAGCGTCACGCCGATCGCCTCGCCGCGGTTCTCGAACGGGAAGATCTGCTCGATGCCGGGGAGCTTCGACAGCGCGGCGGTGCGGTCGGCCCAGGCCTCGATCACGGTGCGCGCACGGGTGACCGACTGCGTGCCGAAGGAGCCGGAGTGCTCGGGGCTGAAGCAGACGACCTCGCACCGGCCGACCGACGTGCGGGTGCGACCGAGGCCGAGGGCGGCGAGATCGTCGAGGCCGCGCGGAGGGTTGGCGGCCGCGGGCGCCGTGCCGAGGGCTTCGGTGAGCGCGGGGCCGAACGCCGGGGAGCGGTTCTCGAACACCGCGACGTCGTAGAGCGAGGGCACCTCGGACGGGTTGTCCGGCGTCTGCGGGGCGAGCGGGTCGGCGGAGACGCTCGGCATCATGACGCGGTTCTGACGGTTCGCTGCGACCGTGATCCAGTCGCCGGTGAGCACGTCGAGGCGCATCGTCGCCGTGTCGGGACGAGGGTCGAGCCAGCGGGCGTCGACGGCGCGCTCGGCTCCGAGCGTCGTCCCCGGGTCGTCGTAGTAGATCAGGTCGCGGCCGTCGGCCAGGGTGGTGGCGCGCATGACCACGCCGGCGCCGAGGTCTTCCGTGCGCATCTCCGCAACTTTATCCGTGTTCACGTAAACATGGTACGCACATTGCCGTGGTAACGTCAACATTCCTGAGTTGTGCAGGGAGGATGCCGGTGACCGACAGCGATCTCGATCGTCTCGCCGATTCGCGACCCCGATCCCGCCGCCCGTCGTCCGGACGCGTGTCGATGGCGATGGTCGCCTCCCGCGCCGGCGTCTCCGGACAGACCGTCTCCCGTGTGGTCAACGACAGCCCCCGGGTCGATCCCGAGACGCGGGCCCGCGTCGAGAAGGCGATGGCCGAGCTCGGGTACCGCCCGCATCGCGCCGCCCGCGCCCTGCGCACCGGGCGGTCGCAGACGATCGGTCTCGTGGTCACGACGCTCGCCACGGTCGGAAACTCGCGCATGCTGCAGGCCACCGCTGAGGCTGCGGCGGAACGCGGCTACGCCCTCACCGTCGTCACCGCCGCCGACGGCGTCGCCTCGGCATTCGACCGTCTCGCCGAGCAGGAGGTCGACGGCGCGATCGTGCTGAACGAGGCATCCGCTCAGGTCTCCGCGGACGCACATCCGGTGGGGCTTCGACTCGTCGTGGTCGATGCGCCCACCGAGGCGGGCTTCGCTGCCGTGCACAGCGACCACCGGGGTGGGGCGGCCGCGGCGACGGCGCGACTGCTCGCGCTCGGGCACGGCACCGTGCACCACCTCGCCGGGCCCGTCGATTCCTACGCCGCGGCCGAACGCGAGCGCGGGTGGCGCGAGACCCTCACCGCGGCCGGCATCGAGGCGCCCGACGTCGTGCACGGAGACTGGACGGCCGACGCCGGCTTCGCCGCGGGTGCTGCGCTGGCCGCGGCATCCGCCGTCTTCTGCGCCAACGACCAGATGGCGCTCGGCCTGCTGCGCGCGTTCGCCGAGGCCGGCCGCCGCGTGCCGGAGGACGTCAGCGTGATCGGCTTCGACGACGTGCCGGATGCCGCGAACTACCGGCCACCGCTGACCACGATCCGCCAGGACTTCACGCTCCTCGCGCAGCGCGCGGTCGGCGCGCTGGTCGCAGAGATCGAGGGCGAGGATGCAGCGGGCGACGCTGAGGGCGAGGATGCCGGTTCGGCGACCTCGGTCATCCCCACGCTGCTCGTGGAGCGCGCCAGCACGCGCGCGCGCTGACGTCGCACGGGTGGCCGCACCGCCCCGCTGGCCGGGAATGCATGCGTATGTCAGACTGCGATATATGGCTGACCGCATCCTGACCACCCACGTCGGTTCGCTTCCGCGCAGCGCCGCCGTCACCGATCTCGTCTTCGCCCAGGAGCGCGGCGAGCCCGTCGACCCATCGCGGTTCGACGCGGTCGTCGGAGACGCCGTCGACGAGTGCGTCCGCCGGCAGGTGGCCGCCGGGATCGACATCGTGGCGGACGGCGAGATGTCGAAGATCTCGTACGCGACGTACATCAAGGACCGCATCACCGGCTTCGACGGCGACAGCCCGCGCACCCCGCCGGCCGACCTGGAGGACTTCCCGGGGTTCCTGCAGCGACAGGCGCAGAGCGGCGGCACGCCCACGTACCGACGGCCCCGCTGCGTCGGTCCGGTCGCGCCGAAGACGCTCGCACCTCTCGAGGCGGACCTGCGGCATCTGCAGGCGGCCGTGGATCGGCAGCATCCTGTCGGCGCCTTCATGAACGCGGCGTCCCCCGGCGTGATCGCGCTCTTCCAGCCGGACGACCACTACGGCGACCCGGATGCCTACCTCGAGGCGCTGGCCGAGGCGATGCGCCCGGAGTACGAGGCGATCGTCGCCGCAGGTTTCCTCCTCCAGCTCGACAGTCCCGACATCGGGCTCGGCCGGCACATGACGTACAAGGACAGCACCGACGACGAGTACCTGCGGGTCGTGGAGAGGCACGTCGAAGTACTCAACCATGCGCTGCGCAACGTGCCGGCGGAGCGCGTGCGCATGCACGTCTGCTGGGGCAACTACGAAGGCCCGCACCACCGCGACATCGAGATGCGCACGATCCTCCCCGCGCTCATGAAGGCGAAGCCCCAGGGGCTGCTGTTCGAAGCGTCGAATCCGCGGCATCAGCACGACTGGCAGGCCTTTCGGGATCACGCGGATCTCGTGCCGGACGACCGCGTGCTGATCCCGGGCGTGATCGACTCGACCACGAACTTCATCGAGCATCCCGAGGTCGTCGCCCAGCGCATCGCCTCGTTCACCGCTCTCGTCGGCGCCGAGCGGGTCATCGCCGGATCGGACTGCGGCTTCTCGACCTTCGCCGGGTTCGGCGCCGTCGATCCCGACATCGTCTACGCGAAGCTCGAGACCCTGGCGGCCGGGGCGGAGATCGCGAGCTCCCGGCGGCGCTGAGTCGCCCGAAGCGGGCGGCGTCCTCGCACTAGGCTCTCGATCATGAGCGCGTCTTCGTCTCCCGCCGAGCCTGCGTCCGCCCGTCGCCCGGGAAGTCCGGCGCGAGATGCGGCACCCGCCCTGCCCGAGGTCGCAGCATGACCCGGGTCGTGCTGGCTCCGGACAGCTTCAAGGGGACGATCACCGCGGCGGATGCCGCGGCGGCCCTCGAGGCCGGATGGTCCGAGGTCGATCCGAGCGCGGAGTTCGTGCATCGGCCGATGGCGGACGGCGGCGAGGGGACGGTCGCGGCCTTCGCCGCGGCGGTGCCCGGAGCCCGGCGCATGCCCGTCACGGTCGAGGGGCCGACCGGCGACATGATCGACGCGACTTGGCTGCTGCTGCCGCCGACCGCGGACGCCGCCGACGGCACCGCGGTGATCGATCTCGCCTCGACGTCGGGGATCGAACTGCTCGAGAAGCTGCGCCCCTGGGATGCCGACACGACGGGCTTCGGCCAGGCGATCGCCGCCGCGCTCGATCACGGCGTCTCGCGGATCGTCGTCGGCATCGGCTCCAGCGGCTCGACCGATGGCGGCACCGGGATGCTGTCCGCTCTGGGGGCGCGATTCCTCGACGCCTCGGGCGCTCCGGTCGCACGCGGAGCTCGCGGTCTCGCCGACATCGCCTCCGTCGACCTGTCCGGGCTGCGCACGGCGCCCGAGGTGCGCGTGCTCACCGACGTCACGAATCCGCTCGTCGGCCCACGGGGTGCGTCCGCCGTCTTCGGCCCCCAGAAGGGACTGAACTCCGTGACCGACGTCACGCGCGCCGATCATGGCCTCGGTCACCTCGCTGCCCTGCTGGGCCTCGACGCGGATCTGCCCGGCACGGGCGCGGCTGGAGGCACCGGCGGAGCGCTCGTCGTCTGGGGCGGCGTGCTCGCCCCCGGCGCGGCCGAGGTGGCGGAACTCATCGGCCTCGCCGACGCGATCGCCGACGCCGACGTGGTCATCACCGGGGAGGGCTCGTACGACGGGCAGTCCGGCGACGGCAAGGTCCCCTCGTTCATTGCATCACTCGCCGCCGACGCCGAGGCGCGGGCGATGCTCGCCGCCGGACGCATCACCGATGATTCCGACACGAGCCTGTTCGCGGCATCCGCCTCCCTCACGGAGATCGCCGGATCGTCGGATGCCGCGCTCGCAGACCCGGCGCGCTGGCTGCGCGCGGCCGGTGCCGAACTCGCCCGCCGGGTCTAGCCGGGCTGGACTCAGGCTGGATCAGAAACGCATCTTCACGACCAGGCGCGGATGTGTTTCTGATCCAGCGTGCACGGGCTAGCCGCCGAGCGCCGCCGACACCACCGCGCGGGCCTCGGCCTGCACCTCGGCGAGGTGCTCGGGGCCGCGCAGGCTCTCGGCGTACAGCTTGTAGACGTCTTCCGTTCCCGATGGGCGGGCGGCGAACCAAGCGTGCTCGGTCTGCACCTTGAGGCCACCGATCGCGGCGCCGTTGCCGGGCGCGTGCGTCAGCTTCGCGGTGATCTCCTCGCCGGCGAGGGTCGTCGCGGTCACGGCATCCGGTGAGAGCTTGCCGAGCGTCGCCTTCTGCGCCGGCGTCGCGGGGGCGTCGACGCGCTGGTAGGCGGACGAACCGAACGCCTCCTCGAGCTCGGCGTAGCGCTCCGACGGCGTCTTGCCCGTCACCGCGATGATCTCGGCGGCGAGCAGGCACAGCAGGATGCCGTCCTTGTCGGTCGACCAGACCGAGCCGTCCTTGCGGAGGAACGAGGCCCCGGCGGACTCCTCGCCGCCGAACGCGACCGAGCCGTCGAGCAGACCCGGCACGAACCACTTGAAGCCGACGGGCACCTCCAGCAGGTGACGGCCCAGGGACTCGGCGACGCGGTCGATGATCATCGACGACACGAGGGTCTTGCCGATCGCGGCATCCCGCGGCCACTCGCTGCGGTGCGAGTAGAGGTAGTCGATCGCGACCGCGAGGTAATGGTTCGGGTTCATCAGCCCGGCATCCGGGGTGACGATGCCGTGCCGATCGGCGTCGGCGTCGTTGCCCGTCAGCACGTCGTAGTCGCCCTTCTTGGCGACGAGCGACGCCATCGCCGACGGGGACGACGGGTCCATCCGGATCTTCTCGTCCCAGTCCAGCGTCATGAAGCGCCAGGTCGGGTCGACCTCCGGGTTGACGACGGTGAGGTCGAGCTCGTGGACCTCGGCGATCAGCGCCCAGTACTCGACGGATGCTCCGCCGAGGGGATCCGCCCCGATGCGCACACCGGCACGGCGGATCGCGTCGATGTCGATGATCGAGGGGAGGTCGCGCACGTAGGCGTCGCGGAAGTCGTAACCGGTGATCGCGTCCCAGTCGACGTCGGCGAAGCGCTCGCGCCTGACGCCCTCGAGTCCGTTCGCGATCAGCGCGTTGGCGCGGTCGGCGATCCAGCCCGTGGCATCGGTGTCGGCCGGTCCGCCGTGCGGCGGGTTGTACTTGAACCCGCCGTCGCGCGGCGGGTTGTGCGAAGGGGTGACGACGATGCCGTCGGCGCGGCCGGCGTTGCCCTCACCCGAGACGAGGGTGCGGTTGTACGTGAGGATGGCGTGGCTGAGCGCCGGCGTCGGCACCCAGGCGTCACGGGAGTCGACGCGCACGTCGACGCCGTTCGCGAGCAGCACCTCGATGGCGCTGCGCTCGGCGGGCAGCGAGAGGGCGTGGGTGTCGCGCCCGAGGAACAGCGGGCCGGTGATGCCCTGCGAGGTGCGATAGTCGACGATCGCCTGCGTGGTGGCGAGGATGTGCGTCTCGTTGAAGCTGTTCGACAGCGACGATCCGCGATGGCCGCTCGTTCCGAAGACGACCCGTTCGGCGGCGACCTCCGGGTTCGGCACGCGGTCGTAGTAGGCGGCGATCAGCTCGTCGACGTCGATCAGGTCAGTGTCCTCCGCGGGGAGGCCGGCACGGCTCGTCATCCTCTCAGTCTGCCCCCTGTTCGCAGGGATCGCATCCGCCTTGACATCCGAATCGCGGGGGAGTCGCCGAGGGCTAAGGTGAAATGCGTGACTGAACGCCGCACCTACAGCTACCTCGGCCCCGCCGGAACCTTCACGGAGGCGGCACTCGATCAGGTCGCCGAGGCGCGAGGGCAGGACTGGCGCCCGGTGCACAACGTCGGCGAGGCTCTCGACGACGTGCTCGAGGGGCGCAGCGACGCCGCCATGATCGCGATCGAGAACTCGATCGAGGGCGGCGTCTCGACCACGCAGGATGCGCTCGCGACACTGCCGGGTCTGCGGATCATCGGCGAGTACCTCGTGCGGGTGAACTTCGTGCTCGTCGCGCCGCGCGGAACCACGCTGGATCAGGTCGAGGTCATCGCCGCCCACCCGGTCGCGTACGCGCAGTGCCACGGGTGGCTGGGCGCGCATGTGCCCTCGCACTCGCACGTGCCCGCAGCGAGCAACGTGGCCTCGGCGATCGGCGTGCTCGACGGGTCGCTGCCGGCGCAGGCCGCCATCGCCGCTCCCGGCATCGTGAAGCACTACGACGTCGAGGTGCTGGCCGAGGGCATCGGCGACAACGCGCAGGCCGTGACCCGGTTCGTGCTCGTCACCCGCACCACGACGCCGCCCGAGCCGACCGGTGCCGACAAGACCTCGTTGATCGTCGAGCTGCCGCACGACCACCCCGGGTCGCTCCTCGAGATGCTCGAGCAGTTCTCGACCCGCGGCATCAACCTGTCGCTCATCGAGTCGCGGCCGATCGGCGACGAGCTCGGGCGCTACCGATTCGTCATCGACGCCGACGGTCACATCGAGCACGAGAGGATGGCCGACGCGCTCCTCGGCATCCGCCGCTTCAGTCCGCGCGTCGTGTTCCTCGGCTCGTACCCGCGCGCCGACCGGCAGATCGTGCAGTACCCCGATCGCTACGCCGACGAGATCTTCGTCGAGGCGCGCGACTGGCTGCGCGGCATCCTCTCCGGCGAACCCGAGGAGTAGGCCCGGGGATTGCGAGGGCGCGCGGCCCACGCGGACGCGCGGGTCAGTGCTCCTGGAAGCGGGGCCAATCGCTGCCGGGAGCCATGTGGGAGTGCAGAGCGCCCTTGGCGGAGGCGAGGCTCGGGTACGTGCCTGTCGCGGCATCCGATCCCACCATGGTGACGGCGTAGCCGTCCTCGTCGTGGCGGATGCTGCCGACCACTCCGTTCTGTCCGTAGGCGACCCAGAGGGCGAGGGTCTTCGTGGTGCTCATCGTCGAACTCCTTCCACAGCCATGACACGGCCGGTGACCGTGAACGCGACGCTACGCCTGACGCCCCCGGAAAGCCAGGGGGCTTGACAGTCGGGCGGCGCTGCGCGTCAGGGCCTGTCGGCGGGGCGCCACTCGGCGGCGAGCTCGGTGAGGGCGGCTGTCGCGGC
>NZ_SSDJ01000014.1 GCF_004794465.1 Microbacterium sp. K24 | reverse complement strand
TGAGCGAGCGAAGCGAGACGGAAGGGTGCGACTACTCCGGCTGCTCCGTCGGCGGGGCCTCGGTCGGCGGGGCCTCCGTCGGCGGGGCTTCGGTCGGCGGGGCTTCGGTCGGCGGGGCCTCCGTCTCCGGGGCCTCCGTCTCGGGCGCGTCCGCGTCCGGCACGTCCGCCGCGGCCGGGGCATCGACCGTCACGATCGTGCGCACCGCGGAGTCGCCGTACTGCACCATGCCGAGGTAGCGGGTGCCGGCGGTGAGACCGGTCCAGCCGAGCTGGTAGCTCGTCTTCACGCCGCGCACCACCGGGAGCGGGTTCGGCGTCGCCGTGAACGCCCCCTCGCCGCCGGGCAGCACGTTGGCGTAGGACATGTCCCACGTCATCGGTCCGGTCGTCGAGTAGATGTTCGCCACCACGAGGTAGGTGCCGGGGGTGGGCGCGGGGATCGTGACCCTCTCGTCCGCCGAACCGGTCGCCGACTGCCAGCGCTGGTAGTACTGCAGGTCGTCGGCGCTCACCACGCGGTACACGGTGAGGTCGAGGTCGCTGCCCTCATCGTCCGACGAGTCGAGGTCGAAGCGCGAGAGCGTGGTGCCCTCGGGAACATCGACGATCCACGCGACATCCTTGTTGGCGTCTCCCGAATTCTCGTCGCCCGAATGACCCTCGACCGGGTTGTCCGGGTCGGCGAGCAGTTCGAACGGGGTGAGACCCGACAGGGTGAGCGGAAGATCGCCCGTGACGCCGGGGATGACCTCCACGGTGGTGCTGCCGTCGACGCCGGCGCCGGAGACCTCTGCCGGAGCATCCGCCGTCACCGGGAAGAGGGCGATCGGCGAGCGCACGGAGTTCTTCTTGCTCGTCCAGACCAGCGATCCGGTCGCCCACTGCTCGACGGGCGCGCTGGCGTTGTCGAACGTCACGGTGAAGGTCTTCGTCTGACCCGCCTTGTCGAACGTCAGCTGCTGCGGGCTGACCTTCACGTTCACGCCCGGTACCGAGGCCTTCGCCGTGAAGACGCCCTTCTCGGTCGAGGTGACGGATCGCGTCACGGTCTGCGAACTCGCCAGGGTGCCGATCGAGATCGACGGCTGGTTGAGATCACTGCCGTCGATCGGCTCGATCCCCGGGAAGTCCGAGAGACCCTTGCCGTCGAGGAACGCCGCCCAGTCCTTCACGCCGTTGAGGTACAGCAGACCCGGATTGAGATAGCGCTTGGGATCGACCTGCCCCGCGCCCTGCTCGAACGGGTTCGTGTTCGGCGATCCGTCGGGGAGCACCGTGTCGTACGCGGTGGTCATCATCGCGGACTTGATCTCGGCGGGCGTCGCCTTGGGGCGCTCACCGAGGTAGAGGGCGGCGAGACCCGCGACGTGCGGCGATGCCATCGACGTGCCGGAGAGGATGCCGAAGGTCGGCTTCTCCCCCGGGGCGTTGTTCGTCGCCGCGAGGATCGCGACGCCGGGTGCCGCGACATCCGGCTTCAGCACGTCGCTGCCGTCGGCGAGCACCGGGCCACGGCTCGAGAAGCCCGCGATCTGCGGCGTCGGGGTCGTGACAGCGGTGGTGTTCTCACCGACGAGAGTGATCGGACGGTCGGTGCCGCCCTGCACGTACGCGAGAACCGCGGCACGGTGCACCGAGCTCAGGTGCACGGTCGGCACGGCGTGGAAGTCGTTGTCGAGCGAGTCGGACCCGCCGGGGACGTTCACGAGGACCATGCCGATGCCACCGGCATCCTTCACGACCTGCGACTTCTCCGCACGCGCGTTGTTCCCGCGATCGCAGACGACGATGTGACCGGTGATCTTGGCCGGGTCGAGGGTGCCGGGCAGGCACAGCGCGGCGTTCGCCGCCGTGGCGCCGGATGCCGCGGCATCCCCCGCATAGATCGACGGGCCCGTGATGGTCTCGCCGAACGGCACGCTGACCGAGGCGCCCGCCTGCTCGAATCCCTCGAACTGGACGGTGCCCTCCCAGGTCGGGATGGTCGATGCGGCGACCGTGGTGTACCAGGGCGAGCCGTGGTCGGCCGTGACCGGGTCGGGACCGTCGTTGCCCGCACTGACCGCGACGTAGACGCCCGCAGCCGCGGCGTTGAAGAACGCGAGGTCCTCGGGGGCCATGACGGTCGACGCCGCTCCGCCGCCGATCGAGTAGTTGATCACGTCGACGCCGTCGGCGACGGCCTGGTCGATCGCGGCGACGAGGTCGCTCAGCGCGCAGATGTCATCAGTGGTGACGGCGGGGTCGGGGCCGACGTAGCAGGCCTTGTAGGCTGCGACCTTCGATGCCGGCGCGACGCCGGAGATCGTGCCGAGATCGACGCCTTCGACGGCTGCCTTCACCTTGAAGTTGCCGGCCGCGGTGCTCGCGGTGTGCGAGCCGTGGCCATCGCCGTCTCGCGGCGAGAGGTAGTCGTACTGGAAGTCGAAGCCGGTCGCCTCGGCACCCTTGTAGAAGTACTGGCCGCCGATGAGCTTCGACGAGTAGTCGCGCTTGTCCCAGTCCTGGCCTTCGACCATGGCGGACTGGAACTGCCCGCCGTCGGACTTGTCGAAGTAGACGTACGTGCCGTCGGTGTAGGGCTGGTTGCCCTTGTGGCGGCTCTGCTGCTTGTTCTGCTTCTTGAGCTTCTTGCCCTCGAACGACGGATGCTCGGGCGCGATGCCCGTGTCGATGACACCGACCACGACGCCCTCGCCGGCCTTGTCGACGCCGCCGGTCTGCTGCCAGACGCCGCCACGGCCCTTGCGATCGTCGCCGAGCCCGAGGAAGTCGGTCGAGGTCTGCGCATCCGGGTGGCGGATCTCATCGGGATAGACGCCGAAGACGTCTTTCGAGGCGCGGAGCTTGTCTACCTGCTCGCCGGTGAGGTCGGCGCTGAATCCGTTCAGCACCACCTGATAGGTGGTGTCGGGGGTGATGCCGACCTGCGTGGCGAGGTCGGTCTGCTCGGTCTGAAGGTGCTCGACGTAGCGCTGGGAATCCTGCGACTGGGTCTCGAGCTGCTCGCCCTCAGCGGGCTTCGTGGCTTTGAGGCCCTTGACGTCGCCTTCGTAGCTGGCGAGGGGATCGGCCTTCATCACGACGATGTAGTGGCCGGGGGTGCCGGCGATGGGAACGGGGTGCGTCACCTCCTCCGCCGCGTAGCCTGCGGTTGCCGTCGATGCGATGAACAGCGTGGCCAGGGTGGTGGCTGCTGCTATGCGGAGGGGTGTTCGACCCATGCGCTTCTCCCGATGCTCGATGATCTTCGTGCGGCGTCGTTGCCGCAATGCCGCTCAAAGTAGTCCGGGGTCGCGGAGCGCGCCAGGGGCTCGGCGGAAACATAGACGAAGGGCCACAGGGGGGACTTTGGTCGATACGGAACCTGTTCCGAGACGCTTTTCCCCGGTCGCTCGGCGGCGATCGTCGGCTAGCGCGCAACTAGGCTGGGAGGGTGGCCCGAACCCCCGTCCTTTCGACCAGATTGCTGCTGGTCTGCGCGGCGATCGGCGTCGCCACGGGCATCGTCGGCGGGGTCGCGGGACTGCTGACGCCGGTCGTGCTCGTCGTCGTCCCGTGGGCGTACGGGCTGCTGCTGGGATCGCACGTGCTGCCGGGAATCATCGCGCAGGAGGTGCTGCGCAGGCCCCTCGTCGCACTGATCACGCACGTCATCGCCGCGCTGGTCGCGAGCGCGTTCAACCCGGCGTGGGCGCTGAGGTTCCTCGGCACGGCGCTGCTGTTCGGCGCGATCCAGGAGGGTGTCGCGGCGCTGACCCGGTACCGGGCGTGGGGCGCGTGGCGGTTCTTCGTGTCGGGTGCGGTGATCGGCGTGCTCGTGGCCGTGGTGGTGTTCTTCGCGGCGCACATGGCGACGCTGCCGCTGTGGGCGCAGATCCTGTACCTGGTGATCTCGGTGCTCGGACCGATTGCCTGGACCGCGGTCGGGTTGGCGATCGGTGCGGCTCTGCGGCGGGCAGGCGTGGCGCAGCGCTGAGGTTCTCTCGCTTCCGGGCGATTCTGCGTCGATGGCGTATCAGGTAAGGCTCAGCTAAGTTAGAAGCGTTCGATCCGCCGACCCGGGACTCCGCCGTGCGCCCATCCGCGCCCCTGCTCCGCGTGCGTGAGCTCTCTCTCACCCACGCGGATGCCGCGCACCCGTCGCCGCGGGACATCTCCTTCGACATCGCTGCCGGAGAGGTCGTGCTGCTGCTCGGACCTTCGGGCTCGGGCAAGTCGACGCTGACGCTCGCGCTGAACGGGCTGATCCCGCATGCGCTCCCGGCGACGATGACCGGCACGGTCGAGGCGGGCGGGCTCGACACGGCGACGACGCAGACCGCGACGCTGAGCACGCAGGTCGCGATGGTGTTCCAGGATCCGGATGCGCAGATCGTCACGGGCACGGTGTACGACGAGGTGGCGTTCGGGCCGGAGAATCTGCTGCTGCCGCTCGACGAGGTGCGCGCGCGTGTCGAGGATGCGCTGCGCCGGGTGGGGCTCTGGGAGCGTCGCGACGACAACCCCGATCACCTGTCGGGTGGCGGGCGGCAGCGTCTCGCGATCGCCTGCGCGCTGGCGATGGGGTCTCCGCTGATCGTGCTCGACGAGCCGACCGCGAACCTGGATCCTCAGGGCATCGACGACGTGTACGCGGCGCTGACGGACGTGGTCGCGGCGGGGGATCGGGCGATCCTGCTCGTGGAGCACAACCTCGATGCGGCGATGGGGTTCGTGACGCGCACGATCGTGCTCGACCGCGAGGGGCGGGCCGTATTCGACGGACCGGCCGCGGAGGTCATCCGTCAGCACGCCGACGAGCTCGTCGCGATGGGCGTCTGGCTGCCCGCGGCGACGCTCGCCGCGCTGCGACTGCGCGACCAGGGGTACTCGTTCGATCCGCTGCCCCTGTCGCCGGAGGAGCTCGCACGCGCCCTGCCGGCGGTCGCCGTCTCGTCTCGGCGCGCTCGCTCGACGACCGAGGGTGACGGGATCATCCGCGCCCGCGGGCTGACGGTGCGGCGGCGACGGACCGAGATCCTGCACGGAATCGATCTGGATCTCGCGGAAGGCGGCCTGACCGCGATCGTCGGTGCGAACGGCGCCGGCAAGACGACGCTGATCCAGGCGCTCGCGGGGGTCGTGCCGCCGCCTCGCGGAACGGTGAGCGTCGACGGCATGGATCCCGGTTCTGCGTCGCCGCGGGATCTCGCGTCGCGCATCGGGTTCGTGTTCCAGAATCCGGAGCATCAGTTCATCGCGCACACGGTCTTCGACGAGCTCGCGCATGGGCTCCGGCTGCGGCATGCTCCGGATGCCGAGATCGCGGCGCGCGTGGAGGAGATGCTCGTCCGGTTCGGGCTCGAGCACAAGGCGGAGGTGCATCCGTTCCTGCTGTCCGGCGGGGAGAAGAGGCGGCTGTCTGTCGGCACCGCGCTGATCACGCGGCCCCGCGTGCTCGCGCTGGATGAGCCGACGTTCGGTCAGGATCGCGCGCGAGCATCGGAGCTTCTCGAGCTGTTGCGGAGTCTGCGTGCCGAGGGCACGACGATCGTCATCGTCACGCACGACCTGCAGCTCGTCGCCGAGCACGCGACGCACACGGTGGTGCTGAAGGACGGACGGGTTCATGCCGCCGGCCCGACGTCGGCGCTGTTCCAGGACGAGCAGGTGTTCGCGGGGGCGGGCCTGCGTCTTCCCGCGTTACAGCGGGTGCTGGCATCCGCCGGTCTGGAGGTGGCGTCGTGACCGCGACCTCTCCCACGGCTGCGGCTTTCGACCCGTACGCGACGATGACGGTCACCTCGCGGCGGCAGTTCCTGTATGCACTGAATCCGTTGGCGAAGGTCGCGGGATTCGCGCCGGCGATGGTGCTGCTCATCTTCGTGCGGGACCTGGCGACGCCGGCGGCCTTCCTCGTGCTGGCGTATGCGGTGATCCTGATCGGCGCGCGGGTGACGGGGCGTCTGCTGGCGCTCCTGCTGCTGGCCCTGCCGGTGGGGATGCTCGCGATCGGCGTCGGGTTCTCGTTGTGGGTGGATGCCGCGCTCGTCGCGGACAGCGCCCCTTTCCTGCGGATCGGCGGGTGGACGCTGCATTCGGGTGCGCTCGAGATCGGCTTCGCGACGGCGCTGCGGCTCGGTTCGATCATCGCGCTGGCGCTGATCGGTGGTCTCACGACGACGGGGCCGGATCTCGTGCGAGCGAGCGTGCAGCAGCTGCGGGTGCCGTATCGGATCGGGTACACGGCGCTGGCGGCGTTCCGGTTCGTGCCGCGGTTCGGGCATGAGCTCGCGGTGATCCGGGCGGCGCATCGCGTGCGCGGGCATCATGGCGGTCGGGGTCCGTTCGCGCGCATCGCTCGCGGGTGGGGGTACATCGTGCCGTTGCTGGCCGGTGCGATCCGCCATGCCGAGCGGGTGGCGCTCGCGATGGATTCGCGTGCCTTCGGCGCTCATTCGACGCGGACGGAGCGGCATCTGGTGCCGTTCCGCGCCCGCGACATCGTGTTCACGGTGGCGAGTCTTGCGGCATCCGCTGCGATCTTCGTCGCGTTCTTCCCCTGGCAGCTTCCCTGAAAGGCGCCGCATGGCATACAGCAAGATGGTCAAGCCCGAGTCGTCCGAGCTCATCCACCTCACGGTGCTGCGCAGCGAACAGCTGTCGGCGCACTGGATCAGGGTGACGCTCGGCGGCGGTGAGATCGAGAAGTTCCGGCCGATGGGCTTCGACCAGTGGTTCCGGTTGTTCCTGCCCATCGGCGGCGACGCCGGTCTGGATCGCGTTCCCGCGAAGGCGAACAAGATGTTCGGGTATCTGAAGTTCCTGCGCATCCCTGATGGCGAGCGTCCGGTCATGCGCAACTACAGCGTTCGGGCGTATCGGGCGGCGACGGCGGATGCCGGTGCCGAGATCGATGTGGACTTCGTGCTGCACGGCTCTGCGGCCGACGGCACGGCCGGTCCGGCATCCCGCTGGGCGGAGACGTGCCGGCCGGGCGAGCATGTGCTGATCATCGATGAGGGGCTCACGTTCAATCCGCAGCGCGGTACGGACCGGGTGCTGCTGGTCGGCGATGAGACGGCGCTGCCGGCGATCGCGTCGATCTGCGCGTCGCTGCCGGCGGATGCGGTGGGCACGGCGATCGTCGAGGTGCCGGCGACCGAGGATGCGCTGTCGTTCCCTCGCCCCGCGGGTATCGAGCTGGTCTGGATCGTGCGGCCGCATGATGTCGATCCTGGTTCGCTCGCGCTGGAGACGCTGGCCCGGACATCGTTGCCCGATGGGACGTTCCACGCGTATGCGGCGGGTGAGCAGTCTCTCGCGTCAGGAGTGCGGAAGCACCTGGTGGGTGAGCGCGGGGTCGACAAGAACGCGGTGAGCTTCTGCGGGTATTGGAAGATCGGGGCGGCTTCCCCGGCGTCGAAGGCCGCGCGCGAGGCTGCTGCGGAGCCGCTGGTATGAGCGCGACGGATGCCGGCGCCCCTCGGAATCGCGGACGTTTCCGCTTCCCGACGGCGATCCTGCTGACCTGCGCAGCGCTGGGTGTCGCGGGTGGGTTGCTGCTCGCGCCGGCGAACTGGGTCTCGACGATCCTGTTCCCCGGGTTGCCGTTCGTGAGCGTCGCGCTGGCGGGACTGTGGCTGCTGCCGTCGGTGATCGCGTTGCGGCTGCTGCGCCGTCCGATGGTCGGGTTGCTGGTCGGCCTGCTCGCGGGCCTGATCATCGTGCCGTTCTCGGGTTACGGATTCCGCAGCGTGGCGACGAACCTGTGGTGGGCGGCGTTCGCGGAGCTGCCGTTCCTGTTCGTGCTCTGGCGGTACTGGGGGACGTGGCTGCACTACGTCGGCGCTGTCGTCGTCGGTGTGGTGTATCCGCTGCTGGCGTGGGCCTCGTTCAATCTCGAGTCCATGCCCGTCGGTGTGCGGATCGCGTTCTTCGCGATCACCCTGGCCAGCTCCGTGGGTGGGACCGCCCTCGGCATCCTGATCGCCGATCGTCTGCGTCGCGCCGGGGTCGGTGGGCGCCTTCCGCAGGGACGTGCCGCGCGCGCACCCGTGGCGAAGACGGAGGTCTGACGAGGCGCTGCACCGCTGATGCGAGCGGATGAGGCTCTGTACGCAGGGCGTGGTCATGCGGCGATGTCGAATCGGTGTCGTCCGCCGGTGCGGGGTGTGCGGGCGGGGTCGACGTACGCGGGTGGGAGGAACCAGACCCGTGCGGTGACGCCGGTGCCGTCGATGCGGATGTCCCACCCGTTGTCATGGATCCGGTGGTGACACGTCTCACACAACAGCACCCCGTTAGACAGGTCGGTCGGTCCGTGATCACGGATCCACCACCGGATGTGGTGTGCTTTCGTCATCCCCGGTGGGAGTCCGCACATCGCACACCCACCATCACGTTCAGCCAAAGCCAACCGTTGCGCCCGGGTGAACAACCGCTTCTCCCTCCCCCAATCCAGAATCTCGCTCTTCCCCCCGCACACCCAGGGGATCACGCCCGCACCGGCGGCCATGCGTCTCGCGGCGCCGATGTTCACCGGGTGATCCATCCCATCGATCGTCGCCGACCCCGACCCGGCCCGCAGATCATCCAACGTCAACCGGACGATGACGGTCGCCCCGGCAAGGGGGACCCGGGACTCGCACCCGAGGACATGTGCGCAGAACATCGCGAGGGCATCCGCGTGCAGCATCGGCACGGTGCGCCGGTCGGCGTCCGCCGCGTCCGGGTTCGGGGCATCCTTCCGGGCGGCGAACGCCGCAGACACATACCCGCGCAGGGCGGTCACGACCGGGGCGGCTGACTCGGCATCCAA
The DNA here is from genome assembly GCF_004794465.1 of Microbacterium sp. K24. Lineage (GTDB taxonomy): Bacteria > Actinomycetota > Actinomycetes > Actinomycetales > Microbacteriaceae > Microbacterium. The sequence continues at coordinate 12 of NZ_SSDJ01000014.1, read as the reverse complement.
CACCGCGTTCAG
>NZ_SSDJ01000013.1 GCF_004794465.1 Microbacterium sp. K24 | reverse complement strand
GGGCGCCCCGCCGGCCACGCCGGCCTCTTCGGGACGGTGCACGACGTCGCGGCACTCGCCCGTATGATCCGCGACCAGGGTGCCGGGGCCGGTGGGCGCGTGCTGTCCGCCGGCAGCATCCGCCTGATGACGACGCCGGTCGCGACGGCGGAGGCCGGATACGGTCAGGCGATCGGCCTGCGGGTGCGCGACGCCGCCTGGATGGGAGAGACGGATGCCGTCGGGCACACCGGCTTCACCGGCACGGCCTTCGCGGTGCGACCCGAGACAGGCGCGTTCGGCGTGCTGCTCACGAACCGGGTGCATCCGTCGCGGGTGGACGCCGACGTGACCGCGGCGCGGCGGGCGTTCTTCGCCGCGCTCGGCTGAGGCGCACGCCGCCCCTGGCCGGACCTCACATCTCCGCCGGCTGCGTCGTCGGTACGGATGGGCGCGTCCGCGCCCGCAGAGAAGGAGAGACGACGTGTCCCATGTGAACATCGGCAAGATCTATGCAGCCCCGTACCAGGCGATGCTGGAATTCGCCGGAACGGCCGCAGAAGCAGGAGTGGATGCCGGGTTGTCGCCGCTGCTCGTCGAACTGGTGAAGGTGCGTGCCTCGCAGCTGAACGGATGCGCGTTCTGCCTGCGGATGCACGCCGGCGATGCGGTGAAGCACGGAGAGTCCGCGGACCGGCTCGCGGTGCTCGCCGGCTGGTGGGAGTCGCAGTACTTCTCCCCCGAGGAGCAGGCGGCACTGCAGATCGCCGAGCGGGTGACGCTCATCGGCGACCACGGCCGGCTCCACGATCGCGGGGTCGATGTCGACGGCATCCTCACCGAGAAGCAGATCGCGGCGGTGACCTGGCTGACCGTGGTGATCAACAGCTGGAACCGCATCGCGATCTCCAGCCACTACCCCGTGGCGCCCTGACCTCGGCCGGCTCGCCGCGCTGTCAGCGCAGTCCGTCGAGCAGTGCGTGCAGCTCGCCCGCGGCGGCGAGCAGAGCGACGCTCCGGCGAGACAGGTCGGCGAGCCGCTCCGCGAGGATGCGCTGTGCGTCGGCGGTCAGCGCCTGGGTGCGCAGCTGCTCGAGGATGCGGGCGATCGGCGGGATGCCGTAGCCGCCGGCCCGCAGCGCCGCGACGATGCGCGCCTCGGTGATCGCCCGGGCGCCATAGGTGCGGGCTGCGGATGCGGGCGAGCGGAGCGGATGGATGAGGCCCTCGCGCTCCCAGTGACGCAGCGCCGACGCGCGCACGTCGAGCGCCTGGGCGAGTTCGCCGATCGTCAGGGCGTCATCGTCCGCGAAGACGGCGCCCGACTCCTCGATGGCGACCTCCAGGCCGCGGAGCGCCTCCCTCACGCGGGACCGTTCGCGGGCCAGGGCGGCATGGAGGTCGTCGATCTGCTCCGCGGCGACGTCGACGGTGCTGCCGACCAGGGTCGGCATCAGGCGCCGCGCGGGCACGGGGCCGAGGGCGGCGGCGAGGCTCCGATAGGCGCGGGCGGCCACGAGGTGCCGGTCGCCGTAGCGGCGGTATCCGTTCGCGGCGCGCTCGGCGGGCGGGATGATGCGCAGTCGTTCGAGATCGCGCACCTGCTGCGTCGAGTATCCGACGAGACGGCCGATCCCGGCGGTTGTCAGCGGATACTCTTGAGGGTTCTGCGCCATCAATCCGCCCTTCCTCGCTGAAAAGTCCACATAAGCACGTCAACTTCATCATTGAATCATGGACATGCAGCAGATCATCGAGACGGTCCGAGCGTTCGACGGCGCTCTCGTCGTCGCCCCCGAACCCGGCAGCGCCTTCCCGGAGCTCTCCTGGGGCGATGCGTACTTCTATCACGCCCCCGACGGACGGATGCCGGAGCGCACCCAGCCGTACGGGACCATCGTCACGAAGGACTACCCCGACGATGCGACCTCCGAACTCGACGCCCCGGATCGGTTCCGCGTGAACATCCACGTGGGGCAGGAGCGCGCCGCCGCCCTCGTCACGGCGGAACCCGACGCGGTGCGGACCGACGTGTTCCGACGGCATCCGCTCTACGGCTCGGCGGGCTGGGTCAGCGTGATCAACCCGGGCGTGAACACGACGGATGCCGTGCTCGCCCTGCTCCGCGACGCGCACGAGGCCGCGCGAGCCCGTGCCGCCCGCCGGGAGCGGTGAGCCGTCCATGACCGGTTCACCTCATTCGCTGAGCGAGGCGGAGCGTCGCATCGTCGCCGTGTGGGCGGCGGACTGCGCCGAGCACGTGCTGCCCCTGTTCGAGACCGAGGCTCCCGGCGACGATCGTGCCCGCGACGCCATCGCGCGCACGCGGGCCTTCGCACGAGGCGAGCTGACGGCTGCCTGCGAGATCCGTCGCCGCTTCGTCGCGGGTCGAGCCGCGTCGACCGCGCGCACG
>NZ_SSDJ01000012.1 GCF_004794465.1 Microbacterium sp. K24 | reverse complement strand
TCGAGGTCGACATCCGTCCGCAACTGGGCCATACCCACAGTTTAGAACAAACGTTCGAACGAGAAAGAGATCAGCCCGCGAGAATATCGGTCAGATCAGACCGACTCCCGCACGCTATCGGGGAGGGTGATCCCGTCACGGCCGGACGCGTACCGTCCGCCCCTCGAACGTCACCAGGTCACCGTCGTGCAGCTGCCGGCCGCGGCGGCGGTCGACCTCGCCGTTGACCGTGACGTAGCCGTCGATCACGACCTCCTTCGCGTCGCCGCCGGAGTCGAGCAGACCCGAGAACTTCAGGAACTGCCCGAGGCGGATCATCTCGCCGCCGATGGAGATGTCGTCGACCGGATCCGTGTTCGTCATCCCTGCATCGTATCCGCGCGGATCAGGCGCGGGCGAGCGCCGCATTGACCGCGGCCACCGAATACTCGCGCTCGACGACCATCGCGGCGAGTCCGACCACGGTCGCCTTCTCGCCGAGCGTCGACTGGCTGATGCTGAGGTGGCGGGTCGCGCGGGGGAGGGAACGCGGGTACAGCGTCTCGCGCACCCCGGCGAGCAGCGGCGGCGAGGCGAGCATCCCGCCGAGCACGACCTCGGCCGGGTTGAGGAGCGACACCACGGTGGCGACGACCTCGCCGATGAGGCGTCCCGCCTCCTGCGTGAGGTTCGCGGCATCCGGATCGCCCTCGGCGAGGTACGCACCGACGTCGGACGCGGATGCGGCCGGCTTGCCGAGCGCGGTGAGCGAGCGGGCGACGGCGCGACCGGATGCCGCGGCGGCGAGGCATCCGCGCGCGCCGCACTGGCACAGCAGGTCGCCGTGCCCCGCGATCTTGATGTGGCCGATGTCGCCGGCCCCGCCGTCGGCGCCGCGATACACCCGTCCGCCGAGCACGATGCCGGTGCCGATCCCGGACGAGACCTTGAGGAAGCAGAGCGACCGTGAGGTCGGATGCGCGGCGCGCTGCTCGCCGAGCGCGGCGGCATCCGCATCGTTGGAGACGAGCACGGGAACCCCGAGGGCGCCGTTCAGGTGATCGGGGATCGGGTACGCATCCCATCCGGGCATGATCGGGGGCTGGCTCGGCCGGTCGGTATCGGGGTCGACGGGCCCGGGGACGCTGAGGGCGATCGCGGCGACGTTGTCGCGAGCGATCCCTGCGCGCTCGAGCAGGTGCGCCGCGCGCTCGGCGATCGCGTTGAGCGTGTGGTCGGGGCCGTCGGCGACGGCGACCTCGACGCGCTCCTCGACGATGATGCGACCGGCGAGGTCGGTGAGGGCGACCGTCGTGTGGGTGGTGTCGACGCTCGCGGCGATGACGTGCGCGTGCGCCGTGTTGAACTCCAGCTTGCGGGAGGGCCGGCCTGCCGACACCTTCTCGGTGCCGGATTCGACGATCAGGCGGGCGTCGAGCAGCGCGTCAATGCGGGTCGCCACCGTCATCCGCGACAGTCCCGTGACCTCGAGCACGTCGCCGCGCGTGAAGGCGCGGCGCTCGCGAATGAGCTCGAGCACATCGCCGGGACCGGACATCTCCACCTCCATGGGGGTCGTTCTCAGCATAATGCTTGACGACTAGGCGAGTTATGTATAGCTTTTAGTCTTAATGGTCGTGACAGTCCGACCGAGCCCCGAGAAGACCTGCAAGACCTCAGCGCAAGGAGGCGCATAGTGAAGACCCGTGCGACAGCAGCAGCAATGGCCGTGGTCGGCCTGACCGCGCTCGCCCTCACCGGATGCACCAGCTCCGGCGACGACGGCGGAGGCGGTGGCGACGGAGGGGACGGCATCACCTTCTGGCTGCAGGAGGACCTGCCCGACCGGGTGGCCGCGACCCAGGAGATCGTCGACGCCTTCACCGAGAAGACCGGGATCGACGTCGAACTCGTCTCGGTCGCCGAAGACCAGTTCGCCCAGCTCCTGACCTCGTCGGCCGCCGCGGGAGATCTGCCCGACGTGATCGGCGGCATCTCGCTCCCGCAGGTGCGGAGCCTCTCGGCCAACGAATTCGTCGACACGGATGCCGTGGCCGCCACGATCGACGCCCTCGATCCCTCGACGTTCTCGGAGAACGCCCTCACGCTGACCTCCGAGGGCGACACGCCCCTGGCCGTGCCGAGCGAGTCGTGGACGCAGATGCTCTTCTACCGCACCGACCTGTTCGACGCCGCCGGACTCGATGCGCCGGACTCCTACGAGTCGATCCTCGCCGCCGCGAAGGAGCTCGACTCCCCGGACGTGGCCGGGTTCGTCGGAGCCACGGCACCGGGCGACGCCTTCACCGAGCAGACGTTCGAGCAGATCGCGCTCGGCAACGGCTGCGAGCTCGTGAACAAGGACGGCGACGTGGAGCTCGACTCCGACGCCTGCGTCAGCTCGTTCGAGTTCTACGGCGACCTCACCGAGAACTATTCGGTCCCGGGTGCGCAGGACGTCGACACGACCCGTGCGACCTACTTCGCCGGCGGAGCCGCCATGTTCATCTGGTCGAGCTTCGTCCTCGACGAGATGGCCGGGCTCCGTGAAGACGCCAAGCCGTCGTGCCCCGAGTGCGTCGCCGACCCCGCCTTCCTGGCGAAGAACACCGGCGTCGTGACCTCGATCGCCGGACCCGACGGCGACGCCCCGGCGCAGTTCGGCGAGATCACCTCGTGGACCATCACCGAGGGTGCGAACGCCGAGGCCGCGCAGTCGTTCATCGAGTACATGATGAGCGACGGCTACGAGCCGTGGATCGCGATCGCCCCCGAGGGCAAGGTGCCCGTGCGCACCGGCACCGCCGACGAGCCGACGAAGTTCTCCGACCTGTGGGCGACCCTGCCGGCGGGCGTCGACACCAAGGCTCCGCTGTCGGACTTCTACGCACCCGAGGTGCTCGAGGCTGTGGCCGCGGGCCCGCAGGATCTCGCACGCTGGGGCATCACCCAGGGTCAGGGCAGCCTGCTCGGCGCCCTGCAGGGCGAGCTCCCCGTCGCGACCGCCGTCAGCGATGTGGCGCAGGGCGGCGACCCGGCCGAGGCCGCCGCGACGGCCGCCGAGGCGGTGCGCTCGATCGGCGAGTCGCTCAAGTGACCACCCTCGAGAACGGATCCGGGACCGGGGCCGCGCGCCCCGGTCCCGGCGCCACCCCGCCGAAGCGGTCGGACGGCACGAAGCCGCGCCGGCGCTCGCGGCACAACCGCGAGGAGAACCGCGCGGGTCTGCTCCTCATCTCGCCGACGTTCATCATCATCCTGGTCGCGGTGGTGCTGCCGATCATCTGGGCGATCTCGCTCGCCTTCCAGGACGTGCGGCTGATCAACATCCGCGGCACCGGCATCATCGGCGAGTACACGCTCGACAACTTCGTCGACGTGCTGACATCGCCCGGCTTCTTCAGCGCCCTCTGGACCACGATCGTCTACTCCGTGTGCGGCACGGGGCTCGCGATCGGGATCGGGCTCATCGCCGCGGTCGCCCTCCGCAAGCCGTTCCGCGGCCGCGGTCTGATCCGCGCCTCCCTCCTCCTGCCCTACGTCGCCCCGGTCGTGGCCGCGACGTTCGTGTGGTCCACGATGCTCAACCCGCAGTTCGGCATCGTGAACTGGTTCGGCCAGAACGTGCTCGGCTGGGAGGACCCGGTCGCCTTCCTCTCGGACCGCGCCCTGCCGGTGAACATCTTCGGATGGCAGGTGGACCTGCCCATCGCGCTCATCACCGTCATCCTGTTCGAGGCCTGGCGCTCGTTCCCCTTCGCCTTCCTCTTCCTCACCGCCCGCCTCGAGGCCGTGCCCGGCGTGCTCGACGAGGCCGCGCGCGTCGACGGCGCGACGCCCACCCAGCGCTTCCGTCACATCCTGCTGCCGCAGCTGCTGCCGACCATCGCGGTGCTGTGCGTGCTGCGCTTCATCTGGACGTTCAACAACTTCGACGACATCTATCTGCTCACCGGCGGAGGCGCCGGCACCGAGGTCGTCTCGGTGCGGGTGTTCGACCTGCTCACCGCGCGCGGCGACATCGGCGCCGCCGCGGCCCAGGCCCTCGTGCTGGCGGCGATCCTCGCCGTGCTGGTCGGCATCTACCTGAAGTTCTTCGGCAAGCAGGAGGAGCAGGCATGAGCGCGCAGACCTCGACCCGCGCCCCCCGCCGCGGTCTGACCCGCGACAACTTCGAGAACGGCCTGTTCCGCGTTCTCCGCCCGATCGTGATCGTGCTGCTGGTGCTCGTCGCCGTCGTGCCGTTCTACTACATGGTGCTGCTGAGCTTCCGCTCGCTCGACTCGCTGCTGCAGAACCCGGGCGCGCTGTGGATCACGATCGAGGAGCTCGACTTCTCGACGTATCTCGACGTGCTCGCCCCGGTGGATGCCGGCGGCCAGGGCTTCATCGTGTTCATGCGCAACTCGCTGCTGGTCGCGCTGGCGACGGTGGTCCTCACGCTGCTGGTCTCGATCCCGGGGTCGTACGCGGTGAGCCGCCTGGCGTTCTTCGGACGCCGTCAGGTCTCGGGGCTCTTCCTCGCCGTGTACTTCTTCCCGGCGATCCTGCTGGCCGTGCCGCTCTTCGTGTTCTTCACGCAGATCGGACTCCGCGGCTCGCTCGTGGGGCTGCTGATCGTCTACGTCTCGCAGGTGGCGGCCGTGTCGATCTACACGCTGCGCAACTACTTCGCGACGATCCCGGTCTCGCTGGAGGAGGCCGCGGCGCTCGACGGCGCGAGTCGGTTCCAGATCATGCGCAAGATCAGCATTCCGCTCGCGATGCCGGCCATCGTGTCGAACGGCCTGTTCATCTTCATGATCGCCTGGAACGAGTTCCTCTTCGCCCTGCTCTTCCTCGTCGAGAAGCGCGATTCGTGGACGGTGTCGCTCGGCCTGTCGCAGCTGGCCGGCAGCATCGAGGTGCCCACCACGGTGCTCATGGCCGGATCCGTCATCCTCACCCTGCCCATCATCCTGCTCTTCTTCGCATCGGAGCGGCTCCTCGTCGGGGGCCTCACCGCCGGTGCCGAGAAGGGCTGACCTCACCCGTCGATCCTGGAAGGAAGGCACACCCCGTGTCCCACGTCGTGCAGTTCTCCGCCGTCCGCGAGGTCGAGCTGGTCGAGATCGAGGCGCAGCCTCTGACACCGGGCAGCGTCCGGATCGCCACCTGGTACTCCGGCATCTCCGCGGGCACCGAGCTCACCGCCTACCGAGGCACCAATCCGTATCTCACCTCGACGTGGGATGCCGAGCGGCGGCTGTTCGTGCCGGGAGAGCCGAGCTTCGGCTATCCGGTCAGCGGCTGGGGGTACTCGGAGGTCGGCCAGGTCGTCGAGGTCGCCGATGACGTGACCGATGTCCACGTCGGCGACGTCGTGCACGGCATCTGGGGTCACCGCAGCGACGCCGTCGTGCCGGCCGCCGCGGTCGCCGGACGCATCGTGCCCGACGGCGTCGACCCCGTGCTCGGCACGTTCGCCCGCGTCGGCGCCATCGCACTGAACGGGGTTCTCGCCGCCGATGTGCGACTCGGCGAGCAGGTCGCCGTGTTCGGGCAGGGCGTCATCGGCCTTCTCGCCACGCGACTCGCATCGCTCTCGGGTGGCCGGGTGATCGCCGTCGACACCCTGGCGGCCCGCCTCGCGATGGCGACGAGCTTCGGGGCCGTCCACGCGGTGGATGCCCTGCGGGAGGGGGGCGCGGGGGAGATGATCCGCGAGCTCACCGGCGGAGGCGCCGACAGCGCGATCGAGCTGTCGGGCACCGATCGCGCGCTGCACGAGGCCATCCGCTGCGTCGTGACGGAGGGTCTGGTCGCGGCATCCGGCTTCTACCAGGGCGGGGCTGCGAACCTGCGCCTCGGCGAGGAGTTCCACCACAACCGCGTGCGCATCGTCGCCAGCCAGATCTCCGGCGTGCCCGTCTCGCTCGGCGGCCGCTGGAACCAGGCGCGTCTCGTGCGCACGGTCATGGGCCTCGTGTTCGCCGGTGACGTCGACGCGGGCGCGCTCGTGTCGGATGTCGTTCCCGCCGCCGAGGTCGCGGGCGTCTTCGCGCGCCTCGACGAGGGCGACCCAGAGATCCTGCAGGCAGTCCTGCGGTTCGACGCTGCGCCGGAGCGGGTGCAGTGACCTCCGATCTCCCCAACGACGCCGTTCCCTCGTACCGCCCGTCCTTTCCGGGACGCCGCCTCGGCGTCGGTCTCGTCGGAGCGGGCGCCATCGCGCGCTCCGCGCACCTGCCGGCCTACCGCGGCTGGGACGTGCCGGTCGTCGCCGTGACCTCTCGCACGGTCGCCGACGCGGAGGCGCTCGCCGCGGACTTCGGCATCGACACCGTGCACGAGTCCCTCGACGCCCTGCTCGCCGACCCGCGTGTCGAGGTGGTCGACCTCGCCACCGGACCCGCCGGCCGCGTCGAGCTCATCGCCGCCGCCGTCGCCGCGGGGAAGCACGTCCTCGCGCAGAAGCCCCTCATCAGCGATGCGTCGGAGCTGCCGCGTCTCGCCGAGGTGCTCGCGGATGCTCGCGCGAAGGGCATCCGCGTCGCCGTGAACCAGAACGCCCGCTGGGCCCCGGCCTGGCGGCTCGCGACCCTGCTGATCCGCGGGGGGCGCATCGGCGACGTCATCGGGGTGACGCACCTGCACGACAAGCCGCTGCCGCCGCTCGCCGGAACACCCTTCGACGACGTGCCGCACATGCTGCTGAACGACTACCTCGTGCACTGGATCGACATCACGCGCTGCTGGCTGGAAGGATCGTCGGTCGTGGCCGTCGCGGCATCCGATCATCGCGTTCCCGGCCAGCCCGACGAGGCCCGCAACCCGTGGGGCGCCGACCTGCGCATCGACGTGTCGACCGGCGCCAGCGCGTCGATCCGCATCGCCGGCAGCGCCAGCACGCATGCCGGAGGGTGCCCGTTCTGGATCCACGGCACCGAGGGAACCCTGCGCGGCAGCGTGCTGCTCGGCTCCGACCGTCTCACGCTCGACCGTGACGGCGAGAGCATCGAGTTCCCGCTGGAGGGGCAGTGGTTCACCGACGGATTCGCGGGCGCGATGGGCGAGCTGCAGACCGCGATCGCCGAGGACCGCGAGCCCGAGAACGCCGCCGCGCACATCGTCGCGACCGTGCGGACGACCATCGCGGCCGTCGAATCGGCGGAGCGCGGAGGGATGCCGGTGCGCCCGGCAGACCTCGAACTGACGACAGCCGTCGACTCGACGAAGACCGCAGAGAAGAGGGGAGCAGCGTGACCGTCCTCGATGAGATCCCGGTCGGGCCCGAGGCCCGCGTGTACGCCGAGGGATGGCAGAGCTGGAGCCCGACGACCTGGTCGGCGCGCGACGATGAGATCCACCGGCCGGTGGAGCCGTGGCAGCACGCCATGCGCTTCCGGCCGGGCACGCCGGTCGCCGAGGGTGCGCTGCAGGGCGAAGGGCTGCTCGTCGTCGATCCCGGAGACGGGAGCGAGGTGCGCGTGTTCGGGACCCTCGACGCGAGCCGTGAGGTGCCGACGATCCATGCGTCGTGGCGCGGAGATCGTGTGGTGGTGGAGACGGATGGATCGGGCGAAGACGTTTCGTCTCGCTTCGCTCGCTCAACGACCGGAGAGATCGCCCTGGAGTCGTTCGGCGACCGCTTCGGCACGGCATCCGGCGCTCGGTTCGGGTGGGCCGCGCCCCGGGTGTGGTGCACCTGGTACCAGTACTTCGAAGAGGTGCATGCCTCTGACGTGATCGAGAACGTTGGGGCGATCGATGCCGCGGGGCTCGACGTCGACGTGGTGCAGATCGACGACGGCTGGAGCCTCGGCACCGGCGAATGGACCGCCCCGAACCCGCGCTTCGGCTCGCTGCCCGACGCCGTGAGCGCGATCCTCGACAGCGGTCGCCGTGCCGGCATCTGGGCGGCGCCCTTCTCGGTCGGCGCGAACTCCTCTGTCGCCCGCGAGCATCCGGACTGGGTGCTCGGAGATGCCGGGAAGAACTGGGGCGACGACCTGCGCGGCCTCGACCTCACGCACCCGGGCGTGCGCGACTACCTCACCCGCGTCTTCTCCGAGATCCGCGATCTGGGCATCGACTACGTCAAGCTCGACTTCCTGTATTCCGGAGCGCTGCCGGGCCGGCGCCACGACGCGGATGCCACGCCGATCTCCGCCTACCGCTCGGGGCTCGAGCTCATCCGCGAGGTGCTCGGCGACGACGCGTTCCTGCTCGGCTGCGGCGCCCCGATCCTGCCGAGCGTCGGTCTCGTCGACGCGATGCGCGTCGCCGGCGACACGTTCCACGAGGGCGGCGAAGACGGATCGCAGGGTCTGCGCGGACGGATGTCCGTCGAGGCCCGGTCATGGCAGCACGGCCGGTTCTGGACCAACGACCCCGACTGCCTGGTCGCCCGCCCCGAGTTCGCGCTGCGCGAGGAGTGGGCCGACGTGGTGCTCACCGCTCCCGGCATCCGCGGTTTCTCGGATCGCATCGAACGGCTCGACGCGCGTGGGATGGAACTCGTCCGTGACCTCCTGAAGGAAGCCTCCGCATGACTCCCGAGAATGGTCTGCAGGACCGCCTCGCCCCTCTCGTCGAGAGGCTCTACCCGGATGCCGCGGCGGAGGTTCTCGCCGCACTCGTCGACCTCGCCGAGACCTGGCGCGCGCGCCTGGCCGCGCCACGGCAGGACGCGGATCATATGGGGCCGGACGAGAGCACCGCGTACCTCATCACCTACGGGGACTCGTTCCGTCGGCCCGGGGAGACGCCGCTCCACACACTCGCCGGCGTGCTGCGCGCGCACATCGGCGATGTCATCAGCGACGTGCACCTGCTGCCCATCTACCCGTGGACCTCGGACGACGGGTTCGGCGTCGTCGACCACCGCCAGGTGAACCCGGCGCTCGGCACCTGGGACGACATCGCCGATCTGCGCGACGAGTACGCGCTCGCCCTCGATTTCGTCGCCAACCACATCTCGAGCTCGTCGCCGTGGTTCCAGGCGTGGCTGGCGCGCGACCCGCGGTACGTCGGGTACTTCCTCGATCCGGGCCCCGATTTCGACGTCTCGCATGTCGTGCGCCCTCGGGTCACCCCGCTCGTGCACGAGTACGAGCGCCCCGACGGCACGGTGGCGCGCGCCTGGACCACCTTCGGTCCCGACCAGATCGACGTCGATCCGAGCACGCCCGCGGTGCTCCTCGATCTCACCGACATCCTGCTCGGCTACCTGGCGCACGGTGCCACCACGGTGCGCCTCGACGCGATCGGCTATCTGTGGAAGCAGTCCGGCACCACCTGCATCCACCTGCCGCAGACGCACGACATCATCCGGATCTGGCGCATCCTCGTGGACGAGCTGGCGCCGGGCACTCTGCTGCTCACCGAGACCAACGTGCCGCACGCCGACAACATCACCTACTTCGGCGACGGCGGCGATGAAGCGCACATGGTCTACCAGTTCGCGCTGCCGCCGCTCGTGCTGCACGCCTTCGTCACGGGTCGGGCGACCGCGCTGGCCGAATGGGCGAGCGGAGTCGGTCCTGTCAGCGACACCGCCACCTGGTTCAACTTCCTCGCCAGCCACGACGGCATCGGCCTGCGTCCGACGGAGGGGCTGCTGACGGATGCCGATCGCGCTCTGCTCGTCGAGCGCACGCTCGCGCGAGGCGGACGGGTGTCGATGGCGAAGCGTCCTGACGGCAGCGAGGGCGTGTACGAGCTCAACACCAACTTCCTCGAGGCGCTCGTCGACCCGGCCGACCCGGATCCGGATGCTTCCGCCGTGCGCCGCGGCCTCGCCGCCCACGCCATCCTGCTGTCGCTCGTCGGCGTCCCGGCGATCTACCATCATTCGCTGCTCGGCTCGCAGCAGGATCACCAGGGTGTGCAGGACAGCGATATCGCGCGGCGCATCAACCGCGAGGTGCTCGATGCCGACCGCCTGGCCGAAGAGCTGCAGGAGCCGGGTCGGCGTTCCGGCATGCTCGAGGGGGTGCGCGCCATGCTCGCGGTGCGGCGGGGCATGCCGGCGTTCTCGCCGTTCGCGGCGCAGGAGATCGCCTTCCTCGACGACCGCGTGCTCGTGGTGCGCCGCGCGGCAGGGGCGGATGACGAAGTCGTCGCGGTGGTGAACGTGAGCGACGAGACGGTGGTGCTGGAGACACTCCGTGGTGTCGATCTGCTCAGCGGCGAGCGCCACGATGGACTCTCGCTCCCGCCCTTCGGCTACGTCTGGCTGGTCGCTTCCCAGGAAGAGTGAGGAACGGATAGGTTTCGTCCGCCGTCGCCGCAACCGCCGCCGCCACGCCGGCATCTAGAGATCGAGGAGATCTCCCAGCCACTTTCTCACCGCTGAGAGGCGGACGTGTGATGCGGCAGCCGTTCTGTCATCATCGATTCAGGAACGCCGGATCCGCTTCTGACGGGAAGCGACGGGCGGCCGGACCGTTCAGAGGGGGCATCATGGCCGAGCAGACAGCAGCTGCGCCGTCGTCAGCGTGGAGGCGATTCTGGAACCGAGGCGGCTTCTGGCGAGCACTTCTGCTCGCTGCGGTGTATCTGGGTGTGTATGAGCTGATCGGCTTCCTGCTCGGTCTGGGCCTCCCCGAGGGGAGCGGTCTGCGGGGCGAGAAGGGGAGCGCCGGGGACGTGTTCTTCACCACGGCGCTGCCCATCATGCTCACGAGCGTGCTGCTGTTCGCCTTCGCGGCATCCGTCGGCTGGCTGGGCGAGCTCTTCTCGCGCCAGCGCCTCGGCGGTCGTCGGTGGATGTGGATCGCCCTGATCGTCGTGCTCGTGATCAATGTCGCCGCCCTCCTCAGCATCGACTACGGGAAGGCGGGCATCCCGCTCGTCGGAACCTGGTTGCTCGCAGGGTTGTTCGTCGGCCTCGTCGAGGAACTCGTCACGCGCGGTTTCGTCGTCGACCTGATGCGCAAGGGCGGCCATGGCGAGATCGCCGTCGCGCTCGCCTCGGCGGGCATCTTCGCGGCGTTGCATTTCACGAACCTCTTCACCTCCGACCAGGGGCTCGGCACCACGCTCCTGCAGATCGTCTACACGTTCTTCTTCGGCGTCTGCATGTACCTGATCCTGCGGGTGACGCGCACCCTGATCGCACCGATGCTCGTGCACGCGAGCACCGACCCGTCGATCTTCCTCTTCGGCGAGTTCCACACGAACGGCAACCCTCTCATCCTCCTCCCGACCCTGAGCACGTACATCGTGATCGTCACCGGAGCGATCCTGCTGATCGTGTTCCTCGTCAGCGAGCGGCGCCGTCGCCGGACCGAGGTCAGCGCGCCCGCGAGCTAGCCCTCGCGGGAAGACGTTCTCGCGCATCGGAGTCGGTGACGGGAGGGCACAGCCGACGATTCGCGGAGGTTATGACGAATCGCGGGTGACATTCCGTGAAAACATCCGTGAATCGTCACGACCTCCGTGAAACGTCGGGACGCGGCAACGTCCGGACGGGATCGATGGTCGACCGCTCCGAGGTCATCCGGAGAAGGGAGAGGTGGGTGAGGTGAGGGGGCCCCACCCACCTGCCGCCCCAGTGGAGGAGGGCGGCTGAGGAGCCACCGCCCCGGGACCCCTCCCGACGCGGGTGCGGTGCCAGTCCACCAGAAGCGCCTTCACGGAGAAGCGCTCCGTTGTGAAAGGCGGCTCAGTCGTCGGTGTCGGTGCCGACCACCGCGAAGTCCGCCGTGAAGTCGATGTCGATCGAGCGGTTGTCCTGCGTCAGGACCGAGGCGTCGTAGGGGCTGACATCGTCGCTGTCGACGTCGAGGTCGGTGATCAGGCCCTCGGCCTCAGCGAGAGCGGCCTCGACGAGGGAGCGGATGGTCTCGTCGTCGAGGGTCAGCGCGGGGCCGGTGTCGTCGCCGTCGGCCTTCTCGGTCGAGATGACCGTGGCCTGGAGCTGGTCGTCGACACGCACCTCGGTCTCGTCGCCCGCGGCGGTGGTCAGCTGCACCTCCCAGGCGCCGTCGCGCTTCGCATCGATCGAGGTGACGTCGCCCTCGGCCGTACCGCGCGCCGCCTCGGCGATGTCGATGAGCTCGTCGGCGGAGTCGCTGCCGATCGCGGCGGCCGGGCCCGGACGTTCGGCGGGGCCTTCACCGTCGCGCGGCCCGTCGTCGTCTCGTCGCTCGCCCTGGTC
>NZ_SSDJ01000011.1 GCF_004794465.1 Microbacterium sp. K24 | reverse complement strand
CGCCGCACCCGCCACGGCGACGCACGTCGCACCGCAGCCCTTCGTCGCGCCGCACACGGCGCACGCGACGGCCTCGGCGCCCGGTGCCGCCTTCGGCATCCCGACGGCGACCGCGCACACCCAGCCCACGCAGCCGTTGGACGGCACCGCACCGCTCGGCTTCGCCGGCGCCCCGGCAGACGGCACCAAGACCAAGGAGCCCAAGTCGAGGGGCGGCGCGAAGTTCGCGGCGTTCATCGTCGCAGCGGCCCTGGTCGGCGGTGTCGCGGGCTTCGGCGGAGGCGCGCTGCTCAGCGGTCTGCAGGATCAGCCGACCGGCGGAACAGCGGGCGGGCCGCAGACCGTCACCGTCAACAACCCCGGCTCCGTCAACGAGACCACCGCGGTCGCGACAGCCGCACTGCCCTCCGTCGTCACGATCGAGGTGGCAGGATCCGACCAGGCCGGCAGCGGTTCCGGCGTGATCATCAGCGATGACGGCTACGTCCTCACCAACACCCACGTCGTGACTCTCGGCGGGGCGGTGGCCGACCCGAGCATCCGCGTCACCACGTCCGACGGCCGCATCTTCGAGGCGACCGTGGTCGGCACCGACCCGATCTACGACCTCGCGGTGATCAAGCTGACCGACGCGAAGGATCTCACGCCCATCGAGTTCGCCGACTCGTCGAAGCTCAACGTCGGCGACACCGCCGTGGCGCTCGGTGCGCCTCTCGGCCTCGCGAACTCGGTCACCACCGGCATCGTGAGCGCACTCAACCGGAGCATCCAGATCGCCTCGTCGGCACTGCCGGACTCGTCGTCGGAAGATGCTCCGCAGGAGCAGCAGCAGGCGCCCGAGGACCAGGGCGAGGGCGAGGGGCCGTTCCAGTTCGACATCCCCGGCAGCTCCGGACAGCAGTCGAGCGACTCGATCTCGATCGCCGTGATCCAGACGGATGCCGCGATCAACCACGGCAACTCCGGTGGAGCGCTCGTCAACAGCAAGGGCGAGCTGATCGGCGTCAACGTGGCGATCGCGAGCTCGGGAAGCTCCGAGGAGTCGGGCTCCATCGGCATCGGCTTCGCGATCCCGTCGAACATCGCCCAGCGCGTCTCCGACGAGATCATCGCCGACGGCACGGCCACCCATGGGCTGCTCGGAGCCTCCGTCCGCGACGCCGCGAGCGTCGAGGGCGCGAGCGTCGCCGGTGCCTACATCGCCGACGTGACCGACGGTGGAGCGGCCGCAGCAGCGGGGCTCAAGGCCGATGACGTCGTCACCGCATTCAACGGCGTGCCGATCACCAGCGCCAGCGACCTCACCGCGCAGGTGCGCGCGGCGGCCGCCGGCAGCGACGCCAAGGTCACATATGTCCGCGGCGGCAAGGAAGACGAGATCGAGGTGACGCTCGGCGAGCTCGCCGGCTGATCCCGCACCGAGAAGGACGCCACCCCGCGATAGGCTCGCGGGGTGGCGTCCTTCTCTTTCGGCACCGGCAACGCGGCCAAGCTGCTCCGGATCCCGCTGTATGCCGCCGGACGCATGGGCACCTTGCTCGTTCCACGAGGGCGCCGCTGGGTCTTCGGATGCGGTGCCGGCATCGGCGACGGCGCCCTGGCGCTGCAGCGGCACGCGGCGGCGGTCGGGCACGACACCGTCTGGCTCACCTCGTCGGACCGCGAAGATCGGGATGCCGCGGCCCTCGGCATCCGCACGGTGCGCAAGAGCGGATGGCGCGGGTGGTGGGCGACCGCCCGGGCGGGAGTACTCGTCGTCACGCACGGACTCGGCGACGTCAACCGCTACGCCAACGGGGGCGGGTTCGTCGTGCAGCTCTGGCACGGCATCCCGCTCAAGCGGATCGGCCTCGACTCACCCGCCACCACGCAGGTGCCGAACGTTCCGGGAGCACCGCTCCTGCGCCGTATCGTCGGACTGCTGTACCGCGGAGCCGCCCAGCGGATCAGGATTCTTCCCGCCGCATCCGATCGCTCGAGGGGACGCCTGGAATCCGCCTTCGGTCTGGGCGACGACCGGGTCGTCGTGACCGGCGAACCGCGTGTCGACGTGCTGTCGGCCGGATCGATCGAAGAGCGCAGAGCGACGGCATCCGCTCTGCTCGGTCGCGTTCTCGGCGACCTCCCGCAGGATGCGCGCACGATCCTCTACGCCCCGACCTGGCGCGACGGCGCCGAAGACCCTGCGGTTCCGTCGGCCTCCGAGTGGGTGCGGATCATCCGCGTGCTGGAGGAGAACGATGCCGTCCTGCTCGTGCGATCGCATCCTCTCGGGGAGGGCGGCTACGCTCCGCCGCTGCCGAGTCGGAGGGTGCGGATGCTCGGGGCATCCCTCCTCGCCGATGTGACGCCCGCGCTGCCGGCCGTCGACGTGCTGATCACGGACTACTCGTCTCTCGCCTACGACGTCGGTCTGCTGGGGACTCCTGTGCTGTACCTGGCGCCGGATGCGTCGGAATACGGCCGTACCCGCGGCTTCTACGGGCGCTTCGAGGATGTCGCAGGCCCGGATGCCGCCGTATCCTGGGCCGAACTTCTCGTGCAGCTCCGCGTCCTGCTCTCCGACGAGAGCGCGTACGACGCGGAGTCCGTCAGGTCCGCTACGCTCAGCGCGGAGATGCACGCATACCGAGACGGGCGCAACACCGATCGGGTGTATCAGGCAATCCGCGCGCGGGGGATCCCCGCGCCGAAGGGAGCAGCATGACAACGGCCCGGATCGATGAGGCGGCGGAAGCGCTGATCATCGCAGGGACCGGTCAGCGACCGGCGACGGCAGAGCTGGTCGGACCCCGGGCGCGCGTCGACGCACGCGTCTCCGGTGGAGGCAAGACCTGGAAGGCGACCTTCCCGTTGCAGGCGTCGCGGTGGGGCGGCCCGGAGCTGCCGCTCCCGTCGGGCGAGTACGAACTGCGCATCGCCGACACCGACCTCGACGGCCTGCAGGTCGCACCGGTCGTGATGACGGGCGTCCGCATCGCGGTCGACGGCGGAGCGGTGCGCATCGCCGCGCCGATCTCGCCCGTCTACGAGACGCCGGAGGGGCAGTCGACGCTCGAGGGGCGCTACGTGGCCCAGGCAGGCGGCACCGAGAACGCGGTGTTCTTCGAGAGCTTCTACGGCCGCACCGTCGGCTGCAACCCCCAGGCCATCGACCGGGAGCTCGCGGCCCGCGCGCCCGAGGTGCGGCGCTACTGGAGCGTCGTGGACCTCTCGGTCGCGGTGCCGGAGGGCGCGATCGCCGTCGTGGAGGGCAGCCCGGAGTGGTGGCACGCGCGCGGCGCCGCTCGTCTGCTGGTCGTGAACGACTGGCTGCGCCGCCGCTTCGTGCGCAAGCCGGGGCAGAAGGTGCTGCAGACCTGGCATGGCACTCCGCTCAAGCGGCTCGCCCTGCACCGCCCGGGTTTCGATCCGCGCCGGATGGCGGCCGTCGTGAAGGAATCGCGACGGTGGGACGTGCTGCTCGCGCAGAACACATACTCCGAGCGCATCCTCCGCAAGGCCTACGCGTTCTTCGGCCGCCCGATCTGGGTCGAGGGGTACCCCCGCAACGACGGGCTCACCACCGGCGATCCGACGGCGATCCGCACGGCCCTGGGCATCGGCGAGGGCGAGCGGGTGCTGCTGTACGCGCCCACCTGGCGAGACGATCGCAGCGAGATGGTCGACTTCGTCGATGCGGAGCTGCTCGCCCGTCAGGCAGACGCCGTGGTGCTCGTGCGAGGCCACTCCCGCACGCTGCAGCAGGGACGCGACCGCGCCGGTGCCAGGGTCATCGACGTGACGGGCTACCCCGAGACCGCGCAGCTGCTGCTCGCGGCCGACGCGCTCATCACCGACTACTCCTCGGTGATGTTCGACTTCAGCGTCACGGGCAAGCCGATGTACTTCCTCGTACCCGACATCGATCACTATCGCGGACAACTGCGCGGCTTCTATTTCGACCTCGCCGAACGCGCTCCGGGCCCGCTCGTGCGCACGCAGGACGAGCTCGCCGCCGCACTGGCCGACGCCGGTCACGACGCCGCGTACGCCGACCGGTACGAGGCATGGCGCGCCCAGTTCAACAAGCGCGACGACGGTCATGCCGCGCGTCGGGTGGTCGACCGCATCCTCGATCTGGGGTTCGTCGCGCCCTGAGCCCGTGCCTCGCCGTCAGGGCAGGGGTGTGTTGCGGGTGCCGAGGCGCGACGCGTCGACGGTGTCGCGTGCACCGCGCAGCACTCCGCCGAGGAATCCGACGCCCCACGACAGGTGCATGGTGGGCAGGACGAGAAGGGTCCAGAGCTTCTGGCGCAGCCCTCCTCCTCCGGGGGCGAAGGCCACGGCGATCACCAGCAGCAGGTACAGCGCGAGCGGCAGATAGGCCACGATCGATGCGATGAGCGAGAGCACGCCGACGAGCACTCCGGTGAGCTGCAGCGCGGCGACGACGATCGCGAGCGCGACCACCAGCACGAGCGCGGGCGGTGCGAAGTAGCGGATGCCGTTGCGGCGGCCGAACCGTCGGACCAGCTCGCCGCGCCATGCCCCGGTCGCGCGGAACTGACGCGCGAGGCGGAGCCAGCTCTCCCTCGGCCAGTACGTGACGGACAGGGTGGGGTCGAACCAGACGCGATGCCCCGCCTGGCGGATGCGCAGGTTGAGCTCCCAGTCCTCGCCGCGGCGGATCGACTCGTCGAAGAGTCCGACCTCGTCGAGCACCTCGCGGCGCATGACGCCGAGGTACGCGGATTCCGCCTCGCCCTCGTGCGTGCGGCCGTGATAGGCGCCGCCGCCGAGGCCGACGGGGGAGTTGTACAGCCGGGCGACCGCCTTCTGGAACGGCGTGCGACCCTCGGCATGCATGACCCCGCCGACGTTCGCGGACTGCGTGCGGTCGAGCGTCTCCAGGGCACGCGCGGCGTAGCCGGGGGAGAGCTCCGAGTGGGCGTCGACCCGCACGATCGTCGCGTAGCGGCTGGCCCTGATCGCGGCGTTCAACCCCACGGGGATGTGGGCGGCGGGGTTCTGCACCAGGCGGATGCGGTCGTCTGCGGCCGCGAGACTCTCGGCGAGCTCGGTGGTCCCGTCGGTCGAGGGGCCGAGGGCGAGGACCAGCTCGGCGGGACCGTCGACGTCCTGAGTGAGGACGGACGCGACGGCGTGCTCGAGGTACGCCCGCTCGTTGAGCACCGGCATCACGAAGGACACCCCGGCGTCGGGCGTGACGGATTCGTTGGCTGGCACATGACGATCATGTCACGGCGACATCGGGCGTTCCCTGATCTCCGTATTCTGGAGGGATGGGTGCATTGTCTGACGCCAAGAAGGCGTACCGTCTCCTCACGCGCGCGCTCGCGTCCCGGAGCGCGGTGCAACGGGTCCGACGGCGCCTCGCCGAGCGCGAGCCGCATCCGCTCGATCACTTTCGGATCGCGGTCTATTTCGCCGACGGCGCCGTGAATATGTACCAGATGCGGCAGTGGTACCGACCGCTCGCCGAGCTCTCGAAGCGCTGGCCCGTCGTGGTGCTCTCACGGTCGGCGACCGGCGCCGAGAAGCTGCTCGACGAGGACGGGCCGCCCGTCGCGTTCGTGCCCAAGGTGCGCGACCTCGAGAGGTTCATCGCGCAGCAGGACATCCGCGTCGTGCTCTACGTCAACCAGAACACCCGCAACTTCCAGATGTTCCGCTACGGGCGGCGCTGGCACGTGTTCATCAACCACGGCGAGTCCGACAAGATGTACATGACCACCAACCAGTACAAGGCCTACGACTACGCCTTCGTGGCAGGGCAGGCGGCACGCGACAGGCTCTCCCGCACGCTCTGGGATTACGATGTCGACCGCCGCACCATGGACATCGGCCGCCCTCAGGCGGACCACTACTCCGGCACCCTGCCCTACACGCCGGACGAGCGCACCGTGGTGCTCTACGCGCCGACGTGGGAGGGCGACCGCCCGAGCGCCCTCTACGGATCGATCGCGACGCACGGCGAGACACTCGTCAAGAAGCTGCTGGCGACGGGCGTGCATCGGGTGATCTACCGTCCGCATCCCCGCAGCGGCGTCGTCGACGAGGCCTACGGCGCCGCGCACCGCCGCATCATCTCGGCGATCAACGCGGCGAATGCCGCCGACCCCACCGCTCAGCACGTCTACGACCATGGTGCGGAGCTCGGCTGGCAGCTCTCCGCGGCCGACGTCGCCATCGTCGACATCTCGGCCATGGTCTACGACCGTCTCGCTGCGGGCAAGCCCCTCATGATCACGCGCCCCGCCGACGAGCGCGCCGCGGTCGACACGACCGGCTATCTCGCGGACTGCGAATGGCTCACCGTCGAGGGGGCTTCCCGGATCGTGTCCGAGGTGGAGCGCGTGCGAGCCGACGAGGCAGCGGTCGCCCGTCTGCGGATGTGGGTGCAGCACTACTTCGGAGACACGACGCCGGGCGTCGCGACCGCGAAGTTCCATGCCGCCGTCGAGACCCTCATGCAGGAGTGGGAGCAGTGGCAGGCCCACGAGGTCGGCGCGATCCGCGAAGACGAGGACGACGACGACGAGGAAGCCGACGAGGAGGACGCATGACCGGCGATTTCGCGGCCGCCGATGCGACGGCGTCGCGCCTGGAGGTGCTGGCGGAGACCGGCTCGACCAACGCGGACCTCCGCGATCGCGCCGATGACGTCGAGCGCTGGCCGCACCTCTCCGCGCTGATCACGCGCAACCAGACGGCGGGCCGCGGGCGTCTCGACCGCACCTGGGTGGCACCGGACGGCGCGTCCCTCGCGATCTCGGCGCTCCTGCGCGCACTGCCCGCAGGCGCGGCTGCCCGAGGATGGATTCCCCTCGCTGCCGGAGCTGCGATGGCCGAGGCCGTCGCCGCGCAGCTCCCCGGGCACGATGTGGCGGTCAAATGGCCGAACGACGTGCTCGTCGACGGCCGCAAGATCTGCGGCATCCTCGCCGAGGCGACGACGGATGCCGTCATCGTGGGCTCCGGCGTCAACACCGCCATGACCGCCGAGCAGCTTCCGGTGCCGACGGCGACGTCGTTCGCGGTTCTGGGCGTGGACGTCGATGAAGACCGACTGGTCGCGGAGTACCTGCGTGCCCTCGACGCGCACATGTCGGCGCTCGCCGCCACGGACGATGCCGTCGCCAGCGGCCTGCACGCCGCCGTGACCGCTCGCTGCGCGACCCTCGGTGTCGCCGTCCGCGTCTCGCTTCCCGGCGAACGGCTGCTCGAGGGTGTGGCGACGGCGCTCG
>NZ_SSDJ01000010.1 GCF_004794465.1 Microbacterium sp. K24 | reverse complement strand
TGCGCGGTGCCGTCGGCGAGCTGCGCGGTGCCGTCGGCGAGGGTGGTGCTGCCGGATGCCGCGGTGTTCGCGCCGTCGGTCAGCTGCGAGGCGCCGTCGGCGGCGGTGACCAGGCTGTCGCGGATATCGCTCAAGCCGGTGAGGAGGCGCTCGGCCGCCTCACTGCCGACCATCTCGGCCACAGAGCTGCGGATCTTCTCCACCGCCTGCGTGCCCATCGACGAGGCGAGGTAGTTGTTCGCGTCGTTGGTCTCCAGGTCGATGCGCGCCTGGTGGGGGTCGTCGCCCGCCGCCGAGGTGAGCGCCGAGGAGAAGTCGGCGGGGATCGTCACCGTGAAATCGACGGTGCCCTCGCGCAGGGCGTCGGCGGCCTCCTCAGCCGTCATCCGCTGCCAGTCGAAGGCATTCCCGTCGATGAGGTTCTCGGCGACGTCCTCGCCGTAGTTCACGGTGTCGGACGCCTGGTCGGTCGCCGGGGCGCCCTCGTCGTCGACCACGAGGGCCACGGGCACGTCGGGGAACTTCGCGTACGGGTCCTGGTTCGCCCACAGGTAGAGGCCGCCGTAGAGGATCGGCACGCAGATCAGCGCGACGAGCGCGATGATGCCCATCTTGCTCGCGGTCAGACGCCGCAGTTCGGCGGCGATCATGGAGGGGACCTTCATCGCGCGTCTCCGTTCTCGATCGAGCCCTGGTCGTCGGCATCCGAAGGGGTGGCGCCGGGCTCCTCGAGCACGAGCGGCTCCACGGGGCCGGAGGCGTTGATCGCGTCGAACTCCTGCATCCGCTCGAGGGCGACGGCTGCGGAGCCTCCGACGACCACGAGCATGGCGTAGCCGCGGTCGGCGAACTCTCCGGCGATGCGCCACCAGCCGTCGGGGCTGCCGCCATGCCGGTCGGGCGCGACGAGGACGATGCCCTCGACGCTGTCACGCAGCACGGCCAGCTCGCACATGATGCGCACGCGGGCGGCGGGATCGACGCTTCCGATCGGGACGGATGCCAGTTCGGCGAACCCCAGCCCCGCGAGCCAGCGGCGTGCGTGGATGGGTGTCGCGCCGACTCCGGCGAACATGAGCTCTTCGCCGACCACCCCTGCGAGGGCGATGTCGGCGTGCGGGTCGCTGACGGAGGGAGCGTCGACGAGGGCGACGCGACGTCGGAGGTCCCTCGCGTTCTCGGCGCCGTCGAGGGTGACGCGACCCGTGTCGGGCCGCATCCTGCCGCTGGCGATGAGGCCGAGCACGGTCGGCCTCTGCTCGGTCTCGGCGAGGGCGAAGCGTACGGCGCCGGTGTGGAACTCGAGGCTCGTCCGCGGAAGAGCCTCGCCGCCACGGCCCTTGCTCACGTCGTGCAGGGTGATCCTCATGCGTGCGCCTCCTCGTCGGCGTCTGCCGCGACGATGTCGGGGTGTGCGGCGAGCAGCTCGTCGGCTTCGCGCCACGACAGTCCGGCGATGCTCAGCACGGTGCGCACTGCGAGGTTCGCGGCGCCGGTGCTCGCGGCATCCGTTCTCGAGACGACCGTGCGCGCCATCTCCTCGATGAGGCGGGCGAGCGTGGGGGCGGCGAGATCGGTGCGGAAGCTGCCGTCGTCCTGGCCTCGACGGGCGAGCGCGGCGACCGTGCGGCGGAGCGGTGCGAGGGCTGCGGCCGTGTGCTCGACGTGCGCCTCGTCGAGGGCGAGGGCGGCGGCGACCTGCACGTGCGCGGCCTCCTGCCAGAGGCGGGCGGCGAGACGGGCGAGGGCGATGCGGCTGTCGGGGTCGTCGACCGAGGCGGCGATGGCGTTGAAGCGCTGCGCCCCGCTGGAGATGAGCTCGCGGATCAGCGCGTCGCGGTCGTCGAAGTGGCCGTAGAGGGTGCGGCGGGAGAGCCCCGCGCTGCGCGCGATGACGTCGACGGAGGCATGCGGGTCGCTCGACAGGGCGATGCGGGCGGCGTCGAGGATGCCGGCGCGATTCTCGACGGCATCGCGACGGGGTGCACGGGTGGTCATGCCCCCATGCTACTTATAGTGCACAAGAGTGTGCAAGATAAATCGGAAGACTCCCAGCATCTGTTCACGCGACACGACGGAGGGGGCGGATGCCGCAGCATCCGCCCCCTCCGCGAAGAACAGGTCAGTCGGTGCCGGAGTCGAAGGCCGCGCCTTCGGAGGCGACGTCGACGGCGTCCGCGAGGTTCTCGTCGACCTCTTCGACCGAGCCGGTGATCTCGGCGGACTCGCCCGCCGTCACGCGTCCGACGAGCTCGCCGGTCGCGCCGCCGATGAGGCCGAGGCCGGCGTACTGCTCGAGCCGCGAGCGCGAGTCGGCGATGTCGAGATTGCGCATCGTGAGCTGGCCGATGCGGTCGACCGGGCCGAAGGCCGCGTCGCCGACGCGCTCCATCGACAGCTTCTCCGGACCGTAGGACAGGTTCGGGGAGACGGTGTCGAGGATCGTCCAGTCGTCGCCGCGGCGCAGGCGGATCGTGACCGAGCCCGAGATGGTGAGGCCGACCCAGCGCTGGATCGACTCGCGCAGCATGAGCGACTGCGGCTCGAGCCAGCGTCCCTCGTACATGAGGCGGCCGAGGCGGCGGCCCTGCTCGTGATAGGTCGCGAGCGTGTCTTCGTTCAGGATGCCGTTGACGAGACGCTCGTAGGCGATGAAGAGCAGCGCCATGGCCGGAGCCTCGTAGATGCCGCGCGACTTCGCCTCGATGATGCGGTTCTCGATCTGGTCGCTCATGCCGAGGCCGTGGCGTCCGCCGATCGTGTTCGCCTCCATGACGAGGGCGACCGGGTCGCTGTACTCGACACCGTTGATCGCGACAGGACGACCGGCTTCGAAGCTGACGGTGACGTCTTCGGGCTCGATGGCGACCGACGGGTCCCAGAACTTCACGCCCATGATCGGGTCGACGGTCTCGAGCGACACGTCGAGGTGCTCGAGCGTCTTGGCCTCGTGGGTGGCGCCCCAGATGTTCGCATCCGTCGAGTACGCCTTCTCGGCGGAGTCGCGGTAGGGGAACTCGTGGGCGACGAGCCAGTCGCTCATCTCCTTGCGTCCGCCGAGCTCGGTGACGAAGTCGGCGTCGAGCCACGGCTTGTAGATGCGCAGACGCGGGTTGGCGAGCAGGCCGTAGCGGTAGAACCGCTCGATGTCGTTGCCCTTGTAAGTGGAGCCGTCGCCCCAGATGTCGACGCCGTCCTCCTTCATCGCCCGCACCAGCAGCGTGCCGGTGACCGCACGGCCGAGGGGCGTCGTGTTGAAGTACGTCCTGCCGCCGGAGCGGATGTGGAACGCTCCGCAGGAGAGGGCGACGAGGCCCTCTTCGACCAGGGCCGTCTTGCAGTCGATCAGGCGCGACGCCTCGGCGCCGTACTCGAGCGCCCGGCCCGGGATCGACGCGATGTCGTCTTCGTCGTACTGCCCGAGATCGCCCGTGTAGGTGAAGGGCACGGCACCCTTGTCGCGCATCCACGCGACGGCGACGGAGGTGTCGAGTCCTCCGGAGAAGGCGATGCCGACGCGCTCGCCGACGGGCAGGGACTGGAGGACCTTGGACATGCTTTCCAGTCTATCCGCGGGCGGCGTGTCGCCCTGTGCCGCATGACGACGACGCTCAGAGGTCGTCGTGCCGCGCCGTGCGCAGCGGCGACAGCAGCACGATGAGCGCTGCGATCGCGAACACGGCCACGCTCACGCCGATCGTGACCCGGAACCCGAAGGCGGTGGCGAGCCCGCCGGCGACCAGCGCGCCGATCAGGAACATCACCCGATTGACGGTGCGGATCGAGGCGTTCAGGCGTCCCTGCATCTGATCCGGGGCGACGGCTTGCCGGTAGCCCATCTCGTTGGGGTCTTCGAGGCCCATGCCGAGTCCGAACAGGAATTGACCGATGGCCAGAGGGATCGCCACGATCGCGATGTTCTCGGCTGCCGGCAGGATCAGCACCGCGAGCCACGCCACCGCCGACAGCGTGCGCCCGGCGAGCACCGCACCGCCGACACCGAAGCGTCGTCCGGCCGCCGAGGCGAGCAGCGCACCGAGGAAGCCGCCGACCCCGCCCATCGCGAGGACGAGTCCGAACGCCAGCGCGCCGAGGTCGAGCTCCCGCAGCGCATACGGGGCGAAGGCCGTGAGCGCGATGCTGTTCCCGAGGAACCAGACGTTGACCGACGCGGCCATCGGGGCCAGCGTGCGATGCGAGTATGTCCACCGCAGACCCTCGACGATGTCGTGACCGAGGTGGCGTCCATCCGTCCGTCGCTCCGCATTCACCTCGTCGAGCTTGATGCGGCTGAGCAGCACGGCGCTCACCAGGTAGCCGACCGCGTCTACGAGGATCGCGATCGGAGCACTGAGCCAGCCGACGAGAAGACCGCCGAGCGCCGGACCCGTCGTCTGCGCCACGGTGCCCGCCTGCCCGAGCCGGGCGTTCGCGGCGACCAGCTGGTTCCTCGGTACGAGCCGGGGGAGCATCGGCTGGGCGGCGGAGTCGGCGATCAGCGTCAGAGCGCCGAAGATCAGGAACAGGGCGCCGAACGTCCAGACGGTCAGGGTGCCGGTGACCCACAGCACCGGGATCGCCCCGAGGACGAGCGCGCGGCCGACGCTCGCGAGCACCATGGCGGGCTTGCGCCGCCACCGGTCCATCAGCGCCCCGACGACGAGTCCGAAGAGCAGGTACGGCACCACGTTCGCCGCGTTGAGCAGCCCGATCTCGAAGGCAGAGGCGTCCAGCGTCGTGACGATGAGCACCTGGAAGGCGACGGCGCTCACCGCGCCCGTGAACGCCCCGAGCGTCGACGACGACCAGAAGAGCGCGAACGCAGGGAGGCGGAGGACCTCGCCCGGTCTGTCACTCATCAGATCTGCCGATTAACGCTTCTCTCGGCGAGGTTCCGTTCGATTCGGTCGTCATCTCGCTGCGCCGTACTTGCGGAACGCGTTCTGCTTCGAGGTGCGCAGCGCGAGGCCGATCATCGTCCAGGAGTCTCCCGCTGCTCTCGATGCCGCGACAGCAGCCGTGAGCTGTCGGTCGGCGGCATCACGTGCTGCGCGGGCCGCAGCGATGTCGCGCAGCCGGGATGCGTCGCGCATCGTCTCAGGACGGATGCTGTCGATGAACGCCTCGACATCCCGATCGTGATCGTCTCGGACGGTTGTCCTGGTCATGCATCCTCCCTCAGAGGTAGTGGTATCGACCGGGTCGGAGCCGATCGGCGTGAATGATGAGCGACGGGCTGTGGGCCGGCACCAGGACGATTTCGAGGAGCCGTCCGACGCGATCGGCTCCGATGATCAGAATGCGCTCCTCTCCCTGATACTCCTGCTCGCGGTAGCGGATCGGATGATCGACAGCGTGGATCATGTCGGCGTCGTCCACTCCGTGCTTCCGGGCGCTCGGCGCGATCCGGATGCGGTCAGCGTAACGGTCGCGCATACCGAGCGTCAATGTTTTGTTGACGACTGCTTCTGGTCATTACCCCAGAGAACTCGTGCAGAGGTCCGCCTCGGTCGGGCGTCGACTCGCCTGGCCGAGGGGTGGGGAAAGTCTTCCGAAACCGCTCACTGTGCAGGAGTAGCCTCCGAACCAACCCGCGCTCACCGTGGGAGAGTGTCCACGGAGGCGGAACATGGGCGAAGCAGTGCTGTGGGGCGTCGTCGCGGCATCCCCGTTGTTCGTCGGCGCGGTCCTCGCGATGCTGCGGAAATGGCCGCCGCGCTGGCTCGGCATCGTGCTCGGCTTCGGCGCCGGTGCGCTGATGGCCTCGATCGCGTTCGAGCTCTGGGAGGAGGGGCTCGACCGCGGCGGCGCGGTGCCTCTCGTCGCCGGAGTCGCGGCCGGCGCCCTCGCGTATTACATCGCCGCCCGCATCCTCGATGCCAGGGCCGCGAAGAAGAAGGGGGAGGCGGGCGGAGGGCAGCTCGCCGTCGGCGCTCTCCTCGACGGCATCCCCGAGCAGCTCGTGCTCGGCATCGGGCTCGCGTCCGGAGAACCCGTCAGCATCGCCCTCGTCGTCGCCATCCTCGTCTCGAACCTGCCCGAGTCGATCGGCTCGGCCGCCGACCTGCTCCAGGGCGGCATGGCGAAGGGCCGCGTGCTGCTGCTCTGGGCGGGGGTCGCGGTGATCTGCGCACTGGCGACGGTCGCGGGCTTCGGGCTGGCGACCGTCACCGGTGACGTCTTCCGCACAGCCGCGAGCGGATTCGCCGCCGGAGCCCTGCTCGTGATGCTCGTCGACTCGATGGTGCCCGAGGCGCAGTCGAAGGCCAAGGAGTCGACCGGCCTGGCCACGGTGCTCGGCTTCGCGCTCGCCGCGGGCCTGTCGTTCGCCGGCTGACCGGCATCCTGTCCGCGCGTTCCGGTCGCACTCGATGCCGTCCGATCGCCGCCGGGGCGGCAGGAATTGCGACCGGAACGGTGCGCGGCGGCAGGAATTGCGACCGGAACGACGTCGAGACCTCCGCCCCGCCACCTGGCGGCCGTGCGCTGGCGGATCGGGTGCGGCTGGCGGGTTACCGTGGGGGAAGACCTGAAGGATGCTGGCGGGACGCCGCCACGCAGACGGCGAGAACAAGGGAGTTCTGATGACCGACACACTCGCCCGCCCGCCCTTCGACCCCGAGCTCGAAGCCGCCCTCGCCCTCGTCGCCGACCAGATGCCGTCGACGCTGACCTCGGAGATGATCCCCCTGATGCGGCAGTCGCCGGTCAGCGGCGAAGACGAGATCTTCGCGATGCTCGACGAGCGCGGCTTCACCCGTCGCGATGTGACCATCGCCGGGCATGAAGGCGACGACATCGTCGTCTCGGTGATCGAGAAGCAGGGACGGACCGGCACCGGCCCCGGCTTCTTCCACACCCACGGCGGCGGCATGATCATCGGCAACCGCTGGCTCGGCGTGGTCGGCTTCCTCGACTGGGCGGAGCGGTACAACGGGGTCATCGTGACCGTCGAATACCGGCTGGCTCCCGAGTTCCCCGACCCGTTCCCCGTCGAAGACTGCTACGCGGGGCTGCTGTGGACCGCGGACAATGCCGACGAGCTCGGCATCGACCTCTCCCGGCTCCTCATCGGCGGGGGCAGCGCCGGGGGCGGACTGGCCGCCGGAACCGCCCTGCTGGCTCGCGACCGCCGCGGTCCCGCGCTCATCGGGCAGCTGCTCATCTACCCGATGCTCGACGATCGCGACGAGACCGTCTCGACGCAGCAGATCGACGGGATCGGCGTGTGGGATCGAGGCTCCAACATCACGGGGTGGACCGCGCTGCTCGGCGACCGCAAGGGCGGCCCCGACGTCTCGATCTACGCGGCCCCCGCGCGCGCGACGGATCTCACGGGCCTGCCTCCCGCGTTCATCGACTGCGGCAGCGCCGAGGTGTTCCGTGACGAGGACGTGGCCTACGCCACGCGCCTGTGGGAGGCCGGAGTCCAGGCCGAGCTGCACGTGTGGGCCGGAGGGTTCCACGGGTTCGACATGTTCGCCCCGCACTCCGCGGTCGCGCAGGCGATGCTCGCCGCACGCGACAACTGGGTGAACCGCCTGCTCGCGTGATCCCGGCACCCTGCGGGGTCGCGCACGCGACCCCGTAGGGTGGAATCCCCGCGCGATGGAGCCCGACATGCAAGATCTGCTGGGGCGTCTCACCGCCCTCGACCCGGATGCCAGCGAAACCCTCAAGGTCGTCTCGTACTTCGATGCCCTCGTGGAGCGGTCCGTCGGCGTGGAGAGCATGCTGCGCGGTGCTGCCGTGCTCAGCGGCGCGACCGTCGGACAGCGCGACGGTCGGCAGATCATGCGCGTGCGGGCCGACGGCGTGCGCATCGATCCGACCGATCCCGGAGATGCCTGGAAGCTGCGCGACAGCGGACCGGATGCCGTCGTCTGGATCGAGCGGGAGGGCGAGGCGCACACGAACGATGCGATGATCCTCGAGCGTCTGGCGCTGGCTCTCGGCATCATCCGCGCCCGCCGATCGGTCGGCACGGAGAGCGCGGTCGAACTCGCCATCAGCTCGTATGCCGGAGCCGATGAGCGAGTCGGTGCGCTGTCCCGCCTCCGCCTGGCTCCCGGGCGCTACCGTGTGGTCGCGTCGCTGCCGGACCCGGAGCCTCGGCAGCAGCATCCGTCGGCCATCGTCGCCACCCGGCACGGGCTCACGAGAGCCACCATCCTCCCGGACGACGTCGCCGCGGAAGACGCATGGGAAGGCGCGACCGAGCTGCGGCGGGGCGTCGGCACGACCGTGGATGGCGGGCAGCTTCCCGAGTCGTGGTCGTCTGCGCTCATCGCCGTGCGACTGACCACGCCCGCGGAGCCCACGCTCGCGGCCGCCGACCTCGGCGCGCTGCTGCTCGTCGCCGAGACGGCCGATCCCGGCGTTGGGCATCCGGATGCCGCGGCTCTCGCCGGCCTGGATGCACGCAGTCTCGACCTGCTGGACGCCGTCATCGACGAGCAGAGCGTGCGCGCCGCGGCCGTGCGCCTGGGCCGGCACCACTCGAGCGTGCAGGAACGGCTCACCGCGCTCATCGAGACGCTCGGGTACGACCCCCGCACCTCACGCGGCCATGCGCGCTTCGTCCTCGCCCGGATGCTGCTCCGCCTCGCCGACTGAGCGACGACGCGTTCGAATCGCGCGAATGGTCGTGATCTGGCCTCCAAAGCGGCCAATTGCGCGATTCGAAGAGCCGGCCTCAGCCGAAGCCGGGGTACTCCGCGAGCTTCTTCTCGAACTCCGCGCGGTCGGCTTCGCTGAGCACACCGCTGGCGATCACGACGAGCTGCAGCCCCTCGAGCGGTTCCCCGGTGCGAGCGCTCTGCGCCTGGCGCGCCGTGAGGAATCCGCCGTCCTCGTCATGCGAGAGGTCGTAGATGTTCGCATAGAACCGCAGCGGGTCGGGGTAGTTCTCGGTGTAGTACTCCCAGGTGTCCTGCGTGCGCGGGTCGTCGCTGCCGTACAGTTTGGCGATCACCGACGGGTCCATCCCCGAGATCGACGGATCGTTGAACGAGTAGAGATCCCACAGCCCGTGCTCGATCACGACGTCGTCGATCGCGGCCATCACGTCGAGCTTCTGCGCGTAGTCCTGGACCGGCTCGTTCGTCGCCCAGCCGGTCGACGTGTACTCGACGAGCATCGACTCGCCGCCGTAGCCGTTGCGCTCCGGACGGAGATCCTCGTCGCCGACCTGGACCCAGGTGAACCCGAACTCGGAGGTCAGCCTCTCCCGGATGTCGGCGAACAGCTCATCGGACTGGGCGCGCACCTCTTCCAGGGACTGCTGGCTCAGCGTCTGCTGCGGGTCGGTGCCCTTGATGGCGGGGTACGCCTCCGCGTGCTTCTGCTCGTCGGTCTTGACACCTTCGTAGTTGCCGGATGCCGACGTCTGCAGCGCGCTCATGCCGCCGACGGTCGCCACGTTGAAGAGGATCGTCACGACGAGGGCGATCGCGCCCAGCATCCGTCCCCGCGCGGAGAACAGCGCCGCGATGATCACCGCGACGACGATGAGCTGCAGAGCGAGCATGGTCACGCCGTAGAGCACGTCGGTGCCGCCGGCGATCAGCGTGACGAGCAGGATCAGCGCGAACAGGATGCCGGCGGAGAGAGCGATCCAGCCGAGCGCGTTCGCAGGCTTCTTCTCGACATCGAGTGTCGCCGGCGCACCGGGGACGGGCGCCGGCGGAACGGGGCCGGCGACGGGTCCCTGCTGGCGGCGCGCGCCGCGGTAGCCGCCGGGAGGGGGCACGGGCGGGGCGCCCTCGGTGCCCGCGAGGTACCGTGCACGCTGCTTCTCGTGATCCATCACCATGGCTTGTCCGTTCCCGAGCTGCCCGGGTCGTCGTTCTGCTGCTGATCGCGTTCCTCGGTGCCCTGCTCGAGCTTGTCCTGCAGATCGCGGATCTTCTCGTCGGAGGGCTGCGGCTCCTCCTCGGTCTGCGGCTCCTGCGGCTGAGGTTCCTGTTCCTGTTCCTGCTGCTTCTGCTTGAGCCGGCCCTCGGTGCCCTCCAGCGTGTCCGACATGTCGCGCTCGGGGTCGGAGGACTGCTGCTGCGCCTCTTCGCTGTTGCACTCCTCGGGGGTCTCGACCGTGATCGTGAGCGCCTCGCCGTACAGCTGGGCCGCCGTCGCGCCGTCGCCGTCGGCTCGGGCCGCATCGCCCATCCGCTCGACGACGAGGGCGAGGTTGATGCGCACGCCGCACACCTCCAGGCCGGTCGCGAGGTCCAGGGCCTCCTCGAGCTTCGCCCGCGCCTCGGGCAGCTGCTCGGCCGCACCGAGTGCCGTGCCGACGTTGAACGGCGCCTTGTACGGCTCGAACCAGTTCAGGAACTCCTGGTTGCGCGCCGACGCCTCGGAACCCGCGTAGTCGTCGACGACGTAGGCCGTGATCGCCTGGTGGGCGAACGCGTACATGCTCAG
>NZ_SSDJ01000009.1 GCF_004794465.1 Microbacterium sp. K24 | reverse complement strand
TCTCGCGCACCTTGCGCGCGAGGATCGGGATGAGGGGGGCCTCGTCGTCTCGACGGGACGTCTTCTTGCGCCGCGTGGCGGCGGTTGCCGTGGTCGGCATGCTCCTCCTGAGCGTGAAGGCTCCGGCATCCTCATGAAGCCGCGAGCCGTTCTCGATGTCCGCGTGTGGCGTGAGCCAGGACCGTACGAACAGTGATTCCGGTTCCCTCCGATGCACGCCGTACGCGTGAGGATCGGTGAGAACCACGGCCCAGTCTATGCCATTCCCGCACCACGACGGAGACTTTCCTGGTCGCCGCGCGTCATCGAG
Source organism: Microbacterium sp. K24 (assembly GCF_004794465.1). Lineage (GTDB taxonomy): Bacteria > Actinomycetota > Actinomycetes > Actinomycetales > Microbacteriaceae > Microbacterium. The sequence goes on along the minus strand of NZ_SSDJ01000009.1, from coordinate 9,248 downwards.
TCAGTCGACCGCGCCGGTCAGCACCCGTCGCGCGTCCGAGACGTCGAGGGCCATCTGCGCCATCAGCTTCTCGATGCCCTCGTAGGCGACCATGCCGCGCAGCCTCTCGACGAACTCCACGGTGACGTCGTGGCCGTAGAGGTCGAGTCCCGTCTCATCCAGCACATGCGCCTCGACCTGGCGCTCGAGCACGTCGTCGAAGGTCGGGTTGGTGCCGACCGAGATGGCGGACGGATGCCGGATGCCCGTGTCGTGGTCGACGAGCCATCCGGCGTACACGCCGTCGGCGGGCACGAACGCGTCGACGATCGTCGAGAGGTTCGCCGTGGGGAATCCGAGTTCCCTGCCGCGCTTGAGACCGTGCACGACCACGCCCCGCACGTCGGGATTGCGCCCCAGCACGCGCGCGGCCCCGGCGACGTCACCCGCGACGAGCAGCTCACGGATCCAGGTGGATGAGACGCGGCGCGGCGACCCGGGCAGGAACACGTCGTCGACGACCTCGACCGTGAAGCCGTGCACGGGCCCGAGCTCCCGGAGCAGGTCCGGAGTCCCCGCTCCTCCGCGGCCGAACCGGAAGTCCTGCCCGACGAGCACCTCGGAGACCTGGAGAGCATTCACCAGGATGTCGATCACGAAGTCCTCGGCGCTGCGCGCGGCGAGCTCCTCGTCGAAGGTGAGCACGAGGGTCGCGTCGAGGCCGAGCTCGCCGAGGAGCTCCAGCTTGCGCTCGACCGTCACCACGTTCTCGGGGCAGCGGTCGGGGCGCAGGACGGCCAGCGGATTCCGGTCGAAGGTCACAGCGACCGACCGGCTTCCGGACGCGGCCGCGGCCTCGTTCAGTCGCGCGATGACGGCTCGGTGTCCGGCGTGGACGCCGTCGAACTTGCCGATGGCGACCGCGCTGGGACCGAAGTCGCGGGGCACCTCGGCGGGGCTGCGGAAGACGATCACGCGGTCGCCTCGAGAGGAAGAGCGGCGCGCGACGGCCGGTGCGTCCGAAGCCACCAGATGCCGAAGACCGGGAGCACCAGGGGGATGAAGAGGTACCCGCGGCCGAACAGCGACCACACGGTCTCATGCTGGAACAGCGCGGGAAGGACGATGCTGAGCAGACCCACGACGAGCACGCCCGTGAGTTCGAAGACGATCGCGATCCAGGCGACCGTGTACCACCCGCGGCGGCGCGACAGCACGAGCGCGAGGGTCGCCAGGATGTACACCACCGCGGCGAGTGCGGAGAGCGAATACGCGAGCGGCGCCTCCTCGAACCGGCGGACGATCTGCACGAAGCTGCGCCCCGTGGCGGCCAGCGCCATGACGGCGTAGACGATCACGAGGACGCGACCGATTCCGGTCATCCGAGTGGAGGGGGTGGTGGTGCTCATAGCGCATTCCATCTTAGAGCCGCGCGAGGAGCCCGGACTCCGCGCGCGCTTCCGGCGTCACGCGATCTGGACGGTCCAGATGACCTGCATGCGCCACAGCATGATCGCGATCGCGAGGGCGGCCACACCGAGGATGACCGTGCTCCAGCGGCTGCGTTCCATCAGCGCCCACAGCACCGCTCCGACGGGGAGCAGCGCTGCCGACACCAGGTAGACCCAGTACTCGAGGAGATCACCTGTGGGCGGGTTCCCCGCGAGCGGCGCGACGATCGCCACGACGATCTGCACCACGAGCAGCGCCTCGACGAGCGCGAGAGCCCCGACGCTGAAATCGCTCGGTCGCCGACCCACGAGTCCGGCGACGATGCAGAACACGCCGGCGGCGACCGCCACGACGATCTGCACGATCGTGAGCCACAGGATCATCGTGCATCCTCGGGCATGTTCATGGCGCTCTTCAGATCGGCGCCACGACGCTCCACGATGCCCACCAGGGAGCCCTCGTCGTCGATCGCCGCAGCGAGCGTCCCCTCCAGGCGAGGGGCCTGGTTGCTGAGTCTCTTGCCGTGCCGGAGGTCACGTGCTTCGTCCGCGGAGACGGGCAGCGGGGGCAGGATCCGACTCGCGGCCTGCGCGGGCGTCAGCGTGCGGGCATCGGCGAGGTCGTCGAGCCCGACGGCATCCGCGACGTCGAACGGGCCTACCCGCGTGCGGCGCAGAGACGTGAGGTGACCGCCGACTCCGAGCCCCGCTCCCAGATCGCGAGCGAGCGCGCGGATGTAGGTACCGGAAGAGCAGTCGACGACCACGTCGAGGTCGAGGAACCCCTCGCCCTCGCGTTTCGCGACGACCTCGAAGCGCGACACGACGACGTCGCGTGCGGCGAGCACCACGTCCTCCCCTGCGCGTACCCGGTCGTAGGCGCGACGCCCGTCGACTTTGATCGCCGAGACCGCGCTGGGCACCTGCGAGATCTCTCCGGTGAGGGTCGTGATGCCGGCGACGATCGCGTCATCGGTGACGGTCTCCCACGCATCCGGGGCGGCGTGGGAGACGATCTCACCATCGGCGTCGTCCGTCCCGGTCGTCTGTCCGAGCCGGATCGTCGCCTCGTACGTCTTGTCCGCGCCGACCACGTAGGTGAGGAGTCGTGTCGCGCCCTCGATCCCGATCACCAGCAGCCCCGTGGCCATCGGATCGAGGGTGCCGGCGTGGCCGACCTTCCGCGTGCCGAACGCGCGACGGGTGCGCGCGACGACGTCATGACTGGTCAGCCCTGCGGGCTTGTCGACGAGGAGGATTCCGGGCGAGACCATCTCCCCAGCCTACGATGCGGCCATGGTCCGGCCGTGCATCGCGACGTCAGCCGCAGACCTCGTAGGAGGGCTCGTCCCTCGTCGTCACGACCACGCTGTTCGCGATGGTCTCCCCCTCGCGGAACTGGAAGAAGACATGTCCGTCGGCGTCGCCGGCGAGCCGCAGCCACGTGCCCGTTCCGATCTCCGCCGTGCCCTGCTCCGCGTCCGGATAGGCCGCCAGCACCTCGTCCGTGGTGGAGCCGACGCCGAGCCCCTCCGCGGTGCGCGGTCCGTCGACGCCGGCGAGATCTTCGGCCGCCGAATAGGCGGAGATCTCGGAGATGGGCTCGGTGTCGGATTCGGTGCCCCGCACGAAGTACACCCCGGAGGACGAGTCGGGGGCGTTCCACCAGGCCGTCCAGGTGCACGCTTGGTCATTCGTCCACGTGTCCGGCAGTGACCCGAGCGTGGCCGCGAAGTCGCCGCCGATGGTGACGGGTCCGATTCCTGCGTCGCTGATGATCCAGGTGCCCGGATCCGCCGGATCGACCTCGGGCGGCGCCGTCGGAGCCGGAGTCGACGTCGGCGCCGTGGTCGCGCTCGGCGACCATTGCGGTGACGTCGAGGCCGTGCATCCGGCGAGCAGGCCGATCGCCGCTGCCGCCGCGATCGTGAAGGTCAGTCTCCGCATGTCATCGGTGTTCATCGCACTCTCCGGTTCTCGGGCGCCTGTCGCGCTCGCCTAGGCTGTCGTCGTGTCTGCGATCTCCTCAACCCCCATCGAGGAGATCGCGCAGCTCGTGCTCCGATGGTATCGAGCCGGTGCGCGCGATCTGCCCTGGCGGCGCACGGCGTTTCATGAGCAGTACGGCGCCTGGGGTGTTCTCGTGAGCGAGTTCATGCTGCAGCAGACCCCGGTCGCCCGGGTGATACCGCACCTGGAAGGCTGGCTGGCCCGCTGGCCGACACCGACGGCGATGGCAGCGGCATCCGCGGCGGATGTCGTGCAGCAGTGGGCGAACCTCGGCTATCCGCGCCGCGCGCTGTGGCTGCACCGCGCGGCGATCGAGGTCACGCAGCGCCACGGAGGAGTCGTCCCCCGCGATGTCGATGCGCTTCTCGCGCTGTCCGGCATCGGCGACTACACCGCCAGGGCCGTCGCCGTCTTCGCCTACGGAGACCGTCATCCGGTCGTCGACACCAACACCCGGCGGGTCCTCGCCCGCGCGGTCGAGGGGCGGGCGCAGCCTTCTCCGCCCTCGCGCCGGGACCTGGCGCTGATGGAGTCGCTGCTGCCGACGACGGATGCCGATGCCGCTGCTTTCAACGCGGGCGCGATGGAGCTCGGCGCCACGGTCTGCACCGCACGCTCGCCGCGCTGCGAGATCTGCCCTCTCGCGGGCACCTGCGCCTGGCTCGCCGCAGGGAGGCCGGACACCGGTGACACCCGGCGGCGTCAGGCGGCCTACGAGGGCTCCGACCGGCAGGCCCGCGGCGCGGTGCTGCGCCTGCTCCGAGCGGCCGCACCGGACGGTGTTCCCCTGGATGCCGTTCTGCCCGACTGGCCCGACAGCCGCCAGCGGGATCGTGCGATCGACTCGCTCATCGCCGACGGCCTCGCGGAAGCGGACGGCGAGGGCATCTCCCTGCCACGCTGAATCGGCTCCCGGACCGCGCCGTCAGAGGTGCTGGTTGGTGCGGTGTGCGAGTGCGGTCAGCTCGACGCGTCGGCGCACATCCAGCTTCGCGAAGACCCGGCCGAGATGCACCTCGACCGTGCGCACCGACACGTTCAGTGCAGCCGCGATGTCTCTGTTCGCCGCACCTGCGACAGCGAGCATCGCCACCTCGACCTCGCGCGCGGTCAGCAGCTGCGCCCAGGCATACCGACAGGACGACAGCGGATCCGCGATGGCTGCGGCGTCGCTCTCGTCGGGGTCGAGCCGGGCCACGCGGTGGCCGATGGAACGAGCCCACGCTGTCGCCCCGGCGAGCTCGAACAGATGCTCGGCGGTCTGCAGATGACGGCGTGCGAGCGCGTGGTCGTCGCGGATCGCGCATCGGATGCCGAGCATCGCCTCGACCCGTGCCCGCGCGAACGGCGAACGCAGAGTGCGAGCGGACGCGTGCACCTCCTCGCACTCGGCTCGCCAGCGGCCGTCCGTCGTGGTCGCGATCCTGAGCCGCAGTTCGTGCGCGAGCACGACCTCGGGCGGCGCGACGATGGTCGGCGCGGATGGACCGATCTCCCAGGTGAGCGCCACCTCATCCAAGCCGGGGACCGAGAGCGTGGTCTGCGGGGCCCCGAGGTCGAGCCAGAGCCGCATGGACGACGCGGCGCCGTCGAAAGCCCCGGCGAGGAAGGCCTCGATCCCCTTGTCGACGATCACGTCGATCTTGGCTTCCGGCGGCAGGGCGGCCGTGAGAGCGCGCGCGACGGGGCCGATCTCGCCTCGGACGGCGAGGTCGAGGCGGCGCGCGAGCACGACGCCCAATCCCGCGAAGGGCATCGCGATCGGCAGCTCCCGTGCAGAGGACCGGATCTTCTCGCGTGCGGGTCCGATGTCTCCGCGCCACACGAGCAGCAGAGCCTCGACGACGGCCTGATACGCCCGGACGACCGGGCTGTGCTCGAATCCCGCGACCAGGGGATCGGTGTCCGACTCCATCGTCGCGTCCGCCGCTCCGAGGATGCGCAGGCCGAGGTCGACGTCTCCGCTGATCGCAGCCCGCAGAGCGCGCAGCATCCGTCCACTGAGCGGCCCGGACCCGGTGGCCTCGTCGACGTCGGACTCCCCCACCAGCAGCCAGCACAGGGCGACGGCCGGATCACGGAGCTCCCGCTCGGCGCCGACGCGTGCGGTCCCGGTGCGCATCGCGTCGAGCCACACCCTCATGCCGGTGCGATCGCTGCGCTCCGCACAGAGCACGGCCGCGACGGCCGCCGCCCGCGTCCACGAATACCAGTCGTCGCGATCGTCGGAGCGGGGCCGCAGGGAGTGCGGATCGACGTCGGGCACCGCGCCCTGGAGGTGCGCGCGCACGGTGAGGAGCCCGGCGAGTCCCTGCAGACGGTAGCGCTCCGTGCCGTCGGGGAAAAGGCTCCCGAGCCATTCGGCAGCCTCGACGGCGAACCCCGCGCCCACCGACGACGTCCCCGCGACGAGCCTCGCTTCATCGAGTTCGACTCCGACGGCGTGCTCGGCGGCCTCCTGCGCCAGCAGCAGGGCGCGATCCGGATGCCCCGCCTCGGAGAGCTCTCGCGCGATCCGGGTGAGCTCGGCTGCGGCTCCGGGATCCCTGTCGAGTGAGGCGCGGGCGCGATGCCAGTCCGCGCTCATACCGTCGCCACGGCGCTGGAACACGGCGCTCAGCCGGTGGTGGACGACACCCACCACCGTCGGATCGGTCTGCGCGCGCAGCCAGATCGCCAGCCGCGGGTCCGCGAACCGCGCGCGCCCGGCGCGCACGACGAGATGCCGGCCGGCGGGCGCGGCGGCGGAGATCTCGGCAGCTGTGCGGCCGTCGAATTCGAGAAGCGGTTCGAGGGCGTCGTCGAGAGAGACGGCCAGCGCGAGCAGCAGGTCCCGATCCCGCGACGGGAAGACCAGATCCTGGAAGACGGCGGCGATCGCCGGCACGACCGGGAGCGGAGTCGGCAGAGGACGAAGACCGGCTCTCTGCGCGGGCAGCAGCCGCTCCACGACCTGGCCGATCGTGGGCTCGTCACCGTGCAGTTCCCGGAAGAGACGCGTCAGGACATGGGGCGCGCAGCTCAGCCCGCGCACGAGGAGACCGTCGAGCAGCGCCTCGACCACATCGGGCGCGACCGACCGATCGCCGTGCGCGTTCGAACCCTCGATGCCGATCCCCCTCAGCTCGGCGGGACACGATCCCGCAGAGGCGAGGGTAGCAACGAGAAGTCACCGCCGGAGCGTCTTACCGACGCTGTATATCGGTGGTCGATCGCGCCGAGGGAGACCTGCAGCCGGACGAGGTCAGTCCTGCTCGTCCTCGGTGCGGTAAGGGTCCGCGTCACCGGCGTGCGATGCCGAGGAAGCGAGCTTCGCGACCTCCGCATCGCGCTCCTGCGCCTGGCGCAGCAGCGCACCGATGTGGTCGGCGTTCTCCGGGAGCGCGTCGGGGATGAACTCGAGCGTCGGCACCAGACGGGTGCTGAGCTGTCGTCCGACCTCGCTGCGCAGCATGCCGGTCGCAGACGCGAGCGCCTCGCCGCTGGCGATGCGCTCCTCTTCCGTGCCCAGCACCGTGTAGAACACGGATGCGTGCTGGAGGTCGCCGCTGACGCGGCAGTCGGTCAACGTGACGAAGCCGAGCCGCGGGTCGCGCAGCCCCTTCTCGAGCCGCTCGGCGAGGATCACGCGGATCCGGTCCGCCAGACGAGCCTGTCGTTCACCAGCCATTGTTCTCTCCCTCTTCAGAAAGCCTTCGGGCGCCCTTCGTCTCGTTGCGCTCGCTCAGGAGCCGGAGCGAAGGACGCCCGAAGATATCGCTATGGATCAGCCGCGAGGCTTCTCGACGAGCTCGGTCGTCTCGATCTCGTCACCGATCTGGATGTCGTTGAACTTGCCGAGACCGATACCGGCCTCGTAGTCCGTGCGCACCTCGGTGACGTCGTCCTTGAAGCGGCGCAGCGACTCGATGGCGAGACCATCGGCCAGCACGACGCCGTCGCGGATGACGCGGGCCTTGGCATTTCGCGTGATCGTTCCCGACCGCACGATGACACCGGCGATGTTGCCGAACTTGGAGGAACGGAACACCTCGCGGATCTCGGCGACGCCCGACTGGACCTCTTCGAACTCCGGCTTGAGCATGCCCTTGAGCGAGCTCTCGACCTCGTCGATCGCGTTGTAGATCACCGAGTAGAACCGGATGTCGACGCCTTCACGCTGGGCGCGCTCACGCGCCTTCGTGTCGGGTCGCACGTTGAAGCCCACGATGATCGCGTTGTCGATCGTCGCCAGGTTCACGTCGGATTCGGTGATCGCACCGACGCCGCGGTGGATGATGCGCAGCTGCACCGAGTCGTCGACCTCGATCTTGAGGAGCGACTCCTCCAGCGCCTCGACGGCACCCGAGACGTCACCCTTGATGATGAGGTTGAGCGACTCGACCTTGCCCTCCTGGAGAGCACGGGTGAAGTCCTCGAGCGAGATGCGCTTGCGGGCCTTGGCCAGCTGGGCGTTGCGCTCGACGGCTTCGCGCTTCTCCGCGATCTGACGGGCCATGCGGTCTTCCTCGGTGACGATGAAGACATCGCCGGCACGCGGCACGGAGTTCAGACCCTGCACCTGCACGGGACGCGACGGGTAGGCCTCGAGGACCGCATCGCCGTTCTCGTCCGCCATGGCACGCACACGACCGTAAGCCGTTCCGGCGACGATCGCGTCACCGATCCGGAGCGTTCCGGACTGGATCAGCACCGTCGCGATCGAACCGCGACCCTTGTCGAGCTTCGCCTCGATGGCGACACCGCGAGCAGCCTTGTTCGGGTTCGCCGTCAGGTCGAGACCGGCGTCGGCGGTGAGCAGCACCGCATCCAGGAGCTCCTGGATGCCGGTGCCGGCACGAGCCGACACGTCGACGAACATGACGTCTCCACCGAACTCCTCGGCGACCAGACCGTACTCGGTGAGCTGCTGGCGCACCTTGGACGGGTTGGCGTCGGGCTTGTCGACCTTGTTCACCGCGACCACGATCGGCACGTTCGCCGCCTGGGCGTGGTTCAGCGCCTCCACCGTCTGCGGCATGATGCCGTCGTCGGCCGCGACCACGAGGATCGCGAGGTCGGTGACCTGCGCACCACGGGCACGCATGGCGGTGAACGCCTCGTGGCCCGGGGTGTCGATGAAGGTGATGGCGCGCTCGATGTTCTCGTGCTCGGTCCACACCTGGTAGGCACCGATGTGCTGCGTGATGCCGCCCGCTTCGCCTTCGATGACGTTGGTCTGGCGGATGGCGTCGAGCAGTCGGGTCTTACCGTGGTCGACGTGACCCATGACGGTGACGACCGGCGGACGGATCTCGAGGTCGTCCTCGCTCTCCTCCTCGAGCTCCTGGTCGAGGTTGAGACCGAAGCCCTCGAGGAGCTCCTTGTCCTCGTCCTCGGGCGAGACCATCTGGATCTTGTAACCCAGCTCCTCGCCGAGGACCTCGAACGTCGCCTCGTCCAGCGACTCGGTGGCCGTGGCCATCTCGCCGAGGTTGAAGAGGATCGTGACGAGGGTTCCCGGCTGCACGGTGTAGCCGGTCAGCGTCTCGATCTTGTCGGCGAAGTCCGCGATGGACGCGCCGCGACGCATGCGGATGACCTCCCCGTTGCCACGGGTGACGTTGACGCCACCGACGACCGGGGCGCTCCGCATCTCGAATTCCTGCCGCTTCGCCCGCCGCGACTTGCGCTGCTTGCTCTTGCCGCCGCCCTTGCCGAAGGCACCTGCGGTACCTCCACCGGGACCACGGCCACGGCCACCGCCACCACCGGGACGACCGGCGAAACCGCCGCCGCCACCGGGACGAGCGCCGGGGCCGCCTGCAC
>NZ_SSDJ01000156.1 GCF_004794465.1 Microbacterium sp. K24 | reverse complement strand
CGTGCCGCCGCCGCATCCGCCACGACGTGCGAGGTCACCTCGATGCCGCCGTGCGCGTCGGCCTCGGCCTGCACCAGGCGCCCGGTCGGACCGAGGGTCGCTGCGAGCGTCGCCAGGACGAGGATTCGACCCGACCCGGATGCCGCCTGGACGACCGCGGCCTTCGCCATCGCCGCGTCGACGCGCACCAGGGGCACGCCGACCGCGTCGGCCGCATCGACCGTCGCCTCGCCGATCGAGGAGCACGTCACGAGAACGGCACTCGCTCCGGCGGCGCGGAGTGCGGTGAGATGCACTCGCAGATCGGCGTCGACATCCGGGGTGATCCCGGCGTCGATCGCGCGGGACAGCAGCGTCGGGTCGGCGATGTGGATGATGTCGAGGTCGTCCCGCCGCGCGTTCAGCAGGTCATGGAAGACCGGAACCAGCGCGGGCACGGTGTGCAGAACTCCGATGCGCATCGTCATGCCCCCTGCCACGGGCGGGCGTGGGCGTCGACGACTTCGGCGAGAGAGGCGAGGCGGTCCATCGAGCGCGTCCGCAGCTCGGCGCGCACATCGTCCGCTCCGACGACGTCGCTCCACAGCGCACGGCCGGCGAGGAAGCCGCTGGCTCCCTCGAGGCACGCGGCGCGCACCGCATCCGCGAACCTGTCGCGCTCGACGCCCTGGGACAGCACCACCCAGGGGCCGGTCATGCAGTCGTTCAGCGCCGCGCTCGCGGCACGCTGCTCGGCCTCGGCGCCGGCGCCGGTCAGCGGCACCTGAGCCTTGTAGAGGTCCGGACGCAGCGCGGAGAGCTCGCGCGCGGCCTCGTGGATGGCGGCATCCGGTTCGAAGTCGGTCTCGCCGGGAGCGGCGCGCACCACCGGTTCCAGCACCGACAGCACGCCGCGCTCGCGGGCGGCCTCGATGAATCGCGCCGCAAGCGCCACGCGTTCCTCCCGACGCTCGTCGCGCCGCCAGATCAGCAGGAGTTTGAGGGCTGCGACCTGTGCAGGAAGGTCGGAGAGGGCGTCGATGTCGAGACCCGTGTCTTCGACCGGACCGCCGTCCGCCTGGTCCAGGGCGTCGACGGCCAGGATCAGCCCCGTCGACTCGGGCACCGCGGCCCGGACCCGGTCGAAGCCGAACTGCCGGTCGGCGAGGAAGCCCGAGGCGTGCGGCGCGAGCTCTTCGGCGACGGCGACCTTGAAGTCGATCAGCACGTCGTCCGCGGGGCGGCCGCGGCCGGCGGTGTCGAACATGTGCCGCAGGCTCTCGCGCTGATCCATGGCGACCATGGCGAAGGCGCCGGAGGGGCGGGCGATGGCATCGAGGGTGGTCATGATTCTCCTTCTGGGACTGCTGCGGGGTCGATGGCCATGCGGAACCGGCGGTAGGTGTCGTCGCGGACCGGGTCGTTCAGGGGAGCGACCTGCTCGCGCGAGAGGATGGTGGTCTCGGGGTCGACCGCGCTTGCGCGCACGGCCGCGAGCAGGGCGGAGCCGGCGGCGACCGGCTCCTCCGCCGCGCACATCGCGGTCGGCGGACCGGAGGCTGCCGTGAGCGGCGCCCAAATCGGGATGCGGCGCGCGAGCGAGCCGATCATCGTCACCGTGGTCGCGGGCGATCCCGCCAGCAGATCGGCGGTCTCCCGGATCCAGCGGGACTGTGCGACCAGCGACTGCAGGAGGCCGCGGACGCGGTCCTCGGCATCTCCGTCACCGAAGACCTGCGCCCGGGCGAGTGGCTGCGGGTCGGGGCACTGCCGTCCGGACGGATACGGCAGCACGATCGTCGGCGATGCGACCCACGCCGCGGGAGTCAGGGCGGCGAGACGATCGCGCATCCGGTCCTCGGGGAACTCCTGATCCCACCAGGCGATCATCGCGCCGCAGGACGGGCTCCCGCCGAGGATCGTCGCGGCCGAGCCGTCCACCGTGCGGCCTACGGCGAAGCCCTCGTCGACGGCGCGCGCGACGTCGACGGCATCGGCGATGCGCACGATCGCCTCTGACGTGCCGAGTGAATCCACGGTGTCGTCGGGGCGGCGTGCCCCGGCGGCCCAGGCTCCGACCGCGTGATCGTGGCCGGCGATGTGCACGGGGATTCCCGGCGAGAGGCCGAAGGATGCGGCGGCGATCGTTGTCGCCCCCGCCGCTTCGCCGGGGGCGCGCAGGGAGGGCAGGGCGTCGACGCGCACGCCGAGGCTCTCGATCACGTCGATGGTCCAGGCGTCGCCCAACCCGGCGAGCATCGTCCTCGCGGCGAGGGTGTGGTCGGTCGCCCGCTCGCCGGTCAGCGCGTGTCCGAGGAGATCGGCGGCGCCGGCCCAGTATCGCATCCGGCCGTGCACCTCCGGATGCTCGTCGCGGAGCGCGCCGAGGGCGACCGCGGCGGGCTTCGTCGTCGCGGGGATGCCGGTCGACGCGGGAAGCCCGGGGTGCGCAGCGAGGAGTCCGTCGAGGTGTCTGCGGTCGACGCGACGGTCCCAGCGCAACAGGGGTGTGAGCGCCCGGCCGTTCGCGTCCAGCGCCGCCCCGCTCTCGCCCATCGAGGCGATGCCGATGGCGGCGATGGGCGCGGCGGCTGCGGCGGCGCATTCCCGGGCGACAACGGCGCAGGTCGCGAGCAGGTCGTCGACGCCGGAGGGCGTAGGGCGACGCGCGACGCGCACGACAGACACCGCATCGGTCACCTCGACGAGTGCGGCCTTCGTCGTCGTGCTGCCGATGTCCACTCCCAGGACGACCACCATCCGCCAAGTTTGTGACATTTCGAACAGAAAATGCAAACATGTCCGATAATCGACATGAACGGAGGGCGTCATGCGATACACGAATGCCCCGGAGCGGCGAGCGCATCTCGAACGGCGGATCGTCAGCGACGGATACCTCTCATCGATCGCGGCGGCCCAGGAACTCGGCGTCTCGGAGATGACCGTGCGCCGCGATCTGCGGATGCTGGAGGAGCAGGGCGCCGTGCGCCGCGTGGCCGGCGGCGCGACCGTCATCTCGGGCGGCTTGCCCTTCGAAGGGCGCGACGCAATCGGTGCCGTGCAGAAGCGAGCGATCGCCGAGCTCGCGGCCGCCGAAGCGCTCACGGCGGAGATGGTCGCGCTGGATGCGGGCACGACCGTGGCCGCGCTGGTCCCGCTGCTCGGCGACACCACCGTCGTCACCCATTCGATGCCGGTGATCGAGGCGCTGAGCCGCGTCGGCTCCGCACGGCTGATCGCGGCGGGTGGGCACTACCAGCCGGACACCCGCAGCTTCGCCGGTCCGCTCACCGAGGAGACACTGCGCGGCGTGCGCTGCGATGTCGCGTTCCTCTCGGCGACGGCCGTCGGCCCGGACGGGCTGTGGGGCACCAACGCCCTCGACGCGGCGATCAAGCGGGTGCTGGCGCAGCAGTCCGCACGGGTCGTGCTGCTCGCCGACGCGACGAAGCTCACCCAGACCGCCGCCGTACGCATCGCGGGGCTCGACATCGTCGATGCGCTCATCACCGACAGCCGTGCCGACGCCGAGCTGCTCGCCGGCATCGACGCAGCCGGTATCGAGGTCAGGATCGCGGGATGACGGTCGAGCTCGCCGTCATCGCAGACGACATCACCGGCGCCTGCGACGTCGCAGCCGGAGTGAGCGGTGCCGGCCTCGACGCCGAGGTGCGGATCGGCGTGCCCGGCGCTGCACCGCCGTCGGACGCCGCCTGCGTGATCGTGGCCCTGAAGTCGCGGACCGCGCCGGTCACGTCGGCGGTCGACGAGAGCGTCGCCGCCGCCCGCGTCCTCCGAGGCTGGGGCGCTCGACGCATCTACCAGAAGTACTGCTCGACCTTCGACTCCACGGATGCCGGGAACATCGGCCCGGTCGCCGACGCGCTCCTCGCGGAGCTGGCGCCGGGGGCGGTCTCGATCGGCACGCCCGCCACGCCGGCCGCTCGACGCACGATGCATCGCGGTCACCTCTTCGTCGGTGATCGGCTGCTGTCGGAGTCGTCGCTCGCCCAGCATCCGCTCACGCCCATGCGAGATCCCGACATCGTGCGGGTCCTCGGCCGGCAGACGTCGTTCCTGGTCGCGTCCGTGCCGATCGAGCGCGTGCATCAGGGTCCCGCCGCGATCCGCGCGCAGGTCGAGGCACTGCGGGCGCGGGGCGTGCGTCATGTGCTGCTCGACGCCATCGACGACGCGGATCTGGATGCCGCGGCGGCCGCGCTCCTCGACGTCGACCCCGGTACGGTGCTGCCCGGCGGAGCGGCGGGGCTCGCCGTCGCCCTCGCGCGACGACTCGGCTCCGATGCGGCGTCGCCTGTGCGGCACGCTCCGGACGGCCTGCCGCTCATCCTGTCGGGCAGTGCGTCCGAGCGGACCCGCGCGCAGGTCGCCGCCCACGATGGGCCCGTCTTCGTGCTCGACGTCGACGCGCTCGCCGCGGACGCCGACGGCCCGATCGCGGAGGCGGTCGACTTCGTCGCCTCGGCATCCGCGGTTCCGCTCGTGTCCGCGACCGCGGACCCCGCGCGGATTCGTCGCACGCAGGAGCGCTGGGGTGCGGTGCGGGCCGCGTCGCTCGTGGAGGGTGCGCTCGCTCGTATCGCCGCGCAGGCCGTGGAGCACCACGGCATCCGTCGCATCCTCGTCGCGGGGGGCGAGACCTCGGGAGCGATCGCCGCCGAGCTCGGGGTCGCGACGCTGCGGGTCCGCAGGGTCATCGCGCCGGGGGTCGCATGGACGACGGCGACGGATGCCGGTGGCCGCGCACTCGACCTCTGCTTCAAGTCGGGAAACTTCGGCCACGAACAGCTCTTCGTCGACGCCTGGGAGGAGTCATGACCGCAGTACAGCTGGTCGAGGCCTGTCGTGCGCTCGCCGCAGCCGGACTCTCACCCGGCAGCTCGGGCAATGCGAGCATGCGCAGCGGCGATCGCATCCTGATCACGCCGACGGGCTCGGCTCTCCGGCGGGTGACGGCAGGCGAGATCGCCGTGCTCGCCGCCGACGGCACGCACGAGGAGGGGCCTGCGCCCACCAAGGAATGGGCGATGCATCTGGCCGCCTACCGCGCCCGGCCCGATGCGCGGGTGGTCGTGCACCTGCATTCGAGGGCGGCGACGGCGGTGTCGTGCCTCGCGTCACCCGGGGAGGATCCGCTGCCCGCCTACACGCCGTATCGGGTTCGCATGCTGGGTCGCGTCGCCCTCGTGCCCTATGCCGCGCCGGGATCCGACGCGCTCGCCGCAGGGGTTGAGGCTGCCGCGTCCGACAGCCATTGCCTGCTGCTCGCGAATCACGGGAGCGTGGTGTGCGCAAGCGATCCGGGACGCGCGGTCGACCTGAGCGAAGAGCTCGAGGCCGCCGCCGAGCTCACGCTCGCCCTGCACGGCCGCGACGCGCGGACGCTCGATCCCGGCGCCGCCTGGACTTGAGCCCTGCCGGTCGGGTGTCAGACCGACAGCGCGGCGCCGGCATCCCGCAGCATGCGCTGCAGCTCGGCGACGGGTACGTCCTGCACCGCGCGCGCCGTGCGGGCGGCGAGAGCCGCCGCGAGGCCGGCGGCCTGACCCAGCATCTGGTACTGCGGCTCCATGCGGACCGACGAGAACGCGACGTGCGATGCCGAGATGCACACGGCCACGATCAGGTTCTCGCACTCCTCCCGCCGCGGCGTCAGAGCGCTGTATCCGATGCCGTACACCGGCACGGGGGCCGAGAGGTATCCCTCGGACACGACCATCGCGATCGGATCGGGATGCTCATGCACCCAGCGCCAGGTCCGCTGCACTTCGCGGATGTCGAGGTGGTACGAGCCGAGCGCGATCACGTCGGCAGGGAACTTGCCGGCGCGCAGGTCGTGCTCGGTGAGGACACGGTCCGAGGTCATGCGGCGGGCTTCGCGCACGTAGAGCTGGTGGGGGAGGTGACCCGTGTCGGCGAACTCGTCGGCCGGGAGGCCCCAGGTCTGCATCTCGCGTCGCACCGTCGCCGGCACGGCGGGGTCGTTCGCCAGGAACCACAGGAAATCCTGGGCGTGGTGCCGGTGGTGGAGACGGATCTCCTCGCGGCGGACCGGATCCGCGTCGGGATACTCCCACGCCGAGCCGTCGAGCACGCTCAACGAGAAGGGGCCGAGCGAGTTGCCGTCGGCCTTGCCACCGGGAAGATTCGGCTCGAGCCCGATGTATCGGCCGGCGCGGTGCACCTCTCCACGTGCGGCGGCGTCGGCGAAAAGACGTCGACCGAGCTCCCAGTGCGCGTCGTCGTACCCGTCGCGTCGGCCGAAGGGAACGCGGTCCGGGGCCTGCGAGAGGCAGACGCGATAGCCGTACGACATGATGCCGCCGTCCCCGGTCCCGACCTCGGCGAGCGGTCCGGGCTTGATCTGCGGCAGGAGTGGCCCCGGAGCGCGGCCGCTCTCGTCGTCGCGGAAGGGGGAGATCCACGGTGGGGTCGCGTGGCGGCCGGGAACCACCTCCTGCCGCCCAGCGAACTCCTCGCCGTGCAGGGCGCGGGATTCGCGACCGACGGAGTATGAGACACCGGCGGCTGCCATCAGGTCGCCCTCGTAGCTCGCATCCACGAACACGTCCGCGGTCACGGTCTCGCCGCCGCGGAACGCCGCCGAGACGATCCGCCCGTCGCACTTGTCGACGTCGCGCACAGCGGCATCGAAGAGCAGCTCGACTCCCGCCTCGTCGAGCCAGCGCAGGAAGATCTCCTCCGCCGCGTGGGGCTCCGGTCCCGCGAAACGGCCGATCGGCACTCCGTAATACGCAGCGACCGCGGCCCGGAACTCGGAGGCCACCCCGCCCAGGGCGCGCAGGTCGCCTACGTCGGTGTAACCGAGACCTCCGCTGGTCATCCCGCCCACATGCCGCCCCGGTTCGATGAGCACGACCCGCGCCCCGGAACGCGCAGCGGAGACGGCCGCGCATACCCCGCCGGCCGTCGCCGCATACACCGCGATGTCGGCGTCGATCACCCTAATCCGCCCGTTCCGAGCACATCTCCCCGCCCCGACGCAAGGCCTGTCCGCAAGATCAGCAGACGTTCTAGCATCGGCACAGGATCGAGGTGACGCGGTTGCGAGGAGGGGAACTCGACCCGTATAGTCACACCCATGTGGTAACGATGCCACAGGTCGACGAGAGAAGCGACATGAGACACACGAATCGCCGGCACCCCTCCGGAACGGAGGGGGAGCGATGAGCCTCGGATCCGAGTCGGAGACGCGCACCCTGAGCGTCGCGAAGGACGCGCGGACCGGGCGGAAGCAGCGCGGCTCGAAGGAGCGCACTCCGCGGGTCAAGCAGCACTACAACAAGCGCGAGGCCATCGCCGGCTACCTGTTCATCTCGCCGTGGCTCGTCGGCTTCCTGATCTTCACGGCCGGCGCCATGATCTACAGCCTGTACATCTCGTTCAGCAACTACAACCTCGCCACCAACACCGCACGCCCGGTCGGCATCGACAACTACGCCCAGCTGTTCGAAGACCCGCGCGTCGGCGTCTCGCTCGCGAACACGCTGTTCTACGCGGTCATGGCCGTGCCCCTCGAGATCGTCTTCGCGCTGGTGCTCGCCCTGCTCCTCAACCGTGTCGGGCGCGGCGCAGGCTTCTTCCGCACGCTCTACTACCTGCCCAAGATGACCCCTGCCGTCGCGACCGCCGCCGTCTTCTTTCTGCTCCTCAACGGAAACTCGGGCGCGATCAACCAGTTCCTGCGCCTCTTCGGCATCCAAGGCCCCCAGTGGCTCGTCGACCCTGCGTGGGTCAAGCCGAGCATCGTGATCATGACCCTCTGGGGCGTCGCGGGAACCATGGTCATCTTCCTCGCGGCGCTGAAGAACGTGCCGACGGAGCTCTACGAGGTCGCGTCACTCGACGGGGCAGGACCGATCCGCAAGTTCTTCTCGATCACCCTGCCGATGATCTCGGGCGCGATGTTCTTCAACGTGATCGTGCTCTCGATCGCGGCCTTCCAGGTCTTCGACCAGGCGTATCTGCTGTTCTGGCGCGACCAGAGCAACTCCTCGCCGGAGGCCTCGCTGTTCTACGCGATCTATCTGTTCCAGCAGGCCTTCCGCCAGTTCAACTTCGGCTTCGCCGCCGCCATGGCTTGGCTGCTCTTCCTGATCATCATGGTCATCACGGTGATCCAGGTGAAGTTCGGCAATCGATTCGTCTACTACGAGGGAGACCGTTGATGTCGTCTTCACTGCGTCAGGTGCCCCCAGCCGCGCTGCCGGCTCAGGAGTCCGCGACGGTCGCCGTCACCGTACCGAAGCGCTCTCGCTGGCGGCGAGCGGTCGCACGGCCGAAGACGCTCGCCGGCCGCATCGTCCTCGCCGTTATTCTGATCGGCTTCGGGCTGCTGTTCCTGTACCCGTTCGTCTGGCTGCTCGCCGCGAGCTTCAAGCCCCGCGGCGAGGTCTTCGACAACCTGCTGATCCCGAAGACCTTCGTGCCGGAGAACTACGTCGAGGTCTGGAACCAGCTTCCGCTACTGAGCTGGATGTGGAACAGCATCGCGATCGCACTGCTCGCCGCCGGCGCCGTGGCGATCTCGAGCTCGATCGTCGCCTTCGGATTCGCATACTTCAAGTTCCCGGGGCGCAGCATCCTGTTCGGCCTCATCCTCGGCACGATGATGCTGCCGGGGGCGGTCACCATGATCCCGATCTACCTGATCTGGAAGGAGACCGGCATGCTGGGCACGTGGGTGCCGCTGTGGGGCATGAATCTCTTCGGGTCGGCGTTCTACATCTTCCTGCAACGGCAGTTCTTCCTCGGCCTTCCCCGGGAGCTCTTCGAAGCCGCGCGACTCGACGGCGCGAGCTACTGGGGTCTCTTCTGGCGCATCGCGATGCCGTTGTCGATCCCCTCGTTCATCATCGTCTTCCTGTTCGAGTTCCAGGCGAGCTGGAACAACCTGCAGTCGGCGCTGATCTACCTCAACGCAGGCTCCGTCGACGAGTTCACCGCGCCGCTGGGTATTGCATACGCGATGACGAAGTACAGCCCCACCGCGGGCGGCCACGGCGACTATCAGTACGTGATGGTGGCATCGCTCATCGTGACGGTCCCCATGCTCATCCTCTTCGCCTTCGGTCAGCGGTACTTCATCGAGGGCGTCGCGACCCAGGGGCGGAAGGGATGATTCGATGAACCATCGTCTATGGCAACGATTCCACAATCCGAAGATCACAAACCAGTAAACACGCGGCGGAGGCATTGCCCCTCTGGGTCCGTTCCGTTAGCTTCATGTGGGAAGGTTCCCACATTCGGAACAGTCGACCCGGCGGAGGCGATGGCGCCGCCCCAATCGAAAGGGAAAGAAATGCGCAAGCGCATTCTGGGATTCGCCGCAATGGCCGCGGCATCCGCAATCGTGCTCGCCGGCTGCAGCGGCGGGGGAGCCGGAGAGAGCGGCGGCGATGCGGACTTCGACGCGAAGCCGACCGGCACGCTCAACGCGTGGGGATTCGAGAACGCCGATGACGTCGGCACCTCGCGGATGGACTACGCCGCCGAGCAGCTGAGCGACGTCGACCTGAAGCTCGACGCGACCGCGTTCGACGCGCAGAAGTTCACGACCCGCATCGCCAGCGGCGACGTTCCCGACGTCGTGCAGATGGACCGCCGCTACGTCACGACCTACGCTGCGCAGGGACTCATCATGCCGCTCGACGAGTGCTTCGCCGCACAGGACGTCACGCCGGACGAGCACTGGTACCCGTCGGTCGTCGACGACGTCACCTACGACGACGAGGTCTGGGCCGTGCCGCAGTTCTACCAGCCGCCCGCGATCATCGTTAACAAGAAGGTCCTCGATGAAGCGGGAGTCGCCCCGGAGGACTTCGACACCTCGAACCCCGACGGGCTCATCGACGCGATCGGCAAGATCTACCAGGAGTCCGGCGGCGTGCCGTCGCGTCTCGGATTCGACCCGGTCGCGACCGGTCAGGGTGGACTGTGGATCCTCGCCACGGGCGGGCAGCTCAACGACGACAAGGGCGCGCCGACGCTCGACGACCCGAAGAACGTCGCCGGCATCGAGCTGCTGAAGCGGATCACCGACGCGCAGGGCGGATTCGCCGCGGTGAAGAGCTTCACCGACTCGTTCGACACGTTCGGCGACAACAACCAGTACGTCGCCGGTCAGGTCGGCGCGCAGGTGAACGCGCAGTGGTACCCGAACGTGCTCGGACCGTACGCCGATCAGATCGACATCCAGGCCGTGCCGTTCCGCGACACCAACGGCGACCCGTTCTCGGTCGCATCGGGCACCGCGTTCGTCGTCCCCGTCGGCGCGAAGAACCCGGCCGCGGCCTGCGCGTGGATGATCAACCTGACGTCGGACGACGCGTGGATGGCGGCGGGAGAAGCCCGTGCCCAGACGCTCAAGGACGACGGCGGCCTGAACACGGGGCTCTTCACCGGCTCGCCGGCTGCCGACAAGGCGATCCGCGACAAGTTCGTGGTCGAGACCGGCAACGCCGGATTCGACCAGGTCATCTCGACCTTCTACGACGTGGTCGACTACGGGCAGTCCTTCGGCTCCTCGCCTGCGGGCCAGGAGATTCAGAACGAGCTGAACAACGCGATCACCGCAGCATTGCTCGGCGACAAGGATCCGGAGCAGGCCCTCGCCGACGCGCAGCAGGCGGCGATGCGCGCCTACGAGAACGCCACCGCAGGCTGAGAAGCCCGCACCCGGGGCGGGTCGACTTCGGTCGGCCCGCCCTTTCCTTCGCCCGCGACGACCACGGAAGCCCTGCGAATGTCGATCCGACAGATCCTCCTCATCGGCCACACCCATCACGACGTCGGCTACACCAACAGCCCGCGACTCATCGATACCCAGCATGCGCAGATCGTCGGGCGCGTCCTCGAGCTCGCGGCCGAGCATGCCGGCGACGGACCCGACGCGTTCCGCTGGAGCTTCGAGGTCGCCCGACCGGTGCTGAACTTCCTGCGCACCGCGACGCCTGCGCAGAAGGCGCAGCTCACGGCACTGACGCGGTCGGGGGCGATCTCCGTCACCGGCGGCTACCTCAACATGACGCAGCTGCCGAGCGCGTTCGAATTCGATGCGGCCTACGCGCAGCTCGCCCGCATCCGCGACCTCGGTATCGACATCCGCACGCAGCAGCACGGCGACGTCAACGGGCTCTCCTGGGGCACAGTCGACCAGATGCAGGATGCCGGAATCGACCGTCTCGTGATGGCCTTGAACCCCGATCACGGCCGGCCCCCCTTCCGGCAGCCGAGCGGCTTCCGGTGGGAGTCGCCATCGGGCCGCTCGGTGTTCGTGTGGCTCTCCACCCATTACGGTTTCGGCGAGGAGTGGGGCATCGTCGACGGCGACGCGGACGCTGCGGAGCGGAACATCGAGGCCTTCATCCGCGAGCTCGAAGATCGCGACGACTATCCCTGGAGCACCGCGATCGTGCACGCGGGGAACGACAACCGGTGGCCGACGGCGCACTTCCTCGAGGTGGTGCGAGTGTGGAACGCACGGCATCCTGAGCGCCCGATGCGCACCGCCACGATCGACGAGGCGCTCGACCGGATCGAGGGCGAGGCGTCAGGCACTGCGCTGCGGATCGTGCGCGGGGAGTGGGCCGACTGGTGGTCGCACGGGCATGGTTCGACGGCGCGCGAGGTGGCGGTGTATCGGGAGGCGCGGAGCTTCGCGCGGGCGGCCCAGTCCTCGCACGCCCTTGCACGGCTCGCCGGCGACAGCGGAGAGCCCGGGTTCGACGTGCTCGGCTACCGGCGTGGCCCCGTGCGCCATCGCTCCGAAGAGGAAGTGGCGCAGTTGCTGGACCATGTCGACGAGCAGCTGCTGCTCTACGGCGAGCACACCTGGGGCAGCTGGGAGACGTACTCCAAAGCGCACTCGACGTTCAGCCATTCGCACCACAACGCGAAGTCGGGCTTCGCCTACGACGCGTTCGACCATGCCCGCGATCTCGCGATCGAGGGGTGGTTCCGCTTCGTCGGGTCGGCCGGATCGTTCGGTGCCGCAGCCGGAGGAGCGGCGGATGTCGTCGTGGTCGTGAACCCGACGGAGTCCCGTCGTCGTGAGGTGGTCGACGTCGAGGTCGGCGGAGTCCGACGCACACGGCTGCTGGCTGACGTGGAGCCCTTCGGCGTCGCGGTGCTGCCGACGCCGCCGGCCGTCGACGAGGAGATCGTGAGCGGTCCGATCGCCGCAGGTCGCTATCGCGTCGTCGTGGACCCGACGCGCGGCGGCATCCTCTCCCTGCTCGACACGGCCACGGACCGCGAGCTCGTCGACACCGCGGCCCTCGCCCCGCTGGGCGCCCTCGTCGACGAGTGCGTCGTCGAGGGCTCGACGCACCCGATGATCACCGAGTCGCCGAAGCTCTTCCACCCCGAGCATCCGGGACCCGACTTCCGGCACGAGATCGCCGTCGGCGAGGGGCCGGTGCGGGTCCGGCGCGGGGGCACGGTGACCGAGGTGACCTGGGAGACGGCGACGTCCGGCATCCCGAGCGTGGTCGCGACGCTCGTGCTCGCCGAGGACGGCGACGAGATCGGGCTCGACGTGCGGGTGAGCAAGCCGGAGCGGTTCGAGCCGGAGAGCGTCTTCGTCGCCTTCCCGTTCGCGATCGTCGAGCCCCGCTTCCTGCTCGAGACCGCCGGTGCGGTCTTCGAGGCGGAGCGTGAGCAGCTGCCCGACACCAGCAAGGACTGGTACTCGATCCAGCACGCGGTGGGAGTCGCCGGGACGGAGGGCGGCGTGCTGTGGGGCTCGATGGACGCACCCCTCGTGCAGCTCGGAGGATTCCACACCGGGAAGTGGGCAGCGCACCTCGATGCGGCATCCGGTCAGATCGGCAGCTGGCTGATGAACAACCTCCACTTCACGAACTTCCAGGCCCGTCAGGAGATCACCCGGCGGTTCCGGTACCGGTTCCGCCCTGTCGGCGAGGTGCGCGATGCGGATGTGCGACGATTCGGGCGAGATCTGCTCGAACCGCTGCAGGCGCGACATCTGCCCGCGGCACCCGAGCGATCACCGGACTCGCCTCTCTCGATAGAGCCCGCGGACGCGCTTCTCGTGGAGCTCCGACCCGCGGGGTCCGAGGTGCGGGTGCGCATGCGCAACATCTCGGATCGCGACGTGACCGCTATCGTGCGGGTGGCCGGCGAGGGCGACCGCCGAGAGGTGGAGGTGACCACTCTCGGCGTCGCCGACGTCCTGCTGTCCTGACCGTCAGCCGAACGCGCCGAGGCTGTCGACCTGCGAGGCCCGGACGTCTGCACCCGCCACGATCCCGCCGTCGCGCACGATGCGCGCGTAGTCCCTGGCGCTGTCCTTGATGATGCGCTCGCCGGTGCGGAAGTCGACGTACACGAGGCCGAAGCGCGGACGGTAGCCCAGCGCCCACTCGAAGTTGTCGAGCAGCGACCAGTGCATGTAGCCCCGCAGTGGCACCCCGGCATCGAGCGCCTCCGCCATCGCCGCCACGTGCGAGCGCAGGTAGCGAGTCCGCCGCACGTCATGGACCTCGCCATCGTGCGTCGGCGAGTCACCGAAGATCGCGCCGTTCTCGGTGACGATCAGAGGCACCCCGGGATAGTCGCGGTGGACGCGGATGAGCAGGTCTCGGAATGCGTCCGGCACGATCTCGGTGCCCTCGTCGGTGCGCTCGACCTCGCCCGTGGATCCCACTACCTGCCACGGGAACGGTCGGTCGGGCCCGGGGGCGGCCGCCGCCATCACCCGGTGCGTGTAGAAGTTGATGCCGAGGAAGTCGCTGCGGCCCGAGATCGCAGCCTCGTCTCCCGGGCGGATGACGTCGTCGAGTGGGCCTCCCGTCGCCCGCTCCCAGTGCGCCCGCATGTCGTCGGGATACCCGTTCCGGAGCAGCGGGTCGAGGAACCAGCGGTTGACGTAGCCGTCCGATCCCCAGGCGGCATCGGCGTCTTCCTGGCTGTCGGTGGCCGGCACGCAGGGGAGCAGGTTGAGCGCGACCCCGATGCGTCCCCTGGTGAACGGGCGCATGGCGTCGGCAGCCCGCCCGTGGGCGAGGAGCACGTGATGCCCGGCGGTCACGGCGCCGCGCAGATCACGGATGCCGGGAGCGTGCAGGCCGAGCTGGTAACCGAGCAGCTGGATGATCCACGGCTCGTTCTGCGTGATCCACCAGTCGACCCTGTCGCCGAGGCGTTCGGATGCCGCGACGGCATACTCGACGAACGCGTCGACACTGCTGCGCCCGATCCAGCCTCCGTCGGCCATGAGAGCCTCGGGCATGTCCCAGTGGTTCAGGGTGACGATGGGCGCGATATCGCGCCGACGGAGCTCGTCGATCAGGCGCTCGTAGTGGTCGAGGCCGCGGGGGTTCACGCGGCCTCGCCCATCGGGCATGATGCGCGACCACGCGAGGGAGAAGCGGTAGGCCTTCATCCCGACCTCGGAGAGGATGTCGAGGTCCTCTTGCCACCGGTGGTAGGAATCGCAGGCGATGCGCGCATCGCCCCCACTCTCGATCGCCCCGGGCCGTTCGGTGAATGTGTCCCAGATCGAGCGACCGCGGCCGTCGGCATCCGGTGATCCTTCGATCTGGTACGCGCTGGTGGCTGCGCCCCAGAGGAAATCAGCGGGGAAGGAGGGCATGCTCTCAGTTTGGCGCAGATATGGGATCGATGCCACATCGCGCTCTATGCCAAAGGGTGCCGTTGTGCAAGGCTGGCCTCAGATCTCCGCGACCGAGAACCGGAACGCCGCGCCCTGGCGGAACGGCTCGATGATCTCGAAGTTCTCGTAGGCAGGGCCGCCGGGGATCTCCGAGGCGCTCGCCCAGTACGACCAGCGGGCGTTGACGACAGCCTCGAGCTCGGGGTGCGGGTCATCGACCCGCCATGTCTGCACCGCGCGACGGCCGAGGAACCGCCAGTGCTCGGCGGTGTCGGCGGCGTACTCGACCGACCAGGGGTCCTCCTCATCGCCGGTCGCGCTCACGATCGCCGCATCACCCTCGCGGGAGAGCTCGGCCAGCGGGAACCGGGCGTGCTCGGCGAAGGCCGTGCCGGAGAAGTCCGGCCAGAGTTCACCCGCAGTCACGATGCGATCGGCGAGGTGCAACCGGCGCAGTCGTGCCCAGTTGCCCATCGTCGCGGTGAGGATCAGGTGCGACAGAGGCACGGATGCCGCATTCGCGAAGCCCGCGACCTCGACCTCGTGCGGGCGATCGGCGAAGAACCGCACGCGCACGCGGACGTCCGCGCCGCTGTCGAAGCGCTCGACGCCGATCCACACCGTCAGCGTCTCCACTCCGTCGACGACCTCGGTGACGCCGCGGGCCGGGGCATCCCCGCCGTGCTCGGCCGCCTGCGCGTCATCGGCGGACCAGAAGCGCTTGCCGCGCTCGCCCGGGTCGAGCGAACTCGGTTCGAGCTCGGAGAATCCCCGCTGGGTCTCACCCTGAGGGATCGGTTCGACGGCGATGAAGTTGATCAGCCGCTCGCGTGGGTGGTCCAGGTAGGGCGTGAAGACGCGGAGAAGGCCACCAGGGCCGGGGATCGGCGGGATGCCGATCTGGATGCCGTCGACGTGACCCCAGCGGGGCTCGTCGTCGGGAGCGCCGGAGGGCCGCAGCCACCGGGTTTCGGAGGAGAGAGGCATGCCGAAGACACTAGTGCTCTGAAATCGATTTCGCTAGATTCAGGACCATGCACCGTCGCAGAGGTCGAAGCCGAGCCCCGTTCCGTCGCGCCACCGTCGCGGCATCCGTCATCCTGTCGGTCGCACTGGCCGGCTGCGCGGGCGGAGGCGCTCCGAACGTGGACCCGAATCCCGACAAGCCGTTCGTGCTGGAGGGCGTCACCGACCTCACCGAGATCGCGCAGCTCACCGGTCCCGATGCGATGAACGACACGGCATCCGTCTCGGTCGCCGGTACCGATCTCGGGTCGATGGTGAACGTGGGGGACAAGACGTTCTTCCTCTTCGGCGACACGTTCGGCGAACGGGATCCCGAGTCGATCGGCGGCCAGGGCGGCTTCTGGCGGTCGAACGTCGCCGCCTGGACCACCGACGACGACCCGACCGACGGCATCGACTTCGAGGGGTGGGTGGAGGATGACATCGGTCTCGCCGCCGCGCTCGTCGAGGGCGATCACGACGCGAACGGGGCGGGTGGCGAGGTCACGAAGATCCCGACGTACGGCTTCGCGATCGGCGAGACGATCTACGTGTCGTACATGTCGGTGAAGTTCTGGGGCGAGCCCGGCGCCTGGGATGCGAACCACTCGGCACTCATCGTCTCGCGCGACGGCGGAAAGAGCTGGGCGCCCGTCGACGGCGTCGAATGGCCCGGAGACTCGAACTTTATCCAGTTCGCGACGGCGCAGGTCACCGACGGCGGAGAGGACTGGATCTACTTCTGGTCCATCCCTTCCGGCCGGTTCGGCGGCGTGCAGCTGATGCGCGTCCGGGCGACCGAAGGGGCCGTCGAGGATCAGGCGTCGTACTCCTACTTCGCCGGTCTGGAAGGCCACGAGCCGCGCTGGAGCGACGACATGACCGACGCCGAGACGATCGTCGAGGGCACGATCGGCGAGCTCTCCGTGATGTGGTCGACGTACCTCGAGCGCTGGGTCATGACGTATTCGGATGCCGGGAGCGCGTACATCCGGGAGGGCATCACGCCCTGGGGTCCGTGGGGGGATCCGCTCGAACTCGTGCCCGGATCGGAGTACCCGGGACTGTATTCTCCGTACCTGAATCCGCGCTACGTCACGGAGGACGGCCGGCGCATCCACTTCACCCTCTCGCTCTGGGATCCGTACAACGTCTTCTGGTTCTCGGCCGACCTGGAACGGGCCGACTGAGATATCGGAGGGCCGATTTCCCTTGCGCATGAAATCGATTTCGCCTACTCTGGCGCATACCCGGTCACTGAGGATCGATCGGCCTGCACAGCAGCGACTCGACGTGGAGTCTGTTCCCTGAGGAGGAACCATGAGAATCACCACCCGCACCCGACGGACAGCGATCGCCGCTCTCGGCGCGCTGACGGTCGGCACCCTGCTCGCCGCGTGCGGCGCAGGCACCCCCGGCGGAACGGCCGGAGGAGACGGCGGCGAAGACGGCGTCACGACCATCCAGTTCTGGCACCGCAGCTTCACCCCCGTCGAGAACGAGTGGTACGCCAACATCGTCAAGGAGTTCAACAAGTCGCAGGATGAGATCAAGGTCGTCGACACCGAGGTCCCCGCCGACGCGTGGGACCAGAAGATGAAGGCCGCACAGGCCGCGGGCAAGGCCCCCGACGTCTACACGAGCTCCGCCAACCTGCTCGACCTGGTCAACGCCGGCTCGGTGCACGAGCTCGACTCGATCGTCTCGAAGGAGGCCATCGGCGAGATCCTGGACAACGCGACGTCGATCTCCGAGGTCGACGGGACGCACTACGCCTACCCGCTGCTGCTCGAGCCGCAGACCGTGCTGTTCTGGAACACCGACATGCTCGACGCCGCGGGCGTCGAGTCCTCCGCCGCTCCCGAGACCTGGGACGACCTGCTCGCCGCGTGCGCGAAGATCCAGCCGACGCTCGCCGACGGCCAGTACTGCATCTCGCCGGCGCAGGATGCCGTGACGTTCGCCTGGTCGACGGTCGGCCAGCAGTGGAACTTCAGCGGCCACCTCGCTCTGAAAGACGACTGGACGGCACCGAGCATCGACGATGACGGCTACCGCTCGCTGATGGAGCAGTACAAGGTGCTGTGGGACAAGGGCTACATGCCCAAGCAGCCGCTCGCCGCGTATGTCGCCGGTGAGGACTTCGGTCAGCAGAAGGTCGCCTTCAAGGTCTCCGGTTCGTGGATGATGTCCGAGATCGGCTCGGACTACCCCGACCTGCTCGCCAAGACCGGCGTCGGCGCGTTCCCGAACTCGCCCGACGCCGACGGCCGCACGGCCACGACCATGGGCAACTTCACCTGGGTGGTCGACGCCAAGAGCAAGAACGCGGAGGCCGCGGGGAAGTTCCTCGAGTGGTCGATCGCCGGCGACCCCGAGAACCTCGTGCCGTTCTTCGTCGACACCCAGTTCACGAAGGTTCCCGTGCGCCAGTCGGTGCAGGATGCCGTCGCCGCCAGCCAGGAGGCCGCAGACGCCCCGTGGTCGAGCATCATCGTCGACGACATCGCCCCCGAGGCCATCGCGGGTTCGCTCTACCCGTGGGATGTGAACCTCGCCGTCGGCACCGCGATGGAGTCCGTGATGAAGGGGTCCGCGTCGGTGGACGACGCGATCAATACGGCGAATGCCGCGATCCAGACGGTCATCGACCGTGACGGGCTGCCCGACAAGGCACCCAAGAACTGACATCGCTCGCTGTTCGGGGGCCGGGGGCTCCCGGTCCCCGAACAGCTTCGCCCTGAGATCGCGACGAGGTAGATATGGCCAGTCAGGCTGTGCAGGAACGCCGGGAAGCCCGGCAACGGCAGAATCGGTACAAGTACCGCGACAACAAGACCGCCTACTGGTTCCTGGTGCCGCTGGTGGTGCTGCTGGGGATCTTCGTGATCTGGCCGGCCATCTACGCCGGATTCCTGTCGTTCCAGGACTGGAGCTTCTACAAGGATCCTGAGTTCGTCGGCATCCGCAACTACGCCAATGTGCTGAAGGATCCGCTGTTCATCGCCACGATCGGGCGCGGCTTCCTCTTCGTGCTGATGACCGTGCCGCCGATGCTGATCCTGGCCTTCCTGTTCGCCAGCCTCGTGGTCGCGGTGTCGCGGCGGGCCGCGAGCCTGCTGAAGGTCAGCATCTACATCCCGACCATCATCTCCGCCGTCATCACGTCGATCATCTTCGTGCTGATCTACAACTACTCCGGCGGCCTGCTGAACGCGTTCCTCGCGGTCTTCGGCATCGAGCCGATCGCGTGGATCGGCGACCCGAAGTGGGCGCTGCTCGCGGTCGCCGTCCCCGCCATCTGGCTGGGCATGGGGCTCACGTCGCTGATCATGGTCGCCGCGATGGTCGACATCCCCACCGAGTACTACGAGGCCGCCGCGATGGAGGGCGCCAACTGGGGGCAGAAGACGGCCTACATCACGATTCCCCAGATGAAGAACGTGATGCTCTACCTGCTGATCACGGGGTTCGTCGCCGCGATCCAGCAGTTCGAGCTCCCGCTCGTGATGACGCAGGGTGGTCCGCTTGACTCGACGACCCTGCCGAACCTCTTCATCTTCAACCACTTCCGCAACGACGTGAACGTCGGCTACTCGATCGCGGCCGCGCTGCTGCTGTTCGTGGTGCTGGGAACCATCTCGGCTCTCGTGTTCAAGTTCGTCAACTCCGAGAGGCTGGTGGACTGAGATGGCCGTCATGCAGGAGACCACCCGCATCGTCCTCGCCGGCAAGGAGCCGCGTACGCAGCGCAAGGCGCCGCGCACCGCCGGCGGCTGGCTGATCGTCCTCGGCAAGGTGATCCTCGGCGCCCTGTTCGTCGTCGCCTCGCTGTTCCCCCTCGCGTGGATGGTGATCGCCGGCTTCAAGTCGAAGACCGAGGTCGTCGAGACGCCGTTCCAGTTCTTCCCCGAGGTGTGGCTGTGGCAGAACTACGCACAGATCCTCGCGGACCCGACCTTCCTGCAGACGCTGGTGTGGACCTTCATGGGCGCCGTGCTGTTCACCGTCGGGAGCCTCGCGGTCAACTCGCTGGCCGCCTACGCGTTCGCGCGACTGGACTTCCGCTTCAAGGGCACGATCTGGGCGATCGTCATCACCACGATGTTCATCCCCGGCATGACCATCCTGCTCACGAGCTTCATCGTCGTCACCCGCCTGTCCATGCTCGACACCCTCGCCGTGCTGGTGATCCCCGGGCTCGCCAGCGCCGGGATGGTGTTCTTCATCCGGCAGTTCTATCTGAACATCCCGAAGAGCCTCGAAGAGGCGGCGATGCTCGACGGCTGCGGTCGGTTCGGCATCTTCGTGCGCATCTTCCTGCCGCTGTCGAAGCCGCCCTTCGTCGTCATGGGCATCACGGCGTTCCTCGCGTATTGGAACTCGTACGTGTGGCCGATTCTGACGATCACCTCGCCCGAGCGGTTCGTGCTGCAGCAGTACCTGGCGACGTTCCGATCCGAGCGCAGCACCGAGCTCGGACTGCTGATGGCCGGATCCGTGCTGGCCGCGGCGCCCGTGATCATCCTGTTCCTGATCTTCCAGCGCCAGATCATCGGCAACATCAAGATGGCAGGACTCAAATAGCGGTACCGAGAGGAGAGGTCGATGGAGACCGAGAACACGCACGGTGGCGGAATCAGTCGTCGAGGAGTGCTGCAGGGAGCCGCCGTGCTCGGCGCCGCTTTCGTCGCGGCGACGGCACCGGCGCCACCGGCGTCAGCCGCCGGACTCACCGTCACCAGGATCAAAGTGCTCGCCGGCACCCAGAGCCCGCTGCAGTACGGAGTGGGCGCGACCGATCTCGGCATCCCTGCCCGCACACCGGACGGGCGGATGCTGTTCCTGTTCGGCGACACCTGGGCGGATCATGTCGGCGGCGCCAACTGGCGCTCGCCGGTGGCGCTGTACTCGTCGACGACGAACCTCAACGCCGGTGTGACCTTCAACGGATGCGGCGGCGCGGGCGCGAACACGCAGGGTGTCGCGCCGCAGCTCTGGTACTACCCGCATGACGCCTACTTCACGACCGTCATCCCGTCCGATGTGATCACGATCGGATCGCGGATGTATCTGCATGCGATCGTGAACGGGCCGCAGTTCGGCGCCGTGCGCTGGACCGAGCTGTGGAAGTCCGACGACAACGGTGCGACCTGGCAGCACACCGGCCTGCAGTTCCCCGCGGACATGGCCGGCGGCAAGTTCCAGTGCATCACGTGGGGACTGGGCAGCGACGGCTACGTGTACATCTACGGCACGGGGTTCCAGCGCGACAAGGGCATCGTGCTCTACCGCGTGCCGTCGAACAACATGACCACGCTCTCGGCCTATCAGCCCTGGGGCTTCGCCAACGGCTCCTGGGGCTGGGGCAAGCCGGTCACCGAGGTGCTGCCGGGCGGATTCGGCGAGATGTGCCTACGACCCCTCGGCGGCAAATGGATCCTGACGTGGTTCAACGCCCCGGCGTACCGGATCGACGCCATGGTGCTGAACACCCCCACCGACAACCTCTACACGGCCACGAAGACCACGCTGCTCTCCGGCAGCGAGTGGAACCAGGAGGATGCTTCGCACGTCGCACAGCTGTACGGCGGCTACATCATCCCCGGCTCGACCCTGTCCGACCTGCACCTCAGCGTCAGCCAGTGGAACACCGGCAACAACAGCGTCTACCACTCCGAGCAGTTCCGGGTGCAGGGCCTGGTCTGAGGGGTCGCGGTCAGAGCTCCACGAGCCCCGAGACGATCACATCGGCGCGTCCGCCGACCCAGACGTGATCGGCATCCTGGCTGATCCGGACGCGTCCACGCCGTCCGATCGCGGTGCCCTGGGCTGCGAGGTACGGGGCAGCGGTGCGACCGCTCGCGAGCAACCACTCGGCCGCCGCGGCGTTCAGACTGCCGGTCACCGGGTCCTCGCGCAGCGGAGCATCGCCGTCGGTGAAGAAGGCGCGCAGTTCGAACGCGGTCTCCGCGCCGTCCTGGTGCGAGCCGATCACGCCGATGTCCCATCGACCCGGGTGCGCGGACGCGTCCGGACGGATGCCGAGGACCGTCTCGGCGCTGTCGAGCAGCAGGCCCACCCAGCCCGGGCCGTTGTCGAGCCACTCGGCATCCACGACGTGCTCGCGGCCGATCCCGAGGATCTCGACCAGCTCCGCGACGAGCGCGGGGTCCACGGGGCCGGACCGGGTCCGGGGAGGTGAGGCGAAGGCGAGAGTCTCATCCTCGACCCGCACGGGGATGAGGCCGCCGGGGCACTGCTGGATGACGGTGCCCGGTGTCGACGGGGTGCCGCCGGCATCCAGCCACGCCCTGGCGGTCCCCAGCGTCGGGTGGCCCGCGAAGGGCAGCTCGGTGCTGAGGCTGAAGATGCGCACGCGATAGTCGGCGGCGGGATCGGTCGGCGGCAGCACGAAGGTGCATTCGGAGAGGTTCGTCCACACCGAGAACCGGCGCAGCTCGTCGTCGCTCACACCCTCCGCATCGAGCACCACGGCGACGGGGTTGCCCGTCCCCGGGGTGTCGCCGAACACATCCACCTGACGGAATCCACGCTGCATCTCTGGAGGATATCGGGCAGCCGCACTCAGGAGACGGAAAGTTCGGCTTCGTAGCGTCGAAGCAGGGAATGCCCCTGCTCCGCGCCTGGCGCGCGCGTGTCCTGCCACGAAGGAAGAACTCCTCATGACGAACACCACCCGCCCCTCTGCCTCCGCTTCGCTGGGACTCCTCGTCCTCCGCATCGTGGTCGGCGCCGTCTTCGCCGCGCATGGCGCGCAGAAGATCTTCGAGAACACGATCCCCGGCACGATCGAGGGGTTCCGCGGCATGGGGATCCCCCTCGCCGAGATCGCCGCGCCCGTCGTCGCCTGGGTCGAACTCATCGGCGGCTTCCTGCTGATCCTCGGGATCTTCACCCGCCTTGCCGGGATGCTCCTGGCCATCGACATGGTCGTCGCGCTCGTGGCCGTGCACCTTCCGGCAGGGCTCTGGGTCGGCGACGGCGGATACGAGTTCGTCGCCGTTCTCGGTGTCGCCGCTCTCGCCCTCGCACTCGCCGGCGCAGGACGGTTCTCGCTGGATGCTGCTCTGCTGCGGGGGCGGGCACCCGCCTGGATCGCCTGACGTCGGCGATCCAGACGGGTACTGCCGACCCGGATCAGGGTGAGCGGACCAGAGCCACGTCGTCCATCTGCAGCCAGATGTCGCCGCTGTTCGTCCACACCCCGCCGAAGACCTGCACCGCGGTGTTGGCTCCGGTGTTCACGTCCACGGTGAAGCGCGTCCACGCGCCGACCGAGACGAAGTGCGCCTCGCCGAGCACCGTGCCGTCGAGCTGGCGCACTCCGAAGTAGCCGTTGTCGCTGTTGGTCGACGTGCGGAGGAAGCCGGTCAGCCGATACGAGGTGTTCGGCTCGACGGCGACGTCCTGCCAGATGTCTCGCCAGCCGGAGTTGTACCGCACGAAGACGTTGCGGTCGCCGGTGAACCCGCCGGCGGGTGCGGTGTCGATGCCCGAGTTGGGTTTGGCGCCCCAGGTGCCGTCCGCGCCGGTGCCGATCGCGTCCGAGCGCTCGAAGCTCGGATCGACGATGAGGTTCGGGTCGACGATCATCCCGTTCTCATCGAGCCGCATGTGCATGAGGTAGACGTTGTAGGGATTCCACTGCGACATCGCGAAGTAGATCTCGCCGTCCTTGTTCCACGGGTGGAAGTAGCCGCCGTACAGCGCGGGGTAGTCGGTCGAGCTCGCCACCGTCTGCGCGGCGCTCCACTCTCCCTCGGGGTTCTTCGCGGTATGCAGCACGATGTCCTCGCCCGACAGCGTCATCAGCAGGAACCGCTTGCTGTGCTCGTCGTACTGAACGGAGACCTCGCTCATCGGGGCATCGATGACCGGCACGGCATCCGCCTCGTCCTTGCTCCATCTGCGGCCGTCCCAGTAGCGATACGACGACTGGTCGAGCAGCTTCTTCGCCGGCACCTTGGCGACCGACAGCGGGCCGTTCCGGCCGTTCTGCGTGCCGAACACGTAGATTGTGCCGCCCTTCTGCACGTAGGCCTGCATCTGGAAGGGGTCGTCGCCGTTCGGGTTGTCCCATCGGGTGTCGGAGACGGTCCAGTTCGCCCCGCCGTCGTCCGAATACGCGATGCCGGCGTAGTTGGTGTCCCACATTCCGGGCGGGCCCCACTGCTTCACGGACATGAACCCGAGGTACTGTCGGTCGCCGACCGAGATGCCGGCCGTGGGGATGATCGTGATCTCGTCGCCGTTGATCTTCTTCGACGGGATGATCTCCTTCGCGATGCCCTGGGGGCCCTGGGCCGCCCAGTCGAACAGCATCCAGTCCGAGAGATCGGCGTCGCTCGACCGCACCAGCACATTGCTGCGCCAGTTGCCGTTGGGCGGTGCTCCGCCGCCCGGTCCGGTCCACGAGTTCCCGAACGTGTCGCCGAAGGCGGTCAGCACGTGGCCGTCGCCGTCGTCCCACATGATTCCGAGATCGGTCGCCTTGATGTCCCAGCGGCCCCAGGTGTTGTTCGGCGCATCGGGTCCGGTGAGCTTCTCGACGACCGTGACCGGGGTCGCCGCCGTCGTCGCGATCGCGGGTGCCGAGACGGCTGCGCTCGCCGCGACCACGGCCAACGACATCAACGCGGCTCCGGCCGCGAGTCGTCTTCTTTTCGGAGGCGTCATTGCCTTCTCCTTCGTCAGCCCGCGGGCTCGGGACCTCAGTCCTGAGGCGCCCGCGGAGGGGTGGAACCGATGTCAGGAACCGGAGCGGTTCCTAGGTGCACCTCCAGGTCGTCGGCCGTCGGCGTCTTCGGGCGCCGGGCGGTCGGGCGGTCGAGGTAGAACATCGCGGTCGAGGCGATGTCGTCGCGCAGCGGCAGGTAACGCCATCCGCTGCGCCAGCCGAGCGCCTGGATGTCGACCTTCGGGATGCCGGTGGAGAAGTGGATCGGGTCGAGCAGGTGCCACCGGTACATGCCGAAGCGCTGCTGCGAGACGTAGAGGCCGTCAGGGCGGATGATCTGCGGCATCCCGAGGTACGGCGTGGAGAACGCCGTGTATCCCTGGCCCGGGATGTCGAAGTTCCAGGCACCGCCGAAGTAGTCCTCGGTGCCGGTGCCGGCGATCGTGGGGTAGTCGGTGTCGTCGTCGAGGTAGAACTTGATCTCGCCCTCGCCCCACCAGCCGTTGGAGTTCACACCCCACGCGATGTACGTGCCGACGTACTGCCCCTGCCCTTCGATGCTCTCGAGGATGACGTGGGGGGTGCGGTCCTCGAGCGGGTTCGACCGCCGCCACTGGGCGTGAAAGTACGCGTCGTTCGAGTAATCGCCGCCGATCTCGTAGGTGACCTGGTAGTACACGCGGACGTCGACGACGGAGGTGTTCTCGACCGTGAGCCGCGCGCCGTCCTTGAACGGCATCGGCCAGTATGAGTTGAAGCCGCCGTGCGGGTTCGCCGCGATCGTCTGCGAGTTCACCTGGGCGAAAACACCCCACCCGTTGCAGAAGAAGTCACCGTACGGAACCTCGACTGCCGGCTCCTCGGACCCGTCCCAGTAGGCGCGCAGCAGCAGCGTGCGCCAGTTGTCGGTGTGCGTCGTGATCCAGATGTGGGTGATCTTGCCTGCGCCCGCGATGTTCGCGAGCTCGAATGTCTCGCCGGCCTTGATGTCGATGCTCGGGGAGATCTTCCAGCCGGGGCCGAGGTCACGCGCGTTCGCCGCGCCCGTGCCCTCGGTCGCCCGGCCTCCGCCCCCAGCGGAACCGTCGAAGTTCTCCGGCGAGATCGAACGCGTCTGCACGGAACGCAGCGCCGCGAGAGAGGAAAGGTCAGAGGTCGCAGAAGTCATGGCCGCCAATGTAATCGATTTCAGCGCAGAACTCCATAGAACACGAATGTGCGCGATACTGTTGCTTCCACGTCCGGCGCGACCGGGCAGGCAGTGAGGGTGCATGGCCACGATCTACGATGTCGCAGAGCTCGCGGGAGTCTCTCCTGCGACGGTTTCACGCGTCTTCAACGGCACGAGCGTGTCGGACGAGAAGGTCGCCGCCGTCCGTGATGCGGCCGCGAAGCTGAGCTTCACGCCGAATCGCACCGCGCGGACGCTGCGGCGGCAGAGCTCCGAGGTCATCGCCCTCGTCATCCCCGACATCGAGAACCCGTACTTCACCGAGATGGCGCGGGGCGTCGAGGATGTCGCCTCGGAAGCCGGCTATTCGGTCGTGCTCTGCAACTCCGATGCGCAGGTCGAGAAGGAGGCCACGTATCTCCGGATCGCGATCGCCGAGCACATGTCGGGAATCATCATCGCGACGGCCGACGAGAGCACCAACCTGGACAGCATCCTGGCCACCGGGCGCCCGGTCGTCGCCGTCGACCGCAGCACGACCTACGACATCGACGGGGTCGTCATGGCCAACCGTGCCGCAGGGACGTCGGCCACGAAGAACCTCATCGACGCGGGATACCGTCGCATCGCGTACATCGGCGGCCCCGAGCACATCGACACCGCGGCGGAGCGCGCCGCCGGGTGGCGAACGGCGCTGACCACCGCCTATCCGGATCTGGACCTCTCCGGTCTGCAGCGGTTCGAGACCTTCCGCGTCGACGGCGGTCGTGCGGCGATGGAGGAGCTTCTCGCTCTGCCGGAGCCCCCCGACGCGGTGGTCGCCGGAAACAACCTCATCGGCGTCGGTGCGATCCAGGTGCTCACCGAGCACGGACTGACCCCGCCCGAGGTGGGCGTGGCCGTCATCGGCTCTCTGCCCTTCACCACCCTGTCACCCAGCGCGGTGACCGTCGTGCGGCTGCCCGCCCGTCACATGGGAGTGACGGCGGCCCGGATGCTGCTCGAGCGCATCAAGGGAGACAAGCAGCCGGCGCGCACCGTCGTGCTGCGCAACGAAGTGCAGTCGGCCAGCCCCCGCGTCTGAAGGCTCCCTTCAGGAAGAGCCCCAGAAGCGAGTCGCGAGGTTCGCCACCTCTTTGTCGAGCTCTTCGAGGCGCCGGTCGATCGAGCCGAGTCGAGAGTCGACTTTCGCGTCCATGGCGTCGAATCGTGCGTCGAATTTGGCGTCCATGGCTTCGAATCGTGCATCGAATTTGGCGTCCATGGCTTCGAATCGTGCATCGAACTGCCCCTGAAAACCCTCCAGGCGGGCATCGATCTCGCGCCGGAACGAGGTGATCATGTTCTCGTTCTGTCGGGACAGCGAGGTGAGCGTGTTCTCGTTCTGTCGGGACAGCACCGCGAGCGTGTTCTGGCTCTGACCGGAGAGCGCCGTCAGCGTCTTGTCGGCCTGCCTCAAAAGCAAGGAGACCGCGCCGATCATCACGGCAGCGAACACGCCGATCAGCGTCCATACCTGCGGCTCGGTCATCTCCATGGCTCCATTCTGCGAACGAAAGGCCAGATTGTCACGGTATTCCGGTCCAGCAGGCCCGGAACCACGGGAACGGTGGACACCCTCTTCTCCCCGGATCTGTGCAGCAAGAGTCGCTCCCGCTTGCGTCTTGAAATCGATTTCGCGTACAGTGACGATCAGGTTTCAGATTCCCGCCGCTCTGGTTTCAAGGAGGACGCCATGCGCTGCACCCTCGGGGTGGATATCGGCACGTCCAGCAGCAAAGGCGTGCTGGTCGATGGCGACGGCATGATCCTCGCGACCGCGACCAAGGCTCATGACGTCAGCCGTCCGCGGACCGGCTGGGTCGAGATGGACGCCGACGTCTGGTGGGAGGAGTTCGTGGCGATCGCGCACGAGCTGCTCGCCGCGGCACCGGATGCCGAGATCGTCGGGGTCGGCGTCAGCGGCATGGGACCGTGCATCCTCCTCGCCGACGACGCGGACGAGCCGGTCCGGCCCGCGATCCTCTACGGCGTCGACACACGGTCGACCGCGCAGATCGAGCGGATGACCGCAGAACTCGGCGTCGACGAGATCACCCGGGTGGGCGGATCGACCCTCACCTCGCAGGCCGGCGGACCCAAGATCGTCTGGGTCGCCGACGAAGACCCCGCCGCTCGGACCCGCGCCCGCCGACTCTTCATGCCGGCGTCCTGGCTCGTGCGCAGGCTCACCGGGGCGTACGTGCTCGACCACCAGTCGGCGAGCCAGGTCTCGCCCCTCTATGACATCGAGAACGAGCGCTGGCACGACCCCTGGTGGGAGGACTACGCCGACGGCATCGAGCAGCCCGCGCTCGCCTGGGCGGGTGACCTCGCCGGCGAGGTGACCGCGGATGCGGCATCCGCCACCGGCATCCCGGCGGGAACCCCCGTCATCACCGGCACGATCGACGCGTGGACCGAGGCGGTGAGCGTGGGGGCGCAGGAGGTCGGCGACCTGATGCTGATGTACGGAACCACGATGTTCATGGTCTTCACCAGCACCGTGGCGACCGGCGAGGAGACGCTGCGCACGCCGTCGATGTGGACGACGGCCGGCGCGTTCGCCGGCACCCGGAATCTCGCCGGGGGACTCTCGACATCCGGCGCGCTCACCGCCTGGCTGAAGGATCTGACCGGCGCCGACTATCCGGAGCTGCTCGCGGATGCCGAGAGGGCGGGGCCGGGAGCCCGCGGCCTGCTCGTGCTGCCGTACTTCGCGGGCGAGCGCACGCCGATCCAGGATCCGGATGCCCGCGGTGTCATCGCCGGGCTCACCCTCGAGCATGGGCGCGGCGACCTCTACCGCGCCGCTCTCGAGGCGACGGCCCTCGGCGTGCGGCACAACGTCGAGACGATGCGCGCCGCGGGAGCCGACATCCGACGGATCGTCGCGGTCGGCGGCGGCACGCAGGGGCGCCTCTGGCTGCAGGTCGTCTCCGACATCACCGGACTCGTCCAGGAGGTTCCGGCGACCACCATCGGCGCGAGCTACGGTGCGGCCTTCCTCGCCGCGACCGCGACCGCCGACGCAGGTGCGGCCCCCGTCATCACCGACTGGAACCCGATCGCCGAGACCATCGCCCCGGACGAAACCCTCCGTCCGCTCTACGACTCTCTCTTCGATCGGTACGTGCGGCTGTACGACGCCTCGAAAGACGTCGTGCACGAGCTCGCCGCGGTGCAGCGCGGAGCCTCCGCATGAGCCGGCGCGCACGCGGCATCCCGCACACGTCGGAGGCGACCGCGTTCCCGCTCGGCGGCATCGGCACCGGCAACGTGTCGATCGGCGCACGCGGGGAGCTGCGCGACTGGGAGTTCGAGAACCTGCCCGACAAGGGGCGGCGCAACCCGCACTCGTTCTTCGCGATCCACGCGAGGCCCGAAGGCGGCGATCCTGTGACCCGCGTGCTGGAGGCGAAGATCACCGGTCGGTACGACGCCGACGCCGGCTATGCGTTCGATCAGCTGGCCGGGCTTCCACGCCTCGACGGCGCGACCCTGCACGGGGAGTATCCCGTGGTCGACGTCGATTTCACCGACGCCGCGCTCCCGGTCGATGTCTCGCTGCACGCGTTCACGCCGCTGGTGCCGCTCGATGCCGACGCCTCCGGCATCCCGGCCGCAGTGCTGCGCTACCGGGTGACGAATCCCGGCACGACGCCGGTCGCGGTCACGGTCGTCGGCAGCGTCTCGCACACGGCCGG
Source organism: Microbacterium sp. K24 (assembly GCF_004794465.1). Taxonomy (GTDB): domain Bacteria; phylum Actinomycetota; class Actinomycetes; order Actinomycetales; family Microbacteriaceae; genus Microbacterium. Next base: position 123,859 of record NZ_SSDJ01000156.1, on the reverse strand, counting down.
CCGTGGCACGCCCGGACCCGACGCTCCGTGGGGCATGCGCGCGACGCAGCACGTGCGGTGGCGCGAGGAGGGCGACGTCCGCGGCCTCGACTTCGGCATCGATCTCCCCGAGGACGATCCGGGCTACGGCACGCTGAGCCTCACGACGACGGATGCCGCGACCACGGTGAAACCGCAGTGGGTCACGAGCTACTGGCCCGACGGGGCGCGCCTGTTCTGGAACGACCTGACCGATGACGGTCTCCTGGGAGCCGAACCGCGGCTCACGCTCGAGGACCGTCCGCGCGGTCTGTTCGCCGAGCTCGACGCCGACCCGGACGCCGCGCCCCTCACCGAGGAGGAGATGCTCGCGAAGCTCCCGCGTCTGCGCACCGGATCCCTCGGCATCGTGCACGCGCTCGCTCCGGGGGAGTCCCACGACTTCGAGTTCGTGCTCTCCTGGAGCTTCCCCCACCGTCGCCGCGGCTGGCACGGCCACATCGTGTTCGCGGATCCGCCGGAGGACGGCCCGCTGTCGCCGACGGTCCGCAACCATTACGCGACCATCTGGGCCGACGCCTGGGCGGCCGCGACGCACCTCCACCGCGAGCTCCCCGCTCTCGAGGGGGCGACGGATGCCTTCGTCGAGGCGCTGTACGGCAGCAGCCTCGATCCGGTGCTCGTCGATGCGATCGGCGCGAACATCGCCGCCGCCCGTTCCACGACCGGCTTCGTGCTGGAGTCCCCGAACCCCGAGCTGGGGGAGGGGCCGGTCTTCGCGGCGTGGGAGGGATCGTTCGATCACGGCGGCTCGTGCGAGGGCACCTGCACGCACGTCTGGTCCTACGCGCAGACCCTCGCCTGGCTGTTCCCCTCGCTGGAGCGCAGCGCTCGCCGCGTCGAATACCTGCTCGAGACCGATCACGAGGGTGCCCAGAAGTTCCGCGGCAACCGCATCTTCGGCGGCCCCGCGTGGTTCATGGCTCCGGCGGTCGACGGCCAGCTCGGCACCCTGCTGCGTCTTCATCGCGAATGGCGCTTCAGCGGCGACGACGATTTCCTGCGCGAACTGTGGCCGGCGGCATCCCGCACGCTCGACTACGCCGTCCGCGAGTGGGATCGCGACGGCGACGGACTGCTCGACGGCGAGATGCACAACACCTACGACATCGAGTTCCACGGCGCCGAGCCGCTCGCGAACGGCGTGTACCTGGCGGCGCTCCGCGCGGGAGCCCGCATGGCGGAGCACCTCGGCGAGGCCGAGCGCGCGAGATCGTGGTCCGCCCGCGCCGACCACGTCGCCGCCGCCACGGACGAGACGCTCTGGAACGGCGAGTACTACCGTCAGGTGATCGACGACCCCGACGCCCACCGGTACCAGTACGGCGAGGGCGTGCTCAGCGACCAGCTGCTCGGCCAGTTCCACGCCTACGTGAACGGACTCGGGCACATCCTGCCGGCCGAGCGCGTCGACTCCGCCCTGGCCGCGATCGTCGCGCACAACCACCGCGACGACCTGTCCGCCCACGAGAGCACCCAGCGGGTCTACGCGCTGAACGATGAGGGAGGCCTGCTGCTCGCCTCCTGGCCGCGCGGCGGACGACCCGCCATCCCGTTCGTGTACTCCGACGAGGTGTGGACGGGCATCGAGCATCAGGTCGCGGCATCCCTGCTCTTCGCCGGACGCTACGACGACGCGCTGCTCGTCGAGCGCACGCTGCGTGCCCGCTACGACGGCGGCCACCGCAGTCCCTGGAACGAGATCGAGTGCGGCAACCACTACGCGCGGTCGCTCGCGTCCTGGGCGCTGCTCCTGGGTGCGACCGGCGCCCAGTGGGACGCGCCGACGGGAGTGCTGTCGTTCGCGCCCCACGGTGCGGCCGAGCGTTTCCTGTTCACGACGGGCACGGGGTGGGGGCGCGTCGAGATCGACGGCGACGCGCTGACCCTCCACCTCGACGGCGGCACGCTCGATATCGCCGATCTGCAGCTGCACGGCCGGAGCCTCGGCCGCGGCATCCGACTCCGAGCGGGCGCCTCCCAGACGTTCCCGCTCACCACGACCCCAACACCGGAGGCATCATGACCACCTACACCCTGCCGACCCCGGCATCCCGTCCGGAATCGGCGCCGAAGACGGCGTACCTCATCGCCTCCGGCGATCTGCGCGAATCCGCCAACACGGGCGGCTGGCCCGTGCAGGTCGAGCTCGAGGCCGGGGTCACCGGGGTGTTCAACGACCTCGGCTGGACGGTCATCCGCGCCAACGAGGTCGACCCCGCGACCGGGCACGGCTTCATCTCCAGCCAGCGCATGGGCCTCGAGGTCTTCAAGAACATCCCGACGGATGCTCCGCTCATCGTCGCCGAGGCCGTGTGGCAGTACTCGCACCACGTGCTCGCCGGCCTGCGGTCGCATGAAGGGCCGATCCTCACCGTCGCGAACTTCGCCGGCGACTGGCCGGGACTCGTCGGGCTCCTCGGACTGAACGCGGGCCTCACCAAGATGGACAAGCCGTATGCCTCGATCTGGTCGGTCGACTTCACCGACGACTGGTTCAAGGCCGGTATCAAGGAGTGGACCGAGACCGGCACCATCACCCACGATGCTTCGCACGTGCGCCCTCTCCCCGAGCTGCCGGACAGCCCCGAGAAGCAGCTGGGTGAGGCGCTCGCCGCCGAGCTGCTCGCCGAGAAGGCCATCATCGGCGTCTTCGACGAGGGCTGCATGGGCATGTACAACGCGATCTTCGACGACGAGCTGCTGAACGAGACCGGCATCTACAAGGAGCGCCTGTCGCAGTCGGCCCTGTACGCCGAGATGCTCAAGGTCTCGGAGGACGAGGCGAACGCCGCCTACGACTGGCTGATCGATGCCGGCATGACCTTCCAGTACGGCGAGGATGCCGCGACCGAGCTCACCCGCGAGCAGGTGCAGTGGCAGATGAAGATGTACATCGCCGCCCTGCGCATCGCCGACGACTTCGGCCTCGACGCGGTCGGCATCCAGTACCAGCAGGGTCTTAAGGATCTCGTGCCGGCATCCGACCTGGCCGAGGGCATCCTGAACTCCACCGATCGCCCGCCCGTCACCTCGCGCGACGGTTCGCGCGTGCTGCACGAGGGCCGTGCGTTCCCGCACTTCAACGAGGCCGACGAGGGCGTCGCGGTCGACGCGCTCGTCACCGACCGGGTCTGGCGCGCGATGGGCCTCGTGCCCGACAACACGCTGCACGACGTGCGCTGGGGCGAGGACTTCGACGATCGGTTCGTCTGGGTCTACGAGATCTCGGGCTCTGTGCCGGCGTCGCACCTGGGCGGATGGCAGAACGCCGAGGGCTGGCGTCAGGGGCACGTGTTCTTCCCGGCGGGCGGCGCCACGATCAATGGCGTCTCGAAGCCGGGCGAGATCGTGCTGTCGCGGGTGTTCATCGCGGACGGCATCCTGCAGGCCGACATCTTCCGTGCGTCGGTCGTCGAGCTGCCGGAAGAGGAGACGAAGCGCCGCAAGGACGCCACGAACCCGGAATGGCCGATCGCGCACGTCGTGCTCCACGGCATCTCGCGCGACCAGTTCATGGCCCGCCACAAGGCGAACCACGCGCAGCTCGTCTACGCGCCCGACGCCGAGACCGCCGACAAGGCGCTGATCGCCAAGGCCGCGATGTTCGCGGGCATGGGCATCAAGGTCAACCTGGTGGGGGATGTGAGCATCTGAGATCCTGACGGCATGGCCACCGTCGACGATCTGCGCGAGATCGCGCTCGCTCTTCCCGGCGTGCTCGAAGTGACGGACGGGCACACCGGGACGGTCGCCTGGCGGGTCAAGAGCGGCATGTTCACCGGGGTCCGCGGTCCGCGCGCGACCGACCTGCGTCAGCTGGAGGAGCGCGGTCGCTCGTGGCCGGACGGCGTGGTGATCGGCGTGCGCACGGCCGGCCTCGAGGAGAAGGAGGCCCTGCTCGCCGCCGAGCCCGACGTGCTGTTCACCATTCCGCACTTCGACGGGTACCCGAATCTGCTCGTGCGTCTCGACGTGATCGACCGCGAGCGGCTGACCGAGCTCGTGACGGACTCCTGGCTGACGCGCGCGCCCGTCCGGGTCGGCAAGCAGTGGCTCGCGGAGCGCGGACTGGAGTGAACGGGGTCAGTCCGCGGCGATGAGGAAGGGACGCGCGGCGGCGAGGAACGCGCGCGGGTCGTCGGCCCACAGGCGGATGCGGGTGACGTCCTGCCGTCCGCCCTTCGGCGGGAGCCCGGGGAGGCGGATGCCGACGGCGCGCTCCAGCTCGATCTCGATGTTGGTCTCGTCCTGCATGCGCTCGGCGTACTCGACGCCGCCCTCGATGACGGTGATCCGGGGCGTCTTCGGTTCATCGACGCGCTTCGCGATCGCGACCGAGGCGATGTCGTCCCACGCGACCGCGACGTCGATCTCGAGCCCGCTGCGGATGCGGATGCCGTCGGGTCCGATCGCGTGCGGACGCAGGAGCATCGCGCAGAGCAGCCCGATCATCCACGTGAGACCCCAGATGCCGAGGATGAGGATCGGGATGCGCACGGCGGGCCAGGGATGCACGATGAGGTCGAGGATCGGGATCTCGACGGCCGACAGCACGATGAAGATGATGACGATGGTCATCACCGGCCGGTGATACGCGATGCCGGTGCCGCCCTTCGGAACGGCGGGGCGGCGGGCGATCGCGCGGCCGATGCTCGAGTAGACGCGCAGCTCGGCGATCAGAGCACGGTGCAGGAAGTTCCGTACCCGCGCCGCGCGCGAGGGTGCGCCGGAGGGGACCGTCCGCGTCTCGGTGCTCATGATGCGGTCCGGTCTCGGTCTTCGGCCGCCTCCGCGACGAGCGTCTCGAGGTGGGATGCGATCGCGGCGATGCCGCGTTCCAGTGCCGCCCGGTCCTTCGGGGCGACGGCGGCGAGGAGCGTGGCGTTGAGCTCGGCATGCTCGCGCTGCATCTCCGCCATGGTCGTCGCGGCGGACGGGGTCAGCTCGACGAGCACGGCGCGACGGTCGGTGGGGTGAGGCGTGCGGCGGACATGGCCGGATTCCTCGAGCCCGTCGACGAGGCCGGTGATGTTGCGCGGTGTGACGTCGCAGAGCCGGGCGAGGTCGCGCTGCGTCGACGGTCCGGCATGCTGCAGCACCCACAGCAGGTGCACCCGGGCGGTCGTGAGCCCCGTGCCGTCGAACGCGCGCGCCATGTCTCGCTGAAAGAGGTCACCGATCAGCAGCAGGCGGTCGAGCAGGAGTGGTTCCATGTGAAGAGGCTACTACATAGTTACCTCACTTCACTATCGCGGCCTCGGGGGAGGCAATGCCCTTCTTCATTGAGTTCCGGAATACCGGCGCGGGCATGACAGCGTGAAGGTCTCAGGACGCTCCCAGTCGGGGCGACGGAATCAAAGGAGAAACCATGAGACGAAACGTGGCGACCTCGGCTTTGGCAGTTCTCGCGCTGGCTGCCGGGACTTTTGTGCCCGTATCCGGAGTCGTGGTCGGGGTGCCCTGGTTCGGAACCTACGCGTGCAGGTGATGATGGACGAAAGCTATCGACGCTCCTTTCGCAAAAGACTGAGCATCCTCTTCTCCCCGCTTCGGCTCGTGCTTTTCGTCGCTGCGATCATCTTCGGGATAGTGATCAATGTGGTGTATCTCCGCAATGGCGCTGAGCCGGAGTGGCTCGGTGCGATCTCGATCTTGCCTGTTTCCGCCTTTCTCGCGTGGAGTCTGGCGACCGACTACCGCCACCGCCGTCGGGAGATTCAAGAAGACGCAAGGGACTAGGCCGGATCGAGCCTCAGCACCTCGGGTAACTCGCCGCCCTCGAGGTCGTCGGCGATGCGGATGCTGCGCGCCAGATCGTCGAGCGCGCCGGTCAGCGTGCCGAAGCGCTCGCGGTCGCTGCAGACCGCGGTCAGGGTGACGAGGTGCGTGCCCGTGTCCCACGTGTAGGTCGCGAACGGCGGAGACGCCTCGGACGGAGGGATCGGCACCACGAGCTTCTCGCCCACGCCGAGGCGCGAGGGGAACGACTGCGTGTCGTCGTACTCCATGGGCATCGATGCCCGCGCGATGCGCACCTCGGGCGTCAGGGTCTGTGCGGTCGCCATCGCCACGATCAGCTCGGGCTCCGCCTTCCACGTCCACACCAGCACCCGACCGTCGGCCCGCTTCATCAGCATCGGCGCCGCCTGGCTCATCGCCCAGGCGCCGAAGCGCGATCCCGGGCGCTCGGTCGCCCCGACCGCGGCGTTGACCTGCCCGAGGAGCATCCGGATCGCCGCCTTGCGGTGGCGCCGCCCGCGCCAGCCGAGCGAGTCCGTCACGGGGATCCACAGCCGGGGGTCGGCGTCGGCAGTCAGTCGCATGGCCCCACGTTAACGCGTGACCCTGAGGGATGCCGGTACGCCTCAGCGGTGAAATCAGGCCCCTCGGGTAGAGTGGCCACCGCCCGCTGGGCTCCCTTGGCCGCCGTCCCCGAAGGCACAATGACCTCCTCTCCCTCCGATCCCTCGAACGCCGCGGAGACCCCGCCCCGTCCGCTGAAGATCCTGATCGCGAGCGACACGTTCGCTCCCGACATCAACGGTGCTGCCCGCTTCGCCGAGCGACTCGCTGCGGGTCTCGTGCAGCGCGGCCACGACGTGCATGTCTCGGTTCCGAACCAGGCATATCGCCGCTCCGCGCCGCACACCGAGGTCATCGAGGGAGAGCCGATGACGCTGCACCGGCTGCCCTCCGTGCGCTGGCTGCCGCACGACTGGCTGCGCTTCGTGTGGCCCTGGCGCGCGAAGCACTACGCGCGCGTCGTTCTCGACCGCGTGCAGCCCGACGTGGTGCACATCCAGTCGCACGTCATCATCGGTCGCGGGCTGGCCCGCATCGCCCATCAGCGCGGCATCCCCGTCGTCGCCACCAACCACCTGATGGCCGACAACATCCTCGACCACACGACGATGCCGAAGTTCATCGACGACCTCGTCGTGAAGCTCGCCTGGGCCGACGCCGAGCGCACCTTCGCGTTGACCCGTGCGATCACGACGCCCACGCGTCGCGCCGCCGACTTCCTCGAGAAGACGATCGACGTGAAGGGTGTGATCCCGGTCAGCTGCGGCATCGACCGCACGCAGTACACCCCGGTCATCGCTCCGCGCGAGAAGAACCGGATGGTCTTCGTCGGACGCCTCACCGCCGAGAAGCAGGTGCAGGTGATCCTGCAGGCGATGACGAAGCTCGATCCGGCGCTGGAGACGACCTTCGACATCGTGGGCGGCGGCGACCAGCGCAAGCAGCTGGAGAACCTCGCCGCGCAGCTCGGACTCCGAGACCGTGTCACCTTCCACGGGCGCACCACCGACGAGGAGCTGCGGGCCCTGCTGTCCCGCGCGAGCGTGTTCGTGATCGCCTCGATCGCCGAACTGCAGTCGATCGCGACCATGGAGGCGATGGCGTCGGCTCTGCCGATCGTCGCCGCGGATGCCGTCGCCCTCCCGCACCTCGTGCACGACGGCGAGAACGGCTACCTGTTCGAACCCGGCAACGTCGACGAGTTGGCCGCTCGCCTCACCGACGTGCTCACCGCGTCGCCCGCCGAGTACGAGCGGATGCAGCGGGCTTCGCTCGACGGTGTCGCCATCCACGACATCAACCGCACCCTCGACACCTTCGAAGCGCTCTACCGCGACGAGCCGCTGCCCGAATAGGCAGGGCGTCCGTCATGCACATCGTCTTCTTCGGCGATCAGCACCTCGACTCCCTCGGCGGAGCCCAGGTGTCGATGCGGCTGCAGCGCGAGTTCCTGGAGCGCGCCGGTCATACCGTGACGGTGGTCGCGCCGACGATGCACGGTCCGCGCGCTGCGGCGCCCACGCCCGCGTATGTCGATCTGCCCTCGATGCCCATCACTCTCGACCGCGAATACTCGATGAGCTGGCCCGGACGCCGCACCGACCGGTTCCTCGATCGGGCGATGACCCGGCGACCGCCCGTCGATCTCGTGCACGTGCAGGCCGACTTCTGGGGCGCGTTCATCGGTCATCGGTTCGCGCAGCGTCACGGCCTCCCGGTCGTGCACACCATGCACAACCGCGTCGACGTCGGCATCGCGGCGGTCACTCCGCTGCATCGCCCGGTGCTCGCGTTCCTCAATGCCTGGCGGCGCCGAGCGCTGCGAGGGATCGGAGACGCGGTCGGCGGCGGCGACGGCTGGGCGTTCCTCCGCGGTCTGGCCGCGGGCGCGTCCGCCGTGACGGCCCCCTCGACGCATTTCGCGCGGCGTCTCGAGCGGCACGGGGTGTTCGAGCCCGTCGACGTCGTCTGGAACGGCATCGACGACGATCTCCGCGACGCGACGCTCGCCGCAGCCCCCGCCGAGCGCGAGCCGGGGCGCCCGCGTTTCGTGTGGCTGGGACGGATGAGCCCGGAGAAGCGCCTGCTGCCGTTCCTCGAGGCTTTCGTCGCCTCGGGGGCGGATGCCGACCTGGAGATCATCGGCGGGGGTGGCCAGCGCGCGGCCGCAGAGAAGATCGTCGGCGGGCGTGAGGGCGTGCGCTTCTCCGGCCGCCTCACCTACGCCCAGACGCTGGCGCGCATCGCCGCGGCGGACGCGCTGGTGCAGACGTCGATCGGCTTCGAGACCCAGGGGATGACGCCCTTCGAGGCGGCGACCCTCGGTACGCCGTCGGTCATCTGCGACCCCGATATCGCCGCCGAGCTCGGCGGGGGACTGTGGGCGGTGCCGGATGCCGATGTCTCGGCGCACGGACGAGAGCAGGAGGCGCAGCGCACAGCGGCGCTCGCCGAGACGCTGCGACGCGCAGCATCCGACATCGCCGCCGGCACGGCGCCGATGCCGGTGCCCGAGGTCGCCGAGGCCTTCCGGCAGTCGTCGCGCACCGCGGCGATGATCCGGGTCTACGAGCGGGTGCTCGCCGCACGCTGAGCGCCGGAGCGATCGCTCAGAAGAGAGTCGCTCAGAAGAAGTAGTAGAAGAGCGAAGAGATCCACGCGAGCACGACGCTGATCAGCTGCACGCCGCCGACGCCGATCGCAATGCCGGCGAGGACCTGCCCGCCGGATCGCCGGACCGCGATCAGACCGAGCACGAGAGCGGCCGCGCTGCCGAGGAAGACGATCACTCCGAACAGGGTGGTGAAGACGCCGAAGTTGCCGGCGTCATAGCTGAACGAGGCGAGCACGAAGGGCTGCAGCAGGATCTGCAGGGCGCCGACGGCGGCCACGACGAGGGCGATGATGAACGCCGTGCGAGCCAGCGGGTTTCCCGACCGGGGCGCAGAGGGACGCTGCTGACCGTATGCGGCTTGCTGACCGTAGGGCGGCTGCGGCGCGGTCTGGTACTGCTGCTGCGGTGCCTGCTGCTGCGGTGCCCGGTACTGGGGGGCCTGGGGCGGCTCGGGCGCAGCCGGCTGTTGGGGCGCTCCCGCCGGATACTGCGGCGCCGCCGGGAGGTGAGGCGCAGGCGGAGCGGGAGGGAACGCCGGGTTCGGCTGCGCGGACGGCGGGACAGGGGGCTGCTGCGGCTCGCTCATGAGCACGAGCGTAGTCGCGGCGTACGACGTTGTCAGCGGTAGACGTGTCCGGACTCGGCGTGCTGCTGCACGTCGCGGCCGGCGATGCGGCTCCAGTCGGTGGGGGTGGGGCGGTAGCCGTCGCGGCGCAGTTCGATCACGGTGCCGACCACGGCCCAGATGACGAGGGCAGAGAGAGCGATGAGGAGTACCATGGCAGAAACGCTACGCTCGACTGATAACCGCCACGAGTGGCAGATGAGACGTGCAGCGTAGGAAAACTGCCAAGCTGGGAGAGCTGATGAAAACGGTCGCGTGCGTGATCCAGGACGGGTTCGCACCCTTCGAGTTCGGTGTGGCCTGCGAGGCCTTCGGCCTCGATCGGTCCGACGACGGGGTGCCCAACTTCGACTTCCGCATCGTCGCGCCGCAGGCCGGAGTCGTGCAGTCGAAGATCGGCTTCTCGGTCAACGTCGAGCATGACCTCTCGTTCGCCTACGAGGCCGACCTCGTCGTCTTCTGCCCTGTCCCGCGCGCGTACTGGGGGCAGATCGATCCGCTCCTGCTCGACGTCGCCCGCCAGGCGGTCGATCGCGGCGCCTGGGTGATGAGCGTCTGCAGCGGTTCTTTCATCCTCGCCGCCGCAGGCGTGCTCGACGGGCGACGGGCCACGACGCACTGGATGTACTCGCACGTGATGGCCGAGATGTACCCGCAGATCGACATCGACCCCGACGTGCTGTTCGTTCAGGACGGCAGGATCATCACCAGTGCGGGGACCGCCGCCGGCATCGACGCCTGCCTGCATCTGCTGCGGCAGGAGGTCGGCGCCGAGATCACCAACCGCATCGCCCGGCGCATGGTCGTGCCGCCCCAGCGCGACGGGGGGCAGGCGCAGTTCATCGACCGCCCGATCCCGGTCGTGCCGAGCGATTCGCTCGCCGCCGTCGCCGACTGGGCGGTCGAGCATCTGCGGGACGAGCTCGGCGTCGATCAGCTCGCGGCCAGGGCCCTGATGTCTCCGCGCACGTTCGCCCGGCGGTTCAAGGCGGAGTACGGGGCGACGCCGGCGGCCTGGCTCGCGCGGCAGCGCATCATCCACGCGCAACGGATGCTGGAGCGCACCGATCTGCCCCTCGAGCAGATCGCCGACGAATGCGGTTTCGGCTCAGCGGCCGTGCTGCGGCAGAACTTCGCGCGCGTGCTCGGCGTCACCCCCACCTCGTACCGCGCGCGCTTCTCCTGCGCAGAGGATTCCGCAGCCTGAGAATCGTCACATCCCTCTCGCATGGTGGAAGAGAGATTCCGAAAGAGTGGACGTGCAGCGAATCCGGTGTTACAGTCGTTCCCAGCCCGCACCCCAACAGGGGCCTCCGGGCAGGAAGCAGCACAACCTAGCGGTTCGACGTATATCTCGCGGAACGGCCTGATCAAGGCCAGACCAGATAAGCCGTATCACTGCGACGACAGCAAGGAAGCTCTCCGTCATGACCAGCACCGCTATGCCCGAAACCGGTCTGCGTTCGACTCCGGCCGAGTATCTCGCCCGCGCAGTCGCGATCGCGACCGACAATGTCCGCAACCAGGGCGGCCCGTTCGGCGCCATCGTCGTCACGGCCGACGGCCGCGTCTTCGAAGGCGTGAACCGCGTCACCGCGAACCTCGATCCCTCGGCGCACGCCGAGGTCACCGCGATCCGCGCCGCCTGCCAGGGGCTCGGCACCTTCGACCTCACCGGCGCCGTCCTCTACAGCAGCTGCGAACCGTGCCCGATGTGCCTCGCGACCTCGCTGTGGGCCCGCATCGACCGCGTCTACTTCGCCGCCGATCGCGATGACGCCGCGGATGCCGGATTCGACGACGCCGTGTTCTACCGCTACTTCGAAGGCGGTGAGGAGGACAGGGCGATCATGCCGGTCGCGCAGGAGCCTCTGCCGCCCACCGCTCGCATCGCTCCGTTCACGGAGTGGAGCACCACGTCCACTCGAGTCGACTACTGACGCGACGACGACGGGAGCCGAAGATGTCTTCATCAGTTTTCCTGCCCGACGAGCCCGAGACCGGAGTCACCCCGGCGGCGAAGCAGCCGCCGCTGCCCACCGGGGCGACCACCACCGTCGACGCCGAGCCTCGTAACGCCCTCGACCGCTTCTTCGAGATCACCCAGCGCGGGTCGACCTTCGGACGCGAGATCAGGGGCGGGATCGTCACGTTCGTGACGATGGCGTACATCGTCATCCTCAACCCCCTCATCCTCGGCGGCGTCGACGACGTCACCGGGAACGCCCTGCAGGCCGCGCAGATCGGTGCGGCCACCGGTCTCACCGCCGGCGTCATGACGATCCTGTTCGGTCTGATCGCCCGACTGCCGTTCGCGCTCGCCGCGGGTCTCGGCATCAACTCGTTCCTCGCCGTGTCGGTCGTCGGTCAGGTCACTTGGCCCGAGGCGATGGGACTCGTCGTGATCAACGGCATCCTCATCGTGCTCTTCGGCGCCACCGGCATCCGATCAGCGATCTTCAACGCGGTGCCCGCACCGCTGAAGGCGGCGATCACGGTCGGCATCGGACTCTTCATCGCCTTCATCGGCTTCGTCGACTCCGGGTTCGTCAACCGCACGCCCGGCGGCCCGCCCGTGCAGCTCGGCGACGGCGGATCGATCACCTCGGTCCCGACCCTGATCTTCCTGCTCGGCCTGCTCGTCATCGGCGTGCTCGTCGCGCGCAGAGTGCCGGGCGGCATCCTGATCGGCATCGTCGCGTCGACCGTCGTCGCCATCATCGCTCAGGCGTTCCTGAAGCTCGGCCCGAGCTTCGAGGACCCGAACGGATGGCACATGACCATCCCCGAGATCCCGTCGTCGTTCGTGACGATCCCGGACTTCGGGCTCATCGGCCAGTTCGACCTGTTCGGATCGTTCAGCCGCGTCGGCGCCCTCGCGGCCACGATGCTGGTGTTCACCCTCGTGTTCTCCAACTTCTTCGACGCGATGGGCACGATGACCGGGCTCGCGAAGAACGCCGGGCTCGCCTACAAGGACGGCACGTTCCCGCGTCTCCGCTCGGCGTTCGTCGTGGAGGGCCTCGGGGCCGTCGCCGGAGGAGCCACGTCGACCTCGTCGAACACGGTGTTCGTCGACAGCGCGTCCGGCATCGGGGAAGGCGCCCGCACCGGGCTCGCGTCGGTCGTCGTCGGTCTGCTCTTCCTGCTCTCCATGTTCTTCACGCCGCTCACGCTCGTGGTGCCGATCGAGGTCGGATCGGCAGCGCTCGTCGTCGTCGGCGCGATGATGATGGCGCAGATCAAGGAGATCAAGTTCACGAACTTCGCCGTGGCTCTCCCGGCGTTCCTCACCATCGTCACGATGCCGCTCACCTACTCGATCGCCAACGGCATCGGCGTGGGCTTCATCGCCTGGTCCCTGGTGAACGCGCTCTCGGGCCGCGCCCGCAAGGTGCACTGGCTCATGTGGGTCGTATCCGTCGGCTTCGCGCTGTACTTCGTGCGCGGCCCGATCGAGGTGCTGCTCGCCGGCTGAGCGGCAGCACCACAGCTGTACTGAGGAGTTCGACAATGACCGACATCATGAACGACATCACCGCGACGGACATCACCGCGAGCGACATCGCCGTGAACGTCAACGGACGGGTGCGCTCGCTCGACGGGACCGCCGCCCACACCACGGCCCTCGACTGGCTGCGCGACACCGGCCTCTCGGGCAGCAAGGAAGGCTGCGCCGAGGGCGAGTGCGGCGCCTGCGCGATGCTGCTCGCGACGCCGACTCCGGACGGCGGCACCGAGTGGACCCCCGTCAACGCGTGCCTCGTGCCGGTCTATGCGCTCAACGGTCAGGAGATCGTGACCGCGGAGGGGCTCGGGTCGCCGGACGCCCTGCATCCGGTGCAGGAGAAGCTGGCCGAGGCCGGCGGATCGCAGTGCGGCTACTGCACCCCCGGCTTCGCGTGCAGCATGGCGGGAGAGTACTACCGCTCCGCCCGCACGCCCGTCGAGAGCACCCCGGCCGAAGGGGGTACCGGGCACGACGACGGCATCCCCTCGCACGATGCAGAGCACGGGCCGAACGGCTTCGACCTGCACGCGCTCAGCGGCAACCTCTGCCGCTGCACCGGGTACCGCCCGATCCGCGACGCCGCGTACACGCTGGGTGAGCCGCAGGAGGACGACCCGCTGCAGCAGCGACTCGCGGCACCGGCTCCCGCCGCCGTCCCGACGGATGCCGAGGTCGACGGGGCGCGGTTCCTGCGCCCGGCCTCCCTCGACGAGGCGCTGCGTCTGCTGCGTGACGAGCCGGGTGCTCTGCTCGTGGCGGGCTCCACCGACTGGGGCGTCGAGGTGAACATCCGCGGCCGCCGGGCACCGCTCGTGATCGCGATCGAGCAGCTCGACGAGCTCCGGACCCTGCATCACACCGATGACGTCCTCGAGATCGGAGCGGCGCTCCCGCTCTCCGAGATCGAGAAGCGCCTCGACGGCGCGGTGCCGCTGCTGGCTCAGCTGCTGCCGCAGTTCGCGTCCCGGTTGATCCGCAACCGCGCCACGTTCGGCGGCAACCTCGGTACCGGCTCTCCGATCGGCGACAGCCCGCCCGCACTGCTCGCTCTCGGCGCCCGGCTCGTCCTGGCATCCGCCGAGGGGGAGCGGGAGGTCGAGCTGTCGGAGTACTTCACCGGCTACCGGCAGACGATCCGCCGCCCCGACGAGCTGATCCGCGCCGTGCGCATTCCTCTGCCGCTCGCGCCTGTGACGGCCTTCCAGAAGATCGCCAAACGGCGCTTCGACGACATCTCCAGTGTGGCGATCGCCTTCGCGCTCGACATCGAGGACGGGATCGTGACCGGGGCGAGGATCGGACTCGGCGGCGTCGCCGCCACACCGCTCCGTGCGACAGCCACCGAGGAGGCGCTGATCGGCCGTCCGTGGAACATCGCCACCGTGCGCGCGGCATCCGAGGTGCTGGGCACGGAGGGCACCCCGATGTCGGACCACCGCGCGAGCGCGGACTACCGCTCGCTCATGCTCAACACCGCGCTGCTCAAGCTCTACAGCACGACGGTCATCAGCTCGAAGGAGGTGTCGGCATGAGTGCTCTCGCCGACCGACCGGCCAACCCGATCGTGGGACACCGGGCCGCGCACGAGAGTGCGGCCCTCCACGTCACCGGCGCCGCCATGTACACCGACGACCTCGCCGCCCACACCGCCGGTGTTCTGACGGCGTGGCCCGTGCAGTCGACGAACGCCCACGCGAAGGTCACCATCGACGTCTCCGGTGCCTACGAGGTGCCCGGCGTCGTCCGTGTGCTGACCGCCGACGATGTTCCCGGCATCAACGACGCGGGCATCAAGCACGACGAGCCCCTCTTCCCCAGCGAGGCGATGTTCTACGGGCACGCGCTCGTATGGGTGCTCGGCGAGACGCAGGAGGCGGCACGCCTCGGCGCGGAGCGCGTGACCGTCGAGTACGAGCCGCTGCCGTCGCTGATCACGGTGCAGGACGCGATCGACGCCGAGTCCTACCAGGGGATCGCCCGCACCGTGCAGCGTGGCGATGCGGCATCCGCCCTCTCCTCCGCCGTGCACGTCTTCGAGGGCGTCACCGAGTTCGGCGGCCAGGAGCACTTCTACCTCGAGACGCACGCCTCGCTCGCGATCCGCGACTCCGAGGGCCAGTACTTCGTGCAGTGCTCGACGCAGCATCCGTCCGAGACGCAGGAGATCATCGCGCACGTGCTCGGGATCACCTCGAGCGAGGTGACCGTGCAGTCGCTGCGCATGGGCGGCGCGTTCGGCGGCAAGGAGATGCAGCCGCACGGCCTCGCCGCGATCGCCGCGCTCGGCGCGAAGCTGACCGGTCGTCCCGTGCGCCTGCGCCTGAACCGCACGCAGGACATCACGATGACGGGCAAGCGGCATCCGTTCCACATCTCGTGGAAGGTCGGCTTGGACGCCGACGGGATGCTGCAGGGACTGGATGCCGTGCTCACCTGCGACGGCGGGTGGAGTCTCGACCTGTCCGAGCCCGTGCTCGGCCGTGCGCTGTGCCACCTCGACAACGCGTACTGGATCCCGAACGTGCACGCCTACGGCCGCATCGCGAAGACCAACAAGGCGTCCAACACCGCGTTCCGCGGCTTCGGCGGACCGCAGGGCGTCTTCCTGATCGAGGACATCCTCGGTCGCGTCGCCCCGGCGCTCGGCATCGACCCGATCGAGCTCCGCGAGAAGAACTTCTACCAGGCCGGTCACACGACCCCCTACGGTCAGCTCGTGAAGGACGCTCCGCGCATGGGCGCCATCTGGAGCGAGCTGCGCGAGGAGGCCGATGTCGAGGAGCGCCGCGCGGAGATCGCCGCGTTCAACGCCCGCAGCCCGCACATCAAGCGCGCGCTGGCCCTCACGCCCATCAAGTTCGGGATCTCGTTCAACTTCGCCGCCTTCAATCAGGCCGGAGCGCTCGTGCACGTCTACAAGGACGGGTCGGTGCTGATCAACCACGGCGGCACAGAGATGGGCCAGGGCCTGCACACGAAGATGATGCAGGTCGCGGCCACCGCGCTCGGGCTCGAGCTGCATCAGGTGCGGCTCGCCCCCACCCGCACCGACAAGGTGCCCAACACCTCCGCCACGGCGGCTTCGTCGGGCACCGATCTCAACGGCGGCGCGGTCAAGAACGCCTGCGAGCAGATCCGTGGGCGGATGGCGGCGGTCGCCGGTCGCCTGCTGAACGCCGACGAGCGCGATGTCGTCTTCGAAGGCGGGTACGTCACGGCCTTCGGCAACCTGTCGCAGCGCCTCACGTTCGCCGAGGTCGCGAACGCCGCGTACCTCCAGCGCGTGCAGCTCTTCGCCGCCGGGTACTACCGCACCGAGGGCCTGCACTGGAACCCGGAGATCATGCAGGGCTCGCCGTTCAAGTACTTCTCCTACGGCGCTGCGGCGACCGAGGTCGAGGTCGACGAGTTCACCGGGCTGTACAGCGTGCGCCGCGTCGACATCATCCACGACGTGGGTGACTCGCTGTCGCCGATGCTCGACATCGGGCAGATCGAGGGCGCGTACGTGCAGGGCGTCGGCTGGCTGACCCTGGAAGAGCTGCGCTGGGACGAGAGCGACGGACCGAACCGTGGCCGTCTGCAGACCCAGTCCGCGTCGACCTACAAGCTGCCGAGCTTCTCGGAGATGCCGGAGCAGTTCCACGTGCGCCTGTTCGAGAACGCCCGCGAAGACGGTGCCGTGTATGGATCGAAGGCCGTCGGAGAGCCGCCCTTCATGCTGGCTTTCAGTGCACGTGAGGCGCTCCGTCAGGCGGTCGGGGAGTTCGCTCCCGCGGGGCACATGGTCGAACTGCGGTCGCCGGCGACGCCGGAGGCCGTGTTCTGGGCCATCCGCAGCGCGCAGCAGGCAGCGGAGGCCGTCAGGGCGCCCGAGCCGGAACTCCTCGCCTCGATCTGACCGGGACGCGATATGGACTGGGTCGATGCGCTGCAGGCGTTGCGCTCCGCGCGCACGCCCGCGGTGATCGTCACGCTCGCGCTGGTGCGCGGGCATGCACCGCGAAACGGGGGTGCCAAGATGGTCGTCTCTCCCGACGCGGTGTTCGGCACGGTCGGAGGAGGCAACCTCGAGGCGACGGCCGTCGACCGCGCGAGGGCGATGCTCGCCGCGGGATCGGCGGAACCCGAGCTGCTGGTGCTGACGCTCAGCGACAAGGCGGTCACCGAGTACGGTGTGCAGTGCTGCGGAGGAGAGGTCACGATCATGCTCGAACCGGTGCGAGTGATACCCAGCATCGCGATCTTCGGGATGGGGCACGTGGGGCTCGAGCTCGCGCGCATCCTCGCCCGGCACGAGGTCGAGCTGCATCTCATCGATTCACGACCGGAGATGCTCGCGGCGGAGCGGATCGGGGTGCCCGGCGAGAGCGGCGTCTTCGCCGACAGCGTCGCGAGGATCCACGTCACTCTCGCGCCGGTGCCGGAGTCGGCGCTGGCCGGGCTCCCTCAGAGCTCGCACGTGCTCGTGATGACCCACGACCACGTCGAGGACCTCGCCGTGGTCGACATGTCGCTGCGGACCGACGGCATCGCCTCGATCGGGCTGATCGGCTCGTCGTCGAAGTGGGCGCGGTTCCGCAAGAAGCTCGACGAGCTCGGTCATGGGGAGAGTGACCTGGCGCGGGTCGTCACTCCGATCGGCGTGCCCGAGGTCGCCGGCAAGCAGCCGGCCGTGATCGCGGTCAGCGTCGCGGCGCGGATGCTGCAACTGATCGACGAGGCGGCGGCCGAGGAGGGTGCGGGGTCGTCTGACTGAGCTGGCGCGATGCCGGCCTTGCTGCAGATGATCACCGGGTCCTTCCGGCCTATGCTCTCTTCATGAGCGAATCTGTGGGAGATTCCGCAGCCGACGAACCTCGGAAACGGGCCAAGCCGTGAGCATGCCCGAGGCTGAGCCGACCCCGTCGCTGATTCAGCAGCGGCTCGCGCTCGGACGCTTGCGTCTGACTGCGCTGTTCATGATGATCGGCTGGGGCGCACTGGCCGCGCTCCGGGTCGTAGGACTTGACGCCACCAAAGTTCTCGATTGGATCGTCCTCATCTTCTCTCTGGCGCTCGCGTTGTACGGCGTGAAGTTGTTGTTCGACTATCGCCGCAAGGTGCGCGCTTTCGAGGACCGGTACGGCACCGACGCGGGTCGGCAGAAGTAGCCTCCATCGATGATCGAGTCCGATCATCGACCGCAGGAAGCCGTGCCGTTCAGGTCGCCTTCGGGAAGAGGATGCGGAACGCGCGGACGTAGCTGTTCCCGCGCTCGCCGTGCGAGGGGACGTAGAAGTCGGGATCGATGTGGACGATCGACCGCTCTTCGGTCGCGTCGTCTGCCGCGGGTGCGATCTCGGGGGTCAGCATGATGGTCACCTCAGTCCTTCTCTCGCCTGCTCTCACATTCCACAATATGGAAAGGAAGTTCTGCTTTACGAAAAGAGTATGACGATCGCCGCATCGCGTCAAGAGGTGGTGCGGCTCCGGGTCAGGACCAGTGGCCGGGGCGGGGGAGGGTGTGGTCGCGCACCTCGACACCGGCGGGGGTGACGGAGGCGGTGGCGTACAGCAGCGACTGCGTCGGATAGCCGTGCGGGCGGTTGTCGCGGATGATCGCACGATCGTCTTCAGGAGACAGGCGGGCGGATGCCGCGAGCAGGGCGAGCCACGAATCGACCCAGTGCGCGTCCTCCGCGGCAGGCCCTAGCGCCCGGAACTCCGGAAGCCACGCTGAGATGCGCGGGGTGGCCGGGTCGTCGAGGTCGTCGTGCGCGATCATGTGCGTCCCCGGCTCGATGGGGGTCGTGCGCAGGGCGGCACCGTCCCAGCTGAGCACGCGTGCGCCTTCCGGCCGCACCTCGAGCAGGTTGAAGCCGTGCATCGGAAGCGGCGCCTCGGGGGAGCGCCCCGCGACGGATTCGAGCGCCAGCGTCCCACGGGACACCGCTCGGTCCAGGGGAAGGCCGCCCACGTCCTCGCGGTTCAGCAGGACTGCGAGCCGGCGCTCGTCGGGATTCACCGCCAGCCAGGCGCCGCCCGCGCGACGATCACGGATGCCGATCACGCCGGGGTACTGCTCCGGCCACCAGGGACCCAGGGCATCCCAGTCCCGCTCCGGGTCTTCATCGCGCACCGCCAGCAGCCGCGCGTTTCCGGCATCCGCCACATCGATCACGACCGTGCACACGGTGGCCAGTCTAGGTCGTGCCCCCGGGGCGGGGATGCTGGGGCAGAATCGGAGGGTGAACATCGTCGTGGCGGTAACCGGCGGCATCGCCGCGTACAAGACCGTGCACCTCGTGCGCCTGCTGGTCAAGGCAGGGCACGATGTGACGGTGGTGCCGACGGAAGACGCCCTGCGCTTCGTCGGCACCCCCACGTGGGAGGCGATCAGCCGGCATCCGGTGACGACGAGCGTGCACGACGACGTCGCCAAGGTGCGCCACGTCGCCCTCGGGCAGGCGGCCGAGCTCGTGATCGTCGCCCCCGCCACGGCCAACTCGATCGCGAAGATGACGGCCGGTCTCGCCGACGACCTGTTCGGCACGACCCTGCTCGCCACCGAGGCCCCTGTGCTCATCGCTCCGGCCATGCACGCCGAGATGTGGCGGCATCCGGCGACCCGGGCGAACATCGAGACGCTCCGCAGCCGCGGCGTGCACATCGTCGGTCCGGCCAACGGCGAGCTCGCCGGCGGCGACAGCGGGCCGGGACGGATGTCGGAGCCCGAGGAGATCTTCGCCGCCGCGCAGCAGCTGCTCGCTCCGCGCGATCTCGACGGATTGCGCGTGGTCGTGTCGGCCGGCGGCACGCGGGAGCCGATCGATCCCGTCCGGTTCCTCGGCAACCGTTCGAGCGGCAGGCAGGGGGCGGCGCTCGCCGCCGAGGCGGCCGCGCGCGGCGCCGCGGTGGTGCTCGTGGCCGCGAACGTCTCCGGTGATGTGCTCGCCGGGGCGCAGCATCCGTCGATCCGTATCGTGCCCGCTGGCTCCGCGGCCGATCTCGCCGTCGCGATGAGGGAAGCGGCCGCCGACGCCGATGTCGTGGTGATGGCGGCGGCCGTCGCCGACTACCGCCCGGTCGCGGTATCCGAGCGCAAGCTCACCAAGGAGGGTGGCGGCATCCCGCCGATCGAGCTGGTCGAGAACGAGGACATCGTCGCGTCGCTCGCGGCGGCACGGCGTCCGGGCCAGCTCGTCGTGGGCTTCGCGGCCGAGACGCCGCAGAACCAGGAGGAGCTGTTCGATCGCGCGCGCCGCAAGCAGCAGCGCAAGGGCGTGGACGTGCTGGTCGTCAACGAGGTCGGCTGGGAGCACGGGTTCGAGAGCGGCGACAACGCCGTGCAGATCCTCGGCCCGTCGGGAGTGATCGCGGGGGCCGCAGCGGGCTCCAAGGGTGAGGTCGCGGCGGCGATCTGGGATGCCCTTCGCGATACACTCTCGTCATACAGAACTTGAGTTCCGCAATGCGGAATCAATGAATGGAGCGATCATGACCGAACGACTCGCCGCCGGCGACACCGCACCCGACTTCCGCCTCTCTGACGCCGACGGCGCCGAGACAGCGCTCGCCGACTACCGCGGCAAGAGCGTCGTCGTGTACTTCTACCCGAAGGCCGCGACTCCCGGCTGCACGACAGAGGCGTGCGACTTCCGCGACAACCTCTCGTCGCTGGCTGCGGCCGGTTACGCCGTGCTCGGCGTCTCGCCCGATGAGGTCGCCGACATCCGCGCGTTCGCCGACGCCGAGGGGCTGACCTTCCCGCTCCTCGCCGACACGGATGCCGCCACCGCCCGCGCGTGGGGCGCCTGGGGCGAGAAGACCGTGGGGGACCGCACGTTTGAGGGTGTCATCCGCTCGACCTTCGTGCTGGATGGAGACGGCGTCGTGCAGCGGGCCGAGTACGGCGTCGACCCGACGGGGCACGTCGCTCGCCTTCGCGACGAACTCGGTGTATGAAGGGTTGACAACTCGGTCTGCGATCCGCAGACTGGTTACGCATGCTGAAATAACAGTTCCGGCATACGGAAGTGGTGCTTCTCTCGGGAAGTGATCCGTATAGTCTTACGCGCCGGATGCCAGCATGTGCTGAGGATCGAAGATGTTGCTCACGGAGTTCAACTCCCGCACTCGCGACGCCGCTGTCGACGTCGTGAAACCCGCACTGGACATTCCCCGCTGGTACGACGCGATCGTCGACGGCCGGCCGTACGCCTCGATCGAGGCGCTCACGGATGCCGCTGCGCAGGTCGCGGCGCCGCTCACCGCCGACGAGATCGACCGGGCGCTGGCGCATCACCCGCGCATCGGCGAACGCGCCGAAGGGCAGAGCGCTGAGGCTGCCCACGCCCGCAGCGAGCAGTCCGGCGTCGACGCCTCGGCGGCCGACGCTCTGGCCGCGGGCAACCGTGCCTACGAGGAGACCTTCGACCGCGTCTTCCTCGTCCGTGCCGCCGGGCGATCCGCCGACGACATCCTCGCCCTGCTGCAGCAGCGGCTCGGCAACACCCCCGAAGAGGAACTGGCGGTCATCGACCAGCAGCTGCGCGAGATCGCGGCCCTGCGCCTCGCCGGAGCCATCGAGACAGAAGGAGCACGCGCATGAGCGTCTCTCACGTGACCACCCACATCCTGGACACATCGATCGGGCGTCCTGCGCCCGGCGTCGCCGTCGTACTCGAGGCCCGAGACGGCGACGGATGGGTCGGGATCGGTACGGGCCTCACCGATGCCGACGGACGGGTGAAAGACCTGGGCCCCGAACGGCTGGAGAGCGGTGCGTACCGCCTCCGGTTCGACACGGGGACCTACTTCGCCGGCATCGAAACGGACACCTTCTTCCCGGAGGTGGTGCTGACCTTCCTGGTCGACACTGCGCAGGCGCACTACCACGTGCCGCTGCTGCTCAGCCCGTTCGCCTATTCCACTTACCGAGGAAGCTGAGAAGAACATGACGACCATCACCCTGGGCAAGAACCAGTACGGCAAGGCCGAGGTCCGCGTCGTGCGGGTCACGCGCGACACCGCCCGCCACGAGATCGAGGATCTCAACGTCACCTCACAGCTGCGCGGCGACTTCGCCGACGCGCACTTCACCGGCGACAACACCAACGTCGTCGCGACCGACACGCAGAAGAACACGGTCTACGCCTTCGCGAAGGACGGCATCGGCAGCCCCGAGGAGTACCTGCTGCGTCTCGGGCGCCACTTCACCGGCGAGTTCGACTGGGTGACCGGCGGACGCTGGGAGGCCGACCAGTACACCTGGCAGCGCATCGACGTCGATGGCCAGGGCCACGACCATTCGTTCGTGCGCGGCGGCACCGAGACCCGGACCGCCCTCGTCGAGATCGACGGCGAGCAGACCACGATCATCGCCGGGCTGACGGACCTCAAGGTCCTCAAGTCGACCGAGAGCGGATTCGTCGGCTACCCGAAGGACCGGTACACGACACTGAAGGAGACGACCGACCGCATCCTCGCAACCTCGGTCACGGCGAAGTGGCGCTACAACCGCACCGACATCGACTTCAACGAGGTGTTCGCCGACGTGCGCCGCCTCCTGCTCGAGGGCTTCTCGGCCAACTACTCGTACGCCCTGCAGAACACGCTGCACGACATGGCCGAGGCTGTTCTCGAAGCGCACGAGGAGATCGACGAGATCCGCTTCTCCACCCCGAACAGCCACCACTTCGTCGTCGACCTGTCGCCGTTCGGCCTGGAGAACCCGAACGAGGTGTTCTACGCGGCCGACCGGCCGTACGGCCTGATCGAGGCGTCGTTCCTCCGTGATGGAGCGGATGCCGACCACCGCGTGTGGGACAGCGTGCCCGGCTTCTGCTGAGTCGCACCTGAGTCGCACCTGATCCATTCCGACCAGGGGTGAGCCCGTCTCCGACGCACCGGGCTCACCCCGCTGTTCACCATGCCCACGAACCGCATGCCCATCGCCCGATACGCCCACCCCGAAAAGCGGGTCCGGACAAGGAGGTCCCCGAATGACTGCATCTCGCAACCCCCAGAAGACCACGACCGGATCGCGCCGGCCCGAGGATGAACGCCTCGGTGCCGGAACCGCCTTCATGTTCGGGCTCCAGCACGTGCTGACGATGTACGGCGGCATCATCGCGCCCCCGCTCATCATCGGCGCCGCGGCCGGGCTCACGTCGGCCGAGGTCGGCGTGCTGGTCGCCGCCTGCCTGTTCATGGGCGGCCTCGCGACGCTGCTGCAGACCCTCGGCATCCCGTTCTTCGGCTCGCAGCTGCCGCTCGTGCAGGGCGTCTCGTTCGCCGGCGTCGCGACCATGCTCGCGATCGTCAATCAGGGCAGCGGCCTCCCCGCCGTGTTCGGCGCGGTGATCGTCGCCTCGCTGATCGGGCTGGTGGTCGCACCGTTCTTCGCGCACATCGTGCGCTTCTTCCCGCCCGTCGTGACGGGCACGGTCATCACGATGATCGGACTGTCGCTCGTGCCGGTGGCGGCGCGCTGGATCACCGGGGCCGACCCCGAGGCGCCGACCTACGCCGATCCGGTGTTCGTCGGCATCGCCGGATTCACGCTGCTGGTCATCATGCTGCTGAGCAAGCTCGGCAACGCGACCATCTCCCGCCTGTCGATCCTCATCGCCATGGTCGTCGGCACGATCTTCGCGGCCGTCATCGGTCGCGCGGACTTCTCCACGGTGCTCGACGGTCCGGTCTTCGCGTTCCCGACGCCGTTCGCGTTCGGAGTGCCGACGTTCGACCTCGCCGCGATCGTGTCGATGACGATCGTCGTGCTGGTGATCCTCACCGAGACGACGGCCGACATCATCGCCGTCGCCGAGATCACCGGCTCGAAGGTCGACCGCAAGCGGATCGCCGCAGGTCTCCGCGCCGACATGGTGTCGAGCGCGATCTCCCCGATCTTCAACTCGTTCACGCAGAGCGCGTTCGCCCAGAACGTCGGACTCGTCGCCGTGACGAAGATCAAGAGCCGCTACGCCGTGGCGGCCGGCGGCGTCATCCTCATCGTCCTCGGCCTGACCCCGATCCTCGGCCGGGTCGTCGCAGCCGTGCCCACGGCCGTCCTCGGGGGCGCCGGCCTCGTGCTGTTCGGCACCGTGACCGCCAGCGGCATCCGCACGCTCTCGAAGGTGAAGTACGACGGCAACATGAACCTCATCATCGTGGCCGCCTCCCTGTCGTTCGGCGTGCTGCCCGAGGTCAACCACGACATCTACATGAACTTCCCGACCTGGTTCCAGGTGATCTTCGGATCGGGCATCAGCTCGGCCGCGATCATGGCGATCGTGCTGAACCTCGTGTTCAACCACTTCACGAGGGGCACTCCCGAGGACCCCTCGGTGTTCGCGGCCAGCCCCGTCCGGGCCGTGAAGACCGATGTGATCCGAACGCTGCGCGGCGGATCGAGGCGCTGACGAACGTGTCAGCCCCTGGCCCCGAACGGCATGCCGGATGCCGCGACCGTCAGCGTCGAGACGTTCGCATCGGCGGGCAGCTGCGCCATGAACAGCACCGCACGCGCGGCATCCGCCACGTCGAAGGTCGGCTCCACCCGCCGCGAGCCGTCGGGCTGCAGGGCACCGGAGCCCACACCCAGGTCAGTCATGATCGACGTGCGGGCGTTGCCGATGTCGATCTGGCCGCACGAGATGCCGTGCGCGCGGCCGTCGAGGTCGATCGACTTCGTCAGTCCGCTGATCGCGTGCTTGCTCACCGTGTAGGCGACGGAAAGCGGTCGGGGCACGTGCGCCGAGATCGATCCGTTGTTGATGATGCGGCCGCCGGAGGGCTGCTGCGCGATCATCGTGCGCATCGCCGCGCCTGCGCAGAGCAGCGACCCGGTGACGTTCACGTCGAGCGTCCTCTGCCAGTCGGCGAGCGAGATCTCCGCCGCGGATGCCGTCGGGCCGAAGACCCCGGCATTGTTGAACAGCACGTCCACCCGGCCCCATTCGGCCACCGTGCGGGCGAACAGCGCCTCGACCTCGGACTCGACGGTCACATCGGTGGGCACGACGAGGGCGTCGGGGTGACCCGCGGCCGTCTCGAGCAGGGCGTCTTCCCGCCGGCCGGCGAGCGCCACCCGGAAGCCCGCCTCGAGCAGGGCACGGGCGACCGCGCGGCCGATCCCCGAACCTGCACCTGTCACGACGGCTGTGCGTCCGCTCATGCCGACACCTCCCGAATCTGATCCGCTGCCCACGCCGCTCGCCGGTGAGGCAGACCCCTCCATCTAACAAGAAAGGCCGTACCGTGACCGACACTCGCGACTCCGCCGTCACATCCGCCGACCTCGATCCCGAGGAGACCGCCGAGTGGCTCGAATCCCTCGACGCGCTCATCAGCGAGCGCGGCACCGGTCGCGGCGCGCACATCGTGCGGACCCTCGTCGATCGCGCCGGCCTCCGCGCGGATCCGGTCTCGACGGCAGAGGGGGCCGTGACCACCGACTACGTGAACACGATCGACGCCGCCGACGAGCCGGCGTACCCCGGCGACGAGGAGCTGGAGCGGCGCTATCGCGCCTGGATGCGCTGGAACGCGGCGGTCATGGTGCACCGCGCCCAGCGTCCGGGCATCGGGGTCGGCGGTCACATCTCGACGTATGCCGGGGCGGCGACGCTGTACGAGGTCGGCTTCAACCACTTCTTTCGCGGCAAGGATCACCCCGGCGGCGGCGACCAGATCTACTTCCAGGGACACGCCTCGCCCGGCATCTACGCCCGCGCCTTCCTCGAGGGCCGGCTCGGCGAAGAGGACCTCGACGGCTTCCGCCAGGAGAAGTCGCGCGAAGGGCACGCACTGTCGTCGTACCCGCATCCGCGGCTGATGCCGGAGTTCTGGGAGTTCCCGACGGTATCAATGGGCATCGGCCCGATGAACGCGATCTACCAGGCGCAGTCGAACCGCTACCTGCAGGGGCGTGGCCTCACGGACACCTCGGAGCAGCATGTCTGGGCGTTCCTCGGCGACGGCGAGATGGACGAGCCGGAGTCGCGCGGGCTGCTGCAGCTCGCCGCGAACGAGGGGCTCGACAACCTCACCTTCGTCGTGAACTGCAATCTGCAGCGGCTCGACGGACCGGTCCGCGGCAACGGCAAGATCATCCAGGAGCTGGAGGGCTTCTTCCGCGGTGCGGGGTGGAACGTGATCAAGGTGATCTGGGGCCGGGAGTGGGACGACCTGCTCGCGCGCGATCAGGACGGCGCGCTCGTCGACATCATGAACACGACGGTCGACGGCGACTTCCAGACCTACAAGGCCGAGTCCGGAGCATTCATCCGCGAGAACTTCTTCGGTCGCGACCGTCGGGCGCGCGCGCTGGTCGACGGCCTCAGCGATGACGACATCTGGCACCTCCGGCGCGGCGGCCACGACTACCGCAAGGTGTACGCCGCGTATCAGCAGGCGCTCGCGCACAACGGCCGGCCCACGGTCATCCTCGTGAAGACCGTGAAGGGCTACGGGCTGGGTCAGCGTTTCGAGGCGCGCAACGCGACGCACCAGATGAAGAAGCTGACGCTGCAGGACCTCAAGGACTTCCGCGACCATCTCCGCGTGCCGATCACCGATGCGCAGCTCGAGGCCGACCCGTACCTGCCGCCGTACTACCACCCGGGCGCCGACGCCCCGGAGATCGCGTACCTGCAGGAACGTCGCCGCGCGCTCGGCGGCTTCGTGCCGGAGCGTCGGCCCGAGCACGCGGCGATCGCGCTGCCCGACCCGAAGGCCTACGAGGTTGCGGCCCGCGGCTCGGGCAAGCAGCAGGCGGCGACGACGATGGCGTTCGTCCGTGTGCTGAAGGACCTCATGCGCGACCCGGAGTTCGGCAGGCGGATCGTGCCGATCATCCCCGACGAGGCCCGCACCTTCGGGATGGACGCGTTCTTCCCCACCGCGAAGATCTACAACCCGAAGGGCCAGAACTATCTGGCCGTCGACCGCGACATCGTGCTCTCGTACAAGGAGTCGACGTCGGGGCAGATCGTGCACGTCGGCATCAACGAGGCCGGATCCATCGCGGCATTCACCGCGGCGGGTACGGCATACGCCACGCACGGCGTGCCGCTGATCCCCGTGTACGTCTTCTACTCGATGTTCGGATTCCAGCGCACCGGCGACTCGCTGTGGGCGG
Source organism: Microbacterium sp. K24 (assembly GCF_004794465.1). Taxonomy (GTDB): domain Bacteria; phylum Actinomycetota; class Actinomycetes; order Actinomycetales; family Microbacteriaceae; genus Microbacterium. The sequence continues at coordinate 96,636 of NZ_SSDJ01000156.1, read as the reverse complement.
CGGCCGACCAGATGACCCGCGGCTTCCTCATCTCGGCCACCGCGGGGCGCACCACGCTGACCGGAGAAGGGCTGCAGCACGCCGACGGCCATTCTCCGCTGCTCGCCGCCACCAACCCGGCCGTGGTCACCTACGACCCCGCGTTCGGCTACGAGATCGGCCACATCATGCGCGCCGGCATCGAGCGGATGTACGGCCCGGACTCGACCGACCGCGACCGCATCTACAACCTCATGGTCTACAACGAGCCGATCGTGCAGCCGGCCGAGCCCGAAGGGGTCGACATCACCGGCATCCTGGGCGGCATCCACCGCATCGCGCCCGCCACGGGTGAGGGGCCGCGCGCGCAGCTGCTGGCGTCGGGTATCGGCGTCACCTGGGCGCTCGAGGCGCAGGAGCTCCTCGCCGCCGACTGGGGTGTCGCCGCCGACGTGTGGTCGGTCACCTCGTGGACCGAGCTGCGCCGCGACGCCGTCGCGGCCGAAGAGGAGGCGTTCCTGCATCCGGAGCGCGGCATCCGCACCCCCTTCGTGCAGTCCCAGCTGGCCGGGGCCGAGGGGCCGATCGTCGCCGTCAGCGACTACGCCAAGGATCTGCCCGACCAGATCCGCCAGTTCGTGCCCAACGACTGGGCGACGCTCGGCGCCGACGGCTTCGGGTTCTCGGACACACGGGCCGCGGCGCGACGCTTCTTCAAGGTCGACGGGGCATCGATCGTCGTGCGGATGCTGCAGCTGCTCGCCGCACGCGGGGAGGTGGATGCCGCGGCCCCCGCGCAGGCGGCCGAGCGCTACCGGCTGTCCGACGTGAACGCCGGGACCAGTGGGTCGGACGCGGAGTGATTCGGGAGGAGATCTGCGTTCCGGAGGACGAGGATGCGAGAATCGGCCCTCCCGAGCGCAGATCCCCTCCGATACGCCCGTGCGGACGGGGCCGGAGGATGCTGTCAGGCGGTCAACTCGGCGCTGATCGCCTCGGCCGCCCGTCGCAGCAGGGGAACCGCTCGGCCGCCGAAGGCCTCGTCGACGCGCGAGATCGGCCCCGACACCGAGACGGCGGTCGGGGTCGGTGCGTCGGGCACGGCCATCGAGAAGCAGCGGACGCCGATCTCCTGCTCCTGGTCGTCGATCGCGTAGCCGCGCTCGCGGATGCGATCGAGCTCGGCGAGCAGGTCGTCGATCGTGCCGATGCTGTGCTCGGTGGGTGTCGGCATCCCGGCGCGGCCGACGATGCCGCGTACGGTCTCGTCGGGGAGCTGGGCCAGGATCGCCTTGCCGACGCCGGTGTCGTGCAGGTTCGCGCGGCGGCCGACTTCGGTGAACATGCGCATGGAGTGCAGCGACGGCACCTGGGCGACGTAGACGACCATGTCGCCGTCGAGCACGGCCATGTTGGCGCTCTCGCCGAGGTCGTCGACGAGGCGCTTGAGCTGCGGACGGGCGAGGGCGCCGAACTGCCGGGAGGCGCCTTCGCCGATGCGGATGAGCTTGGGCCCGAGCGCATAGCGACGGTTCGGCAGCTGTCGCGCGTATCCGAGCGAGACGAGCGTGCGCAGCAGCCGGTGGATCGTGGGCAGCGGCAGGTCGGTGGAGGCGGCGAGCTCGCTGAGCGTCACGTCACCGCCGGCGTCGGTCACCAGCTCGAGGAGCTCGAAGACGCGCTCGACCGACTGCACGCCGGATCCGGCGCTCTTGGCGGGCTTGGTATCGGTCATCGGATCCTCCGTCAGGGTCTGGTTCATTCCATCATGCGAGAGAGGCATGTCGAAACAGACGCGCACAAAGATTACCGCGCTTGCCACAAAGTTCCATAGAGTAGATAATAGAATCCACGATACGAAAACTTAGACGGAGGAAACATGGCGAATCCGGGACCCGGGAACTCCATCACGCTGCGGATCGACGCTCCCTCGAACTTCAGCGTCACCAGCGAGCTGGCGGCCGCTGCGGCCGACGCGGGGGCGGCGGTCACCGCGCTCGACGTCGTCGAGTCGCACCCGAAGACGATCGTCGTCGACCTGACCTGCAACACCACGGGTGAGGAGCACGCCGAGCGCGTGCGCGCGGCGATCGACGCGCTCGACGGCGTCACGGTGCGCCTCGTCAGCGACCGCACCTTCCTGATGCACCTCGGCGGCAAGCTCGAGGTCGTCCCGCGGGTTCCGCTGCGCAACCGCGACGACCTGTCCCGTGCGTACACGCCCGGCGTCGCCCGCGTCTGCATGGCGATCGCCGAAGACAAGAGCAAGGCGCGACAGCTCACCGTCAAGCGCAACACCATCGCGGTCGTCACCGACGGCACCGCCGTGCTCGGCCTCGGCGACATCGGACCCGAGGCCGCCCTTCCGGTGATGGAGGGCAAGGCCGCGCTGTTCAAGCAGTTCGCGAACGTCGACGCCTGGCCGGTCTGCCTCGACACCAAGGACACCGAGGAGATCATCTCGATCGTCAAGGCCATCGCCCCGGTCTACGGCGGCGTGAACCTCGAAGACATCGCGGCGCCCCGCTGCTTCGAGATCGAGGCGCGACTGCGGGAAGAGCTCGACATCCCGGTCTTCCACGACGACCAGCACGGCACCGCCATCGTGACCCTCGCGGCGCTCGGCAACGCCCTCAAGGTCGTGGGCAAGAAGATCGGCGACGTGCGGATCGTCGTCTCCGGCGTCGGCGCCGCCGGCAACGCGATCGTGCAGCTGCTGCTCGCCGAGGGAGCGCACGACATCGTCGCCTGCGGCCGCGACGGCGCGATCCACGCCGGTGCCGAGTACACCGACGCGCACCGCACCGAGATCGCGGCGACCACCAACCCGCGCGGCTTCCAGGGCACGCTGAAGGAGGCCATGGTCGACGCCGACGTGTTCATCGGCGTGAGTGCGCCGAACATCCTCGACGAGGCCGACATCGCCGCGATGGCCGACGACGCGATCGTGTTCGCGATGGCGAATCCGACTCCCGAGGTCGACCCGATCGTCGCGTCGAAGCATGCCGCGGTGGTGGCGACCGGCCGCAGCGACTTCCCGAACCAGATCAACAACGTGCTGGCGTTCCCCGGCGTCTTCCGCGGCCTGCTCGACGCGGGCGTGTCCGACATCACCGCGCCTATGCTGGTCGCAGCCGCCGAGGCGATCGCTTCGCGCGTGGGAGACGACGAGCTCAACGCGAGCTTCATCATCCCCAGCGTGTTCGATCCGCTGGTGGCCGGCGCGGTGGCCGAGGCGATCGTCCGCGTCGCCTCCTCCGCTTCCGTCGCCTCGAGCAAGGAGTGAGCACCGTGGCCGCCAGCGTCGATCCGCGCACCACGACCCTGGGCGACGACGACCTCGCCGACATCGACACCCGGCTCGCGGCGACCGACGCGCTGCTCGCGACCTCGTATCCGGGCGATGACGGCAGCAGGCAGCCGGTGCACACTCTCTACGTTCCGGCCGACCGGTTCACGCCCGACCTGGCCGCGCGGTGGGGCGCGGACGCCGCTGCGGCCGTCGCCGCGTTCGGCGGCACGGCGGCGGTGGCGGATGCCGTGGGCCTCGGCGACCTCGCCGATGAACTCGCGCCGCTCGTCGACGCGAAGCTGCGGACCGAGCCGATCGAAGACCTCCGCCTCGACTTCGAAGACGGCTACGGAGCCCGACCCGACGCCGAGGAGGATGCCGATGCGATCCTCGCCGCGGAGCGCGTGGCCGAGGCCGTGGCTGCGGGGAGTGCGCCGCCGTTCATCGGCATCCGGTTCAAGTGCTTCGAGGCGCCGACGCGTCGCCGCGGCATCCGCACTCTCGATCTGTTCCTGACGGCCCTCGCCGCCGCCGGCCCGCTGCCCGACGGACTCGTGCTGACGCTGCCCAAGGTGACCACGGTCGCGCAGGTCGAGGCGATGGTCGCGCTCTGCGAGCGCTTCGAGGAGCGGCTGGGTCTCGCGCCCGGACGCCTGCGGTTCGAAGTGCAGATGGAGACGCCGCAGCTGATCATCGCCGCCGACGGATCCGTGCCGGTCGCGACGCTGCTGCACCGCGCGCAGGGGCGCGTCACGGCGCTGCACTACGGCACCTACGACTACAGCGCCTCGCTGCAGATCGCCGCGGCGCATCAGTCGATGGAGCATCCCGCTGCCGACTACGCGAAGCAGGTGATGCAGGTCGCCGTCGCCGAGACCGGCGTGCGCCTGTCCGACGGGTCGACGAACGTCATCCCCGTGGGGGAGCCGGATCACGTCCGCAGCGCCTGGCAGCTGCACGCCCGCCTCGTGCGGCGATCGCTCGAGCGCGGCTATTACCAGGGCTGGGACCTGCACGCCGCTCAGCTGCCGACCCGATACCTCGCCACATACGCGTTCTACCGCGAGGGGTTCGCCGCCGCCGCGCGTCGCCTCGACAACTACCTGCACGGCAGCGACGCGACCATCATGGACGAACCGGCCACCGCCCGGGCTCTCGCGCGTTTCGTCGTGCGCGGCCTGGAGTGCGGAGCCGTCACCGAGGCGGAGGTGCGGGATGCCGCTGCCGCCGCTCCCGCGGAGCTGATCCGGCTCGCGCACCCGAAGCTCGCCGTATCCGAGGAGGAGACCTCATGAGCACGCACACCTATTTCACGCCGACCGGCGGGCTTCCCCCGCAGTCCGCCCTGCTCACCGACCGCGCCGTCGTGAAGCTCGCGTACACCGTCATCCCGAAGGGCGTGCTGCGCGACATCGTCACCAGCACCCTCCCCGGCTTCACGAACACCCGCGCTTGGATCATCGCCCGGCCGACGCCGAGCTCGGCCACCACGTTCTCGCAGCTGATCGTCGAGATCGGTCCCGGGGGCGGGGCGACGAAGCCCGAGGCCGAGGCCGGTGTCGAGGGCGTCGTGTTCGTCACGACGGGAACCCTCACGCTGACCCTCGAGGGCCAGCGGCATGTGCTCGAGGAGGGCGGCTACGCGTTCCTCGCACCGGGAGCGACCTGGTCGCTCGCCAACGAGGGTGACGAGATCACGAGCTTCCACTGGATCCGCAAGGCCTACGAGTGGCTCGACGGCGTCGACGCACCGGCATCCTTCGTCACGAGCGACAGAGACATCGAGCCGGTCTCGATGCCCGACACCGACGACGTGTGGGCGACCACCCGCTTCTCCGACGCGAGCGACGTCGCGCACGACATGCAGGTGAACATCGTCACGTTCAAGCCCGGCGGCACGATCCCGTTCGCCGAGACCCACGTCATGGAGCACGGGCTGTTCGTGCTGCAGGGCAAGGCCGTCTACCGCCTGAACGACGACTGGGTCGAGGTCGAGGCCGGCGACTACATGCTGCTGCGTGCGTTCTGCCCGCAGGCCTGCTACGCGGGCGGTCCCGAGGACTTCCGCTACCTGCTGTACAAGGACATGAACCGGCAGATCCGGCTCACCTGACGCCGCGGACGCTCCGCGGGGATGCCGTTGACATCGCCGCGGAGTTCCGCGTACTCTTTTCACTAGTAGAAACTTTACTTCCACAATCCGAAATCAGGAATGAATCCATGAGCTACACCGTGAACGCCTCGATCCTGCTGACCGACCTGCCGACCCTGGAGCGTCCGGCGGCCGCCAAGGCTGCCGGCTTCGACGCCGTGGAGTTCTGGTGGCCGTTCGCCTCGGCCGTCCCCGCGCAGCAGGAGGTCGATGCGTTCGTCGCCGCGATCCAGGACGCCAGCGTGCAGCTGACCGGCCTCAACTTCTTCGCCGGCGACATGCCCGCGGGTGACCGGGGTCTCGTCTCCTGGATCGGTCGCGAAGACGAGTTCCGGGCCAACGTCGACATCGTCGTCGGAATCGGAGAGCGTCTCGGCACGAAGGCCTTCAACGCCCTCTACGGCAACCGCATCGAGGGTGCAGACGCCCAGGCGCAGGACGACCTCGCGGTGCAGAACCTCGCGATCGCCGGAGCTGCCGTGGCGAAGATCGGCGGCATCGTGCTGCTCGAGCCGGTCTCGGGCATGGACGCGTACCCGCTCAAGACGGCCGCCGACGCGCTGGCGATCATCGACCGCGTCCGTGACGAGCACGGCGTCGACAACATCCGCCTGCTCGCCGACTTCTACCATCTCGCCGTGAACGGCGACGACGTCGCCGCGGTCATCGCCGAGCACGCCGACGAGTTCGGCCACATCCAGATCGCCGACGCCCCCGGCCGCGGCGAGCCCGGCACCGGCGAGCTGCCGCTGGCCGAGTGGCTCGACGCCGCCCGCGCCGGCGGATACACCGGGGTCATCGGCCTCGAGTACAAAGCCACCCAGGCGGACGCCTTCGCCTGGCTGAACCACGAAGGAGCGACGGCATGACGAACATCGCCATCATCGGACTCGGCATCATGGGCCTCCCCATGGCCAAGAACCTCGTCAAGGCCGGCCACGACGTGACCGGATTCAACCGCAGCCAGGAACCCATCGACGCGCTCGTCGAGGCCGGCGGCACCGGCGCATCCAGCATCGCGGATGCCGTGAAGGATGCCGACGTCATCCTCACCATGGTCCCGGATTCTCCCGACGTCGAAGGAGTCGTCCGCGGCGGGGACGGCGTGTTCGCCCACGCCAAGGCCGGCGCCCTGTGGATCGACAACTCCTCGATCCGCCCCGACGTCGCCAAGACCCTCGCGGAAGAGGCCGTGGCCGCCGGCTTCGGTGCCGTCGACGCCCCGGTCTCCGGAGGAGAGCAGGGTGCCATCGACGGTGCGCTGTCGATCATGGTCGGCGGATCCCCCGAGCACTTCGCGGCTGCGGAGCCGATCCTGAACGCGATCGGCAAGACCATCGTGCACGTGGGCCCCGCGGGCGCCGGCCAGACCGTCAAGGCAGCCAACCAGCTCATCGTCGCCGTGAACATCCAGGCGCTCAGTGAGGCCGTCGTCTTCCTCGAGGCATTCGGCGTCGACACCGACGCGGCGCTGAAGGTGCTCGGCGGTGGTCTCGCCGGCTCCAAGGTCCTCGACCAGAAGGGGCAGAAGATGCTCGACCGCGACTTCGCCCCCGGATTCCGTCTCGCCCTCCACAACAAGGATCTGGGCATCGTCACCGCCGCCGCCCGCTCCGTCGGGGTCACCATCCCCCTCGGCGCCGCCGTCGCACAGCTCGTGAACGCCCTCGTCGCCCGCGGTGACGGTGCGCTCGACCACTCCGGGCTCTTCACCCTCACCAACGAACTCTCCGGCCGCGGCTGACGTTTCGTCTCGCTTCGCTCGCCCAACGACCGAAAGAACAAGGACTTCTCATGACTCGAATGCGTGCAGTCGACGCGATCTGCCAGATCCTGGTGAAGGAGGGCGCCACCGAGGCGTTCGGCCTGCCGGGAGCGGCGATCAACCCCTTCTACGCCGCGATGCGTGCCCACGGCGGCATCCGGCACACCCTCGCCCGTCACGTCGAGGGGGCCTCGCACATGGCCGACGGCTACAGCCGCACGGGCGACGGCCGCATCGGCATCTGCGTCGGCACGTCCGGCCCCGCCGGCACCGACATGATCACGGGGCTCTACGCCGCGATCGCCGACTCCATCCCGATCCTCTGCATCACCGGCCAGGCGCCGGTCGCGAAGCTCGACAAGGAGGACTTCCAGGCCGTCGACATCGCGTCGATCGCGAAGCCGGTCACGAAGTTCGCCAAGACCGTGCTCGAAGCGGCCCAGGTTCCCGGTGCGTTCCAGACCGCGTTCCAGATCATGCGCTCCGGCCGCCCCGGCCCCGTGCTCATCGACCTGCCGTTCGACGTGCAGATGGGCGAGATCGAGTTCGACATCGACACCTATGAGCCGCTCCCCGTGGCGAAGCCGGTCGCGACGCGCGCGCAGGCCGAGAAGGTGCTCGACATGCTGACGGCATCCGCCCACCCGCTGATCGTCGCCGGTGGCGGCATCGTCAACTCCGGCGCGTCCGAGAAGCTCGTCGAGCTGGCCGAGACCCTGGGCGTGCCCGTGGTCCCCACCCTGATGGGCTGGGGCGCGATCGCCGACGACCACCCGCTCGCCGCGGGACTCGTGGGCATCCAGACCTCGCAGCGCTACGGCAACGCGAGCTTCCTCGAGTCGGACTTCGTGCTGGGCATCGGCAACCGGTGGGCGAACCGCCACACCGGCGGTCTCGACACCTACCGCAAGGGCCGCACCTTCGTGCACGTCGACATCGAGCCCACGCAGATCGGCCGCGTGTTCGCGCCCGACTACGGTGTGGTGTCGGATGCCGGAGCGTTCATCGACGCGCTGCTCGCCGCCGCGCGGGACCGCGTCGAGGCGCTGCCCGACTACCTGGGCTGGGCCGAGGACTGCCGCAGCCGCAAGGCGAAGCTGCAGCGCAAGACGAACTTCGACAACGTTCCCATGAAGCCGCACCGCGTGTACCAGGAGATGCTCTCGGCCTTCGGCCACGACACCACCTACGTCACCACGATCGGGCTGTCCCAGATCGCCGGCGCGCAGCTGCTGCACGTCTACGGCCCGCGCCAGTGGATCAACGCCGGCCAGGCCGGACCCCTCGGCTGGACGCTGCCCGCCGCCCTCGGCGTCGTGCGCGGCAAGCCGGAGCAGCCGGTCGTCGCGCTGAGCGGCGACTACGACTTCCAGTTCATGATCGAGGAGCTCGCGGTCGGCGCGCAGCACAAGCTGCCGTACATCCACGTCGTGGTGAACAACAGCTACCTCGGCCTGATCCGCCAGTCGCAGCGTCCGTTCGAGATGGACTACGAGGTCTCGCTCGCGTTCGACAACATCAACACCCCGCAGGACTCGTCGAGCGTGGCCGTCGGCTACGGCGTCGATCACGTGAAGGTCGCCGAAGGACTCGGATGCAAGGCGATCCGCGTCGAGCATCCGGAGGACCTCGCGGCCGGCTTCGCCGAGGCTGAGCGTCTGAAGGACGAGTTCCAGGTGCCGGTCGTCGTCGAGGTCATCCTCGAGCGGGTCACGAACATCGCGATGGGCGCCGACCTCGACACGATGAACGAGTTCGAAGACCTCGCGACGTCGCCCGCCGACGCTCCCGAGGCCGTCTACGCCCTGCTCGACTGATCCGTCGCATGCGCATCCTCATCGCCTCGGACAAGTTCAAGGGCTCGGCGACCGGGGCCGAGGTGGCGGAAGCGCTCGCTCTCGGCATCCGCGAAGTGATTCCGGATGCCGAGATCGAGGCGGTTCCCGTCGCCGACGGCGGGGAGGGGACGGTGGAGGCCGCTCTCGCGAGCGGCTTCCAGGCGGTGGACGCGCGCGTGACCGGTCCGACCGGCGAGTTCGTGTCCGCCCGCTTCGCGGTGCGCGACGCGGAGGCGATCATCGAGATGGCCGCCGCGAGCGGGCTCGATGTGCTGCCGGACGGTGAGAAGGCTCCGCTCACGGCGACGAGCCGGGGGACCGGAGAGCTCATCCGTGCCGCGCTGGATCGCGGGTGCACGACGATCGTGCTCGGTGTGGGCGGCAGCGCCTGCACGGATGGCGGGGCAGGGATGCTGCAGGCTCTGGGTGTCGCGCTGCAGACCGCGGAAGGGAGCGTCCCACCGGGCGGAGCAGCCCTCGCCGATCTGAGCTCCGTCGACGTGACAGGGCTCGACGCGCGCATCGCCGAAGCGACGATCGTGCTCGCCAGCGACGTCGACAACCCTCTTCTGGGAGACCGGGGGGCCGCTGCGGTGTTCGCACCGCAGAAGGGGGCGAGCGCCGACGATGTCGCCGCCCTCGAGGCGGGCCTCTCGCGCTTCGCCGCCCTGCTCGAAGGGCAGGCGGGAGTGCGTCCGTCGACGGAGCGCCCCGGAGCGGGAGCCGCCGGGGGAGTGGGCTACGCGGCGATGGCCGTGCTCGGCGCGCGCAGAGAGCCGGGCGTCGACGTCATCCAGCGTCTGACCGGACTCGGTGAGCGCATCGCCGCGGCCGACCTCGTCATCACAGGGGAGGGCAGCCTCGACGACCAGAGTCTCGGGGGCAAGACGCCGCTCGGCGTCGCCGCTGCGGCGCGGGCCGCGGGAGTGCCTGTCGTGGCGGTGTGCGGGCGGTCGACGTTGACGACGGAGGAGGCGGCCGATGCCGGTTTCGTCGCCGTGCTTCCTCTGAGCGAGCTCGAGCCCGATGCAGCGGCGAGCATGGCGAACGCGACGGCTCTGCTCGCGCAGGTCGGTCGACGCATCGCCGCCGAGATCATCCCGCGATCCCCGGTGGGATCGTGGTCCAGTATGGGCTGAGCAGGTGTCAGCCGGTCGGCGTGCAGCCGGCAGAAGGGAAGAGGCGACATGTCGCAGCAGAACGAACAGCAGGATGCCGTCGCATCGACCGACCCGACGGGCGAGCACTACGACCTCGTCATCCGCGGTCAGCGGGTGCTGACCTCGGCCGGCGTGAGTCCGCGCGAGGTCGGCGTGCGCGGCGGCGTCATCGTCGCGATGCAGCCGCTGGGCAACAACCTCTCGGGTGACGAGATCATCGACCTCGCCGACGACGAGACGCTCATCCCCGGACTCGTCGACACCCACGTGCACGTCAACGAGCCCGGCCGCACCGAGTGGGAGGGCTTCGCCTCGGCGACGAAGGCCGCCGCGGCGGGAGGCGTGACGACGATCGTCGACATGCCGCTCAACAGCATCCCGCCGACCGTCGACGTCGACGCCCTGAACATCAAGCGCGACGTCGCGCGCGACCAGGTGCACGTCGACGTGGGCTTCTGGGGCGGAGCGATCCCCGGCAACACGGCCGAGCTGCGGGCCCTGCACGACGCGGGGGTGTTCGGCTTCAAGTGCTTCCTGCTGCACTCCGGTGTCGACGAGTTCCCGCCGCTCGACGCCGACGAGATGGAGAAGGACATGCGCGAGCTCGCATCCTTCGACTCCGTGATGATCGTGCACGCCGAGGACTCGCGCGCGATCGATCGCGCCCCGTCGCCCGAGGGAGACGACTACGGCAAGTTCCTCGCCTCGCGTCCCCGCGGTGCCGAGAACCTCGCGATCGCCGAGGTGATCGAGCGCGCACGCTGGACGGGCGCCCGCGCGCACATCCTGCACCTGTCGTCGTCGGATGCGCTCGCCATGATCCGCAGCGCGAAGCGCGACGGCCTCAAGCTCACGGTCGAGACGTGTCCGCACTACCTCACCCTCACCGCCGAGGAGATCCCCGTCGGCGCGACGCAGTTCAAGTGCTGCCCGCCCATCCGCGAGGCCGGCAACCGGGAGCTGCTCTGGGAAGGGCTCGAAGACGGCACGATCGACTTCATCGTCTCGGATCACTCGCCGTCGACGCTCGATCTCAAGGACCTCGACAACGGCGACTTCGCGGTCGCGTGGGGCGGCGTCGCGTCGCTGCAGCTCGGTCTCTCCCTGATCTGGACCGAGGCGCGGCAGCGCGGCCTGACGCTCGAGACCGTGGTGTCGTGGATGAGCGAGCGTCCGGCGCAGTTCGCCGGACTCACCGGCAAGGGGCGCATCGCCCCGGGCTACGACGCGGACTTCTCGATCTTCGCCGCGGATGACGCGTATGTGGTCGACGTGACGAAGCTGCATCACAAGAATCCGCTCACCCCGTATCACGGCAAGGCGCTCGCCGGCGTCGTGCGCAAGACGTGGCTGCACGGCGCGGCCATCGACTTCGAGACCCCGCGCGGGAGGCTCCTGCGTCGCGGCATGACCGATTGACGCGTGATCTCCGCCGGGAGTAAAGTTGAGTCAAGCCCACTCAACTTTTAAGGAGTCTCCCCAGGAGGGACCATGTCCAATCCGCAGACCGGCGCGCAGAACCAGGATCAGCAGTCCGCCCTCGAGCAGTTCGGGATCAACCTCACCGACCGCGCTCGCCAGGGAAAGCTCGACCCCGTCATCGGGCGCGACAGCGAGATCCGCCGCGTCAGCCAGGTGCTCACGCGTCGCACCAAGAACAACCCGGTGCTGATCGGCGAGCCCGGCGTCGGCAAGACGGCCGTCGTCGAGGGCCTCGCCCAGCGCATCGTCGCCGGTGACGTCGCCGAGTCGCTGAAAGACAAAGAGCTCATCACGCTCGACATCTCGGCGCTGGTGGCCGGTGCCATGTACCGCGGGCAGTTCGAGGAGCGGCTCAAGCAGGTCCTCAAGGAGATCACCGAGTCCGACGGCAAGGTCATCACGTTCATCGACGAGCTGCACGTGCTCATGGGCGCGGGCGGTGGCGAGGGCTCGGTCGCGGCATCCAACATGCTCAAGCCCATGCTGGCCCGCGGCGAGCTGCGCCTGATCGGCGCGACCACGCTCAACGAGTACCGCGAGTTCATCGAGAAGGATGCCGCGCTCGAGCGCCGCTTCCAGCAGGTCTACGTCGGAGAGCCCACGGTCGAAGACACGATCGCGATCCTGCGCGGCCTCAAGGGCCGGTACGAGGCGCACCACGGAGTGACCATCGCCGACAGCGCCCTCGTGGCCGCGGCCGCGCTGTCGAACCGGTACCTCCCTGCCCGCCAGCTGCCCGACAAGGCGATCGACCTGATCGACGAGGCCATGTCGCGGCTGAAGATGGAGATCGACTCGTCGCCGGTCGAGATCGATCAGCTGAAGCGTCAGGTCGACCGCATGAAGCTCGAAGAGCTCGCGCTCAAGAAGGAGAAGGATGCCGCGTCGAAGGAGCGGCTGAGCACGCTGCGCGAGCAGCTGAAGGACCTCGAGAAGGAGCTCGCCGCGCTGGAGGAGCGCTGGGCGCGCGAGCGTCAGGGCCTCAACCGCGTCGGCGACCTCAAGAAGCAGCTCGACGACGCCATCACGCAGCGCGACCTCGCGATGCGCGAGGCCGACTACACGCGGGCGTCCAAGCTCGAGTACGAGACCATCAAGCGCCTCGAGCGCGAGATCGCCGAGGCCGAGCAGGCCGAGGCCGCGACGTCGTCCGAGGGTCGCATGGTCAACGAGCAGGTCACCGATGAGGACATCGCCGGTGTGATCGCCGCGTGGACCGGCATCCCGGTCGGCAGGCTCCTGCAGGGAGAGTCCGAGCGGCTCCTGCATCTCGAGACCGAACTCGGCAGGCGCCTGATCGGTCAGAAGGATGCCGTGAAGGCGGTGTCGGATGCCGTCCGGCGCTCGCGCGCCGGCATCAGCGACCCCGGCCGACCGACGGGCTCGTTCCTCTTCCTCGGACCGACCGGCGTCGGCAAGACCGAGCTCGCGAAGGCGCTCGCGGAGTTCCTCTTCGACGACGAGCACGCCATGGTGCGCATCGACATGTCGGAGTACGGCGAGAAGCACTCGGTCTCGCGGCTCGTCGGTGCCCCTCCGGGATACGTCGGCTATGAGCAGGGCGGTCAGCTGACCGAGGCCGTGCGGCGTCGTCCGTACAGCGTGATCCTGCTCGACGAGGTCGAGAAGGCGCATCCCGAGGTGTTCGACGTGCTGCTGCAGGTGCTCGACGACGGTCGCCTCACCGACGGTCAGGGCCGCACGGTCGACTTCTCGAACGTGATCCTGATCCTCACCTCGAACATCGGGTCTCCGATCCTCATCGATCCGGTGCTGCCGCCCGACGAGAAGCGCGAGCAGGTGATGGCTCTCGTTCGTCAGGCGTTCCGCCCCGAGTTCCTCAACCGCCTCGACGACATCGTGATGTTCGCGGCGCTCACCGAAGACGACCTCGCGCAGATCGTCGAGCTCTCGGTCGATCAGCTGCAGAAGCGGCTGCACGACCGTCGTCTCACGCTCGCGGTCACGCCCGACGCGCGGTCTTGGCTCGCCGAGCGCGGCTACGACCCGATGTTCGGCGCCCGGCCGCTGCGGCGGCTCATCCAGTCCGAGGTGCAGAACAAGCTCGCCACGGCTCTGCTGTCCGGCGGAGTCCACGACGGCGACACGGTGCTCGTCGACGTCGCGGCTGACGGCGCGGGCCTCGTGCTCACCAGGGCCGAGGGCGCGTAGCGAGACTCTGTCGCGTCCGTCCGACATCTGTCGGACGGACGTGCGGCGATCCACGGATGACACGGTGCGCTCGGCTGGAGATATTTGTCGTGAGCCCGCACGGTCCTTCCTCGACCGGTGATCTCGAAACCCGACTCACCCATGTCGAAGGAGACATCATGAGATCTCGTCGTTCCTCGTTCGTCGTCGCGGCGGCAGCTGCCCTCCTCCTCGCCCTGACCGGCTGCCAGGGCGCCGGATCCGCACCCGCCGCCGACCGTCCGGCGGAATGCGATGGCGTCTCGCTGACACGGGTGGGCTACTCGCCCTACACGAACTCCGGCGGGTACTTCCCGTTCGTCGAGCAAGGTCTGAACACGGTCCTCGAGAAATGCGGCATCGAGGTCGTCACCTCCGACCCCGACGGCGAGTCGGGCAAGCAGGTCTCCGGGATCGAGAACCTCGTCTCGGCCGGCGCCAAAGCCGTCATCGTCTGCCCGACGGACCCGAAGGCGATCAGCCCCGTCGCCAGCCGCCTGACCGATCAGGACGTGCTGGTGATCGGACTCGCCACCGACATCCCCGAAGCCGATGTCACCTTCAACCTCGACGACCACGCGTTCGGCGAGCTCGAAGGCCAGAGCGCCGGCGACTGGCTCGCCGCGAACCGCGACGGCGAGACGCCGAAGGTCGCGATCCTGCACCAGGACTCCGGAGGCGAGCCGTTGATCGCCCGTCACGAGGGAGCCGTCGCCGGTCTCGACGCCGTGCTCGGCGAAGGCAACTGGGAACTCGTGAGCGAGGTGGAGGCCTATCAGGAAGACACCGGGAACACCCAGACCTCCACCATCCTCCAGGCGCATCCCGACCTCGACCTCATCATCGGCCTCAACGACGCCAGTGCGCTCGGCGCGGTATCGGCGATCAAGGCCTCGGGGCGGACGCCCGGAGAAGACATCGGCGTCGTCACCGGAGGCGAAGACGCCCGCATCCTGCAGTACGTGATCGACGGTCAGGTCGCCTCGACCGTCGGCCTGTTCCCGGTGAAGCAGGGCGAGATCATCGCGAAGGCGATCCTCGAACTCGCGTCCGGCGCCGAGGTCGAGCGTGAACAGATCGTCCCGGCGGAACTGGTCACGAGCGAGAACGCGCAGGAGATCCTGGATTCGGTCGGATGATCTCGTCGCCCGCCGCCACGGACGTGGTGCTGAGGGTGCGCGGCGTGAACAAGTCCTTCGGCGGTGTCGCAGCGCTCTCCGGGGTCGATCTGGTCATCCATCGCGGAAGCATCCTCGGACTTGCCGGTGCCAACGGCGCCGGCAAGTCCACCCTCATCAACATCCTCACCGGACAGCTGCAGCCCGACAGCGGCGAACTGAGCGTGGACGGCGACGCCGTGAGCTTCTCGACACCGCGCGAGGCACAGCGTCGAGGGATCGGCGTCGTGCGTCAGGAGCTCGACCTCGTCCCCGACCTCACGATCGCCGAGAACCTCGCCCTCGGAGAAGAGCGTCCGTTCCAGCGGGGTCTTCGACTCGACCGGCGGCGGATGCGGGAGGCCGCGCGAGAGCTCCTGCAGCGCATGGGGCTGGAGAACGACGTCGACACCCTGGTTCGCGACCTGTCGATCGGCGACCGGCAGCTCGTGGCGGCCGCACGGGCGCTGCGCAACGCCGCGTCCGTGCTCCTCCTCGACGAGCCGACGTCATCGCTGACACCGTTCGAATCCGCCCGTCTGTTCCGGGTGATGCGCGCGCTCAGCGACGAGGGCGTCGGCGTCGTCTTCATCTCCCACCGACTCGACGAGGTCGTGCAACTGTGCGACCGTATCGTGGTCCTGCGCGACGGCCAGGTGGCGGGGGAATTCGCCGCGACGGCAGCCGAGCTCCCGCAGGTCGTCGAGGCGATGGTGCCGGGATCCGCCGCCGTCACGAGGCCCGATCGGGTCGCGGTGCTGGGCGCATCGGTCCTCGAAGCGTCGGCGCTCGTCATCAAGGGGCGACCGGCGATCGACATCGAGGTGCGGCGCGGCGAGGTGCTCGGCGTCTTCGGGCTCGTCGGGGCCGGCAAGTCGTCGATCGGCCGGGTGATCGCCGGCCTGGATCAGCCGCAGGCGGGCACGATGCGCCTCGACGGAGCGCCGTACCAGCCGAGCTCGGCCGCAGCGGGATTCGCCCGCGGCGTCGCCTACCTCTCCGAGGACCGTCGGTCGGAGGGGATCCTGCCCCACCTCAGCGTGCGCGAGAACATGGTCGTTCGAGCCCCGCGCGGCGTCGCGCGCAGAGGAGTGTTCGACCGTCGAGCGGTCACGGCGCTCGTCCGGGAGATGATGCAGCGGCTCAACATCAAGGCGGCGAGCGACAGTCTCGATATCCGCTCCCTCTCCGGGGGGAACCAGCAGAAAGTGCTCGTCGGCCGGCTGCTGGCCGAGGATCTCTCGCTGCTCGTCCTCGACGAACCCACGCACGGCATCGACGTGCGTGCCAAAGCAGACCTCATCGACACCGTCTGGGACCTCACGCGCGAGGGCCTCGGCGTCGTGCTCATCAGTTCGGAGATCGCCGAGCTCCGTGCCGCGTGCGATCGCATCATCGTCGTGCGCAACGGCACCATCGTCCGCGAGCTGTCCGCCGTCACCGCCACCGAAGGAGAACTCATGTCCGCAGCAACAGGGGGAGCATCATGACCCGTGGCGACGTGCTCGAGACCGGATCGACGCGCAGGTCCCGCCGCACCGTCGACCCGGAGCTGATCACGACGCTGGTGCTCCCGGTCGCGCTCGTCGCGATGATCGTCGTCTTCGCCGTCAGCTCCACCACGTTCTTCACGATCGACAACCTGTTCGTCGTGCTGCGACAGTCGGCGGTGCTGGGGGTCGCGGCGATCGGCGCGACCATCATCCTCATCTCCGGCCGGCTCGACATCAGCCAAGGCGCACTCATCGCAGCATCCGGAATCATCTGCGTCTCCCTCGCGCAAGCCGGGCTGCACCCGCTCATCGCCATCGCCGGTGCCATCCTGCTCGGCGCGCTCCTGGGTCTCGTGAACGGGGTGCTGACCGAGATCACGCGGATCCCCGGGTTCATCTCGACGCTGGCCGTTGCGCTCATCGTCCGCGGTGCGGCGCAGGTGTGGACGAGCGGGCAGTCGATCGCGGCGCCTGTGACAGAGGGTTTCGACCTGCTGTCGTGGGTGGGCACGGGGTCGATCGGCCCGATCCCCGTGGCGGTCATCCTCGTCGCCATCCTCTATGTGGTCGCATGGTTCGTCATGCGGAAGACGACCTGGGGCCTGCGGTCCTACGCCATCGGGTCGTCGGGTCGCGCGTCGCGGGTCGCCGGACTGCGCGTCAACCTCCATGCGATCCAGGTGTTCGTCGTCGCGGGTGCCCTGTCCGCCGCGGCCGGCGTCCTGCTCGCGGGGCGACTCGGATCGGGGGCCGCGAGCAACGGTCAGGGTGCCGAGTTCGACATCTTCGCCGCCGTGGTGCTCGGCGGCACGTCGCTCTTCGGCGGCCGGGGCAGCATTCCCCGCACCGCGCTGGGCATCGTCTTCCTGGCGACATTGAGCAACGGCCTGGTGATTTTGAACGTATCTTCATACTGGCAGGGCATCGCCACGGGTACGGTGCTGCTGCTGGCCTTGGCGATCGACCGGTGGCGCGCCCGTGATGAAGAGTAAGGCGGTGACCCATGGAGGGACTGCTGCGGAGCCTCTCCGAAGAGGGGGATGGCAGCGCGGACGCTCTGCGTGTCGTGAACTACTTCGACAAGCTCCTGCAGTTCCGAGCGGGCATCGACGAATTGGTCCGTTCGACGGCGATGCTCATCGGCACGGAGGCGGGATACAACGGCCCGGGCGGAGGCTGCGGGTTCAACAGCCTGGGACGCATGCGGCCGCAGGATCCGCCCGAGGAGGCGGTGGCCAGTCTGCTGAGCGGCAGCGATGCCGAATCCGGTCTGGTGTGGGTCGTTCCGAAACCGAACGACGCGGAGATGGCGCAGCTGATCCTCGAACGGATGGCGCTGGCGGCGGGAACGATCCTCGTCCGGCAGGCGGAGGCCTCGAGACTCGGCGACGGCGAGCCCTTGCGACTGCTCATCGAGGCGCTGCCGTCGATCTCGGAACTGCGGGAGGAAGCGCTTCGGCGCCTCGGGTTCCGGTCGGACTGGCGAGTGCGGGTCGTCGTGGCCCGCGGCTCGAAGTCGGAGCTGAGCGAGCCCCGGACCTGGCGCGAGTGGTTCGGACCCGAGAACAGGTGCACAGCGCCGGTGCTGATCGGCAACGCGCATGTCGTGATGGTGCACAACGGAGACCGGCTCCCGGGATCGCCGATGGACGGCGCCGATCTGATGGCCGTCGGCGCTGCCGGTTCCGCGCTGGCGCCGAGGGATTCGTATCTCGCCGCGCTGCGCACCCTGCGGCTCTGCTCGAGCACGCTGGGTCCGCGGATGCTGTCCTACGACGGGCTCGGGTCGCTGCGGCGGATCGCCGAGATCGAGCCTCCCGTCGCGCGCGGCACCGAGCTCGTGCAGAAGATGGACGTCCTGCTGCGCTCCGCGGCGGGGCTGGGGGAGATCCTGGCACTCGACTCCTACTGCCGTCATTCGAACGTGCGCGCGGCGGCGACCGAGCTCTCGCTGCATCACAGCTCTCTCGCGCATCGGCTGAAGAACGTGGGGGCGAAACTCGCGATCGACGTGTTCGATGCCGCGCAGCGGAACGACGCCTGGCTGGCGTTGCAACTCCTGCGGGTGGCCGGTTCGGAGACCGACGAAGCCTGATCTCAGGGCAGGGGGACTGTCATGGATGCTGAGCTCGCCGCGGCCACCGAATTGATGGTGCGGCCCGACGTCAACGACTACGCGGAGACTCGTCGTCTGATGGCCTCGTCCGTCGACATGCCCTCGTCGGCGGAGGCCGAGTTCGGAGCCGTCATCACGACGGAGGTGATCTCCGTGTCGATCGACGGTCACGATGTGGAGCTCCGCCTGTACCGGCCGTCCGCGTCCGTCGGGTCGGCCATGCTCTTCCTGCACGGCGGGGCGTTCATCGCCGGCGACACTCTCTCCGAGCATGCGCGCTGCATGCGCTATGCGGGCGAGGCCGGCTGCCTGGTCGTATCGGTCGGCTACAGTCTCGCTCCGGAGTTCGCGTACCCTCACGGCCTCCGCGACTGCTACGCGGTGCTGCACTGGATGATCGCCCACGCACCGGAGCTCGAGATCGATCCGGGCCGGGTCGCGGTCGCGGGGGTCAGCGCCGGCGGGGCGCTCGCCGCAGGCGTCAGCATGCTGGCCCTCGACGAGGGGCAGGTGCTGCCGCGGTCGCAGCTGCTGCTCTTCCCTGTGCTGGACGACCGCATGACCACCGCGTCGATGGAGCTCTTCGACTCGACGCCGGTCTGGGACAACCGCAACAACGAGGCGATGTGGCGGCTGTACCTCGCCGGCGCGGAAGCGGACGACTACGCGGCCCCCGCGCGGCGGCCGCGGTTGCGCGGTCTTCCCGACACGTACCTGGTCACGGCGGAACTCGATCCGCTCCGCGATGAGGCGCTCCGATTCGGCGCGCGGCTGCTGGAACAGGGCGTCTCCGTCGACATCCGACTGTGGGCGGGCGCCTATCACGTGTTCGATCAGCTCGTGCCGGATGCCGCGATCTCGCGCGCCAGCCTCGCCGACCAGGTGCGCTTCCTGCGGCGCACCCTTCGGCCGTAGTCGAAGCCCGAGTCGCTCGCGCCGCCGCGGCCGAGGCGGGCGGACATCTGTCGGGGCAGATCGCTCCGCTCGGCGGATGACGGGTCGATCGCGGGTGATGAGCATGGAAGGACACGACGATCTGACGTGTGCAACGACGCACAGGATGGAGTCTCATGTTCAAGAAATCTCGTCGACTGATGGCGATGGGGCTGGCGACCCTCGCCGTGGCCGCGGGCCTGACGGCGACCGGCACCGTGGTCACCGCCACACCCGCCAGCGCCCACGTGCCCGACGGCTCGTCGCTCGCCCCGCCCATGGGATGGAACACCTGGTACAACCTGAACACCCAGTTCACGGCCAAGGACATCCTCGAGACGGCGGATGCCTTCGTCAGCACCGGACTCCGCGACGTCGGGTACAACACAGTCGGCCTCGACGGCGGATGGTGGACGAATGACAAGAGCCCCGGGCGCGACGCGAACGGCAACATCATCGTGAACTCGGACTTCTTCAACGGAACGTCGATGAACACGATGAAGCAGGTCGTCGACTACGTCCACGCGCGCGGATTGAAGTTCGGCATCTACACCGACACGGGCGTGGTCGGATGCGGCAACGTGGTCTGGGGAAGCGGTGGCAAGGAGACGCAGGATGCCGCGCAGTTCGCCGCATGGGGAGTCGACCACGTCAAGGTCGACCATTGCGGCGGCAACGTCAACGGACGGACCACCCCGCAGTCGTATGCGGCGTGGCGCGACGCGATCGCCGCATCGGGGCGGGCGATGACCCTCGACGTCTGCATCTGGGGCACGGAATCGCCGTGGACCTGGGGACCGGCGACCGGGGCGACCTGGCGCAGCGGCCCGGACATCACCTTCGACAACGGGCATGCGCCGGAGCCGCGGTCGCACATCACCTGGGATCAGGTGGTGAACAACTTCCGCGACAACAACCACCCCGGCTCCGCCGGTCCCGGCGCCTACAACGACCCGGACTACCTCCTGATCGGTGAAGGCTTCGGGCTGACGCTGACCGAAGAGCAGTCGTACTTCGGCATGTGGGCGATCGCCGCTGCGCCGTTGGTGCTCGCCACCGACGTCCGGGAGCTGACGCCGGCACGGAAGAACATCGTCGCGAACACCGAGGTGATCGCGGTGAACCAGGACTCGGCGTACGCGCAGGCCTCGCTGGTGAGCGCCGTCGGCACGACCGAGGTCTGGTCCAAGCCGATGGCCGCTGACGGCACTCGTGCGGTCCTCGTCGTGAACAAGGGCGCCTCTGCGGCGAACATCACGGTGAACTGGTCGGACATCGGGATCGCCGCAGGCTCGGCATCCGTCCGCGATCTGTACGGCCATCAGAATCTGGGCTCGTTCTCGAACTCGTACACGGCCGCCTCGGTTCCCTCGCACGGGTCCGTGATGTACAAGGTCGCGGGCTCGGCCGCCCTTCCGATGGCGCAGGCCACCGGCGAGCACACCGCGGACTACACGGCGAAGAAGAGCATCGACGGCAGCACGGCCACGATGTGGCACTCGTCGGGCGGGGACACCAACGTGTTCCCGCAGTTCCTCGGGCTCGACCTCGGTGCGACGACCCCGACCAATCACCTGAGCTACACCCCGCGGCAGGATGCCAGCAGCAACGGCATCGTGACGAGTTACCGGGTCGAGACGCGCAAGCCCGGCGAGAAGTGGTCGACGGCAGCCGAGGGCACGTGGCCGAACGACCGGTCGGTGAAGAACGTGGTCTTCTCGACGAGAGATGCACGCTTCGTCCGTCTGGTCGTGCTGTCGGGCGTCGGAGGCTATGCGTCGGCGGCCGAGATCTCGGTCGATGCAGCGGGCGCGACAGGGGCATCGGCGCGACCGATCTCCTCTGCGGTCGCGAGCACGCAGTACGCGGGGTTCGAGGCGACCCGGTCCTTCGACCGGAACCCCTCGACGATCTGGCACACGGCCACGACGGCGGCGAATCCGACGCTGACGGTGGATCTCGGGCAGCTGGGGAACGTCAACGGCTTCTCCTACCTTCCTCGTCAAGACCAGGTGAGCAACCCCTCGGGAGGCACGAACGGCGTGGTGACGTCGTACCGGATCGCGACGAGCACCGACGGCGTGAACTTCACCGACGTCGCGACCGGCACCTGGGCGGCGAGCCTGACGACGAAGCATGTCGGATTCACCGCAGTCCAGGCGCGATACGTGCGGCTCACATCGCTCGCCGGCGTGAACGGCTACGCCTCGGCGGCGGAGGTGTGGGTCACCCGGTGACCTGACCCGGAGAGGGAGGCGGGCGGCTTCGATCCCTCGCGGCTGCCCGTCTTCTTCCATGATACGGAAGGGATAGTTCGATAGACGAAACTTTTCATTGACCTTCTCCATCGACGCTGATAGACCTGAGTACATCCCGATGACGGGTTCCTGGATCAGCAGACAGGACGAAACTGAGCTGACTCCCGGTGGATCGACGGTCGATTCCACCCCCGATGGATGGAGTCGCTCTTATGTCTCAGCACACGCCCCGCACGTGGGTGAAGAACCCGCTCGGCATCTTCACCGGCACCGACACCGACGCCTCGGGCGGGCTCGTCGTCGAAGGGGCCGTCATCCGCGAGATCATCCCCGCGGGTGGCGCCCCCGAGGCCCCGGTCGACGAGGTCGTCGACGCCTCACGGCACGTCGTCATCCCCGGCCTCATCAACACGCACCACCACTTCTACCAGACGCTCACCCGTGCCTGGAGGCCTGTCGTCAGTGCCGAGCTCTTCCCCTGGCTCAAGGGCCTGTACGGGGTGTGGGCGGGGCTCACTCCGCGCGACCTCGAGCTCGCCACGACCGCTGCGCTCGCCGAGCTGCTGCTCTCCGGCTGCACGACGGCCGCCGATCACCACTACCTCTTCCCGAACGGCCTCGAAGACGCCATCGACGTGCAGGTCGACGTCGTGAAGAAGCTGGGCATGCGCGCGACGCTGACCCGCGGATCGATGTCGCTCGGAGAGGAAGACGGCGGCCTGCCGCCGCAGAGCACGGTGCAGGATGCCGACACGATCCTCGCCGACAGCGCCCGGCTCATCGCGGCGCACCATGAGCGCGGCGACGGCGCCTTCGTGCAGATCGGGCTCGCGCCCTGCTCACCCTTCTCAGTGACGACGGGTGTGATGCGCGACACCGCCACCCTCGCCGAACAGCTCGACGTGCGCCTGCACACGCACCTCGCCGAGACGCTCGACGAGGAGGACTTCTGCCGCGAGATGTTCGGCCTGCGCACGGTCGACTACCTCGAGAGCGTCGGCTGGCTGTCGGACCGCACCTGGCTTGCCCACGGCATCCACTTCGACGATGCCGAGATCGCGCGGCTGGGAGCCGCCGGCACCGCCGTGTCGCACTGCGCGACCTCGAACATGCGGCTCGCCTCCGGCATCGCCCGCGCGATCGAACTCGAGCAGGCCGGCGCGCCCGTCGGACTCGGCGTCGACGGCTCGGCCTCGAACGACGGCTCGAACATGATCCAGGAGGTCCGGCAGGCGCTCTACCTGCAGCGCCTCCGCTACGGAGCCGCGGCCGTGACCCCCGAGCGGGCGCTCGGCTGGGCGACCGCGGGATCGGCGCGGGCGCTCGGACGCTCCGACATCGGCACGCTCGCGCCCGGAAAGCAGGCGGATCTGGCGATGTTCACCCTCGACGAGCTGCGCTTCTCGGGCAGCCACGATCCTGTAGCCGCGCTGCTGCTCTGCGGCGCGGAGCGCGCCGACCGCGTCATGGTCGGCGGTCGCTGGCGGGTGCTCGACGGTCAGATCACAGGCCTCGACGTTCCCCAGCTCATCGCCCATCACAGCGAGGCGGCCCGCAGCCTCCTCGCCCGACACTCCTGAAGCCCCGCGAACCCGCCGCACACCCCGAACCCGCCGCACACCCCGAAACCGACGAAGAGGTCGACATGAACAAGCAGAAGACGGTCGCACGGCGACCCGAAGACGAGCGGATGCCGCTCGGCAGCACCATCGCCTACGGCATCCAGCACGTGCTCACGATGTACGGCGGCATCATCGCCCCGCCGCTCATCATCGGTTCGATGGCCGGGCTGAGCGGCGCCGAGGTCGGCGTGCTGATCACCGCCTGCCTGTTCATGGGCGGGCTCGCGACGATCCTGCAGACTGTCGGCATCCCGTTCTTCGGCTCCCAGCTGCCGCTCGTGCAGGGCGTCTCGTTCGCCGGTGTCGCGACGATGGGGGCGATCGTGACGAGCGGCGGCGGCCTGCCCGCGGTGTTCGGCGCGGTCATCGTGGCGTCGATCATCGGCCTGCTGATCGCTCCGGTGTTCGCGACGATCATCCGGTTCTTCCCGCCGGTCGTCACGGGCGTGGTCATCACGACGATCGGCCTGACCCTGCTTCCCGTGGCGGCAGGCTGGGCGATGGGCGGTGACAGTCAGGCCGACGACTTCGGCGACCCGCAGAACCTGCTGCTCGCGGCGATCACCTTCGTCATCGTGCTGGCGCTCAGCAAGGTGCGGATCGGCGCGATCTCGCGCCTGGCGATCCTGCTCGCGATCGTGCTCGGCACGATCATCGCCGCCATCCTCGGCCGCGTGGACTTCGGCGCCGTCGGTGACGGGCCGATCTTCGCCCTTCCCAGTGTCTTCGGGTTCGGCATGCCCACGTTCGAGATCGCCGGCATCATCTCGATGTTCATCGTGATCCTGGTGACGCTCACCGAGACGACGGCCGACATCCTCGCGGTCGGCGAGATCGTCGGCACCAAGGTCGACTCGAAGCGCATCGCCGCCGGCCTTCGCGCGGACATGCTCTCGAGCGCCGTCTCACCCGTCTTCGGCTCGTTCACGCAGTCCGCCTTCGCGCAGAACGTCGGACTCGTCGCGATCACCGGAGTGAAGAGCCGGTTCGTCGTCACCGCCGGCGGTGTCGTGCTCGTCGTGCTCGGCCTGCTCCCCGTGCTCGGCCGCGTCGTCGCTGCCGTCCCGACCCCGGTGCTGGGCGGCGCGGGCATCGTGCTGTTCGGCAGCGTCGCGGCCAGCGGCATCCGCACCCTCGCGAAGGTCGATTACCGCGGGAACATGAACCTCATCATCGTGGCGTCGTCGATCGGCATCGGGATGCTGCCGATCGCGGCCCCGACCATCTACGACCAGATGCCCGCGTGGTTCATCACGATCTTCCACTCGGGCATCAGCTCAGCGGCCGTCGCGGCGATCCTGCTGAACCTGCTGTTCAACCACCTCGGGAAGCCGTCGGGCAAAGACGCCTCGGTGCTCGCGGCCGCCCCGACCCGGAGCATCCCTATCGCGTACCTCGACGCCTTCGAGGACGGGGATTCGATCGTCGACGGCAAGATCGTCGACCGCGACGGCAAAGAGGTCGAGGTCCAGCGCCCCGAGCACTGACCGGTCAGCGCAGCGGGCGGGTGCCGCGGCCGGCGATCGTGTCGGCCGCGAGCTCCTGCCCGATGATCGAGTGCCGCCGCGAGTAGGCGAAATAGATCACCAGGCCCAGAGCCAGCCAGACGGCGAACCGCAACCAGGTCTCGGAGCTGAGGTTCAGCATCAGCCAGAAGCACGCGATCGCCGAGATCCAGGGCAGCCAGGGCGAGAACGGCACGGTGAAGGGCCGCTCCAGGTCGGGGCGGCTCTTGCGCAGGATCGGCACGCCGATGCTGACGAGCACGAACGCCGACAGGGTGCCGATGTTGATCATGTCGCCCAGCACCTGCACGTCGGTGAACCCGGCGATGATCGCGATGACGACGCCGACGATGAGCTGGATGCGGATCGGGGTGCCGCGCTTGGCATCCGTCACGCTCAGGGCGCGGGGGAGCAGGCCGTCACGGCTCATCGCGAACACGACGCGCGCGAGCCCCATGAGCAGCACCATCACGACGGTGGTGAGCCCGACCAGGCTGCCGATCGCGATGACCTGCGCGGCCCAGGTCGCCCCGACGAGCTCGAACGCGCTCGCGAGCGACGGCTCCTCGAGCTTCGCGAGCTCGGTGTACGACACCATGCCGGTGATGACGATCGCGACGAGCACGTAGAGCACGGTCACGATGATGAGACCGAGGATGATGCCGCGCGGCACCGTGCGCTTCGGATCCTTCGTCTCCTCGGCGCTCGTGGCGACGACGTCGAAGCCGATGAACGCGAAGAACACCAGAGCCGCGCCGCTGAGGATGCCGAAGACGCCGTAGACCGTCGGGTCGGACCCGGTCATCAGCGAGAACAGCGACTGGGTCCACGCGCTCTCGGATGCCGCTCCGGCCTGCTCCGGCGGGACGAACGGGGTGTAGTTGGCGCCGTTGATGAAGAAGAAGCCGACGACGATGACGAACAGCACGATGGCGACCTTGATCACCGTGAAGACGCTGTTCACCCGGCTCGACAGCTGTGTGCCGAGTGCCAGCAGGGTGGTGAAGATCGCGACGATGACGACAGGACCCCAGTCGAACGACAGCGGGCCGATCGCGATCGTCATCGGGATGTCGAGGTCGAACAGCGACACGGCGTCGCCGAGGTACACGCCCCAGTACTTCGCGATCACGGCCGAGGCCATCAGCATCTCGAGGATGAGGTCCCAGCCGATGATCCAGGCGAGGAACTCGCCGAGCGTCGAGTACGTGAACGTGTAGGCGGATCCGGCGACCGGGATCGACGAGGCGAACTCGGCGTAGCAGAGGATGGCGAGACCGCAGACGGCGGCCGCGATGATGAACGAGATGATCACGGCGGGCCCGGCGTGACGCGCGGACGCCTCGGCACCGACCGAGAAGATGCCGGCGCCGACCGCGACGGCGACCCCCATCACGGCCAGATCCCATACTCCGAGCGAACGCTTCAGCGACCGCTTCTCGTCGTGCGTCTCGGCCATCGACTGCTCGACGGATTTGATCCTTCGCTGAATCGCCATGCCGACGAGTCTAGAAGGACGGGTGTCGGGCTACAGCACCGACTTCGGGAGTCGATGCAGCGTCACCGCGCCGATCGCGGCGAACGGATGCAGCGGGTCGGGCTCGCTCGATCCGGTCGGCCCGCCCAGCTTCGAGTCCACGAGAGCGCTCATCACCGCGAACGCGTCCATGGAGGTCCACCCGTGCGTGGTCACGAGGAAGTCGAACGCGTCTTCGTAGCCGCGCGTGATGCTCTCCTGCACCGGGTCGCCGAGCCCGACGAACACCCACTCGTCGGGCGTCTCGATGCGGGGCGCGTGCAGCGAGAGGTCGGGCACGAGGTCGACGCTCACGATCGCGACGCCCTCCGCCTCGATCGCGACGAACGAGGATTCGCCCTCGCTCATGATGGCGTGGATGTCGCCGATCGAGAGCAGCGCCCCTTCGACCTCGACCGGGAGGTACACGATCGATCCCGGACGCGCCTCGGTGACGTCCATGTTGCCGCCGAGCGCGGTGGTGGGCATGACGGTCGAGTTCACGCCGGATGCCGGGGCCGTGCCGATGCAGCCGATCATGGGCCGCGGCGCGACGACGTGCCGGTCGGTGAGATGCACGCCGTCCTCGTCGATCGGGATGCGCCGCGACGCGACCGTGTCGCCCATCCGATGACGCAGGGCGCCGATGCCGGGGAGGCTCTGCGACCACCCGCAGTCCTTCAGGCGGATCTCGTGGATCGTGACCGCGAGCGTGTGGCCCGGCTGGGCCCCCTCGATCCAGACGGGGCCCGTGACCGGGTTGATCGGCGCCGAGAGCGCCGCCAGGTCGCCGTGGTCGTGCAGTTCGCGGTAGACCGCGTCATCGGTCTCGAAGCCGATGCGCTCGCCCGTGCCGGGGCGGATGCGCAGGACCGGTTCGGCATCCGCACGGAATCCCGGGCGACCGAGCTCCTTGCCGAGGAAGTGATCGATCCCGTTCATTCTGTGTCCCCCTCGCTCGTGGCGGCGTGCTCGGACAGGATCTCGGGGTTGGCGCCGTTGCGGATGCGGAAGATGACGAACACGATGACCCCGACGGCGAGCCAGATCACGCCGCCGATCTTCGCCTCCGCCGAGGCGTTGAACAGAACGTAGCCGATGATGAGGAACCCGCACAGCGGCACGACGAGGTGCAGCAGCCAGTTCGTCGAGCGCTTGCGGACGATGTAGTGCCAGAAGACCGCGACGTGCAGCAGGAGGAATCCGAACAGTGCGCCGAAGTTGACGAGGGAGGAGATCACTCCGATCTGTCCGACGAAGAACAGCACGAGCACGACGCTCAGGGCGCTGACCACCAGAATCGCGTACACCGGAACCTGACGCGCGTTGATCTTCGAGAAGAAGGCCGGCAGCTGCCGGTCGCGGCTCATCGAGTACAGCAGGCGCGAGGTCGCCGCCTGCGCGGCGATCGCGTTCGCGATACCCACCGCGACGACGTTGACCGCGAGGAAGGCGGTGGCCCAGCCGCTGCCGGCCGCCTGCGCGACGATCGAGAAGAACGCGTTGTTGACCTCGTCGTCCGAGAACGACACGGTGCCGGCGGCGAGAGCGCTCGCGAGCCAGGTCTGCAGGATGAAGAGCGTCGCCACGATGAACAGCGCGATGATCATCGCCCGGCCTGCCGGGTTCTTCCCGCCCGTGGTCTCCTCCGACAGCGTCGAGATGCCGTCGAAGCCGAGGAAGCTCAACACGGCGATCGAGAGTGCGGCGGCGATCAGGGCCGGGTCGACCTTCGCCGGATCCCAGAGCTGCGCGAGCGAGAATGAGGAGCCCTCGATCGTCTGCCCGGTGAGGGCGGAGACGGCGATGATCACGAAGATCGCGACGAAGACGAGCTCGATGGCGAGGAAGACGCGGTTCGCGACCTTGATCGAGCCGATGCCGAGCACGTTGATGATGGTGTTGATCGCCACACACAGGATCGCCCACAGCCATTCCGGGCTGTCGGGGAAGATCCCGCGCATCGAGGAGGCGGCGAAGACGTACAGCAGGGTGGGGACGAGCAGATAGTCCAGGAGGATCGCCCAGCCGGCGAAGAAGCCGGCGATCGGATGGGTGCCGCGACCGACGTACGAGAACACGGATCCGGCGAGGGGGAAGGACTTCGCCATCTGCGCGTATCCGAGCGCGGTGAAGATCATCGCGACGAGGCCCACGAGGTAGACGAGCGGGACCATGCCCTTCGACTCGTTGAACACCACCCCGAAGATCGCCCATGGTGCGATGGGCACCATGAAGACCAGGCCGTACACGACGAGGTCGAAGGTCGAGACGGAGCGCTTGAGCTCCTGCTTGTAGCCGAAGGATTCCAGCCGCGGCTGGCCGTCGGAGGCGGCGGTGGTGGTCATGATGCTCCAGAGGTGTGTCGGGTGTCGAGAGGGTTCACGGGCGGTGGGCGAGGAAGACGGCGATCACGTCGAGGAACTCGTCGGGCTGTTCCAGGTGCACGCAGTGGCTCGCCCCGGGGAAGACGTGCCCGCTCGCGCCGGGGATGCGTTCGAGGAACGGCTGCCAGGTCGCGGGCGTCGCCTCGTCGTGCTCGCCGGCGACGACGAGCGTCGGGACCTCGATCAGCGGGAGTCGGTCGATGACCGACCAGTCGCGGAGCGTGCCGATCACGTGGAACTCGTTGGGCCCGTTCATCGTGTGATAGACCGTCGGGTCGGCGAGCATCTGCTGCTCGCTGTCGATGAAATCCTGCGGCATCGGCACGACGCGGCACACGTGGCGCTCGTAGAAGAGCTGTGTGGCGGCGACGTAATCGGGGTGATCCAGCGTTCCGGCGGCTTCGTGCTCCGCGAGGGCGTCGCGCGCGGCATCCGGGAGCGCGTCGCGCAGTCGCCCGGCCTCGCTCACCCAGAGCGGCATCGAGGCGGGGGAGTTGCAGATCATCAGCCCGCGCAGGCCCTCGGGCTGCCGGACGGCGATCTCGGCGCCGAGCATGCCGCCCCAGGACTGACCGAGCACGTGGTACTCCTCGATGCCGAGGTGCGCGCGCAGGGAGTGGAACTCCTCGTCGAAGAACGCGGGCGTCCAACGGTCGACGGGGGCGTCGGGGTGGTGGGAGCTTCGGCCGCAGCCGATCTGGTCGTAGTGGATGACCGTTCGCCCCGTGAGATCGGCGAGGTGCGCGATGTTCTGCACGTAATCGTGCGCCATGCCCGGGCCGCCGTGGAGTACGAAGACGGGAGCGAGGTCGCGGCTCTCGTCGGGCGTCGTGACGCGGAACCAGGTGAAGCCGTCGCGGAACGGAACGGTGGACTCGTGAACGTGCATGAAGACATGTTGGCGATAAATGGTCCGCGAGTAAACCATTAGTCGACAAGTTAACGTTGATGTAACACGGGGAGGGTCATGACGGAGAACGACGAGAACGCGTCCGACGAGACATTGATCGATCGCATCACCGACCGGTTGATCACCGCCGTGGCGATCGGGGAGTTCCTTCCCGGGACCCGTCTGCCGGCCGAGCGCGACCTCGCCCGCTCGCTGGGCGTCGGGCGCACGACGACGCGCGCCGCCCTGGAACGGCTGGTCAGCCGGGGGATCCTCGAGAAGCAGCGGGGGCGGGCCGGCGGCTCGTTCGTGCGCGAGGAGTGGCCGACCTCAGAAGTCGCCGCGGTCGCCCGATGGCTCGAGGAGCAGTGGCCGCAGCTCGTCGACGCGGCGATCGCCGCGACGCACCTGCACGGCGCCGTCGCCCGCCTGGCGGCTGCCAATCGCACGCCGGAGGACATCGCGCTGCTGCGGTCGCACCTCGAGGGGTTCCATCAGGCGCAGACCGGCGCGGCCCGCCAGCACGCCGACAGCCTGCTGCATCTCGCCATCATCGCCGCTGCGCACAACGACACCCTGTCATCCATCGTGCGAGAGCATGAGCGCCGCTTCACGATCATCGCTCCGGCCCACCTCTGGGGGGACGCCGAGAGTCGTCCGGCGATGGAGGAGCGCGCAGCGCGGGAGCACGCAGAACTGGTCGACGCGATCGCCGACGGCCGGACGGATGACGCCGGTCGCATCGCGCAGCATCACGTGGAGATCGATCTCGAGCTCCTCGAGGCCGTCCGTCGGCGCGCGCTGACCGTCTGACCGGCCGGCGGCGCGGACGCCGCGGCGAGGGCGGGGAAGTTGTGACTCCGCGGGGACGTCGTGAGGAGAGCGCTCAGGCGCTGAGGATGACCGTCTCGTCGATCGGGCGGCGCACGCGCGGAGCGACCTCGCGCTGCTGCAGCACGTCGGGGAGGCTCTCGACGTCGCCGAACTCGCCGACGGCGATGACCGTCATCGGCACGAAGCGGGGCTCGAGGTCGGCGAACTCGCGCACGGCCTCGGGGTCGAAGCCGCTCATCTGGTGCACGACGAGTCCGTCGTGGTGCGCCTGCACCGAGAAGTGCGCGACCGCCTGGCCGAGGTCGTAGACGGCGTGGGTGATCGGGGTGCCGTCGGCGGTGGCCGTCTCGGCGATGGCGACGACCAGGACGGCGGCGTTGCCCGCCCAGGCCTGATTGAAGCCCATCAGGGCGTTCACGACCTGCGCGTGCAGCGCGGTGCCGCGGCGGGCGACGATGAAGCGCCACGGCTGGCTGTTGTTGGCGGAGGGGCTCCAGCGGGCGGCCTCGAGGGCGGTGGCGAGCTTGGCCTCGTCGATCGCGTTCTGCGCGTCGTAGGCGCGGGGGCTCCAGCGTGCGGCGAGCACGTCGAGGACGGGGTGCTCGGTCGGTGCGGTGCGATCGATGACAGAGATGCTCACGGTGATGCCTTTCGGAGGGAGTCGATCGGACCCCGTCGTCCGGCTTACAGAGAGCAGAACAGATGCATGTGCATGTATATTCCTCAGCGCTCGAAGGTCGTGGACGGGCAGCCCAGCCTGTCCGCCACGGCGCGCATCGCCGCGGCCGCCTTCGGTACCGTCATCAGCGCATTTCCGCCCACGATGTGCAGCCCGTACGCGTCTTCGAGAGCGACCATCGTCATGGCGAGCTGCTCGTCGTCGAGTGCCGGAACGAAGACGCCGCTCTCGCGTCCGGCGGAGATCACGCCACGGTACGTCGCGAGCTGGCGGAGGTAGAGCTTCTGCACGAGTTCGTCGTGCAGCGCGGAGTTGCCGGCGAGCACGTCGAACTCGTAGAGCAGGCTCATCAGCGCGTCATCCGGACCGTCGGGGAGTCCGGCGTCGATCGCCGCGGCGAGCTGCTCGCGCGGGTCGGCGAGAGCGGCCAGCGCCGCGTCGCGTTCGTCGCAGAACCGCTGGATGCCGGCAGCGTGGGCTTCGACCAGAAGGGCGTCGAGGTCTTCGTAGTAGTAGAGGATGGCGCCGCGGGTGAGCCCGGCGGTGGCGGCGACGTCGGTGAGCGAGAGCGAGCGCAGACCGTGCTCCTTGCCCGCGGCGTACGTCGCCTCGATGAGTGCCGCGCGCCGCTCTTCCTGTCGTCGTGGTCGCGCCATTCCTTGACACTACCCGAGGGCCGTGTCACACTCGGGTGATTCTTTGACGTTGGAGTCAAAGAATTCCTCGCCTCGGATCACGACGAAGAGAGTCCCGACGATGTCCCACCCGATTCCGCCCTCGAGCGCCCCGGCGCCCGCGCTCGACACCGCAGCCATGACCACCCACGGCGGTCAGCTCTCGCGCTCGCTCGGCGTCGGCGGCAACGTGCTCATCACGCTCTCCGGCATCTCTCCGGCATCGAGCGTCTTCATCCTCGGCGGCGCCGCCTTCGCCGGATACGGAACCGGCGTCTTCTGGGGATTCATCCTCGCCGGCGTCATCAGCCTGCTCATCGCGTTCTGCTACGCGGAGCTCGGGTCGCGGCATCCGCTCGCCGGCGGCGACTACACCCTCGTGAGCCGCGTGCTGGGGCCGGCGCCGGGCGCCGCGGTGTTCTTCATCAGCCTCCTCACGCTGCCGCTGATCATCGCGATCTTCGCTCTCGGGGTGGCCGACTACCTCGGTGTCGCGATCGCCGGGCTCGACCCGCTGTGGACCGCGGTCATCGTCATCGTGCTCGCCACCGTGACCGCCTGCTTCAACATCCGCACGAACGCCTGGGTCACCGGAGCGTTCCTCTTCATCGAGATGGCGGCCCTCGTCTACCTCTCGGTCCTCGGCGTGATCCAGATCGAGCGCCCGATCACCGACCTGTTCGATCCGCAGGCCCTCGATGCCGCCGGCGGCCTCGCCCCGCTCGGGATCGCCGGTCTCGTGCTCGCCGTCACGCAGGGCATCTTCGCGTACAACGGCTACGGCGGGGCCATCTACTTCGCCGAGGAGACGAGGGATGCCCGCCGCACGATCGCCAAGGCGCTGCTGTGGAGCGCCGCGATCACCGTGCTCGCCGAGATCATCCCGCTGACGGCGATCATGCTGGGCGCCGATTCCCTGGAAGACCTCTTCGGGGCGGACCTGCCGGTCGAGTCGTTCCTCTCGGCGCGCAGCGGCGACACGGTGTCGACGATCATCCTCATCGCGATCGCCCTCGCCATCATCAACGCCATCATCGCGATCGCCCTGCAGGCGGGACGCCTGCTGTTCGCGGCGGCCCGGGACCAGGCCCTGCCGGGCGTGCTCGCGCGGCCGCTCGCCCGTGTCTCGCCCCGCACCCGGATGCCGGTGGCGGCGACGATCACGATGGGCGTCATCGCCCTCATCGGATGCTTCGTGCCGTTCGACGTGCTGCTCAACGCGACCGGGTCGACCCTCGCGTTCTCCTACGGGTTCATCGCGCTCGCCGCCCTCGTCGTGCGGCGGCAGCAGGATGCCGTGCCGGGCACGTACCGGATGCCGCTCTGGCCCGCGCCGCCGGTCGTCGCGCTGGCGGCGATCGCCACGATCTTCGTCATCGGCATCCTCGACCCGGGTCAGTGGCTCAGCCTCGGAATCGCCGCCGGCATCGTCGCGGCCGGATTCCTCTACTACGCGCTGTATCTTCGCGCACACCCCGGCGCCATCCACCTGCTCGAGGCGGACGCGGTCCTCGACACGCCTTCAGATCACACCACCGAGGAGCACCCGGCATGACCGTCGACACCCTGATCACGGGCGCACGCGTGCGCACCTTCGACCCGACGCAGCCCTGGGCCGAGGCCGTCGGCATCGACGGCGATCGCATCGCCTATGTGGGACCGGCATCCGATGCCCCCGCGGCCCGCCGCACGATCGAGGCCGACGGGCGGCTGCTCACACCGGGCATCATCGACAGCCACAACCACCTCCTCCTCGGGTTCGACGAGGATGCGGTGTCGCTGGAGGGTGCGACCACCCTCGCCGAGGTGCGGCGGCGCATCGCCGACTTCGCCGCCCGGCGCCCCGACCTCACCTGGATCTGCGCCGAGAACGCCGTGTACTCGATCGTGGACGGGCGACGCCCGAATGCCGCCGATCTCGACGGCCTCACCGATCGCCCCGTGTTCGTCACCACCTACGACCAGCACTCGGTCTGGGTGAACGGGGCCGCGCTCCGCGTCCTCGGCATCGCCGCCGGTGTCGACATCGCCTGGGGGCGGCCCGAACGCGATGACCGCAGCGGCGAGCCCACCGGCTGGGTCACCGACTTCTACACGAGCGCGATGACGACGGCCGGGCTCGCCGAGCTGCAGCGCGACATCCCGATGTACTCACCCGAGCGCCGCTACCGCAAGCTCCTCTCCAGCATGCGCATGGCGACCGCGAGCGGCATCACCACCGCGGTCGAGCCGCAGGTGCCCCTCGCCGAGCTCGGCCTGTTCCAGCGCGCGCTCGCGGCAGGGGAGCTGTCATCCCGGGTGATCACGGCGCTGTTCCACCCGGTGGGGGCCGACGGGGACTTCCGTCTGCGCCTGCTCCAGGCGGTGCAGGATGCCGAGGCGGATGCCGATGCCGCCGGACTGCTGCGCCTGGGGCCTCTGAAGCTCTACGCCGACGACGTCATCGAGCCGCACACCGCGCTGATGCTCGACGACTACGCGAACCGTCCGGGTGTGCGCGGCCGTCCGAGCTACCCGGGACGCGAGCTCGTCGAGGTGATCAGCGAGCTCGACCGACTCGGATTCCCGACGCACACGCACGCGACCGGGGATGCCGGCATCCGCCTCGCGCTCGACGCGATCGAGCAGGCCGCCCGGCGCAACGGCACGAAGGACCGTCGTCATGGCGTCGTGCACGTCGAGTGCCTGCATCCCGACGATCTGCCGCGGTTCCGGGCGCTCGGGGTCACCGCGGCCATGCAGCCGCGGCACTGCTCCCCGGATCTCGTCGCCGGCACCTGGATGGAGAACGTCGGCGAGGAGCGCTGGGGCAGGGCCTGGCGGTTCCGCAGTCTTCTCGACAGCGGGGCCACCGTCGCCTTCTCGAGCGACTGGCAGGTGGGCGAGATGGATCCGCTGGTCGGGGTGTACTCGGCCGCGACACGGGCCGGGCTCGACGGCGGCGATGCGTGGACCCCGCAGGAGCGCGTCGGCATCGATCGATCACTGGAGGCGTACACCGTGCACGGGGCGCGAGCCTGGCACGCGGAGGGCGATCGGG
This sequence comes from Microbacterium sp. K24, assembly GCF_004794465.1. GTDB lineage: Bacteria > Actinomycetota > Actinomycetes > Actinomycetales > Microbacteriaceae > Microbacterium. Next base: position 61,675 of record NZ_SSDJ01000156.1, on the reverse strand, counting down.
GGAGACTGCAGCGCGGCATGCTCGCGGACCTCGTCGTGTGGTCGGACGACCTGTACCGGCACGAGGACGACCCCGCCGGGCTGCTCGACCAGCACGCCGAGGTCACGATGGTCGGTGGGCGGATCGCTCACTCCGCGGGAGCGCTCGCGTCGCCGACAGCGCTGCGTGCGGAGGATCCGGTGGCCGCGGGGACCGGCGAGAAGCACGTGCACGCGCACTGACCGCCGCTCGGGGTCACGGTTCGCGCGTCACGTCGGCAGGTTGTGCGACGCGGCGTCCGTCAGCGCGCGGCGCACCGCCTGGATCGACGGCGCATCGGCCGACACCCGCCGGGCCGAGGAGAAGATCTCGCGACGCGGCTCATCGGGGAGGGGCGTCAGGTCGACGGTGGGGGTGTCACCCGCCCAGACGAGTTCGGGCAGCAGTCCGACCGCGAGTCCGGCGTGGATCAGCCGCACATGGGCGGTGAGGTCGGCGATCTCGAAGCGCACGTCCGGCTCGAATCCGGCGGTGCGGCACAGCTGCTCCGCCCACGCGCGCGACGCCGTGCCGGCGGGTTCGAGCACCCAGGGCTCGTCACGGGTCGACCACAGGGCGGCGACGGCATCCGCCTCCTGCGCGCTTCCCGGCCGCCGCGCCAAGGCGATCGCGTCGTGTGCGAGCACCACCCGGTCGAGGTCGGCGTGGATCGGGCGGGTGCGGCCCGGGTACTGCTCCGCGAGGATCAGATCGAAGTCGCGGCTCGAGACGCCGACGAGTCCCGACTCGGGATCGCGCTCGGTCACCTGCACCCGCAGCGCCGGATGCCGCTCCTTCAGCGAGTCGAGCGCGCGCGGCAGCAGCGAGTGGGCGGTGGACTGGAAGACGGCGATGTGCACGGTTCCGGTCACCTCGGTGAGCGACTCCGCGACCGCGACCTCGGCATGTTCCAGCTGATCGAGGATGCCGATGGCCTGGGCCACCAGGACGTTGCCCTGCGGCGTGAACTGCACGCCCCGGCCGACGCGGCGGAGCAGGGGGACGCCGACGTCGCGCTCCAGCGCGCTGAGCTGCTGCGATACCGAGGCCTTGCTGTACGACAGGGCGTCGGCCACGGCGGAGAGGGTGCCGCGGCGGGAGAGCTCCACGAGCATACGCAGGCGATTGACGTCGAGCACGTCGGATCCGTTCGTTCAGTCTGAGTGAACAGAATTCACGCAATTCGGTTGATAGACGGAGCCTACCGAGCGGGCGGACAATGATCCAGCCGCACACGTCCCGGGTGTGCGAACTCTCCGGAAGGCACCGCCCATGTCTGTCGACGTCGACACCTCCCTGCACACCGACACCCCGCGCACCGACTCGCCGCGCACCGAAGACGTCGCCGCCCTCGTGCAGCGCTGGCTCGCCGAGAGCGAGTCGTACCCGGTGGAGCCGGCCGCCCAGCGCCTCTCCGAGGTGCTGAAGGATCCGAACGGCCTCGCCTTCACCGTCGGCTTCGTCGACGGTGTGATGCGCCCCGAGGACCTGCGCGTCGCCGGCCGCAAGCTCGCCGAGATCTCGGAGATGACCCCGACCCTGCTGCCCGGCTACCTCCGCGCCGCCATCAAGACCGGCGGGTTCTGGGCGCCCAAGCTCCCCGGCATCGTCGTGCCGATCTCCCGCCGCGTGCTGCGCGCCATGGTCGGGCACCTCGTGCTCGACGCCACGCCCTCGAAGCTCGGCCCCGCGATCGCGAAACTGCGCAAGACCGGCAACCGCCTGAACCTCAATCTCCTCGGCGAGGCCGTGCTCGGCGAACGGGAAGCGGGACGCCGCCTGCAGGGCACCCGCGACTTCCTCGCCCGGAACGACGTCGACTACGTCTCGATCAAGGTGTCGAGCGTCGTCAGCCAGCTCTCGATGTGGTCGTTCGACGAGGCCGTGGCGGACGTCGTCGCCAAGCTCACCCCGCTGTACGAACTCGCGGCGCGCTCCGAGGTCGAGGGCAAGACCAAGTTCATCAACCTCGACATGGAGGAGTACCGCGATCTCGATCTGACGATCGCGGCGTTCACCAGCATCCTCGACCAGCCGGGACTCGAGAACCTCGAAGCCGGCATCGTGCTGCAGGCCTACCTGCCCGACGCGCTCGGCGCCATGCAGCACCTGCAGGACTGGGCGTCGGCTCGGCGCGCGAAGGGCGGAGCGCCGATCAAGGTGCGCGTCGTCAAGGGTGCGAACCTCGCGATGGAAGAGGTCGACGCCGCGATCCACGGCTGGCCGCTCGCGACCTACGGCTCCAAGCAGGACTCCGACACCAACTACAAGCGGGTGCTGGACTGGGCGATGACCCCGGAGCGCCTGGATGCCGTACGCATCGGTGTCGCCGGCCACAACCTCTTCGACATCGCGTACACCTGGCTGCTCGCGAAGTCCCGCGGAGTCACCGGCGGAGCGGACCACCTCGTCGAGTACGAGATGCTGCTCGGCATGGCCACGGGCCAGGCCGCCGCGGTCCGCAAGGACGTCGGCCAGCTGCTGCTCTACACCCCGGTCGTGAACCCGGCGGGGTTCGACGTCGCCATCGCGTACCTGGTGCGCCGTCTCGAGGAGAACGCGAGCCCGGAGAACTTCATGTCGGCCGTGTTCGAGCTCGCCTCGAACCCGGAACTGCTCACCCGTGAGCGGGAGCGCTTCGAGCGCTCGCTGGCAGGCCTCGAGGCCGACCGCTCCGTTCCGGCACCCCACCGGGTGCAGAACCGCGCCACCGAGAACGCGGCGGATGCCGGCACCACCGGCTTCGCGAACCAGCCCGACACCGACCCGGCGATCGACGCGAACCGCACCTGGGGCCGCGACATCCTCGCGCGCTCGGTGAGCTCGACTCTGGGTCTCGACACCATCGCGATCGGCAAGGTCGAGACGGATGCCGAGCTCGACGACGTCTTCGCCGCGGCCGCGGCCGCCGCCGACCGGTGGGCTGCGCTGCCGGCCGCCGAGCGCGCCGCCGTGCTGCACCGCGCCGGCGATCAGCTCGCCGCCCGCCGTGGCGAGCTGATCGAGATCATGGCCCACGAGGCGGGCAAGACGATCGCGGAGGCCGACCCGGAGATCAGCGAGGCGATCGACTTCGCGCACTACTACGCCGAGCGGGCGCTCGACCTCGAGGCCGTCTCGGGCGCCGAGTTCGTGCCCTCGAAGGTCACGGTCGTCACGCCGCCGTGGAACTTCCCGGTCGCGATCCCCGCCGGCGGCGTGCTCGCGGGTCTGGCATCCGGCTCCGGTGTGATCATCAAGCCGGCCAAGCTCACGCAGCGCTGCGGCGCCGTCATGGTGGAGGCGCTGTGGGCCGCGGGCGTGCCGCGCGACCTGCTCGCCCTCGTCGACCTGGCATCCCGCGACCTGGGCACCCGCCTCGTCGCGAGCCCCGCCGTGGATCGCGTGATCCTCACCGGCGCGTACGAGACGGCGCAGCTGTTCCGCTCGTTCCGCTCCGATCTGCCGCTCCTCGCCGAGACCAGCGGCAAGAACGCCATCGTCGTCACTCCCTCCGCCGACCTCGACCTGGCGGCCGCCGACGTCGCGCGCAGCGCGTTCGGGCACGCCGGTCAGAAGTGCTCCGCCGCATCGCTCGTCATCCTCGTCGGGTCGGTCGCCGACTCGAAGCGGTTCGAGCGTCAGCTCGTGGATGCCGTGACGTCGATGCGCGTCGGCCTGCCCGACGACCCCGCCACGCAGATGGGGCCGATCATCGAGCCCGCGAACGGCAAGCTGCTGACGGCGCTCACGAAGCTCGAGAAGGGCGAGCGCTGGCTGGTGAAGCCGCGCAAGCTCGACGCCGACGGCACGCAGTGGACGCCGGGGGTGAAGACCGGTGTGCGCGAAGGGTCGTACTTCCACCTGACCGAGTTCTTCGGTCCGGTGCTCGGCGTCATGCACGCCAAGGATCTCGACGAGGCCCTGCGCCTGCAGAACGCCGTCGACTACGGCCTCACGGCGGGCCTGCACTCCCTCGACTCCGAGGAGGTCGCCACCTGGCTCGACCGCGTCGAGGCGGGCAACCTGTACGTCAACCGCGGCATCACCGGAGCGATCGTGCAGCGTCAGCCGTTCGGCGGCTGGAAGCGCTCCGCCGTCGGTGCCGGCGCAAAGGCGGGTGGGCCGAACTACCTGTTCGGTCTGGGCGAGTGGGCTCCTGCACCGCTCCCGGCCAGTGCGTCGGATGCCGCCGTCCTCCCGGTGATCGAGGCTCTGCTGGGCGCCGCCGGTGCCGAGCTGGATGCGGTGGAGATCGCCTGGCTGCATCAGGCCGCGGCGTCCGACGAGCGGGCCTGGGTCGACGAGTTCGGCGCCGTGTCCGACAAGTCCGCGCTCGGGGTGGAGCGCAACCTGTTCCGCTACCGCCCGGTCGCGACCGATGTGCGCATCTCGGAGCATGCACCTCTGGTCGACGGCATCCGCGTGCTCGCGGCTGCGCTCCGCAGCGGCAGCCCGTTCACGGTGTCGGCGCCGGCGCTGCCCTCGCGGGTCGAGAAGGCGCTCCGTGCCCACGGAGTCCCGGTGAGGCACGAGAAGGATGCCGCCTGGACCAAGCGCTTCGCCAAGGAGACCCGGGGCTGGGCGCGTCTGCGGCTCGTCGGCGGCGACGCCTCGGCGCTGTTCGCAGCGCTGGGCGGGAGCCCCGATGTCGCCGTGTGGTCGCACGCGGTCACCGGCGCCGGCCGCGTCGAGATGCTGCCCTTCCTGCACGAGCAGGCGGTGTCGATCACGAACCACCGCTTCGGCAACCCGACGACCCTCACCGACGGCGTGATCTGAGGCCCTGATCCGGCGCCGAGACCCCCGGTTCACGCCGAAACCCCCTGCTGTGTACGTTCGCAGCAGGGGGTTTCGGCGTGAAGGAGGGGTTTCGGCGGGGGCGTCAGCCCCGCAGCGCCTCGGCGAGCTTGACCCGCGAGCCCATCCGCAGAAGCGAGTTCTCGTAGATCTTCGCGCCGATGGCGATCGCCGCCACGCAGCTCGCGAGCAGCACCACGAGGCTGAGCAGAGGCTCCCACCACTGCGCCTCGCCGACGAACAGCCGCATCGGCATCCCGACCGGCGCCGAGAACGGCACGTACGACATGATCGTCAGCACCAGCGGGTTGTCGTTGAAGATGATCACCAGCACGTACGGGGCCATCACGAGCATCGTGATCGGAGTCGTGGTCGAGCCGATGTCCTCCTGGCGGGAGACCATGGATGCCGCGGCGGCGAACAGCGCCGCCAGCAGGATGAACCCGAACAGGAAGAACACCGCGAACCAGATGATCGGCGCGCCCAGGGTGGAGAGCACCTCCCGCTGACCCGTGACGATCAGACCGACGGTCGCGATCGCGGCCAACGCGAGGATCTGCCCCATCGCCAGCACCGTGTTGCCGATGACCTTGCCCGCGAGCAGCGTGCGCGCCGGGATCGCCGACAGCAGCACCTCGACCACGCGGGTCTGCTTCTCCTCGACCACGCTCTGCGCGATCGTGCCGCCGAAGGTGGCCGCCGCCATCATGAACACCAGGCCGAATCCGATGGCGATGAAGTAGCGCAGCAGCGGGTTCGTGGTGGCCGGCTCCAGGATCTGCACATCGGGCGCCTGCGAGAGACCCGAGACGAGCGAGCCGGGGGCGTCCTTCAGTGCGATGACCGTGAAGCCGGTGGGGCCGTCGCCGGGGAGCACGGCCGCATCGACCTTCTCGTCGCGCACGAGCGCCTCGGCCTCGGTCTGATCGGAGACCTCGGTGACGGTCACGTTCGGCAGCGCCGACACGGCCGCCGAAGTCTGGGAGGTCACCGCCACGGGCATGGCCTCGGTCGCGGCGTTCTTGCTCGCGAAACCGCCGATCACGATGCCGGCGAGTGCGAGCAGCAGCAGGATGCCGGTGGAGATGAGGAACGCCTTGCTGCGCAGCTTGGAACCGATCTCGCGCTCGGCGACGAGCCAGATGCCGTTCGCCACGGTGGGACCGCTGGAAGGGGTCGGGGCGCTCACTGGATGACCTCCTTGAAGATCTGTGCGAGGGACGGATGCTGGGGGGCGAAGCTCGCGACATCGCCGCGCTCCACCGCGCTGCGCAGTACGCGCTGCGCCGTCTCGGGGCCGTCGGCGTCGAAGAGCGCGTAGCCGCCCTCGAAGTCGACGACGGTCACGCCGGGCTCGGTGCGCAGCCATCCCGCGTCGCCGGTCGACACGAGCTCGTAGCGGTCGCGCGCATGCTCGGCGCGCAGCCCGTCGCGCGAGCCGGAGGCGCGGACCGTGCCGCCGGCGAGGATGACCAGGTCGTCGCAGAGCCGCTCGACGACGTCGAGCTGGTGCGAGGAGAAGAGGATCGATGCGCCCTTCGCGGCGCTGGACTGCAGCACGCCGGCGACCACGTCGACCGCGAGGGGATCGAGGCCCGAGAACGGCTCGTCGAGGATCAGGACCTCGGGGTCGTGCACCAGCGACGCCGCGATCTGCGCGCGCTGCTGGTTGCCGAGCGAGAGCGACTCGATCGTGTCGTTGAGCCGCTCGCCCAGGCCCAGCTCGGTGAGCAGCTCGGTCGCGCGGGCCGTCGACTCGGCTTTGCCGTAGCCGTGCAGGCGGGCGAGGTAGACGATCTGCTCGAGCACCTTCATCTTCGGGTAGAGGCCGCGCTCCTCCGGCATGTAGCCGAAGCGGCGGCGCTCTGCGGCGGTCAGCGGTGCGCCGTCCAGGGCGACGCTTCCGCCGTCCGAGGAGAGCAGCCCGAGGACGATCCGCATGGTGGTGGTCTTGCCGGCGCCGTTGCCCCCGACGAAGCCGGTCAGCCGCCCCGGTGAGACCGTGAAGGTCACATCGTCGAGGACCCGCCGCGAGCCGTAGCTCTTGGTGATGCCCGTGAGTTCGAGTCTGCCTGTCACTTCGTCTCCTCCGTTCGCTCAGTGCATCGCATGCCTCCACGCTAGGGACGAGGGGTCCCCGCGGCATCCCCCGCGCGGCGGATCTTGAGCACCGTGCGCACGATGAGTCCCGCGACGAGCGCCCAGAACGCGGCGCTCACGCCGATCACCGAGATGCCGGAGGCCGCGACGAGGAAGGTCACGACGGCGGGGATCCGCTCGCCCGGGTCGTCGATCGCCTGCTGCACGGCCGATCCGAAGGCGGCGAACAGGGCGAGCCCGGCCACCGCGGGGATCACGGCGGCGGGCGCGAGCGTCACGAGCGCGGCGAAGGCGGCCGAGCATCCGCCGAGCACGAGGTACGACCCGCCGGTCGAGACCCCGGCCACCCACCGTCGCTTCGGGTCGGGGTCGGCATCCGGAGAGGCGGCGAGGGCGGCGCTGATCGCGGCGAGGTTGATGGCGTGCCCGCCGGCGGTGGCGCCGAGCGCTGTGCCGAGCCCGGTCACGAGCATCGCCGGGCGCCACGGCACCTCGTAGCCGAAGCTGCGCATGATCGCGATGCCGGGCACGTTCTGCGAGGCCATGGTCACGATGAACAGGGGCAGCGCCAGACCGACCAGCGCCCCGAGCGTGAACGTCGGCGCCGTGAGCTCGACGCGCGGAAGCAGGAGCGCGAGATCGAACGACGCCTGCTCCCGGACCAGCGACACGGCCACGACCACGGCCGCCGCGACGAACGCGAGCGGCACGGCCCAGCGCGGCGCGAGTCGTGCGAACACCAGCCAGGTGAGCACCACCGGGACCACACCCCAGGGATTCGCGACGATGCCGGTGATCGGGGCGAGGCACAGCGGCAGCAGCACACCGGCCAGCATGGCCTGGGCGATCGACGGAGGGATACGGGCGATCAGGGCGCCGAGTGCGGGCCAGAGGGCGGTGAGCAGGATCAGTGCCGCGGTCACGAGGAAGGCGCCGACGGCCGCGGGCCAGCCGCCGTCGACCGCACCGGTCGCCGCGAGCAGTGCCGCGCCGGGCGTCGACCAGGCGACCGTGATCGGCATCCGGTACCGCCACGCGAGCACGACGCAGGCGAGACCCATCGTGAGGCTGGCGGCGAGCAGGCCGCTCGCCGCCTGCGCCGGGGACGCTCCGACCGCATCGAGTCCGGTCAGCACCACCGCGAACGAGCTGGTGAATCCGACGAGCGCCGTCACCACCCCCGCCAGGATCGGACGGGACAGGCCCGGATCGCGGGACGGGCTCGAATCGCGGGACGGGGGAGCAGCGCCGGGCATGGCTCCGAGAGTATCGCGGCAGCGGGTCAGGCGAGACCCATCCGGAGCGCCAGCACGACCGCCTGCACCCGGTCGCGCGCACCGAGCTTCTGCAGGATGCGCGAGACGTGCGTCTTCACGGTGGCCTCGCCGATGAAGAGGGCGCTCGCGATCTCGGCATTGCTGCGTGCATCGGCGAGAAGCGTCAGCACCTCGGCCTCGCGTTCGGTGAGCGGTTCGGCCAGCACCGTCGCGTTCACGACGGGGCGAGGCGCGGGCGCGGGAGCGGATGCCGCGGCGAACCGCGTCAGCACCCGGCGGGTGACCTCGGGTGCCAGCATCCCGTCGCCGGCGGCGAGAGCGCGGACGGCGGCGATCAGGTCTTCGGCTCCCGCGTTCTTCAGCAGGAAGCCGCTCGCTCCGGCGTCCAGCGCCTGGTAGAGGTAGTCGTCCTGGTCGAACGTGGTGACGATGGCGATCGCGGCTTCGATGGAGGGATCGGCGACGATGCGTCGGGTCGCCTCGATGCCGTCCATGTCGGGCATCTGCACGTCCATCGTGATCACGTCGGGGTGGAGCGCGGATGCCTGGGCCACGGCATCCGCTCCCGTCGCCGCCTCGCCGACGACGGTGATGTCGGGCTGGATGTCGAGGATCGTGCGGAAACCGGCGCGAAGCATCGCGTGATCGTCGACGATGAGCACGCGGATCGGCTGATCGGTCATCGGGGGCTCCTCGCCTCTGTCTGCAGCGTCAGGGGAAGAGGCACGCGGGCGCGCACGCGCAGGCCGCCGAGCGGGCGGGGCGTCACCTCGAGGGTGCCTCCCGATGCCGCGGCGCGCTCCCGCATGCCGAGCTGTCCGAGTCCCGGGCGCAGCTGCGCGACCGCACGCCCGGTATTCACGACCTCGACCTCGACGCCCCCGTCCTCGTAGCGCACGCGCACGTCGGCCGTGGCGCCGACCCCGGCATGACGACGCGCGTTCGTCAGCGACTCCTGCGCGATGCGGTAGAGGTTCACCGCGATGAGCGACGGCACGGGCACCTTCTCGCCGATCACCGCGTACTGCGTGGGTAGACCTGCTTCGGTCGATGCCGCGGTGAGCTCGGCGATGTCGTCGAGCTCGAGGGTGGACGACGCATCCGCCGTCTCGCCGCCGGGCGTGCGCAGGGTCTCGAGCAGCTGGCGCAGCTCGTGGATCGCGTCGCGCGCCGACCCCTCGATGCCGGTGAGGATGCGGCGGGACTGCTCGGGATCCTGATCGAGCACCAGGCGTGCGGCGCCCGCCTGCACGCCCATCACCGAGACGTGGTGGGCGACGACATCGTGCAGCTCCCGGGCGATCCGCACCCGGTCGAGGGCGACGGCCTGCGCCGCAGTGACTTCGCGCTCGCGTTCGAGATCGGCGGTGCGCTGCTCGAGCACGGCCCGCTGGGCTGCGGCGATCCAGGAGCGCTCGCCGAAGTAGTACGCCCCGCCGAAGTAGAGCAGGTTCAGCAGGATCTGCAGGAGCATGAACGCGACGTACGGCGACATGGCGCCGGCCACCACATCGGCCTTGTCGGCCTCACTGATCGCATCGCGGTACATGGTGATGAGAAGCCAGGCGAACATGCCGACGATGATGCCGACGCGCACGAGCATGGCGCGACGGCGGTCGTTCATCCAGGCGCCGACCGTGTAGAGGCCGACGAACATCGCGATGTTGCCGACGTAGATCTCGGGGACGCGGATCGTCACGGCGGCGAAGTACGCGAGCGCGATGACGACCGCGACGGTGCCCGGCCAGACGCGACGGAAGGCGAGCGGGACCGTGGCGACAGCGGCGTAGACGAGGGCCGTCCAGAGCTCTGCCTGCTCGTCGCCGTACAGCTCCGAGATCGAGGAGAGCGCGGCGCTGAGAATTGCTCCCACGAACATCACGGCCGCGAGGATGAGGTCGCTGCGCCGCTCCCGGGCGGTCGGCGTACGGCGGAAGTCGGCGGACATCCTTCCACCGTAGGGCGGAGCGGATGCCGCGGCATCCCCCTCGTGGGGGATGGGTTTCCCCCTTCCCTCAAACTTGCTATTGACAACCAAGCTTGTTTTTAACAAGCTTGGTCTCACCAGGCTCCGCACGTCGCAGGGCCGCACAGACAAGGAGTCATCATGACCAAGGTCTTCGTCAACCTGCCCACCACCGACCTCGAGCGGGCCAAGGCGTTCTACACTGCGCTCGGCTGCGAGATCAACCCGGCCTTCACCGATGAGAACGCCGCGTGCGTCGTCTGGTCGGACGACATCTACTTCATGGTCCTGAAGCGCGAGTTCTTCGCCACGTTCACCGACAAGCCGATCGCCGACCCGCATGCGGTCGCGCAGGTCTCGGTCACCTTCAGCCACGACTCGCGTGAAGACGTCGACGCGATCATCGAGAAGGGTCTCGCGGCCGGCGGCGTCGAGCCGAAGCCGGCGCAGGACTACGGCTTCATGTACTCGCGCGACCTCGACGACCCGGACGGCAACTCGCTCGGCTTCCTGTACATGACCCCGGAGGCCGCCGAGAACGGGCCCGAGCACATCGCGGACGACGCCGCCTCGGTCTGATGGCCTCGCGCAGCTACGGCCAGTACTGCGGTGTCACGACGGCCGTCGAGCTGATCGGCGAGCGGTGGGCGCTGCTCATCGTGCGCGATCTGCTCGTCGGGCCGCGTCGGTACACCGACCTCAAGCAGGGCCTGCCGCGCATTCCCACCAACATCCTCTCGACGCGCTTGAAGGAGCTGCAGGAGGGCGGCGTCGTGCGACGCGTCCCGCTGCTCCGCGGTCTCGCCTACGAGCTCACGCCCTACGGACGGGCCCTGGAGCCGATCATGATCGCCCTCGGCCGCTGGGGGTTCCAGGCGATGGGCGATCCCGAGGAGGGCGACGTCGTCACCCCCGATTCGCTCACCATGGCGCTGCGCACGGCATTCCAGGCGGATGCCGCCACCGACGGGGAATACGAGCTGCACGTCGGCGAGGTCGCCCTCCGTGCTTCCGTGCGCGACGGCGAGCTGCGCGTCGCCCAGCTCGCCCCGCCCGCACCTCCCGTCGGAGGCCGGCTGCCGGAGGGCGAAGCGGATGCCGTGATCGTCGCCGGTCCCGGCATCCGGCATCTCATCGGCGGCGAGATGTCGCCGGCCGAGGCGCTCGCGCAGGACGTCGTCGCCGTCGTCCGCGGCGAAGAGCGCTGGCTCGAGTCCTTCGCGCACACGTTCCATATCGCACCACTGAAAGCAAGGAGCATGACATGAGCAATGACGCATCCGGTCGCATCCTGATCGACCTCTTCACCTCCCTCGATGGAGTGGCGCAGGGGCCGGGCGGCACCGACGAAGACACCTCGGGCGGCTTCCGCTTCAGCGGGTGGCAGGCCGGGCATCCGTCGTCGGGCGTCGGCCCCCAGATCGAGAAGGGGATGCGCGGCCTCGACGCGCTCCTGCTCGGCCGTCGCACCTACGACATCTTCGCCGGGTACTGGCCGCAGCACACCGAGGGCGAGTCCGGCGACATCGGCAAGCTCTTCAACCGGGTGCCGAAGTACGTGGCGACCCGGGATGCCGGCTTCCCGCTCGAGTGGGAGGGCAGCACCCGCGTCGGCGACGACCTCGCCGCCGAGGTGGCTGCGATGCGGGCCAACCACCGCGAGGTGCACGTGATCGGCAGCATCGACTTCGTGCACACCCTGCTCGCCGAGGGGCTCTTCGACGAGCTGAACCTGTGGGTGTACCCGATCCTGCTCGGCGCCGGCAAGAAGGTGTTCGACGATGACGCGCTGCCGTCGGTGCTGACGCTGCTCGAGCCGCCGAAGAGCGACGACGGCGGCGTGACGCTGCTGCGCTACGGGCGCACCGATCGGGTGCCGGAAGTAGGGACTTTCGACTGACCGGAGCGATATATCACGCGACTCGACTATTCCCTTCCTATGGCTGATTCATCTAGATTCGATGGGTTGCCGCATTTTCGGCAGAAGTGTTGAGGCCGAGCGGAACAGCGTGAACGTTGTGCGCGCGACCTCCATCGAGGGGTGGAACGATGACGAGACGTCGCGGGATGATGCGGGCGGTACTGGGCGGGATGGCGGCCTTCGCGCTGGCCCTGGGTGGCGTGACGGCGGCGGTGGCGGCCGAACCGGAGACGGACACGATCTCCGGGACCGTGACCCGTGAGGATGACGGAACTCCCGTAGCGGGCGTGATGGTCACCGCGAGCGGTGAGAACGGCGGCTGGGGTTACACCGTCACAGACGAGGTCGGTGCGTACACCCTCCCCGATCTCGTTGCGGATTCCTACGTCGTGACATTCATGCCTGACGGGACCGACCTGAAGCGCGAGTATTGGGAGAACACCTTCGACTACGCTCAGGCGACTCCGATCGTGGTCGATGGCGGTGGGGCTGTCTCGGGTATCGACGCATCACTCGCCGTGGGCGGCGGCATCCAGGGCGTCGTCACCCGCGAGGATGACGACACGCCGCTCGAGAACGTCTCAGTGCAGGCTCTCGATGAGCGCAACGAGATCGTGGGTGCGACGCAGACCGATGCCAGCGGCGCGTACGACCTCGGCGGCCTGCCCACGGGTTCCTATCGGGTGAGGTTCGGAGCTCCGGATGCAGAGACCCTGTCCGAATTCTGGGAGAGCGCCTACAACTGGGACACCGCGACTCCCGTGAGCATCGTCGAAGGACAGACGACGGCGGGAATGGACGCCGCGCTCGCCACCGCGGGATACATCACCGGCACCGTCACGAACGGGGTGGGCGGCGAGCCGGTGTTCACCACGGTGCTGGCGTACGACGTGGCGGAGCGGTTCGACCTGGAATTCCACTTCACCGACGGCGACGGTGCGTACCGCATCGGCGTCCCTGCCGGTACGTACAAAGTGCTGTTCATGTCCACCGGCTTGGCCGTGGAGTGGTGGAACGATGCCCCCGTCTGGGACTCCGCCGTCGAGATCACGGTGGCCGCGGGTGAAGAGGTCGACGGCATCGACGCCGTGCTCGACAAGATCGCGACCGTCAACGGCACGGTGACCGTGGCCTCCGACAAGCCCGCCGATGTCTCGGTGCGGGCGTGGAGCGAGGGTGTCGAGGTGACCAACCGGGTCATCACGTCGGACACCGGCGCATTCTCGCTGGACCTTCAGAAGGGGACGTACACGCTGCAGGCCACTGCCACGTTCACAGACGGCACGCCTCCGGTGACGCAGTACTTCGACGGCGTCGCGACGGCCGGCGAGGCCACGCCCCTCACCCTTGCGCCGGGCGACATCGTCGAGGGCATCGACTTCGTCCTCGACCCCGACGAGGAGCCCGAGCCCGCTCTCACGCTGTCGGCCGGCACGGTCGTCGCCGGTAAGGAGATCACCGTCTCGGGAACCGGCTTCGCTCCGGGCGCAGCGATCGCGTTCGAGCTTCACTCCGACCCGATCGCCCTGGGGACGCTCACGGCCGACGCGGGCGGTGTGCTGAGGGGGTCGTTCCGCATCCCGGCCAGTGCTCCCGCAGGTGCCCACACTCTCGTCGCACTCTCCGGGACCACCGTGATCGCAAGCACCCCTCTGACTGTCACGGCCGCAGCGGGCTCCGGCAGCAACGGATCCGGTTCGGCCACCACCGGTGGCGCAAGCGGGGCGCTCGCGAGCACCGGATCGGATGCGCCGGTCTTCGCGGCGACAGGGGCGCTCCTGCTGCTGTTCGCCGGGCTGACGCTCGTGCGACGCCGTCGTACGCAGAGCTGAAGCGGCTCGCGCGACCTGTGCGGCTCGCGCGGGCGGCATCTTCTCGGTGAGGGCTGAGGTCAGCCGAGCATCCGCTCGATGACGCGGGCGACCCCGTCGTCGTCGTTCGACGCCGTCGTCTCGTCGGCGGCATCGTGCACGACGTCTTCCGCACCGGCCATGGCGACGCCGTGCCCGGCCCAGCGGAGCATCTCGACGTCGTTCAGCGCATCGCCGAACGCGACGACGTCGGTGCGATCGATCCCCAGGTGCTCGCAGAGGCGCGCGAGGCCGGTGGCCTTCGTGACGCCCTCGGCCATGACCTCCACGAACGGAGCACCCGACAGCGTCGCCTCGAAACCGGTGAGACCGAGCGACCGCAGCGTGTCGAACAGTGCGGCCGGCGCGAGCTCCGCGTGCCGGATCACGAACTTCACGCTCGGCGCCGACACGACGTCATCGAAAGCGACGCCGCCCATCGTCTCCGGGGCGCGCTTGTGGTCGGCCAGGTCTGCGATCTCCGCATATCCTTCCTGCGCCACGAACGTCTCTCCGGCATCGCGCACGCTCGCGAACAGCAGGCCCGGGATGCTGGCGCGCAGCGCCTCGGCCAGCGTGCGGATGGTGTCCGCGGGCAGCTCTTCGGCGAACAGCATCCGTCGTTCGGTCAGATGCACGGCGTACGCGCCGTTGCTGCACAGCGCCCACCCGTCGAACGCCGCATCCGCCGCGATCACACGCAGGCCGATCGGCTGACGCGCGGTGACAGGCACGACGTGGATGCCGCGATCACGGGCAGCATCCAGCGCCCGGCGTGTGCGTGCAGAGACCCGCGCCGAGGAGTCGAGCAGTGTGCCGTCGAGATCCGTGGCGATCAGGCGCATGGGCGGGTGTCAGGAGAAGATCATCGGCATGTCGTCGTCGTCATCGGCACCGCCGAGGTCGAGGTCGACGACGACCGGCACGTGGTCGCTGGGCTGCTCGCCCTTGCGCTCGTTCCGGTGGATCGACGCGCCGGTGACGGCATCGGCGAACGTGCGCGAACCGAGGACGAAGTCGATGCGGATTCCCTCGTTGCGCGGGAACTTCAGCCGCTGGTAGTCCCAGTACGTGTACCCCTCGGGGAGCAGCGGGCGAACGACGTCGGTGACCCCGGCGTCTTCGAGGGCGAAGAACGCGGCGCGCTCGGGCGGGGAGACGTGCGTGGAACGGCCGACCACGATGTCGGGGTCGCCGTTGTCGTGGTCGAACGGGATGATGTTGAAGTCGCCCACGAGCGCCAGCGGCAGGTCGGGGTTCGCGGCGAGCTCGGCCGCCGTCGACTTCTTGAGCTCTTCGAGCCAGTGCAGCTTGTACGCGAGGTGCGGATCTTCGAGCGAGCGGCCGTTGGGCACATACAGGCTCCAGACCCTGACTCCCTCGACCATCACGCCGAGCGCGCGGGCCTCGAGCGGAGCATCGGGCCCCTCATGCCCCTTCGCGAAGCCCGGCATCCCGCCGAAGGCGGTGCGCACGTCGGTGATGGGCAGACGGCTCGCGATGGCGACGCCGTTCCACTGGTTCAGGCCGTGCACCTCGACGTGGTACCCGGCCTCTTCGAACGGCCCGTACGGGAACTGCTCGGGCTTGCACTTCACCTCTTGCATCGCCAGCACGTCGATGTCTTCGCGCACGGCGAACTCGACGGTGCGGGTGACACGGGTGCGGATGGAGTTGACGTTCCAGGTGGCCAAGCGCATGCGTCCAGCCTAGTTGCGGGCTCCGACAGCAGCCGCCTGCTGTGCCTTCTTCTCGCGCCGAAGGCCGTGCAGCAGCGGCTCGGTGTATCCGCTCGGCTGCGCCGCACCCTCGACGATCAGACGTCGGGCGGCGGTGTAGGCGATCCCGGGCTGCTCACTCTCGGCGAACGCCAGCGGTTCGTAGGCCGCGTCGCCGGCGTTCTGCGCGTCGACGACCGGTGCCAGGCGGCGCAGGCTGTCGTCGATCTGCTCCTCGGTGATGACACCGTGCGCCAGCCAGTTGGCCAGCAGCTGGCTCGAGATGCGCAGGGTCGCCCGGTCCTCCATGAGGCCGACGCCGTGGATGTCGGGCACCTTCGAGACGCCGATGCCCTGATCGATCCAGCGCACGACGTACCCGAGGATCGACTGCACATTGTTGTCGATCTCGTCGGCCACGACCTCGGGCGCGAGGTCTCCGTCGCCGGCGAGGGGCGGCGTGAGCAGGACGTCGAGGCTGCTGTCATCGACCGGAGGGAGCGTCTCCCGCACCGCGAACGGATCGACCTGGTGGTAGTGCAGGGCGTGCAGCGTGGCCGCCGTCGGCGACGGCACCCACGCGGTGGAGGCGCCGGACCGCACGTGCGCGATCTTCTTCTCGAGCATGTCGTGCATGAGATCGGGCTCCGCCCACATGCCCTTGCCGATCTGCGCACGACCGCCGAGTCCGGCGGCCAGCCCGATCGCGACGTTGCGCGCCTCGTAGGCCGCCATGAACGGCTGCGCCTTGATCCCCGCCTTGGGCAGGAACGGCCCCGCGTGCAGCGACGTGTGGATCTCATCGCCCGTGCGATCCAGGAACCCCGTGTTGATGAAGACGACGCGATCGGATGCCGCCGCGATGGCGGCCTTGAGATTCACCGAGGTGCGGCGCTCCTCGTCCATGATGCCGACCTTCATCGTGCGGGGCGGCAGGCCGAGCAGCTGCTCCACGCGGGTGAAGAGCTCAGCCGCGAAGGCGACCTCCTCGGGGCCGTGCATCTTGGGCTTCACGATGTACATCGACCCGGTGCGCGAGTTGCGTCCGCCGTGCGGTCCTTCGAGCTCGGGGATGCTGCCCAGCGCGGTCATGATCGCGTCGAGGATGCCCTCGAATGTCGGTTCGCCGTCGCGGTCGAGCACGGCGTCGGTGCGCATGAGGTGTCCGACGTTGCGCACGAAGAGCACGGCACGACCGGGCAGGGTCACCTCGTCGCCGTCGACCGTGCGGTAGGTGCGGTCGGGGGCGAGCTCGCGCGTGAACGTGCGCCCGTTCTTCGTGACGGATTCGGTGAGCGTGCCGTCCATGAACCCGCGCCAGTTGCGGTAGCCGAGGGCCTTGTCGTCGGCGTCGACCGCGGCGACCGAGTCCTCCAGGTCGAGGATCGCCGTGAGCGCCGACTCGAGCAGGATGTCCTGCACGCCGGCCTCTTCGGTGCGACCGATCTCGCCCTCGTGGTCGATCACGATCTCGGCGTGCAGCCCGTGGTGTCGGAGCAGCACGGCGGTGGGGGAGGCGGCGTCGCCGGTGAAGCCGATGAATCCTTCGGGAGCGGACAGACGACGGATGCCGCCCGGGGTTTCGATCGCCAGCCCGTCGGCATCCACCCGATAGGCGGTCGCGTCGCCGTGCGAGCCTGCGGTGAGCGGGGCGATCTCGTCGAGGAAGGCGCGGCCGCGAGCGACGACCGCGGCCGCCCGAACCGGGTTTTGCTGCGCTCCCGGGGCCAGGTCCCCGGTCTGGTCGATCGCGTCGGTGCCATAGAGCGCGTCGTACAGCGAACCCCAGCGGGCGTTCGCGGCGTTCAGCGCGAAGCGCGCGTTCAGCAGCGGCACGACCAGCTGGGGTCCGGCCATCGTCGCGATCTCGGGGTCGACGTTCTCGGTCGTGATGGAGACGTCGCCCGGGTCGGGCGCGAGGTAGCCGATGTCGGCGAGCAGCGACCGGTACGCGTCCCGGTCGGGTGCTCCGGGGTTCGCCCGATGGAAGGCGTCGATGCGCTGCTGCAGCTCGTCGCGTCTCTGCAGGAGCTGCGCGTTCCGGGGGCCGAGATCATGGATGATCGCGCTCACGCCGGTCCAGAAGTCCTCGGGGTCGCGCGAGGCGTCGGCGAGCGAGGCCTCGGCGAACTCGACGATCGGTGCAGCCACCGAAAGGTCGGCACGGGTGAGGTACGACGTCATGTCAGCATTCCTTCTGTTCGGGCGCCGAGGCGCTGCAGGGTCTCCAGGGCGATCTCGGCATCCTGCGCCGGCGTCCCGCCGGCGACGCCCAGTCCGCCGACGTGCACGTCGTCGAAGAAGATCGGCACGCCTCCGTCGACGGTCGTGAGCGTGCTGCCGGTGGCGAGAGGCAGGGTGATGCTGAGCGCTTCCGGGATCATCCCGGTGCGGCGACGGGTGGATGCCGAGGTGGCGGCCTTGCGGCGGCTGGTCTCGGCGCTGTGCGGGGTGGCGCCGTCGGTCATGCCGTAGGCGATGAGAGTCATCGAGGGATCGGCGACGGCGATGACGGTCTTCACGCCGCGGCTCTCGCCCACTTCCATCGCGATGGCGACGGCGCGCGCGGCCGTCTCGTAGTTGATCGCGGCGATCTGGCGGTGGGTAGACATGATGTCGCCTCTTTTCGATCTCAACTATTCACACAGCGAATGCGAACTTCCGCATGACGGAATCATATGTCATCGAGCGGAGCAGGTCCAACACGCCTCCTACACTGGATGCCGTGACCGCACTCGACGCAGACCGCCAGACGCTTCTCGACCTGATCAAGGACGAGGCGGTGTTCCACGGCGACTTCACCCTCTCCAGCGGCAAGAAGGCGACGTACTACGTCGATATGCGCAAGCTCACCCTCGATCACCGCGCCGCTCCCGCGATCGGTCGCATCATGCTCGACCTCATCGGTGACCTCGACATCGTCGCCGTCGGAGGCCTGACCCTCGGCGCCGATCCGATCGCGAACTCGGTGCTGCACGCCTCGGTCGCCGCCGATCGCCCGCTCGATGCGTTCGTCGTGCGCAAGGAGCCGAAGGACCACGGCCGTGGCCGCCAGATCGAGGGCGCCGACGTCAAGGGCAAGCGCGTCGTCGTGCTCGAAGACACCTCGACGACCGGGCAGTCCGCACTCAAAGCGGTCGAAGCGCTGCGTCGCGAAGGTGCCGAGATCGTCGCCGTCGCCGTGATCGTCGACCGCAAGACCGGTGCGCAGGCCGCGATCGAAGCAGAGGGCCTCGAATGGCGCGCGGCCTTCGATCTCGACGACCTCGGACTCGACCCGCAGTGACGCGCTACGCCCTGGCCGTCGATGTGGGCGGCACCAAGATGGAGGCCGCCCTCGTCGGCGAAGACGGTGTGCTGGTCGCGGGCAGTCGCAGTCGGCAGGCGACCGGTCGCGAGGCCACGTTCGAGTCGCTGACCGCCGCCGTGCAGGCGATCGTCGCACATGCGCTCGCCGCGCTGCCGGAGGGGGCCGACATCGTCGGCGCCGGTGCGGGGAGCGCCGGACCGATCGACCGCATCGCCGGTGCGATCATGCCGGTGAACATGCCGCTGGCGCGGGGCTTCGGCCTGGCCGCGGCCGTGCGCGAGGCGGCATCCGCCGGTCTGGGGTGCGAGGTGCCGACCGTGCTCGGCCACGACGGCGGCGCCCTGGCGCTCGCCGAATCGTGGCTCGGCGCGACGCAGGATGCCGGTGCCTCGCTGTCGATCGTCGTGTCGACGGGTGTCGGCGGCGGCTTCGTCGTGAACGGTGCGTATATCCCCGGCGCCACCGGCAATGCCGGCCATCTGGGCCAGGTGCGCCGGGAGGGCGGCCTGACGCTCGAGGAGATCGCTTCGGGCCCGGCGAGTGCTGCCTGGGCGCAGCAGCAGGGCTGGAACGGGGCGACCGGCGAAGACCTCGCTCGGGATGCCGCGGCCGGAGTCGCCGTCGCGCGCGCCGCGATCGAGCGCTCGGCGAAAGCGGTGGGGGAGGCGCTGGCCGATGCCGCGACCCTCGTCGATCTCGACACGGTCGCCATCGGCGGAGGATTCTCGCGCGTCTCGCCGGACTACATCGACCTCGTGCAGCAGGCTCTCACTGCGAACGCCGCGCACGAGTACTCGCGCAAGGCGCGGGTCGTGCGGTCGGGGCTGGGGGACGAAGGTCCGCTCATCGGCGCCGCGGCGCTCGTCCTGCGCTAGCGACTCCGACGTCGGCAACCGTGCCCGGGTGTCAGCGAGACGCGGTCGCGAGATGACGAGGGGGGCCTTCGAGCCGCGCGATCGCGATCTTCACGTCGACGACCTCGACCGCGAGGTTGTCGATGCGCGTGGCGAGCTTCAGATCGACGGCGTCGATGCGGGTGGTGAGTTTCTCTTCGACGGCGTCGATGCGGGTGGTGAGCTTCTCATGGACGGCGTCGATGCGGTCGTCGAAGTGACGCACGACCCAGGTGAAGCCGGTGAAGAGGCTCGCGCCGAGGGTCAGCACGATGCCGACCGCACTGAGCACGATCGTCAGGGTTTCGATGGACACGTACACGGCTCCAGTCTGCGATGCGAACGACGGGTTTGCCAGCGAAACTACGCTGTTTCTCCACGGCGGAAGCGCTGTATATCGGTATCGGTGAACAACCCGGGGACATGCGCGATCGTGGAGGAGCAGTCGGGCCGTCAGGGCCGGGTCGGTGCACGTCGCCCCGCCCGCGCGGCGACCAGCACCAGCACCGGCACGACGGCGCACAGCGCAGCCGAGACGATCAGTGTCGTGCTCGACGCCGGGTCGCGGCCGATGAGCAGCACCAGGGTCGGGACGAACGTGCCGCCGACGGCTCCGCACGCCACGAGGGCTCCCGTCACCGCTGCGCTGCGTGCGGCGTCGAGCCGGTCGAGGGCGAGCCCGACGATCAGGCCGTAGCTCGGCGCGAGGAGGACGACGGATGCCGCGAGCGCGAGGAGAGCGCCCTCCGGCGCCCGGTCGACCAGCGTCCCGGCGACGGCCATCAGGCAGGCCGCGCCGAACGTGCCGACGGCAAGGATCGCGACCGGGGAGACGGACGCCGTCCGCAGAGCCGCCGCGCCGAACCGACCGAGTGCCATCAGTGCCCAGAACGCGGAGGTCCCGAGCGCGGCAGCGGCGGGGTCGAGCGCCAGCGCGCGCTCCGGGATCACCGCCGACCAACCGGACAGCACGGTCTCGACGCCGACGTAGAGAGGAAGAGCGACCGCGAAGGGGAGCAGAGCGGCCAGCCCGCGCAGGTCTCGACGCGTCGGCGCATCCGACGGCGACGGTTCTTCCCCTCCGGCGAGGAGGACGATGGTCACGAGCGGGACGACGGCGAGGATGCTGAGCACGGGCAGCGCCTCGGATCCGGCGGCCACGGCGAGCGGAGTGAGCGCGGCGCACACGGCCACGGTGCCCAGGAGCGCACTGAGCAGTCCGGTCGCGCTGCCGGTCGCCGCCGTCTTGGCCGCGACGGAACCTGCGGCCTCGACGAGACCGAACCCGAGTCCTGCCAGCGCCGCGGCGGCGAGGAAGACCGTCGGATGACCGGCCCACACCCCCGCGACGAGGGAGATCGCCTGCAGCGCGCTGCCCAGGATCAGCGTCGTCCGCGCCGGTCGACGCACGAGCAGCGGCCCCGAGAGCAGCACGCCGACGAGCAGTCCGGCGAAGAGTGCAGGCACGGCCGCGCTGAGCTCGGCCGAGAGCATCCGCTCCGCCGAGGGGAGTGCGGCGGGCACGAACGCGGCGGTGACACCGAGGCTCGCGAACGCGGCGAAGAGCGCCGTCCGGTTGCGGGCGCCCGTCACGCGCCGCCCGCTCTGACGCGGTGCACGGCGGCGTACGTGTCGCGCAGGGCTTCCATCGAGCGGTCGTAGTTGGACTGGGCGACGCCGATGAAGATGCAGTCGACGACCATGAGCTGGGCGATCCGGCTGCCCAGCGCGCCGGAGCGGAACCCCGTCTCGCGGGCGGCCGTGGTGAGCACGATGTCGGCCTGATCGGCGAGTGCGGCGCCGGCGTGGTTGGTGATCGCGATCGTGGTCGCCCCCGCGCGGCGGGCGAGGAGCAGGA
Source organism: Microbacterium sp. K24 (assembly GCF_004794465.1). Classification (GTDB taxonomy): domain Bacteria; phylum Actinomycetota; class Actinomycetes; order Actinomycetales; family Microbacteriaceae; genus Microbacterium. The sequence goes on along the minus strand of NZ_SSDJ01000156.1, from coordinate 39,985 downwards.
ACTCGATGGTGTCGGTCGTCGAACCGCTGTGCGACACCGCGATCGCGACATTGCCCGGCCCGAGGGTGGCCGCCGATGTCCACGCCGCATGCGGATCCGACCAGTCCAAGGCGGTGCGGCCGATCCGGGTGAGCTTGCGCTGCAGGTCGAGCCCGACGATCGAGCTCGCGCCGACGCCGAAGATGTCGACCCGCGTGGATGCGGTGATCGCGTCGACGGCGGCGCGCAGCGCGCCGGTGTCGAGCACCTTGGCGGTGTCGGCGAGGGAGAGCGTCTCGGCGAGCGACACCTTCGCGACGATGTCGGTCAGGGTGTCGTTGCGGTCGATGTCGCCGGAGACGTCGGGGAGGGCCGCCGTGTCGAACGTCTCGCGCTCGACGTCGCGCAGCACGTGGTTGCGCAGCTCGCGGACGTGGTCGTACCCGAGCCGTTTGCAGAACCGCACCACCGAGGTCGTGGAGGTGTCGCAGCGCTGGGCGAGCTCCGCGATCGACAGCCCCGCCGTCTCCGCCGGCTGCGCGAGGAAGAGGTCGGCGATCCGCTGCTCGCTGGGGCGCAGCTCCGGGCGGATCGCGCGCATGCGCACGAGGACGGGGTGCCCGCCGGCATCGTCGAGGGCGGCGTGATGGGGCATGGAGGTCTCCGATCGATGTTTCATAACACTAGGGGAACTTCTGTTACATAAAAAGAGACACTCGTGTACTTTTGGTACCCTCAGTCCCAGCCAGCAGGAGGAATCAGCAATGAGCACAGCACGGCGGGCGTCCCTGGGCGCTCTCACCGCGACGGGCGCCGTCTTGGCCCTCGTCCTGTCCGGGTGCTCCGCCCCGGCATCCGAACCGTCCCCCTCCGAGGGCACCGCCGGCGGCGACCTCGTCATCGGCGTCACCAGCGACCCCGACACGCTCTTCCCCTGGAAGGCGACCCAGTTCCAGGCCGTCAACGTCCTGCAGAACCTCTACGGCACCCTCACCGAGTTCGACGAGAACCTCGAGGTCGTCCCCGGCCTCGCCGAGTCGTGGGATGTGTCGGAGGACGGGCTCACCGTCACGCTCCACCTCCGCGAGGGCGTCACCTTCGCCGACGGAAGCACGTTCGGCTCGGAGGACGTGAAGTACTCCCTCGACACGATCGCCCTCGAGGCCACCGCCGCCGTGGCACGCAGCTCGCTCGCCTCGGTCACGGCCGTCGAGGCCACCGACGAGTCGACCGTGACGCTGACGCTCAGCGCCCCGGACGCGGCTCTGCCCGCCAACCTCGCCGTGATCAACATGGCGATGCTCTCGTCGGACGACACCGAGGAGGCGCTGAACACGACTCCGAACGGCACCGGCCCCTTCGTGCTCGAGGATCGCACGCCGAGCCAGTCGCTCACGCTGGCGAAGAACGACGACTACTGGGGCGACACCGCCCTGCTCGACACGGTCGAGTTCCGTGTCATCCCCGATGAGTCCTCGATCGTCTCGGCCATGCAGTCCGGCAACGTGCAGCTCGCCGTGTTCGACGACCCGCTCGTCGCGCAGACCGCCGAGGGCGCGAACGTCGAGGTCGCGACCACGCCGCAGCTCAGCTACCACGCACTGCAGCTCAACGCCACGCGCGGCGACCTCGCCGATGTCAACGTGCGCCTCGCGATCCAGTGCGCGATCGACCGCCAGGAGGTGCTCGACACCGCCGCACTCGGCGAGGGAGAGGTCACCGGTCCGATCACGTCTCCGGCGTACAAGTCCGACCCCGACGTGCGGCCGTGCCCCGAACGCGACCTCGACAAGGCCGCCGAGTACCTGAAGAAGGCGGGCAAGGAGGACGGCGTCACGATCCAGACCATCGTCTCGCAGGGCGAGTACGCCACCTCGGTGAACGAGGCGCAGAACCTCAAAGCCCAGCTGGCCGACGCCGACATCACCCTCGAGATCGAGGTGCTGGAGTCCGGTGCCTACGTCGACCGCTGGATCGCCGGTGACTTCGACGCCGCCGTCGCCCTCAACGGCGGACGCCCCGACCCGGACGGCATGTACGGCCGCTACTTCACCAGCACCGGCAACCTGAACAAGGTCGCCGGCTACTCCTCGCCCGAGCTCGACGCGCTGTTCGCCGAGGGGCGCCAGACGGCCGACGCCGACGAGCGCAAGGACATCTACGCGCAGATCTCCGAGGACCTCGAGGACAACGCGCCGTGGATCTGGCTGTTCACCAGCTACACCTACACCGCCACGGCGACATCCGTCGACGGCTTCGTCCCGATGGCGAACGGCTCGCTGCAGTACCTGCGGACCACCTCCATCAAGTAGCGGATCGAGGGGGCGCGGCCGGCCCGCGCCCCCTCCCTCCCTGACGACAGGCCCCCACACGCGAATGTTCAGACAGATCCTCCGCAACACGGTGCTGCGCCGCATCCTCGCAGCGATCGGCACGCTCTTCGGCGTCGCCGTGTTCGTCTTCCTGATGCTGCGCGCCATCCCCGGCGACCAGATCAGTGCGGGCCTCGGCACCGAGGCCGCCGCCCTCACCCCCGCCCAGCGTGCGGCCCTCGAGGCCTACTACGGTCTCGACCAGCCGCTCTTCGTGCAGTTCTTCACCTGGCTCGGCAACATCTTCACCGGCAACCTCGGGTTCTCGTCGCGGGCGCAGACGAGCGTGCTCGACCTCACGGCCGCCGCGCTGCCGGTCACTCTCGAGCTCGCGGTCTTCTCGATCGTGCTCGCCCTGGCCATCGGCATCCCGCTCGGCATGCTGTCGGCCTCCAAGCCCGACTCGGTGCGCGACGGCTTCGGTCAGGTCGTCGGACTCGCGGGGCTCTCCATCCCGGCGTTCCTCCTCGGTACGGCGCTCCTGGCGGTCCTGGCATCCTCGTTCGGATTCAACCCCAACGGCCAGGGATTCGTGACGCTCTTCCAGGACCCGCTCCTGAACCTCCAGCAGATGCTGCTGCCCTCGATCGTGCTGGGCTTCGGCATCGCCGCCCCGATCATGCGCACCACGAGGACCGCGGTGCTCGAGATCCGCTCGAACGACTTCATCCGCACCGCGCGGGCCAAGGGCGTGCCGCCGCGTCGGCTGCAGATCCGCCACGTGCTGCGCAACGCGCTCGTGCCGATCGTCACCATGACCGGCCTGCAGTTCGGATACCTCCTCGGCGGTGCGGTGGTGGTGGAGCAGATCTTCTCGCTCCCCGGCATCGGTCGTCAGGTGCTGCTCGGCATCCAGCAGAAGGAGTACGCGCTCGTGCAGAGCACCGTTCTCGTGATCGCCCTCGCCTTCGTCATCGTCAACCTGCTCACCGACCTGCTGTACCGGGTCATCGATCCCCGGGTGCGTGCCGCATGACCGACATCTCTCAGACCCCGGCCCTCGCCCCCGGCGGCGGACGCACCATGGAGCGCGTGCGGCTGCTGCTGCGCAGCCGCAGCGGACTCACCGGCCTCATCATCGTGGTGCTGCTCGCGCTGCTCAGCATCGTCTCGGCGTTCGGGCTGCTGCCCTTCGATCCGCTCGCACAGGACCCGCCGTCGCGCCTGCAGCCGCCATCGGGCGCACACTGGTTCGGCACCGATCAGTTCGGTCGCGACGTGTTCTCCCGGGTCGCCGCCGGCGTCGCCAACTCCGCACTGATCTCCCTGGTCGCCGTCGCGTTCGCCACGATCGTCGGAACGGTCTGCGGTCTGATCGCCGGCTTCTACCGCGGGTTCTCGGACGGCGCCATCACGGCGGTCACGAACGTGCTGTTCGCGTTCCCCCCGCTGCTGCTGGCTCTCTCGCTGGCCTCGGTCTTCGAGCGCAACTGGTTCACGATCGCCGTCGCCATCGCGATCGTCTACGTGCCGATCTTCATCCGCGTGACCCGGGGTCCCGTGCTCTCGCTCCGCGAGGTCGAGTACGTCAAGGCGGCCAAGAGTACGGGGCAGAGCCGCATGGCGACGATGTTCCGGCACGTGCTGCCGAACATCACGTCGATCATCATCGTGCAGGTGACGCTCTCGCTCTCCTGGGCCGTGCTGACCGAGGCGTCGCTGAGCTTCCTCGGACTGGGTACCCCGCCGCCGGCGCCGTCGCTCGGATCGATGATCTTCGAGGCGCGCACGCTCCTGACGATCGCGCCGTGGACGATGATCGCGCCCGGCGTGGTGGTGGTGCTCCTCGTGGTGGGCCTGAACCTGCTCGGGGACGGGCTGCGCGACAGCCTCGACCCGCGGAACAGGGGGAAGCGATGACGATGGAGGACCTCGGCGCACTCGCCACCGAAGCCAGCGACCCGCGCTACGCGGAGCTCGATCTCATGAGCGTGGCGGAACTCGCGCAGACCATGAACGACGCGGATGCGACCGTGCCCGGCGCCGTGCAGCGCGCCCTTCCGGAGATCGTGCCCGCGATCGAGGCGACGGCGGCGCGCATGGCGCGCGGTGGCCGGCTCGTCTACGTGGGCGCGGGAACGCCGGGACGCATCGGCGTCGTCGACGCCTCGGAGTGCCCGCCGACCTTCAGCACTCCGCCGGAGCTCGTCTTCGCGATCATGGCGGGTGGACCCGGGGCGATCGTGAATCCGGTCGAGGGCGCCGAGGACGACGCCGAAGCCGGTGCGAACGCCATCGACGAGGCGGGCATCGGTCCGCTCGACACGGTGATCGGCATCGCCTCGAGCGGCCGCACGCCGTACGTGGTGGCGGCGATCCAGCGGGCGCGCGAGCGCGGCGCATTGACCGTCGGACTCTCCTGCAACACCGGCACCGTGCTCAGCGCGGCCGCGGAGCACGGGATCGAGGTCGAGGTCGGCCCCGAGGTGCTCTCCGGGTCGACGCGTCTGAAGTCGGGCACCGCGCAGAAGCTGGTGCTGAACATGTTCTCGACGATCGTCATGGTTCGGAACGGCAAGGCCTACGGCAACCTCATGGTCGACCTGAAGGCGACGAATCACAAGCTCCGCGAACGGGCCATCCGCATGGTGCGATCCATCGCCGAGGTCGACCGGGACGCTGCGGTCAGCGCACTCGAATCGGCGGGCTACGACGTGAAGATCGCCTCGATCATGCTCCGCCGCGGCGAGGACCTCGCCGCGGCCACCGCTCGGATCACCGCCGCCGACGGACGGCTGCGGACAGCACTGGAGGAGAACTGATGCGCGTCCTGGGACTCATCTCCGGCACCTCGCACGACGGGATCGACGCGGCTGTCGTGGACTTCACGGCGGGCGACGCCTCGGCGGCGTCGGGTGTCGCCCTGCAGGGAACGGTCCTCGCCTCGACGAGCGTGCCCTACGCTCCGGAGCTGCGCGCGCGACTGATCGCGGCGCTTCCGCCGGCGCAGACGACGCTCGCCGAGGTCGCCGAGCTCGACACGCTCATCGGACAGGCGTTCGCCGAGGTCGCGGCCGACATCGCCGCCGAGGTGGGCGAGGTCGACGCCGTGTGCTCGCACGGCCAGACCGTGTACCACTGGGTCGACGGCGCGCACGCGCTCGGCACCCTGCAGATCGGGCAGCCGGCCTGGATCGCCGAGCGGGTGGGCGCGCCGGTCGTCTCCGACATCCGCATCCGTGACATCACCGCCGGCGGACACGGCGCCCCGCTGGTCTCCTTCCTCGACGAGCTGCTGCTGCGCACGCGGGGCGGCGTCTCCGCGGCCCTCAACCTGGGTGGGATCTCCAACATGACGGTCGTGCGCCCCGACGGGCTCGTCGCGTACGACATCGGGCCTGCGAACGCCCTCGTCGACGCGGTGATCGTCGAGCACGCCCTCAACCCGCTCGGCTACGACGACGACGCCCGGATCGCCCGCACCGGCCGCGTCGACGAGGCGCTCCTCACCGCGCTTCTCGCCGATCCCTACTACGCGCTGACGCCGCCGAAGAGCACGGGCAAAGAGCATTTCCACCTCGGCTACGTGCACGAGCATCTCGCGGCGCAGGGGCGCGAGATCCCCGTCGAAGACGTCGTCCGCACGTTCACGGAGCTCACCGTGCAGACCGTCGCCCGCGATGTGTCGGCGGCCGGCATCGGCTTCCTCGCCGTCTCGGGCGGCGGATGCCGCAACCCGCTGATCCTCGACGGACTGCGCGCGGCCCTGCCCGGCACGCAGGTCGTGCTCGCCGATGAACTCGGCGCCCCCGCCGACAGCAAGGAGGCGATCCTGCTCGCGCTGATCGGCTGGTGCACGATGCACGGGGTCGCCGCCATCGTCCCCGGCGGCACCGGCGCGCGGGAGCCGCGCATCCTGGGCACGATCACTCCGGGCGCAGGCCCCCTCGTGATGCCGCAGCCCGTCCCCGGCATCGAGTCCCTGATCCTCGCGGAGGCTCCGGCATCGTGACACCCGACGTGCGCCGTGCGACCCCGGACGACCTGTCCGGGGTGCTCGGCGTGTTCCTGGCGTGCTGGCGGGAGAGCTACCGCGGCATCCTTCCCGATGCGGCGATCGAGGCCATGACCGACGAGCGTGCCGAGGCGCTGTGGCGCCGGGTGCTGGCAGATCCGGTCGGCGAGGTGATCGTCGCCGACCGCGACGGCGAGATCGTGGGCGTCACACGCTATGCCACCACGGCCGGGGAGGGCGCAGTGCACTCCTTGTACGTCTCGCCGCGCGCGCACGGCGGCGGGGTCGGCACCGGGCTGCTGTCGTCCGCCGCCGATGCCCTCCGGGCGGCGGGTGCGGATGCCGCGACGCTCTGGGTCTTCGCGGCGAACGCGCCCTCGATCGCTTTCTACGAGTCGCGCGGCTGGCATTCCGACGGCGCGACCCGCACGCAGCCCGAGTTCGGCGAGCCCGAGCAGCGGATGCGCAGGGAGTGGGCATGAGCGTCGTGGAGGGGCTGCGTGTGCTGCGGGTATCGTCGCCGCTGGTGCGGCCCTTCATCACGGCCGTGCGTCGCACGGATCTGCTCGAGGTGGTGCTCGTCGAGGCGACCGACGCGGACGGCCGTGTCGGCTGGGGAGAGGCGGCGACGAGCTGGCGCGTCACGGGGGAGAGCCCCCAGAGCGTCGCCGCCGTGGTGGCGGGACCGCTCGGCGACACAGTGATCGCGCGGGATTCCGGCGATCCCGCGCTCGCCGCGGACATCGCGGCATCCGTCTGGGGGAACGCGGCCGCCCGCAGCGCGGTGGAGTGCGCCGTCGCCGATCTCGCGGCTCAGGAGCGCGGGCTCTCGGCCGGGGCGATGCTCTCCGGGGACGGAAGGGCGGCGGTCCCACGACTCCGCACCGACATGACGCTGTCCACCGCCACCCCTGCCGAGCTGGCGGAGCAGGCGGTCGCGCACGTCGCCGCCGGATTCGGATGCCTCAAGATCAAAGCCTCCGCGGCGCACGACACGGTCGCGGGGCTGCGGGCTGTGCGCGCCGCCGTCGGACCCGCGATCACTCTGCGCATCGACGCGAACCAGGCCTGGGACGCCGAGACCGCGATCCGGGTGATCCGCACCCTCGAAGACACGGACCTCGCGGTCGAGCTGGTCGAACAGCCCGTCGCGGCTCACGACATCGACGCCCTCGCCGCCGTCACGGCTGCCGTCGACACCCCGATCATGGCCGACGAGTCGGTGCGCACCGCTCAGGACGTGCGCATGATCGCCGACCGCGGCGCAGCGGATCTCGTGAACATCAAGCTCGCCAAGACCGGCGGGCTCGCCGAGGCCCTTGTCGCCGCGGATGTCGCCCACGATGCCGGACTGGACGTCGTGATCGGCTGCATGATGGAGTCGCACGTCGGAGTGACCGCGGCCGCGCACCTTGCCGCCGCGATCGCGCCCGACGTGGTGCACGACCTCGACGCGGCCCTGTGGCTGCGCCGGTCGCCGGTGGTCGGCGGCATCCGGTCCGAAGCGGGCGTGCTCCACCTCGGTACCGGCCGCGGATTCGGCATCGACGGGCTCGGGGCCGACGCCGACGTCCTCGCTGACGTGCGGACCCGCGCAGGGGTGCGCGCATGAGCGCCGTGCAGGCGGTCGAGGCCGTGCTCGCCGGGCCTTCCGCCCCCGCCGGCACGGTGGTCGGCGTCGCAACGCCGTCGGAACGAGACGTGGCGGCGGGCGGTCACGCCGACGTCGCGGGAACGCCGATGACGCCGGCGACCGCGTTCGATGTCGCTTCCGTGACGAAGGCGGTGGCGACCACGACGGCCGTGCTGCGTCTGGTGAGCCGCGGCGACCTCCGGTTCGACGATCTCGTCTCGCGCTTCCTTCCGGGCACCGCCTGCGCCCCGTCCACGACGCTCCGGCACCTGCTGCAGCACCGCGCGGGGCTCTGGGAATGGCAGCCGCTCTATCTCGACCCGCGCGATCCCGTCACCGCCATGGATGCGCTCCCGCTGCGCTACGCGCTCGACGAGGGGCGACACTACTCCGACCTCGGCTTCCTGGTGCTCGGCCGCATCGTCGCCGCGGTCACCGGGCTGCCCCTGGATGCCGCCGTGCGCGAGCTCGTGACCGCACCCCTCGGACTCGACCGCACCGGATACGGCCCGATCGCGTCGGCCGTCGCCTCCACGGCGCGCGGCGACCTCGCCGAGCGCCGGATGGTGGCCACGGGCGAGCCCTACCCGATCCTCACCTCGCGGCGGCATTTCGCCTGGCGCGAGGAGGAGATCGCCGGAGTGGCGAACGACGGCAACTGCTTCCACGCGTTCGGCGGAATCGCCGGTCACGCGGGACTGTTCAGCACCGCCGATGATCTGCTCACGCTCGGTCTCGCGCTGGCCGCTGCCGACGAGCACGCCGACCTCTGGCATCCGGAGGCGGTCGCCGATCTCTTCCGCGACGGACCCGATCCGGGCCAGGCGCTCGGCTGGCGCAGTGACAGGGTCCGCCTGGACGGCCGGGAGGAGCGGATGCTGTGGCATCCGGGCTTCACCGGCTGCGCGCTCGGCATCATCCCCGGCGCCGCCACCGCTGCCGTGGTGCTGAGCAACCGCCTCCTCGCGGCCGAACCGGCCACGACCGAGGCGCTGTGGCGATCCGCGCTCCCCGCACTCCTGGGCGGCCAGACACCCCGTGAGTCCGCGACGTCCGTGACACCGAAGGAATGAGAACACCATGAGCAACACCGAGCCCGTGCTGAGCATCAACGGCCTCGCGGTCGCCTTCCGGACCGGCTCCGAGCTGGTCACCGCGATCAGCGACGTCAGCATCGACGTCGCCGCGGGGGAGACCGTCGCCGTGGTCGGCGAGTCCGGATCCGGGAAGTCCACGACGGCCGCGGCGGTCAACCGGCTCCTCCCGGAGAACGGCGTGATCACCGCGGGCAGCATCCGCTTCGACGGGCGCGAGGTCACCGAGCTGGGCGAGAACGCGATGATCTCGCTGCGCGGTGCGGGGATCGGCCTCGTCCCGCAAGACCCGATGTCGAACCTCGACCCGCTCATGCGTGTCGGCGACCAGATCGGCGAAGCCCTCGAGGTGCACGGCCGCACCACGGGCGCCGCCACGACGGCCCGGGTGGTCGAGCTGCTCGAGATGGTCGGGATCGCGGATGCCGCGAACCGCGCCCGTCAGTACCCGCACGAGTTCTCCGGAGGGATGCGCCAGCGCGTGCTGATCGCCATGGGGCTCGCGTGCACGCCCCGGCTGCTCATCGCCGACGAGCCGACCTCGGCGCTCGACGTCACGGTGCAGCGCCGCATCCTCGACCAGCTCGACGAGCTGACCGACGAGCTCGGCACCGCGGTCTTCCTCATCACGCACGACCTGGCACTCGCCGCGGAGCGCGCCGACCGCATCGTCGTGATGTTCCGCGGCAAGATCGTCGAAGAGGGCACCTCGGCCGAGGTGCTGGGCAACCCGCAGCACGAGTACACCCAGCAGCTGCTCGCCGCGGCGCCCAGCCTCGCGTCCCGCCGCGACCCTCTGCCACAGCGCGAGGTTGCCGCGTCGGAGACGCCGTTCGTCGAGGTGCGGGACCTGCGCAAGGAGTTCGCGCTCCGCTCACCGAAGCCCGGCGAGGCGCAGAGCTTCACCGCCGTCGACGGCGTGAGCTTCTCGATCCGACGCGGCACGACCGTGTCGATCGTGGGGGAGTCGGGGTCGGGCAAGTCGACGACCGCGAACATGGTGCTGGGGCTCGAAGACGTCACGTCCGGGTCCATCCTGTTCGACGGTCTCGATCTGACCTCCCTGCGGCGCAAGGAGCTGTTCGCCCTGCGACGTCGCGTCCAGCCGGTCTTCCAGAACCCCTACGCGTCGCTCGACCCGCGGTACACCGTCGAGCAGTCCATCGCGGAGCCGCTGCGCGTGCACCGCATCGGCACGGCCGCCGCGCGCCACGCCCGCGTCCTGGAGCTCCTCGAGCAGGTGGCGCTTCCCGCGGCCATGGCCGAACGTCTGCCGCACGAGCTCTCCGGCGGACAGCGGCAGCGTGTGGCGATCGCCCGGGCCCTCGCCCTCGAGCCCGAGCTCGTCGTGCTCGACGAAGCGGTGTCGGCGCTCGACGTGCTGGTGCAGGCGCAGATCCTCGACCTGCTCGCCGACCTCCAGCGCCGCCTCGGACTCAGCTACCTGTTCATCAGTCATGACCTCGCCGTCGTGCGGATGATCTCCGACGAGGTGCACGTCATGCAGCGAGGCGTCGTCGTGGAGAGCGGAACGCCGGAGCGCATCTTCGACGATCCGCAGCATCCGTACACGAAGGAGCTGCTGGCGGCGATCCCCGGAGCGACCCTGGCGTCGTGAACCGGCGCGCGCTCAGCGCTTGCCGTCGTCCTCGTCCCAGGGGCCTTCCCACCAGTTGCCGCCGCGGCCCTCGTCCGGTCCGCCGCGGCGGGAGCGCACGAACTGCACGATGATCACGGTCAGAGTGCTGAGCAGGATCAGGAAGACGACGAGGAACAGCACGTCGCTCTGGTTCATGGGCGCTTTCCTTCCGCGGCATCCGCCACGATCTTCGCGATGCGGGCCGAGCGGGTCTCGGGGCGCTTGGCCATCGCGATGTGCGTGAGCCCGAACTTCTTGACCGACTTCGGGAACGCGTCCCAGTTCTCGCGTGCCGCGGGCACGGCGTCGAGGGCGGCGGTGAGCTCGTCGGGCTCGATGCCTGCCTCGGGGCCGTCCAGCATGGTCCAGGATCCGTTCGCCTTCGCGACCTCGATGGCGCGGATGCCCGCGGGCGCGAGCTGACCGTCGCGCTCGAGTTCGAGGAGACGCGCCTTGTTCGTCGCGGCCCATCCGCTCGCGGGGCGCCGCGGCGAGAACCACTGCCCGACGGTCTCCTCGTCGAAAGTGCGCACCGGGCCGTCGATCCATCCGAAGCACAGGGCCTGCCGCACGGCATCGTCGTAGCCGACGCCGTCGCCGTCGGTGCGGATGCCGCGCACGCTCAGCAGCCAGACGCCGTTGGTGCGTTCGTGATTCTCCTCGAGCCAGGCGCGCCAGGCCGCAGCATCCGCCGCGCGGACCCGTTCGCCCTCGTCAAGCGCCCCCACGGATCACTTCTTCGTCTTGATGGTCGTGATCGTGTCGGTGATGCGCGGCAGCAGGTCGGCGACCGACTGCACGATCTCGTCGGGGCGGAACGGGTACTTCTCGATCTCGGCCTGGTCGCTGATGCCGGTGAGCACCAGCACGGTGTGCAGGCCCGCCTCGATGCCGGCGACCACGTCGGTGTCCATGCGGTCGCCGATCATGCCGGTGCGCTTCGAGTGCGCGCCGATCTTGTTGAGCGCCGAGCGGAACATCATCGGGTTCGGCTTGCCGACGACGTACGGCTCCTTGCCGGTGGCCTTCGTGATGAGCGCGGCGATCGCCCCGGTCGCGGGCAGCGGTCCGTCGGCGCTCGGGCCCGTGGCATCCGGGTTCGTGACGATGAAGCGCGCGCCGCCGATGATCAGGCGGATCGCCTTGGTGATGGCCTCGAAGGAGTAGTTGCGGGTCTCGCCGACCACCACGAAGTCGGGGTTCGTCTCGGTCATGATGAAGCCGGCGTCATGCAGCGCGGTGAGGATGCCGGCCTCGCCGATCACGAACGCCGAGCCCCCGGGCAGCTGCTGCTGCAGGAACGACGCGGTCGCGAGCGCCGAGGTCCAGATGCGCTCTTCGGGCACGTGCAGCCCGCTCGTGCGGAGCCGGGCCGACAGATCGCGGGCGGTGAAGATCGAGTTGTTCGTGAGCACCAGGTACGGGATGCCGGCGCTCTCCCATCCGGCGAGCAGTTCGGATGCTCCGGGGATGGCGTCGTTCTCATGGACGAGCACGCCGTCCATGTCTGTGAGCCAGCATTCGATGTCGTCTCGTTGAGCCATGTGCACAGCCTAGATGCCCGAGGCGACAGCCGGAGGGCGGGTATCTCCGGAGGGAACGGCCCACGCGGCGAGCCCCGTGATCAGGGCCCGCAGACCGATGCGGAAGGTCTCGCGGGCCGGGTCGTCGCCGGCCGACGCGCGCAGGCGCTCCGCCTCGGCGTAGCGCGGGAAGTCCTCGGCCAGCTCGCCCGGCGACATGTTGTCGGTCGGCGCGAGCGCGTCGAGCGCGGACCCGATGATGAACGACTCGAGAGCGACGATCGTGTCGAGGGTCTTCGACGGCGGCCAGCCTGCGGCGAGGAGCCGGTCGGTGACGGCCTCGTACTGGAGGAAGGACTCCCGGTCCGCGTCGATCGGCAGCGTCGCGAGGAGCACGATCGCCCCGGGTGCGGTGAGCATCGCCTCGCGATAGCTGACGCCCCACCCGAAGAGCGCCTCGACAGGGTCGGCGTGGTCCAACGGCGCGAGTTCGGTGAGTGCTCCGATCCGCGCCCTCATGGCGCGGATGACGGCATCCCGGTTCGCGTAGTGGTGGTAGAGCGCCGATGTCCGCACGCCGAGCGCGGACGCCAGCGCGGTCATCGTGAACTGCGCCGGCCCGCGTGAACCCGCCACGCGCAAGGCCGCCCGGAGGATCTTGTCCTCCGTCAGGACGGTGGCGCTCGGGCGACCTGCGCTGCGCTGCTGCTTTGTCATGGAACCGATCTCTGCTACTTTATTGAAACTCATTCAATTAAACCCTCGGTCGGGAGACCCCGCCATGACCATTGTCGCCGCAGACGTGATCATCACCGGCGCACGGATCGTCACCATGGATCCGCGTCGCCCGCTCGCCTCCGCGCTCGCCGTGCGCGACGGCCGCATCCTCGCCGTGGGCGACGACGCGACCGTCGCCGAGTTCCGCGGCGCGGGTACCGAGATCCGCGATCATCGGGGGAAGACCCTGACACCGGGCCTCATCGACGCGCACCTGCACCCGATCCAGGGTCTCGAGCTCGCGGTCGGCACCGACCTCGGCGGGATCACCGAGGCGAGCTCTCTGCTCGCCGCGCTCCGCGCCGAGGCCGACCGCGCGCTGGCCGAGGACGCGGACCCCTGGGTGCGCGGGTGGAATCTCGACTACGACGTCTTCCATGAGCTGCCCTGCGCGGCCGCCGCGATCGACGACGCCGTGCGCGGTCTGCCGGCGCTGCTGGTCATGTACGACGGGCATACCGCGCTCGCCAGCTCGGCCGGGCTCGTGCGCGGCCAGATCTCCGGACCGCGTGACTTCGCCGACAACTCCGTCATCGTCGTCGACGCAGACGGAGCGCCCACCGGAGAGCTGCGGGAGATGTCCGCCTACGAGCCCGTGCGCCGGTCCGCCCCGGCGCTCAGCCGCGAGCAGACGCTGGACGCGACGCATCAGCTGCTGCGCGGTCTGGGTTCGTCCGGCCTCACCGGCGGCTGCATCATGGACGGGTCGTTCGCGACCCTCGAGCTGCTGCGCGACCTCGACGAGAGCGGACGCCTGCCCGTCCGGATCGTCTCCGCCGTCGACCACGAGCCGTCGTTCGACGCCGAGCGGATGGCCGAGAACCTCGCTGTGCGGGACGAACGGGGCGGGCGCTGGCGCGGCGGACTCGTGAAGCTCTACGCCGACGGCGTCGTCGAGACAGGCACGGCCTGGTTGTACGAGCCGGATGCCGAGGGGCAGGGCCTCGAGCCCTTCTGGAAGGACCACGCCGCGTACGTCCGTACCGTCGCCGCGTATGCGGGTGCGGGGTTCCAGGTGGCCACGCACGCGATCGGCGACCGCGCCATCGGCAGCGCCGTGGACGCGTACCTGAAGGCCGGCGTGCGATCCGCGAACGGCGCTCCGCATCGGATCGAGCATCTCGAGACCACCGCCGATCGCGACTTCGCCCGCATCGCCGCGGCCGGGATCACCGCATCCATGCAGCCGCTGCACCTGCAGTGGCGCAAAGCCGACGCCACCGATGACTGGGCGCAGCGCCTCGGGCCGGAGCGCACCGCGCACGCATGGCGCGTGCGCGACTTCTGGGATGCCGGTGCCCCGGTCGCTCTCGGCTCGGACTGGCCGATCGCGCAGAACGACGCCAGGATCGGACTCGCCTGGGCGATGCTGCGTCGACGGCCCGGCGCCCCCGACGCGCCGGTCTTCGAGCCGGAGCAGCGCCTCACCGCCTACCAGGCGCTGCACGGCTACACCGTCGGCGCGGCGCGCGCCCAGGGAGACGTCGACCTCGGTCGGCTCGCTCCCGGTTTCCGCGCCGATTATGCGGTGTGGGATGCCGACCCGCTTCAGGTGTCGCCCGACGAACTCGTCGAGGTCGCCGTATCCGAGACCGCCGTCGGCGGCTTCGTCGTCTCCTGATCGCAATCACAACGAGGTGACCATGTTCGTGCTCCTTCCCATCCTGGTGATCCTGCTCGTCGCCGTCCTGACGCGCCGGACGCTCTTCGCCCTCTTCTGCGGCACCCTCGTCGGTGCCCTGCTGCTCTCCGGCTGGGGGGCGTTCGACACCTGGGTCGAGTACTTCGGCAAGTCGCTCGCGAACGAGACGGCGCAATGGCTCCTGCTGATCGTCGTGCTCTTCGGCATCCTGATCACGCTGTTCGAGCGCTCGGGCATCGTCTCGGATTTCGCGCGGTGGACGGAGCGCTTCGTCAACTCGCGGCGCAAGTCGACCCTGCTGACCTTCTTCCTCTCGGTGGTCCTCTTCGTCGACGACTACTTGAACGTGCTCACCGTCGGCACATCGCTGAAATCCCTCACTGATCGGTACGCGGTGCCGCGCACTCAGCTCGGGTCGATCATGAAGATGACGGCGGCGCCGATCGCCGTGATCGTGCCGTTCTCCACCTGGGCGCTGTTCTTCTCCGGTCTCTTCGAGGCGCAGGGCGTGACCGTCGGGGGATCGGGCTTCGGCGCGTACCTGCAGGCGATCCCGTACATCTTCTTCGGTTGGATCGCGATCGTGGTGGCGTTCCTGATGAGCGCCGGCTGGCTTCCGCGGTTCGGTGCGATCAAGCGCGACGCCGTGCGTGCCGAGCGCGACGGCGACGTGTTCCCGCTCGGCACGACTGCGGAGGAGCGCGAGGCCGAGGGTGCGGTGCTCCTCGAGGAGATCAGGAGCACGGATGCCGACGGCTCGACCGCCCAGCGCGTCGCCGTGGCGCTCGAGACCGAGGTCGCGACGAAGCGTCCGCAGGCCTGGCCCTTCCTGCTGGCGATGGTCACCCTCGTCGGGGTCACGATCCTGACCGAGGCGAATGTCGTGAAGGGCACGGCGGCGGCTCTCGTCGTCACGATCGTGATCACGCTCATCCAGCGACGCCTGCGCATCCGCGAGATCCTCGAATCGGCACTCGCCGGAATCGAGAGCATGCTGTTCGTCGCTGTGCTCACGGTGCTCGCCTTCATGGTGCAGGAGATGAACGTCTCCCTGCACCTCGCCGACTGGGTGATCACCGTCACCGAGCCCGTGCTCACGCCGGCGCTCCTTCCCGCCATCGTGTTCGCGGTGTGCGGCATCTACGCCTATGCGACCGGATCGTTCTGGGACCTCGCCGCGGTGATCACGCCGGTCGTGCTGCCGCTCGCGATCGCCCTCGGCGCCGACCCGATCCTCGCGGGGGCGGCGGTCTTCTCCGGTGCGGCGCTGGGCAGCACCACCTGCCTCTACGGCGACGGGATCATCCTCGCGTCGCGATCGATCGGCATCAAACCGCACAACCTGATGCTGGCGATCCTGCCCTATGCCGGCATCGCCGCGGGGCTGTCGTTCGTGATGTACCTCATCGTCGGCCTGATCGGGGCCTGAGCGACGGTCGGCGGCGGCGGGTCAGGCGGAGAGCCAGACCACGCCGTCGCTGCCGTCGGGGAGCGCGGTGTCCGTCGCACCCAGGCGCACGCCGGTGCCGGTCACGACGAGTGCGGTGCCGATCGTCACCCCTGCGCCCTCGAGCGCACGCAGCAGATCGGGATCGCGGTCGCTCACCCGCAGCACCCGGCCGGTGTGTCCGGCTGCGGCATCCGCGAGCAGGACGAAGGGTTCCCGCTCGACCGAGCCGTCGGCATCCGGGATCGCATCGCCGTGCGGATCGAACCGCGGCCGACCCAGACGCTCGTCGATGCCCTCCAGCAGGCGGTCGCTGATCGTGTGCTCGAGCACCTCGGCCTCGTCGTGCACCTCGTCCCAGCCGTAGCCGAACTCCTGCACCAGCCACGTCTCGATCAGGCGGTGACGGCGCAGCATCGCGAGGGCACGGTGCGCTCCGGCATCCGTCAGGCGCACAGCGCCGTAGGGCACGTGCGACACCAGGCCGGCCGCCGCGAGCTTCTTCACCATCTCGGTGACCGACGACGGGGCGATGCCGAGCTTCGCGGCCAGCACCGACGGGGTGATCGGCGCATCCTGCCATTCGGTGTGGGCGTAGACGGTCTTCAGGTAGTCGTCTGCTGCGGGGGAAGCCACGGGAGCCAGTCTAAATCAGGGGAATCGGTCGGATCGGGCGGGGTTCAGTTCGCGACGGCGACCAGCACGCCCCAGGCGACCTGTCCGGCGAAGAAGATGACGAGGAACCCGAGGAGCGCCGCCGCCAACGACAGCCGTCCGTCGTAGTCGGGCACCTGGGCGATGCCGATCTTCCGTGCGCGGAACGACAGCACGAGCGTGGCGATGCCGAGCACGAGCTGCACCCAGGGTCCGCCGAACGGCAGCACCTGCGGGAAGGCGACCAGCAGCCCGCCGATCACACCGGCGGCGAGTCCGCTCCAGCTGAGGATGCGGACGGTGCGGCGGGCGGTATCGACAGACATGCTGTCGAGCCTATCCGCGCCCCGGACGCCCTGAGTTTCAGGCGCCGCTGAGCACGAGCCAGAGCAGGGCGCCGTTGAGGGCGATCAGCAGAACGGATGCCACGATGCCGGCCGCGGTCGTCCAGACCCGGTTGGCCCAGGGCCCCAGCGTGCGCCGCTGTGCGGTCAGGGCCACCAGCGGGATGAGCGCGAAGGGGATGCCGAACGACAGCACGACCTGGCTGAGCACGAGCGCGAGCGTCGGGTCGACTCCGATCCCGAGGATCACGAGCGCCGGGATGAGCGTCACCAGTCGCCGTGCGAGCAGCGGG
This sequence comes from Microbacterium sp. K24, assembly GCF_004794465.1. Taxonomy (GTDB): domain Bacteria; phylum Actinomycetota; class Actinomycetes; order Actinomycetales; family Microbacteriaceae; genus Microbacterium. The sequence continues at coordinate 22,633 of NZ_SSDJ01000156.1, read as the reverse complement.
ATGCGTACGTGCAGGAGTCCGTGCATGATCTCGGCGCCCGCGTAGGCGCCCACCGACGTGGAGGCGAGCCCTGACGCCAGAAGGCCGACGGCGAAGAAGGTGGCGACGACGGGCCCGAGCCCTGCCGCGAGGGCCGCATGGGCGCCCTCGAGCGAATCGGTGCCCTCGACGCCGGCGAGGTTCGCCGCCGCGAGCAGCAGGATGCCGAGGTTCACCGACCCCGCGATCACCATCGCGATCGAGACATCCCACCGGGTGGCGGTGAGCAGGCGGCGGATGCGCGAGGTCTCGGTGCGGGCGGCCTCGTCGCCGGCGTGCGCTGTCGTGGCGCCGAAGCGGTCGCGGGTCAGGGAGGAGTGCGCGTAGATCGCGTGCGGCATGATCGTCGCGCCGAGGATGGATGCCGCGAGCAGCACCGATCCCGTTCCCTCGAAACGGGGCACGAGGCCACTGACGACGCCCGCCGGATCCGGCGGCGCCACGAAGACGCCCGCGACGAACCCCACGGTGATGATGACCATCAGTCCGATGATCACGAACTCGAACGGCCGCGCGCCGCGACGGCTCTGCACCGCCAGCAGGACCATCGACACGGCGCCGGTGATGACGCCGCCGAGCAGCAGCGGGATGTCGAAGAGCAGATACAGCGCGACGGCGCCGCCGATGACCTCGGCGAGATCGGTCGCCATCGCCACGAGTTCGGCCTGCAGCCAGTATGCGCGGCGAGCCCACGGATGCCGCAGGCGCGAGCCCAGCACCTCGGGGAGGCTCTGCCCGGTGACCACGCCCAGCTTCGCCGAGAGGTACTGGATCAGCCATGCCATCACGTTGCCGGCGAGCACGACCCACACCAGCAGGTACCCGTACTGGGCGCCCGCGGTCATGTTGCTCGCGACGTTGCCCGGGTCGAGGTAGGCGACGCCTGCGACGAGGGCGGGTCCGAGGAGCCACAGGCTGCGGGGTGGGGCCGTGCGCACGGGGGGCGTCAACACCGACGAGGAACTTTTAGGCACACCGAAACCCTAGCGTGTTTTCGGTCGGCCTAAAAGTGGCGCCTGCGCACACGTGACCTCCACCGCGAGTGCTGCCGGATAGCCTGGCGGGATGGATGATCAGACGGCCCCCTCGGATGCCGAGACGTCGGCGCACACCGGGTCCGTGGCCCAGCCCGGGTACGGTGTCGGGCCCTGGCCGGGTGGGCGGGAGGCATGGCCCGACGACGACCGGTACGACCCCGAGCTGCTGACCGCGGGGGACACCCGCAACGTCATCGACCGGTACCGGTACTGGCGCATGGAGGCGATCGTCGCGGATCTCGACACGCAGCGGCATCCGTTCCACGTCGCGATCGAGAACTGGCAGCACGACATGAACATCGGGTCGATCGTGCGCAGCGCCAACGCGTTCCTCGCCGACACCGTGCACATCATCGGGCGCCGTCGGTGGAACAAGCGCGGGGCCATGGTCACCGACCGGTACCAGCACGTCGTGCACCATGAAGACGTCGAGACGTTCGCCGCGTGGGCCGCGAGCGAGGGCATCCCGATCATCGCGGTCGACAACGTCGAGGGCGCGGTGCCGGTCGACCGCGCCGACCTCCCGCGTTCGTGCGTCCTGCTGTTCGGACAGGAAGGCCCCGGGTTGTCTGCCGAGGCGCTCGCCGCGGCATCCGCCCACATCGAGATCACGCAGTACGGGTCGACGCGGTCGATCAACGCGAGCGCGGCGGCAGCCGTGATCATGTACGAGTGGTGCCGGAGATACGCGGACTGACGGCCGCGGAACCCCCTCGACAGGAGGTGGACCCGGGCGTAGCGTGAGTGCCGATCGAGGAGGTCGACATGACAGGCCCGGCACCCATCCGTCCCTATCTCTGGTTCCACGACTCCGCACAGGAGGCGATGGAGTACTACGTCTCGGTGTTCCCGAACTCGTCGATCGACCAGGTCACGCTGTACCCGGATGAGCACCTCAGCGAGCACTTCGAGGGCATGGGCGGGAAGGTGATCAACGGCGAGTTCACCCTCAACGGCGCGCGGTTCGGCTGCATCGACGGGGGACCGGCCTTCTCGTTCAACGAGGCCGTCTCCTTCGTAATCGAGTGCGCCGACCAGGACGAGATCGATCATTACTGGGCGGCGCTCTCCGCCGTGCCGGATGCCGAGGCGTGCGGCTGGTGCAAAGACAGGTTCGGCGTCAGCTGGCAGGTCGTCCCCGCCGGCCTCGATCGGCTGCAGCAGCGTCCGGAGCAGATTCAAGCCCTGATGCACATGAAGAAGATCGTGATCGCGGAGCTCGAGAGCGCCTGAGGAGGAGTTCTGTCCGCCGCGAAGCCGCTCGTGCCCCGACGTTTCGCGGAGCACCCGACGTTTTGCGGACGGATCATCGGGGATTTCTCCGTGAAACGTCATCGGCTCCGCGAAACGTCGCCGTAGCCGCGGGCGCTAGGCGCTCGCCGAGAGCCAGCGCCCCGACCGCACCCGCCAGCCGAGGGTCGCGAGTCGCGCCAGCAGGTACACGCCGAAGAAGGCGACGCCGAGCCACACGAGTCCGATGCTTCCGTCGACTCCGACGGCCGCGATGATCCACAGCGCCGGCAGGAACGGAACCAGATTCAAAACGCCCGCGAGCGCCAGGTAGCGTGCGTCGTTCGCCCCCATCAGCACGCCGTCGAGCACGAACACGACGCCGGCGATCGGCTGCGCGACGGCCAGCACGATCAGGGTCGGCTGCACGAGCGCGGCGATCCCGGGATCGCCGGTGAAGACGATCCCGAGCACCCCCGAGAGTGCGGCGATCAGCGCACCGACGGCGACACCGAACCACACGCCCCAGGCCACGGTGCGCCCGAGCACGCGATGCACCTGCTCCTCGTCGCCGGCGCCGAGTTCCTTTCCGATCAGCGCCTGCGCCGCGATCGCGAGGGCATCGAGCGCGAACGCCGCCGTCGAGAAGATGGTGAAGACGATCTGCCACCCCGCCAGCTCTTCTGTGCCGATCCCCGTGGCGACGGCGACCGTGACCAGCAGAGCGGCGCGCAGGCTCACGGTGCGCAGGAACAGCCAGCCGCCGGAGGTCGCGGTGCTCCGCATCCCCGCGCGCTGGGCGCGGAGCGACGCGCTGTGCCGTGTGGCCAGCCGGCGCACCACGAGCACGTACGCGGCGACCATGCCCCACTGCGCCGTCACGGTGCCGGCGGCGGATCCGGCGATGCCCCAGCCGAATCCGTAGATGAAGAGCCAGTTGAGCAGCGCGTTGGCGCCGAACCCGAGCCCGGCGATCCACAGAGGGGTGACGGTGTCCTGCATGCCGCGCAGCAGACCGGTCGCAGCGAACACGATCAGCATCGCCGGCAGGCCCCACATCGAGATGACGAGGTAGGCGTTCGCCTGCTCGGCGACCGCGTCGCCCGCTCCGAACAGCGAGACGAGCCAGGGCGACGCCACCGTGCCGACAGCCGCGAGCACCGCGCCGAGCGCGAGGGCGAGCCACATCCCGTTCACGCCCACCGACACCGCCTCCCCGGGCTGGCCGGCGCCGAAGCGACGCGCGACGGCCGGCGTGGTCGAGTAGGCGAGGAACACCATCAGCCCGACGATCGTCTGCAGCACGGCGCTCGCGATGCCGAGTCCGGCGAGGGGCGTCGTTCCGAGGTGCCCGACGAGAGCCGCGTCGACGATGAGGAACGCCGGCTCCGCGATCAGCGCGCCCAGGGCGGGGACGGCGAGGCGCAGGATCTCTCGATTGAGGGAGAGGCGCGCGGTCATCCTTCGAGCTTAGGGTGGAGGGAACTCGGATGCGGCGGAGGTGCATCATGACGGACCCACGGGAAGCGGCGGCGCGGTACCGCGCGGCGCAGCAGCAGGGCGCGACGGGAGACGACGACGAGGGGATCGCTCCGGGGGCGGGAGCCGCCGTCGATCGCGCGGCCTTCGTCGAGGCCGCGATCCAAATCGCGATCCGTCGCGGCGATTTCGACGATCTGCCCGGGGCGGGGAAGCCGCTGGAGGGTCTGGGCACGCATAATGACCCGGACTGGTGGATCCGCCGCAAGATCGAGTCCGAGAACCTCACCGGACTCGGCCCGCCCGCCATCCTGCTGCGCAACGAGGACCGTGAGCTCGACGACCAGCTCGATCTCCTCGGACGGGAATCCGATGTGCGCGAGGTGCTCGAGGACTTCAACCGACGGGTGATCGAAGCGCGCCGTCAGCTCCAGGGCGGGCCGCCCGTGGTCACGGCGCCGCGCGACATCGACGCGACGGTCGCGGCCTGGCGCGAGCGCCGTGCGGCCCGGCCGACGGCATCCGCTCCCGAGCAGCCCCGCCGTCGCCGTCGCTGGGGACTTCGCAAGGCCGAATGACGGAGGCGGGTCATAGGCTGTTCGCATGACTGACGTTCTTCCCGTGGGCCTCGCCCTTGATGAGTTCAGCTCCGACATCCGCCCGCAGGACGACCTGTACCGCCATGTCAACGGCGCCTGGCTCGCCCGCACCGAGATCCCCGGCGACAAGGCCCGCTGGGGATCATTCCACCTCCTGGCCGAGCAGGCCGAGAAAGACGTCCGCACGATCATCGAGGAATCGCAGGATGCCGAAGACGGCACCCTCGCCCGCAAGATCGGCGACCTGTTCGCGAGCTTCATGGACACCGCGCGCATCGACGCCGCCGGGGCCACGCCGCTGGCCGATACCCTCGCCGAGATCGACGCGATCGACGACATCCCTGCGTTCCTGCGCACGGTCGGCACCTACGACCGCGACGGTCGCGCGCACCTGATCGGCTTCTACGTCGACGGCGACCCGGGCAACCCCGAGCGCTACGTGCCGGTCATCCTGCAAGGCGGACTGTCGCTCCCCGACGAGAGCTACTTCCGGCTCGACACGTTCGCCGAGACCCGCGCCGCCTACCGCGCGCACCTCGAGCGGCTGCTCGCGCTCGCCGGGTTCGCGGATGCCGCCGCCCAGGCCGACCGCGCGATCGCGCTCGAGACCGAGCTGGCCGGGCATCACTGGGACAACGTGAAGAGCCGCGACGCGGTCGCCACCTACAACCTGAAGACCTGGGACGAGATCCAGGAGCTCGCTGGCGTCGACCTGACGCCGTGGCGCGACGCGGTCGCCCCGGCGTCCCCGGAGGCCTTCGACGAGGCCGTCGTCTCGCAGCCCAGCTTCCTCGAGGGTCTCGGAACGCTCCTCACCGCCGAGCGCCTCGACGACTGGAAGGCCTGGCTGCGCGCGCACGCCGTGCATGCGGCCGCGCCGTACCTGACCGACGACTTCGTGCAGGAGAACTTCTCGTTCTACGGCACTGAGCTCACCGGCGTCCCCACCATCCGCGAGCGTTGGAAGCGCGGCGTGTCGGTGACCGAGGGCGCGCTGAGCGAGGCGATCGGCAAGGTCTACGTCGAGCGCCACTACCCGCCGACGGCGAAGGCGGCCATGGACGAGCTCGTCGCCAACCTCATCGAGGCCTACCGCCAGAGCATCACCGAGCTGGAGTGGATGACCGCCGAGACGCGCGAGCGCGCCCTCGCGAAGCTCGATGCGTTCACGCCCAAGATCGGTCACCCGGTCGTCTGGCGCGACTACTCGAAGCTCGAGATCGACCGCGACGACCTGTTCGGCAACGTGCGGCGTGCAGCGATCTTCGAGCACGACCGTTCCGTCGCCAAGGTCGGGAAGCCGATCGATCGCGACGAGTGGCACATGCCTCCGCAGATGGTCAATGCGTACTACAACCCGTCGATGAACGAGATCGTGTTCCCGGCGGCGATCCTGCAGTACCCGTTCTTCGACGCCGAGCGCGATGCCGCGGCGAACTACGGCGGCATCGGCGCGGTCATCGGCCACGAGATCGGTCACGGCTTCGACGACCAGGGCAGCCGGTACGACGGCTCCGGACGCCTCGAGGACTGGTGGACGGATGCCGATCGCGCGGCGTTCGAGGAGCGCACCAAGGCGCTGATCGCGCAGTACGACGAACTGGTGCCCGAGGGGCTCGACGCCGCTCACCACGTCAACGGCGCTCTGACCATCGGTGAGAACATCGGCGACCTCGGCGGCCTGGGCATCGCGCTCAGGGCCTACGAGCTGTCGCTGGGCGGGGCGGAGGCGCCGGTGATCGACGGCTACACCGGCGTACAGCGCCTGCTGCTCTCGTGGGCGCAGGTCTGGCAGCAGAAGAGCCGCGATGCGGAGACCCTGCGGCTGCTGACGATCGACCCGCACTCGCCGAACGAGTTCCGCTGCAACCAGATCGTGCGCAACATCGACGCGTTCTATGAGGCGTTCGAGGTCAGCGACGCCGATGCGCTGTGGCTGCCGCGGGAGTCCCGGGTGACCATCTGGTGACCAATCACCGCAGTCTGTGAGGCATCCCCCGGCGGCGGGGTTACGATATCCCTGCCGCTGGGGAGCGCATCCTCTCGGCAACCCGCAATATCCCCATCCCCCCTAAGGATCACGCGTGGGCGCTCCCGAGCCTTTCGAAGGGTTCCGCAATTCCTCGGCATCGGCCCCGGCCGGTGGACGCCGCTCGCAGCGCGCCAGCAGAAGGCTTCCGCGTCGGGCCGCCGTCGGACGCCGCTCGTTCACGTCGACCCTCCGTTCGCTCGAGGAACTGGCGGATGCCGGGGCACAGGTCTCGGTGCACGTCGTCGACCTCGACAGTCATGTGCACGTGCTCTCCGGCGATGACCACGTCACGATGCCGGTCGCAGGACTGGGTGTCGTCCCGCTGCTGATCGAGGTCGCCGCCGGCTTCGAGAACGGCTCGCTGGATCCGTTGGAGATCGTCGACCGGTCCGTCGTCGAGGCGGTGGAGACGTCCGGGCTGTGGCGGAACCTGCACGCGCCGGCGCTGCCCCTCGAAGACCTCGCGGTGCTCGCGGCGACCGCCGGTGACCCGATCGCGGTGAACGCGCTGCTGCAGAAGGTCGGACACGATCGCGTGCGCCAGCGCATCGAGTCGCTCGGACTGCGTCGCACCGCGCTGCTCGACCGCTTCCGCGACCAGCGCGGACCCGATGACGCCCCGCAGGTCGCGGTCGGTTCCGCCCGGGAGCTCGCCGGTCTCTTCTCCGCGCTCGTGAACTCGCAGGTCGTCGACGCCGCCGTGAGCGCGCAGGTCTCGGAGTGGCTCAGCCTCAACCAGGATCTGAGCCTGGTCGCGGCATCCACGGGTCTCGATCCGTTCTCGCACGATCACGATGCGCACGGCCTGCTCTTCATCAACAAGACCGGCCGCGATCGCGGCGTCCGCGCCGAGGCGGGCGTGCTCGCCGGCCCGCGCGCGGGCGTCGCGTACTCGCTCATCGTCTGCTTCGACGACCTCTCGATCACCCATCGGCTGCGGGCGCACGATGCCTTCCGCGTGCTCGGGGTGGAACTCATGGAGTACACGCACTGACCCTGCGCCGTCTCGCTAGCATCGAGGGATGCCACGACCTGACTGGACTCCGCACCGCCGCGACGACGGCGAGCTGCTCGGCTGGATCCACCCCGAGGGCGACGACTGGGTGGCTGTCGACGTGCTCGGCCGCCCGGCATCCGGTGCGACGGAATGGCTCGACGCCGAGGCGGCGCTCGAGGAGCACGGCATCGCCTGGCTCGCCGATCCGTGGATGCTGGAGGGCGAGGGGGAACGCCCGCTGCGAGTTCGCATCCTCGAGGTCACACCCGACGAGGAGGATGCTCCGGGGCGGATCGTCGTGAAGATCGACGACTTCGGCGACATGACGCGTCCGGCCACCGCGCGGTTCGTGCTCGCCTGGCCGATCCCCGACCGGCTGCGTCCTCCGCGCGATGGAGACCCGGACCCGCGCGAGATACCCTGAGGGTGTTCGCACTACTCCCTGCATCCTCGGTGCGGGGGAGCGGATCTTCGACGGCGTGCCGACGCAGCAGCTGGAGCGCACGTCGGTGCGCGCGACCTCGCTCGTGACGCACGTCACCTATCGCCGCGTCTGAGCCGTCGCGGGGTCAGCCCGGCAGTGAGGGATGCTGCTCCGCGCTGCGCTGGCGCGGGATGAACAACGACAGCACGACGGCGATGATGCCCGCGGCGATCGCGAGCCAGAAGCACACGTCGAAGGCGGCGCGCGTGGGCATCGCGATGCCGCCGGCGTCGACGCTCATCGCCGCGAGGATGCCGCCCATGACCGCCGAGGCGCTGGAGGTGCCGACCGAGCGGAACAGCGCGTTCAGCCCGTTGGAGGCGCCGGTCTCGTTCGCCGGGACGGAGCGCATGATGATCATCGGCATGGCGGCGAAGGTGAATCCGATGCCCACGCCGATGAGGATGTTGGCGGCGAGGATGTGCCACACCTCGCTCGACCAGAGCAGCACGAAGAGGTAGGCGAGCACGATCGCGGTGGCGCCGATCGTGAACAGCGGGCGCGGTCCGACGGTGCGCTCGAGTCGTCCGGAGAGCGGTGAGATGACCATCATCACGAGCCCGGCCGGCATGACGACGAGCGAGGCGCCGACCATGTCGAGCCCGAAGCCCGAGCTCGCGACGGGCATCTCGAGCAGCTGCGGGAAGGTGATGTTCGAGCCGAAGAGCGCGAAGCCCATGCCGATCGCCGCGATGTTCGTGAAGAGCACGGCGGGCCGTGCGGCGACACGCAGGTCGAGCAGCGGATCCTTCGTGCGCAGCTGGTACCAGCCCCAGATCAGCAGCACGACGACCCCGCCGATGATGCAGGTGAGGGTGAGGGGCGCGGTCCAGCCCCATTCCGCACCGCGGGAGACGAAGAGCAGGATGCCGGTGAGGCCGATCGCGAGTCCGATGGCGCCGAGCACATCGAGGCGACCGGGGAAGCGCAGCACATCCTCGGGGACGACCGCCAGCACGAGGAGGAGGCCCGCGACACCGAGCACGGCGGCGAGCCAGAAGAGCATGTGCCAGTCGGCGTGCTCGGCGAGCAGCGCGGCGACCGGGAGCCCGATCGCACCGCCGACGCCCATGGTGGCGCTCATCAGTGCGACGGCGGTTCCGAGTCGCTCCGGCGGCAGTACATCGCGCATGATGGCGATGCCGAGCGGGACCACGCCGGTGACGGCGCCCTGCAGCGCGCGGCCGATGATGACGCCGACGATCGATCCCGACAGGGCGGCGACGAGCGAGCCGGCGATCAGCAGGGCCAGCAGCACGATCACCACGCGCCGCTTGCCGTACATGTCGCCCAGGCGGCCCGAGATCGGGGTCGCGACGGCGGCGACCAGCAGCGTGATCGTGACGACCCAGGTCGTGTCCTCGCGGGAGGCGTTCAGCAGCTGCGGCAGCTCGGCCTGCAGCGGCACGACCAGCGTGAACATGAACGACGAGCAGAGCCCGGCGAAGGCGAGGACGGCCACGATCGCCCATTTCGGCGGGGTTCTCGAGAGACGCTTTCTGGCCCTGTCCTCGTTCGCACCCACCGACCCAGGCTATCGGCGCCTCCGACACCCGAGGGCCGATCGGCCCTGACTAACATGTGGACATGGTCACGAGCAGCGTCGCTCCGGACGATCCCGCCGCCAGCCGCGGCATCTCCCGGCGCACCCAGTCCGACATCTACCGCGCCGGCATCAGCGGGACGAAGCCCGCCGTGCCGGTCGCCTCCGCCGCCTTGAAGTCCCAGGCGCGCAAGGCGCTGAGCGCCGAGGCCTTCGCGTACATCGCGGGAGGTGCGGGGGCCGAGCGCACCATGGCCGCGAATCGCGCCGCGTTCGGGCGCTGGCAGGTGTGGCCGCGGCCCCTGCGCGACGTGTCCGAGCGCGACCTGGGCGTGGACTTCCTCGGGAAGAGGCGCCCTTCGCCCCTCATCCTCGCCCCGCTCGGGGTGATGGAGATGGCGCACGCCGAGGCCGATCTCGCGGTGGCGAGAGCGGCGGCATCCGTCGGCGTGCCGTACACGCTGTCGAACCAGGCCTCGTTCCCGATGGAGCAGGTGGCGGATGCCGCGCCGCACGGCTCCCGCCTGTTCCAGCTGTACTGGTCGGCGTCCGACGAGCTGAATCGCTCGCTGGTCGCCCGCGCCGAGGCATCCGGCTGCGAGGCGATCGTGGTCACGCTCGACACGCATCTGCTCGGCTGGCGCACCCGCGACCTCGATCTCGCGTATCTGCCGTTCACGCGAGGCAGGGGGATCGCGCAGTACACGAGCGACCCGGTCTTCCAGCAGCTCGTGCGCGAGCGGGCGTCGGCCCCCAAGGCGGATGCCGCGGCCGTCAAGGTCACGCCGAAGGCGGTGGCGGCGGCTCTCACGATCGCCCGCAAGGGAGCCCCGCTCACGGGAGGAGGCTCGCTGCGCGACAACCTGCGCTCGCCGCTGCCGCGTGCGGCGGTCGAGACCTTCCTCGACGTGTTCTCCACCCCGGCTCTCACCTGGGGCGACCTGGCGAAGGCGCGCGAATGGACGAGCCTGCCGATCATCCTCAAGGGGATCGTGCACCCCGACGACGCGCAGAGCGCCCTGGACGCGGGAATCGACGGCATCTGGATCTCGAACCACGGCGGTCGCCAGATCGACCAGTCCGTGCCCACCCTCGCCGTGCTCCCCGAGATCGCCGAGCGCGTGGCCGGGCGGGTGCCGATCATCTTCGACTCCGGCGTGCGGGGTGGGGCGGATGCCGTGATCGCCCTCGCACTCGGCGCCACGATCGTCGCCCTCGGCCGACCGTACGCGTACGGCCTCGGGATCGCGGGCGAGACCGGTGTGCGCGAGGTCATCCGGAACGTGCTCGCCGAGCTCGACATCACACTCGGCCTGGCGGGCCTGACCTCGGTGTCGCAGCTCGATCGGGATGCGCTGCGTGATTCCATGGGGGCATGAGCGACGAGGCCCCCTTCGAACAGCATCCCGCAGACACCGACTTCCACCGCCGCCTCCCGATCGGCGAGGCGCTGGACGCCTCCGCCATCACGGACGGATTGCCGTGGGCGTTCGAGCAGATCACCATGCGGCCTCTCGAGCCGATGCTCGTGCCCGAGAAGCCGCGCGGGGGCGAGCTCGACCCGCGGGAATGCGGGCACTGCGGTCCGAGCGAGCACACGATCTGGCACGACGATCTCTGGCAGGTGAGAGCGGGGTGGGACGTCGGCGGGCTGCCGTTCATCGGCGGGGTGGCACCGCGAGACCATTGGCTGCTCGAGAACGCTCCGACCGAGGTGCTCGCACCACTGGGGCCGCTCATGCAGCGGGTGTCGCAGGCGGTCAAGAGCGTCCCGGGCGTCGCCCGCTGTCACTTCGGCCGCTGGAACGACGGTTCGGCGCACATGCACATGTGGGCGATGGGTCGTCCTGCGGGCATGATGCAGGGTCGAGGAGCCGTGCTCGCATTCTGGGACGAGATCCTTCCTCCCCTGCCGCAGGAGATGGCTCAGGAGCACCTGCGCATCGTCGCCGAGGCGCTCGCCGCGGGTGGCGGGGAGGCATTCCCCTACCGATGATCGCGGGTCCGATTCCTCGAACGGGCCGAGGAGGGGCAGACTGGGTTCGTGCGAACCATCCGCGATCTCGACACCGTTGAACTCATCCTCGACGCGCAGGGCCTGCTCGACTCCATCCGGGGTCCGCAGCGCGTGGTGGATGCCGGCACCCTGCGCGCCCTGCAGCAGTCGGGCAACTACGTCGTCGGCTTCTTCGACGGCGAGGGCGACGACGAGCGCATGGTCGGCGCGTCGATCGCCTTCTTCGGCGAACCGGCCCGGCGCGCGATGCACTCGCACATCACCGCGCTGCTGCCCGAGTTCCGCGGTCGCGGCTGGGGTCGCGAGCTCAAGGAGCACCAGCGCCAGTGGGCGTTCTCGCGCGACGTCGGCCGCATCACCTGGACGTTCGACCCGCTCGTGGCCCGCAACGCGCACTTCTTCTTCACGGTGCTGGGAGCCCGCGCGACCGGGTACTCGGTGAACCGCTACGGCATCTTCGGCGGCGGCGACGCGGGCGACGAGAGCGACCGGCTCGACGTCGAGTGGGCGCTCGCGGACATCGCGAAGCCCCCGGCATCCGACACGGTCGTCGAGACCCTCGAGATCCCGGCCGACATCGAGTCCCTGCGTGAGACCGACCCGGCCGCCTCTCACGAATGGCGCACCCGCCTGCGCGGGGAGATGGAGGAACTGCTCGGACGCGGCCTCCGCATCGCCGGCTTCGACGTCGAGCGGGGCTACCTCTTCACGGCGTAGGAGCTGCTCTCAGCGCACACCGCGCATGAGCTTCAGTACCGGCTTCACAGCCAGCAGCAGACCGATCCCGACGACGATCGCGATGGCGCCGAGGATCGAGAAGAACGGCACCTCGTTCTCGGGGTCGTAGAAGGCGACGAGCTGCCCCGAGATCGCGGTGCCCAGAGCGACCGACAGGAAGAACAGCGCCACCATCTGCGTCTGGAACACGGCCGGAGCGAGCTTCGTGCTCGCCGACAGGCCGACGGGCGACAGCAGCAGCTCGGCGACGGTGAACACGAACAGGATGCCCACGATCGCCAGCACCGGCGTGGTGTTCTCGCCGCCGCCCGAGAACGGGAGGAACAGCAGGAATGCGGATCCCATGATGATCGCGGCGAGGCCGAACTTCACCGGGGTGGAGGGCTGACGCTTGCCGAGTTTCGTCCAGAGGGCGGCGAAGACGCCCGACAGGATGATGATGAAGACCGGGTTGATCGACTGCACCCACGAGACCGGCATCTCCCAGCCGAAGAGCGAGCGGTCCAGGCGCTTGTCGGAGTAGATCGTCAGCACCGTGAACTGCTGCTGGTACAGCGACCAGAACGCGACGCTCGTGATGAACAGCGGCACGAACGCCCAGACGCGTGAGCGCTCGGTCGCGTCGATCCGCGGGCTGCGGAGGATCACCGCGAAGTAGGCGATCGCGGCGACGACCGTGACCGCGATGACGATGACGGCGAGGTTGTCCGCGCGGATGACCCCGATGAGGACGAGCACGGCGATCAGTGCGACGGCGGCGATCGCGATGATCACGACGAGACGGTAGCGGGACGCCGGCAGCGGGTTGGGAACGGCGCGGGCGGCGGCGGGAAGCGATCGTCGGCCGAACGAGTACTGCACCAGGCCGAGGGCCATGCCGACCGCTGCGAGTCCGAAGCCCCAATGGAAGCCGAGGGTCGACTGCAGGATGCCGGTGAGGATCGGTCCGAGGAAGGCGCCGAGGTTGATGCCGAGGTAGAAGAGAGAGAACCCGCCGTCGCGACGCGTGTCGTCCGGGGCGTAGAGGGTTCCGACGACCGACGTCGCGTTGGCCTTGAGTCCGCCGGACCCGAGAGCGACGAGAACCAGTCCGACGCCGACGCCGAGCACGCCGGGAATCAGTGCGAGAGCGATATGGCCGGCGACGATCACGATGGCACTGAAGAACAGCACCCGCTCCGATCCGAAGAGCCGGTCGGCGAGCCAGGCGCCCAGGATCGTGGCGAGGTAGACGGACCCGCCGTAGGCGCCCACGATGCCGCCGGCGACCGCCTCGGGGATGCCGAGGCCGCCCTGCGTCGCCGAGTAGTACAGGTAGATGAGCAGGATGCCCTGCATGCCGTAGAAGCTGAACCGCTCCCACATCTCCACGCCGAAGATGTGGACCAGCGACCAGGGGTGTCCGAAGAAGCGGGTGTCCTCGTCGCGGATGCGGGGGGCCGGCTGCGCTGCGCTCATGCCACGACCGTACTCTTCGACAGGCTCAGGGACCCAGCGGCACCGCGGATAGAATGAGAGTGCCCGTGCTCACGGGTTCTCCCGCATCCGACCATTGGAGCCACCATGGCCGAACAGTCCCGCCTCGACAAGGTCATCGCCCTCGCCCGCCACCGCGGGTTCGTGTTCCAGGCCGGTGAGATCTACGGCGGTTCGCGGTCGGCATGGGACTACGGCCCCCTCGGTACCGAGCTCAAGGAGAACATCCGTCGGCAGTGGTGGCAGACGTTCGTGCGCGGCCGGGGCGACATGGTCGGCCTCGACTCGAGCATCATCCTGCCCAAGCGCGTGTGGGAGGCGTCGGGCCACGTCGCCACCTTCACCGACCCGCTGGTCGAGTGCCTGCAGTGCCACAAGCGCTTCCGGGCCGACAACCTCATCGAGGACTTCGAGGCGCGCAAGGGCCGCAAGGCCGAGAACGGTCTCGCCGACATCCCCTGCCCCAACTGCGGCACGAAGGGCCAGTACACCGAGCCCAAGGCCTTCTCCGGCCTGGTGAAGACCTACCTCGGCGTCGTCGACGACGAGTCCGGCCTGTACTACCTGCGACCCGAGACCGCGCAGGGCATCTTCGTGAACTTCTCGAACGTGCTCACCGCCAGCCGAAAGAAGCCGCCGTTCGGCATCGGCCAGGTCGGCAAGGCGTTCCGCAACGAGATCACCCCCGGCAACTTCATCTTCCGCACCCGCGAGTTCGAGCAGATGGAGATCGAGTTCTTCACCCCGCCCGCCGAGGCGCAGCAGTGGTTCGACCACTGGGTGGAGGCCTGCTGGAACTGGTTCATCGATCTCGGCATCGACCCCGCGAACATGCGCCAGTTCGACGTGCCGGAAGACGACCGCGCGCACTACTCCGCCGGCACCATCGACGTCGAGTACAAGTTCGGCTTCGCGGGCAAGGAGTGGGGCGAGCTCATGGGCGTCGCGAACCGCACCGACTACGACCTGTCCAGCCACAGCGAGGCCTCGGGTCAGAGCCTGACGTACTTCGACCAGGCCACGGGCGAGCGCTACACCCCGTACGTGATCGAGCCGTCGTTCGGTCTCACCCGCGCCATGATGGCCTTCCTCGTCGACGCGTACCGCGAGGAGGAGGTGCCGAACGCCAAGGGCGGCACCGACGTGCGCACCGTGCTCAAGCTCGACCCGCGTATCGCTCCGGTCAAGGCCGCGGTGCTGCCGCTCTCGCGCAACGAGCGGCTGTCGCCTCTCGCCCGCGAGGTGGCCGACACGCTGCGCAGCTCGTGGGCCGTCGACTTCGACGACGCCGGCGCGATCGGTCGTCGATACCGTCGCCAGGACGAGATCGGCACCCCGTTCTGCGTCACGGTCGACTTCGACTCGCTCGACGACCACGCTGTCACCGTGCGCGACCGCGACACGATGGCGCAGGAGCGTGTCTCGATCGACGAGCTGCACGCGTACCTGGCGGAGCGTCTCCGGGGGGCCTGACCCGGATCTTGCCGAGCCGCCCCCCTACGTACGAACCGGCCCCCTGCGAGCGTTTACAGGGGGCCGGTTCGCGTCGAAAGCACCGGGTCGGCGGGATGCCGTCGCCGCTATGCTGACGGCATGATCGCGGAGTGGAGCGAGTTCAACGTCGCCATGGCGGGGGCCACCGCCGCTCTGGTCGGCCTCGTGATCGTCGCCTCCAGCGTGAACATCGGCGAGATCATCAAATCGCGCACGCTCACGGCCCGATTGCTGGCCGGGATCGCGGCGCTGGTCCTGGCTCTCACCGTCTCGGCGCTCGGGCTCGTGCCCGAGATCGACGCGGCCTGGTTCGGCACCCTGACGATTCTGGTCACCCTCCTGGCTTCGGTCTTCCAGGTGCATGCGACGCGGCTCATCGCCACGGATCCGGACCCCGCCGATCGGGCACGCCCGCTGAAGTACCTCGTCGGATTCCTGCCGATCGTCGCCTACCTCGTCGCCGGTGTGCTGGTCTTGGCCGGGCACCCGGCCGGTCTGTACCTCGGCGCGGCCGGATGTCTGCTGGCGATCGTGTCGGCGATCATCGTGTCCTGGGTTGCGCTGGTCGAGGTGCTCCGCTGAGCGCTCAGGAGCGGGCCGACCCCGCGACCGCTCGCGCATAGCGCTCCGACAGCACCTGCAGTCGGGGAATGAGTTCGGGCGGGGATTCGACGGTGAAGTCCATCATCAGCATCCCGATGTAGGCGGCGACCGTGTCGAGGCTGTCGGCCCCGGTCACCAGCACGCAGTGGTTCTCGTCGATCGGCTCGACCGCACCCACCGCGGGATGGATGCGGTCGAGCACCTGCTGCGTGGGCGCGTCGATGAGCAGACGCGCGTGCACCTTCCATCCGCTCTCGGCGATCGTGCGCATCATGAACGCGGTGTAGTCCCCACCGGGAAGCGGCTGCGGTTCGAAGCGGCGTCGCGTCGGCATCCGCAGTTCCATCCAATCCACGCGGTAGGTGTGCCAGTCGCCGGTCTGCGGATCGCGACCGACGAGGTACCAGCGTCGGTGCCAGGTCAGCAGCCGGTACGGCTCCACGAGCACGGGCGAGTCCTGGTAGTCGAACCGCAGCCACTCCTCGTTGCGGATCGCGCCGGCGATCTCGCGCAGCACGGTCGCGTCGACCTCGGGATCGGGAGCGTCGGTGTCGTTGTTCTCGGGGGCGCGGTCGATGGTCGACTTCAGGGCGTCGACCACGGGACGCAGGTGCGACGGCAGCACCTGCTCGAGCTTGGCGAGGGCCCGGGCGCCGGACTCCTCGACGCCGGCGATTCCCGCTGCGGCACGCAGCCCCACCGTGACCGCGACGGCCTCGTCGTCGTCGAGGAGCAGTGGCGGCAGCTTTCCGCCGGCGCCGAGCCGGTAGCCGCCGATGGCTCCGCGCGCGGCATCGACGGGATAGCCGAGTTCGCGCAGCCGATCGACATCGTGCCGGATGGTCCGCGTCGAGACCCCGAGGCGCTCGGCGAGGTCGCGTCCGGAGCGCTCCGGCCCGGTCTGGAGGAGCGCGAGCAGAGCGAGCAGGCGTGCGGTCGGATCGGCCATGACGACTCCTCGGAATGAATGCTTTTATTAGGAACGTATCCTACCTAATAGGCTCGTATCGTCGAAGACATGAACAACACAACCGCTCCCCTCAGCATCCGCCCCTTCACCGTCTCGGTCTCCGACGCCGAGGTCGCCGATCTCCAGGATCGCCTCGCCCGCACCCGCCTGCCGCAGCCGTCGCCGACGGACGACTGGGATGCCGGCACCCCCAACTCCTACCTCCGCGAGGCCGTCGAGGCCTGGCGCTCGTTCGATTGGGCCGCTGCTCAGGACCGGATCAACGCGGTCCCGCACTTCACGACCGAGATCGACGGACAGACGATCCACTTCATCCACGTCCGCTCCGCGGAGGAGGGCGCGACGCCGCTGCTGCTCGCCCACACCTACCCGGGCTCGGCCGTCGACTACCTCGACGTGATCGACCGGCTCGTCGACCCGGTGGCGCACGGCGGCCGCGCCGAAGACGCGTTCGACGTGGTGATCCCGGATGCCCCCGGCTACGGGTTCTCGCAGCCGCTCTCGTCCGCGGGCTGGAACACGGCCAAGGTCGCCGCGGCCTACGACCAGCTCATGCGCGGCCTGGGCTACGACAGCTACGGCATCCACGGATCCGACAACGGCGCCATGGTCGCCCGCGAGCTCGGGCTCCTGAACCCGGACGGCTTCCTCGGCCTGCACGTGCTGCAGCTGTTCTCGTTCCCGTCGGGCGACCCGTCCGAGTTCGAGCGGCTCGAGCCGCAGGACTACGCCGGCCTCGAGCACATGCAGTGGTTCCAGTCGGTCGGCGGCTACAACACGATGAACTCCTCGCGCCCGCAGACGGTCTCGGTCGGCATCAGCGACTCGCCGATCCGACTCCTCGCTTACAGCGAGCTGTTTAACTCGTTCGGCAACGGCACCTCGCTCGTCACGCTCGAGCAGATCCTGCTCGAAGTCAGCGTGAACTGGTTCGCCAACGCGGCATCCGGAATGAGCCGCAGCTACCTCGAGAACGCCCGGGCGGATGCCGGGGAGGACGCGGCTCCGCAGATCAACGCCGCCCCGACCGGAGTCGCGGTGTTCAAGGACGACTTCCAGACGATCCGGGTGTTCGCCGACCGCGACAACTCGAACATCGTGCACTGGAGCCGCTTCGACGAGGGCGGGCACTTCGCGGCCCTCGAGCGTCCGGACCTCGTCGCCGGCGACATCCGCACGTTCTTCGCCGGACTGCGCTGAACGAATCGCTGAGTCCGCGTGGATCAGAAATGCCGCTCACACGACGTCGTGAGCGGCATTTCTGATCCACGCCGTTGCTGTCAGGCCTTCGGCTGCTTCGCGGCGGCCTTCATCGCCTTCTTGTGCTCGCGGACCTTCGTCAGCGATTCGGGGGAGACGATGTCGGCCACGCTGCGGAACGATCCCTCGTCACCGTAGGCGCCGGCGGCCTCGCGCCAGCCCGCGCCCGTGAAGCCGTACTGCTTGCCGAGGAGGGCGAGGAAGATCTTCGCCTTCTGCTCGCCGAAGCCGGGGAGCGTCTTCAGGCGCTTCAGCACCTCGGCGCCGTCCGGATCCCCCTGGGTCCAGAGCGCGCTGGCGTCCCCGCCCCAGTCGTCGACGAGCGTCTGGCACAGCGTCTGCACGCGCGTGGCCATCGATCCGGGGAAGCGGTGCACGGCGGGTGTCTGTTTGAAGGCCTCGAGGAACTCGTCCGGGGCCATGCTCGCGATCGCGGCGGCATCCGTCGCTCCCGTGCGCTGCTCGATCTTGAGCGGGCCGGCGAACGCGGTCTCCATCGGGACCTGCTGATCCAGCAGCATCCCGACCAGCAGAGCCAGCGGGTTCTCGGTGAGCAGCTCGTCGGCGGCGGTGTCTCCGGTGATGTGAAGGGCCATGCCTCAAGTCTCCCACCGGGGAGGGCGTTACGCGATCGAGGACTGGGTACCGGGTTCGTTCGCCTCCGCCGCGGGCACGATGCCGTAGAGCGTGCCGAGGGCAGCAGCGAACTCGTCGGCGCGACCGGCGGCGGCGAGCTCATGCGCGCGCGTCGTCGGAGTGTGCAGCAGCACTCCCGAAAGGTGACGGAGGGCCTGCTCGACGCGGCCGTCTTCGTCGCCTCGGGCGCGGGCGCGGGCGATCTCGGATTCGAGCAGCGTGAAGATGTGCGTGCGCAGCGCGACCACCGAGGGGGTCACGCTCTGCCGGGCGCCCACCACGTGGAACGTGTCGGCGGCCTCGCGCACGACGCTGCGCGCCGCATCCGTCGCCTGCAGCTCTTCGAGCGGGGCGTGCAAGCGGATCGTCTCGAGGTCGAGCAGGGCGACGCCGTCGAGAGCGCCGACGGCCGGGTCGACGTTGCGCGGCATGCCGAGGTCGACGACGAGCTGCTGGGCGTGCGATCCCGAGCCGGCCGAGGGAACCGGGCATCCGACGGCGGCGACGCCGACGGGGTGCTGCAGGTGCTCCGGTCCGAGCACGGGCTCGGTCGCGGTCGTGCAGGTGATGAGCAGGCTGGAGTGCGCGGCGGTGCGCGCGTACTCGGCCGCGCTGATCGGACGGATGCCGTGCTTCGCGGCGAACACCTCGGCGCGGCCCGAAGGGGAGTAGACGGAGATGTCGACGGCACCGCGCTCGCGCAGGGTGGCGAGGGTGACGGCGGCGTAGGCGCCCGTGCCGACGAGCAGCACACGCTCCGCGGACCAGTCGGCGATGCGGCTGTCGGCGAGCTCCAGGGCCAGACGCACCAGCGAGCGGCCGGCGCGACCGAGGGCCGTGACGTTCTTGACCTTGCGCTGCGCCTGGCTCGCGCGCTGGAAGAGCCGCTCGAGCTCGGGGGAGGTCGTGCCGTCCTTGCGGGCCGTCTTCAGAGCGCGGCGCACCTGGCCCGCGATCTCGCCTTCGCCGGACACGACGGATTCCAGACCGGACGCGACCGAGAACAGGTGCTCGGCGACACGGCGGCCCGAGTGCACGGTGTACGCGCCGTCGAACTCCGCGGCGGCCACACCGGTGGTGGCCTCGACGGCCTCGATCACGGCTTCGACCCCGATGGCGCCGGCGGCGGTGACGGGCTCGTCCATCTCGACGTAGGCCTCGAAGCGGTTGCAGGTCGCCAGAACGACCGCACCCTGCACGCACGGCGTCATGTCCACGAGCGTGGAAGCGACGTCGTCGGGGGTGCGGCTCAGGCGTTCGAGCAATTCGAAGGAGGCGGTCTTGTGACTCGCCGTGACACACAGCAGCACCCCACGATTCTACCCGCCTCGGCGGGGCGCCGTCTCCGCGCGCTCATCACGACCGGATGGGAGGATGGAGGCATGGCCCTCTCCGACGCTCCGCTGCTGCGCGCCCTCGCCGGCATCCGCCCCGATCGCACCCCGGTGTGGTTCATGCGTCAGGCCGGCAGGTCACTGCCCGAGTACCGCGAGCTGCGCGTCGGCACGCGGATGCTCGACGCCTGCCTCACTCCGGACCTCGCGGCCGAGATCACCCTGCAGCCGGTGCGCCGTCACGGCGTCGACGCCGCGGTGTTCTTCAGCGACATCGTCATCCCGCTGCGGCTCGCCGGTGTCGATGTGGAGATCGAGCCGGGGCGCGGACCGGTGTTCGCGAACCCGGTGCGCACAGCATCCGATGTCGAGCGGATCACCGCCATCGACCCCGATTCGCTCGACGGCACGGCCATCGCCGAGGCGGTCCGTCTCGTCACCGCCGAGCTCGGAGACACCCCGCTCATCGGGTTCGCCGGTGCACCGTTCACGCTGGCCGCGTACCTCGTCGAGGGCGGCCCGTCGAAGGAGCATCTGCGCGCCCGAGCAATGATGCACGCCGACCCCGACTCGTGGAACCGTCTCGCCGGCTGGCTCGCCCGCGTCTCGCGGCGGTTCCTCGAGACGCAGCGTGACGCCGGAGCATCCGTCGTGCAGCTCTTCGACAGCTGGGCGGGCTCGCTGAGCCCGGCCGACTACCGGGCGTTCGTCGCACCCCACTCGCACGCGGCGCTGGAGGGCATCGGCATCCCGTCGATCCATTTCGGTGTCGGCACCGGTCCGTTCCTGGCCGACATGCGCCTCGACGGCGTGGCCGACGGTGTCGGAGTCGACTGGCGCCAGCCGCTCGACGAGGCCGCGGCGATCGTCGGTCCCGACGTGACCCTGCAGGGCAACATCGATCCCGCGCTGCTCTCGGCGCCCTGGCCAGTGCTGGAGGCGCACGTGCGCGACGTGCTCGCACGCGGCCGCGCGGCGCGCGCCCACATCGTCAACCTCGGTCACGGCGTGCCGCCGGAGACCGATCCCGATCAGCTCACCCGCATCGTCGAACTCGTCCACGCCGAGCGCTGAATCCGTCGCGCGAGCCGCAGATCGGAGAGGCCGAACCGTCCGTCGGGGAGTGCCGCGCGGATGCGCTCGTCACTGAACGGGCGCGAGGGGCGGATCTCGAGCGGCACCTCGGGCGCCGGGGGAGCGGGCTCGCTCACGCCCTCGGCCAGCATGCGCGCCTGGGCCTTCGCGACCAGCGGCACCACCATCGTCCACTCGGTGACCTGAGCGAGCATGCGCACGATCCACGTCGGCACCGGGAGGAACGCAGGACGGCGTCCGGCGACGCGGGCGATCCGGCGGATGGCCTCGCCGAGGGTGACCTCGTCGACCCCCATCACGGCGACCGTCGGTTCGGGGATGCGGCCCTCGAGGGCCGCGACCAGCACGTCGACCGCGTCGTCGATCGGGACGGGTCGGGCGGTGCGCTCGCGGTAGCCGACGGTCCAGAACAGGGGCAGTGTCCGCACGGCCCGGGTGACATGGTCGACCATGTGATCGCCGGGACCGTAGATCATCCCGGCCTTGAGGATGGTGTGCGGGATGCCGGAACGACGGACGATCTCCTCCGCCTCCCACTTCGACTCGTGATAACCGGAGCCGCAGTCGGGTCGAGCGCACAGGAAGCTCACCAGGACGATGCGCCGGACCCCGGCGCATCGAGCGGCCTCGACCACCGCCGCGGTGCCGTCGACGTGCACGCGCCGGAACGTCTGATCGCCGATCTCGCGGTTGATCCCGGCGCAGTGCGCCACCGCGTCGCAGCCCTCGAACGCGGCGGCGAGTGCGTCGACGTCGGTGATGTCGACGCCGCTGCGACGCGAGATCACCACCGCATCGTCGAGGCGTGCGGCCAGGTTCCGTCCGACGAATCCGCTGCCGCCCGTGATCGCCACCCTCATGCTGCGCTCCCTCGCTTGTGAGCTACTCGGCTAAATAGTATCTAGCAGGAGTGCTATATTGCAAACATGGCAGACAGCGCGTCAGACATCTTCGCCGCCCTCGCGCACCCCACCCGTCGGCAGATCCTGCAGGACCTCAAGGATGGCGAGCTCGCAGCCGGTGAGATCGCGTCGAGGTTCTCCGCCAGCGGCCCGACGATCTCCCGACACCTGAGCGTTCTCCGCCAGGCGGGTCTCGTGACCGAGCGGCGCGACGCCAACCGCATCCTCTACTCGCTGGTCGGCGAGCGGCTGGCCCTCTCGGTCGGCGACTTCCTCTCGACCGTCTGCCCCGAGCAGATCGTGCTCCGCGAGGTGCGCAAGCGCGGCCGCGGGAGCGCCGCGCCCGTCGAGGCCTGATCGTCGCGATGGGAGAATCGACGGTATGACCGCCGACCCCGCCCACGAACCCGCCGCTCTCGCCGCCCGCGCCGCCGACACGCATGTCGTGGTGATCGGCGGAGGCATCGGGGGCCTGATCGCCGCTCGCGAGTGCGCGAAGGTCGGCATGCGGGTCACCATGCTCGAAGAGACGGAGGCCGTCGGCGGGGCGATCCGCCGGGCCGACCTCGGCGGGGTAGTGGTCGACGCGGGCGCCGAGAGCTTCGCGACCAGGGGCGGCCACGTGCGCGCGCTGCTGACGGAGCTCGGCCTCACCGACCGGGTCGTCG
>NZ_SSDJ01000155.1 GCF_004794465.1 Microbacterium sp. K24 | reverse complement strand
CGCCGGAGTACGCACGCGACGCCCGCCCCGCACGCAGCGCTCGTCGCCTGCGCGCCGCGCTGCGCCGCACGGTGCGCGGCGTCTCTCCGGTGTTCCGCTCCGTGGTGAGCGTCGACACCGCTCGCAAGGTCGTCGTCCTCACGCTCGACGACGGCCCTGATCCGGAGTGGACCCCTCGCATCCTCGACGAGCTCGCCCGGCGCGGCGCGACGGCGACGTTCTTCGTGCTGCTCACCCGCACCAGCGCGCACTCCGAGCTCCTGAAGAGGATCGTCGCAGAGGGGCACGAGATCGCCCTGCACGGGGCTGACCACCGGCGACTCACCACGTGGACGGGCGCCGAGGCTCTGCGGATGCTGCAGTCGTCGCGTGCCGAGCTCGAGCAGCTGTCCGGCGTCCCGATCCGCTGGTACCGGCCCCCGTACGGAGCCCTGTCGCCGGCGACCTGGCAGGCGGTTCACCGAGCGGGCATGACCCCGGTGCTCTGGACGACCAGCGTCCTCGACGGGCGCGATGCGGAGCATTCGGAGCGGCTCGCCCGAGCGACGTCAGGAATCGAGGCGGGAGCCATCGTCCTCGCCCACGACTCCCGCGCCGGTGCAGCCGACGGCGTCGACGACCCGGAGATCGAACCGTTCGATCGGGTGGCGCTCATCTCGGATGTCCTCGACGAGTACGAGAAGCGGGGGCTTCGAGCTGTCTCGCTGGCGAACGCGCTGCTCTCCGGTCGGCCGCGCCGACGCATGGTGCTCGTCGGCTGACGACGCCACTCGGACGTCGTCAGCCGGCGAGGCTCAGCGGGCGACCACCGGCGCGAGCGGGGCGCCGATCACGCGCGTCTGCAGGGACACGCCCAGCAGGTCCACGACCTTCCCCGGCAGAGCCGAGATCCCGACGCCCGGCACGGCCGTCGTGAGCTGCCACGTCGCGGCATCCACGATCGGGGCACCTTCGGTCAGCACCGACTTCGTGTCGTTGCCGGTCAGCGACCGGAACTCCTCGATCGTGGTGATGCCGCGGGTGCCGTTGGGACCATCCGCCCAGCAGGCGAAGTTCGCGGGCGACGAAGCGGATGACCGGTGGTACAGATTGGCGTCCTGCGAGATGCCGAACTGACTGCCCGACCACTTGTTCGTCAGGTCCTGCACGAGCATCGGGCACGCCTGGCCGCCGTAGGAGAGGATGTTGTTCCGCACGACCACGTCGCTGGTGATCCACGGGATCAGCGAGCTGATGCTCTTGATCTCCTGCCGGCGCTCGTCCTGCATATAGGTGATCGTCCGCCCGTTGTCGACGATGGTGTTGTTCCAGATGTCGACGTCGCCCGAGTCGAAGACGAACACACCGCTGTTGCCGTTGCCGATGATGTAGTTGCCTGCCACCGTCGCCGTCTGACTGAGCTCGATCTCGAGCCCCTCGCGTCCGTTGCCCTCGAACACGTTGTTCGTGATGTTGAGCTTCGAGCTCGAGACGTCGAACCACAGGCCTTTCGACCCGACGTTGTCGGAGATGATGCTGCCCGACACGGTCACGTTCGACGCGCGGGACATCTTCACCCCGCCGGCGACCGGCGTGTAGTTGAACTTCGCGGCGTTGTTGCCGGTCACGAGCGAGTTCTGCACCGTCAGGTTCTCGGCGTCGTTCACCGCGATGCCCAGCAGTCCGTTGCCGGTGACGGTGAGGTTGCGCAACGTCTTGTCGTCGTTCCATACGAAGAGACCGACCGTCGCGTTGTCACGGATCACCATGTTCTCCAGGGTGAGCCCGTTGACCTCGGCGCTCACGGCGCCGAGCATCGCGACGGTCGTGGCGTAGCGCTGCACGCCGATGCCGCGGACCGTGGTGCCTTCGCCCTGGATCTTCAGGGCCTTGGCGAGCGCGCTCGCCTCGACCGCGTGATCCGCCGGGTCGTCGCCGACGACGATCTGCTTCGCACCCTGATCCACGAAGAAGGTGCCGGCGGTGACTGCCGAGCGGCTGCCGACCTGCGTCAGCGGCGCGCCGTCGAACCAGACCTGATCGGGGTGACCGGCGAGAGGGTTCGCACCGTTGACCCACCAGCTGGTCTCGTCCTGGCCTTGGCTGAACGACACACGGCTGTCGAAGAAGGTGCTCCACGGCGCCGCCCAGGTGCTGCCGGACTGCGACCAACCGGTGACCGGCTTGGATCCGTCGAGCCACACCGCCTCACCGGGCGCCGATTGGATCGTCAGCTTCTTGGAGAAGGGCACCGAGACGCTCTCGCGGTACACACCCGCGCGCAGCACGATCGTCGCACCGCTGGGGGCCGCATCGATCGCCCGCTGCGCTCCCGCCACCGGGTTCGCCTTCGTACCGCTGCCCGAGCTGCGAGTGCCGTCCGGCACCACGTAGATCGCGTCGGCGGGAGCCGGGTACGAGGTCTGGCCGACGGGAAGGGATCCTGCCGTGCCACTGCCGGATGCCGGTGGGGTCACCGGTGGAGTGATGGGCGGAGTCACCGGAGGCGTGACGGGCGGCGTGGTCGGCTCCGGCGTCGGAGTCGGCGTGGGAGTCGGAGTCGGCGTCGGAGTCGGCGTCGGAGTCGGAGTCGGAGTCGGCGTCGGCGTGGGAGTCGGCGTCGGGGTCGGCTCCGTCGTCGGAGTCGGCGTAGGAGTGGGCTCCGTCGTCGGCGTGGGAGTGGGCTCCGTCGTCGGCGTGGGAGTGGGCTCCGTCGTCGGGGTCGGCGTCGGCTCCTGGGTCGGAACCGGCGTCGGCTCCGGCGCCGCTGTCGGCTCCGGGACGGGCGTCGGGACCGGCTCGGGCGCGGGCTGCAGATCTTCGGAGCTCACGCTGAGGTCGTCGACGCTCACGTCCAACGGCCGATTGCCCGGCGACATGTATGTCTGGATACCGGGCGTACCAGCGGTCCGGACGGCGTCCGCCGATCCATCCGTCACCTTCATCTGCCACTTCGGGGTATCGGTGCCGACGATCCAGGCGCGCGCCCGCACGGTCACGTCGTCGGTGCCGTCGGCCTCGATCTCGACCCGTACGGCGGCGCCCTCGGGCACCTCGCCGATGAGGAGGAGGTCCTGACGGATCACGGTCTGGGTGTCGTTCGCGTCGTAGCGGCCGATCGAGAGCACGCCGCGCGACTGGGTGTCGAGCCGGAAACGAGCACCGTAGTAGCCCGACTCGCTGTTGCGTGTCGTGACGATGGTCGTCGCGCCATAGCCCGCCGTCGGGACCGCGGAGTATCGGATCGTCGCACCCACGGTCGCGTCGGTCGCCGTCGCCGTCGTCGCGACGTGAATGCTCCGGTGGCCGCCGCTGGTGGCGATCACACCGGCGTCGTCACTCACCGACACATCGGATGCGGGGGACGAGACGTAGCCGTCGCCCCACCCTCCCGCCGTCGTACGGGTGAACGTGTCGGTCCAGGTTTCGGAACCATCGGCATCCGTCGAGGTCTGCACAGCGCCCGAGGCGAGTGCGCTGCCACGTTCGGGAGCCGAGGCATCGACGGCGGCTCCCGCGGCCGACGGGACGGCGAGTGCGCCGATCACAAGCGCGACGGTCATCGCGGTCCAGATCGATCGAGGGGTGTGCGGACGGTTCGACGATCGCTGGGACGCGACCTGGTGGAACGAAGTCATAGGGGAGAGCCCGGGCCTTTTCGTGGGGGATCGTGCTTCTGACAGCGAGCTCGGGCGATCCGTCACCGGTTGCATCGACGTCACGATACGACCGTGTTCTTGCGGGAACCACTCGAGTTCTGGCCCCTCCCCGCTGCGCACCATACCCCATGAACCTGGAAAAGCTCCCGCATCCCCGGTCTGTCATGGGGCATCCGATAGAGTCGTCGGATACGGCTGTGGGGGCCGTGGACGGCAGGGGATGGCCGTCCGCTCTGTGACGCCACCACGGACACCGACGTTTTCACGAGGGGGATCATGAAGGGCATCATTCTTGCGGGCGGATCCGGAACGCGCCTGCATCCGATCACGCTGGGCGTCTCGAAGCAGCTGATCCCGGTGTACGACAAGCCGATGGTGTACTACCCGCTGTCGACGCTCATGCTCGCGGGCATCCGCGACATCCTGGTGATCACCACGCCTCACGACGCCGCGCACTTCGAGCGACTCCTCGGCGACGGCTCGCAGTTCGGCATCTCGCTGACGTTCGCTCAGCAGCCCTCGCCCGACGGGCTGGCGCAGGCGTTCACGATCGGCGCGGACTTCATCGGCGACGACAGCGTCGCGCTGGTGCTCGGCGACAACCTGCTCTACGGTCCCGGCCTCGGCACGCAGCTGAAGCGCTTCGCCGACATCGACGGCGGCGCGGTCTTCGCCTACTGGGTCGCCGAGCCGGAGGCGTACGGCGTCGTCGCCTTCGACGCCGACGGCCAGGCCGTCTCGCTCGAGGAGAAGCCGCAGAACCCGCAGAGCAACTATGCCGTTCCGGGTCTCTACTTCTTCGACAACGACGTGGTCGAGATCGCCCGCGACCTCGCGCCCAGCGCGCGCGGCGAGTACGAGATCACCGACGTGAACCGCGCGTACCTGGAGCGCGGGAAGCTGCAGGTCGAGGTGCTGCCCCGCGGCACCGCCTGGCTCGACACGGGGACGTTCGACCAGATGACGGATGCCGCCGACTACGTGCGCACCATGGAGCGCCGCACCGGTATGAAGATCGGCGTGCCCGAGGAGGTCGCCTGGCGGCAGGGGTTCCTCGACGACGATCAGCTGCGCTCGCGCGCCGAGGCTCTCGTGAAGTCGGGCTACGGCTCCTACCTGCTCGACCTGCTGGAGAGGGGCCGCGCATGACCCGCCTGCTCGTGACCGGCGGCGCCGGTTTCATCGGATCCAACTTCGTGCATCACGTCGTCGCGCACACCGATGCGCACGTCACGGTGCTCGACAAGCTCACCTATGCGGGCAACCGCGCGTCGCTCGCGGGCCTCCCCGACGACCGCGTCGAACTCGTCGAGGGCGACATCGCGGATGCCGAGCTCGTCGACGCGCTCTTCGCGAAGGCCGACGCGGTGGTGCACTACGCGGCCGAGTCGCACAACGACAACTCGCTGCACGACCCGCGTCCGTTCCTCGACACGAACATCATCGGCACGTACACGCTTCTCGAGGCCGCGCGCCGGCACGAGCGCCGCTTCCACCACATCTCGACCGACGAGGTCTACGGCGACCTCGAGCTCGACGATCCGCAGCGCTTCACCGAGCAGACGCCGTACAACCCGTCGTCGCCGTACTCCTCGACCAAGGCGGGCAGCGACCTGCTGGTGCGCGCGTGGGTGCGGTCGTTCGGCGTGCAGGCCACGATCTCGAACTGCTCGAACAACTACGGCCCGTACCAGCACGTCGAGAAGTTCATCCCCCGCCAGATCACCAACGTCATCCGCGGCATCCGCCCCAAGCTGTACGGCGCAGGACAGAACGTGCGCGACTGGATCCACGCCGACGACCACTCCTCGGCCGTCCTGACCATCCTCGAGAAGGGGGCGATCGGCGAGACGTACCTGATCGGCGCCGACGGCGAGAAGGACAACAAGTCCGTGGTCGAGCTGATCCTCACGCAGATGGGCCTCCCGGCCGACGCCTACGACCACGTCACCGATCGCGCGGGTCACGACCTGCGCTACGCGATCGACTCGACGAAGCTGCGCACCGAGCTCGGCTGGCGTCCGCAGTACTCCGACTTCGAGTCCGGGCTCGCCTCGACGATCGACTGGTACCGCGCGAACGAGGAGTGGTGGGCGCCGTCGAAGGACGCGACCGAGTCCTTCTACGCCGCCAAGGGGCAGTGACCACGATGACGGAGTTCGGCAAGACGCTCACGGTCACCGAGACCCCCATCCCGGGGCTGCTGCTGGTCGAGCTGCCCGTGCACGGAGACTCGCGGGGCTGGTTCAAGGAGAACTGGCAGCGCGAGAAGATGGTCGCCGCGGGGCTGCCCGACTTCGGCCCGGTACAGAACAACGTCTCGTTCAACGACGCGGTCGGCACGACGCGGGGCATCCACGCCGAGCCGTGGGACAAGTGGGTGTCGGTCGCGACGGGCCGGATCTTCGGCGCCTGGGTCGATCTGCGTGCGGGCGAATCGTTCGGCGCGGTCTTCACGACCGAGATCGATCCGTCGCGCGCGATCCTCGTGCCGCGCGGCGTCGGGAACTCGTATCAGACCCTCGAACCCGACACCGCGTACACGTATCTCGTCAACGACCACTGGTCGCCCGACGCCGCGTACTCCTTCCTGAACCTCGCCGACGAGACCGCGGCGATCGCCTGGCCGATCCCGCTCTCCGAGGTGGAGATCTCGCCGAAGGACCTCGCGCACCCGCGTCTCGCGGACGTCACCCCGATCGAGCCGCGCAAGACGCTGGTGATCGGTGCGGCCGGACAACTCGGACTCGCGCTGCGCGACGCGCTCGGCGACGCCGCGCATATCGAGTACGCCACGCGCGAGACGCTCGACCTGCGGTCCGACCTGACGACCGCACGACGCTGGCGCGACTACGGCACGATCATCAATGCCGCGGCGTACACGGCCGTCGACCTCGCCGAGACCCCGGACGGACGGCAGGACGCCTGGGCGGCGAACGTCACCGGTGTCGCGGCGCTCGCGCGCATCGCGACCGAGAACGGCATCACGCTCGTCCACGTCTCGAGCGACTACGTCTTCGACGGCACGAACGACGGCCCCTACACCGAGACCGATGCGGTGCGTCCGCTCGGCGTCTACGGCCAGACGAAGGCCGCCGGCGACGCCGTGGTCGCCACGGTGCCGAGGCACTACATCCTGCGCACGTCATGGGTGATCGGCGAGGGCCGCAACTTCGTGCGCACCATGGCATCGCTCGCCGAGCGCGGGATCGCTCCCCGCGTCGTCGGAGACCAGATCGGCCGCCTGACGTTCACCGACGACCTCGCCGGCGCGATCGTGCACCTGCTGTCGCACGAGGCGCCCTCCGGCGTCTACAACGTGACGGGCGCGGGCGAACCGCGCTCCTGGGCCGACATCGCCCGCGCGGTCTATCGGCTCACGGGGCACGATCCCGCCGCTGTGACCGACGTGTCGACCGAGGCGTACTTCGCCGATCAGTCCGGCCCCGTCGCCCCGCGGCCGCTCAACAGCGTGCTCGATCTGAGCCGTATCACGGCGACCGGCTGGACGCCCCGCGACACGGACGCCACCCTCGAGGAGTACCTCGCGACGTCGGCAGACGGAGCCTAGAGCTCGCCCGGCTTCATCGCCTCGACGTCGATCGCCCGGATGACGCGCTGCGCGGCGGTGTCGGGCTTCGGCTCGGACGCGACGGCGGCGGTCTTCCGGCGCCGCTGCGGCGCGTAGACCACGAGCGAGTGGAACAGGAACCGGGCGAAGAACGCGACGATCAGCGAGAGCGCGGTCGCGAGCACGCTCGAGATGTGCCAGCTCTCGACCATCAGCGCCATCACCGGGATCCGCAGCGCGGCTTCGACGTTGTTGAATGTGAACGACGTGGCGAAGCGGATGCCGAGACCACGGGCATCCGTGCGCATGTCGGCGAACACGAACCGCTCCTGCAGGAGGAAGTTGCCGACGATCGTGATCTCGGCTCCGATGATGGCCGCCCAGACGTAGGGCACGCCCGCCACCGTGAGCGCCCACATGATGGCCAGGTTCGCCACGGCGCCGATCAGCCCGATCAGGGCGAACAGCGACATCTTCCCGAACCGCAGGCGTGCGAGGTGGGCGAGGAAGGTCCAGCCTTGACGCAGGCTGGCCTTGGAGCTGCCGTGCCGGCGTTCGGCGAACTCCATCGGCACCTCGGCGATGCGCAGGTCGGTGCGCGCGAGGATCTCGAGCAGCACCTTGAAGCCCCGGGGCTGGAGCGCGTCGAGGTCGAGACGGCTGCGGTCGACGAGGAAGAACCCGGTCATGGGGTCGGTGCTGCGCGCGAGGCGGATGGGGAACATCGCCCGCGTCAGCCAGGTCGCGGCGCGCGAGACGCCGAAGCGCACGGCCGTGCCGAGACCGCTCGTGTCGCCGCCGCCGATGTACCGGGAGGCGGCGACCAGGTCGGCGTCGCCCGCCGCGTGCCGGTCGAGGAGCGCGGGGAGGAGCTCGGGCGGATGCTGCAGGTCTCCGTCCATCACGATGCAGACGTCGGATGCCGCGGCGCCGAGACCTGTGACCACGGCGCCGCCGAGGCCGCCGCTGTTCTCCGCGCGATGGATCACCCGCACGGGGATCGGCGCATCGGCCGCGACCCTGGCGACCTCGGCCGCGGTGTCGTCGCTGCTGTCGTCGATGAAGAGGATCTCGGCTTCGCGTCCGGCGAGCGCGGCGGCGGTGCGCGCGACGAGCTCCGCGACATTGTCGCGTTCGTTGAACGTCGGCACGATGACCGTGACCCCTGCCCCCACGTGCTCCCCCGCTCCTGCCGTGCGCATCGTCTGCGGCACCCATCGTTTCACGGGTTCCTATGGGTCGGGAAACCGGTTCTGCTACAGTGGGTGATCGCGGCTGTGGGAGTCGCGAAGCGGGTGGGGATCCGCTTACTGGGGAATTTCTGATCTGGGGAGATCATGGGGACGCGTATCGGCTATGCCGTTGGTGCTTTCGACCTGTTTCACGTCGGGCATCTGAACCTTCTTCGTCACGCCAAGCAGCAGTGCGACATTCTGATCGCCGGCGTCGTGAGCGACGAGATGCTGCGCCAGGTGAAGGGCATCGAGCCCGTCATCCCGACGGCGGAGCGTGCGGAGATCGTGAAGCACATCTCATTCGTCGACGACGTCTACGTCGAGACGACGCCGTCGAAGATGGACTCGTGGCGAGACGTGCAGTTCACGCACTTCTTCAAGGGCGACGACTGGCGGGGCACCGAGAAGGGCCTGCGCCTGGAGCGCGAGTTCGCCGAGGTGGGCGTCGAGGTCGTGTACTTCCCGTACACCGCCCACACGTCGAGCTCGACGCTGCGTCGCGCTCTCGACGCCATCACGGCGGGCGCGAACGTCCCCGCCGCCGCGATGTCGCGCTGAATCAGTTCGCGACGCCGAGCAGGCTCCGCGCCATCCGCGCGACGTGCGGGGGCGTGTGCGGGCCGAGCCAGACCGTCCACTGCGCGGGCGGTTCGGTGCACGTCCACTCCACGCACCAGGCGTGCACGGCGCCGGCCAGCCGCTCACCCTTCGCGTGCGCGCGGATGCCGTCACCGCGCACCAGCCACCGCACCGACACCCCCTCCGGCACGTCGATGTGGCGGAACTGGATCCGTGCCGCGGCCTCGAGGATGATGACGCCCTGCGCATCCCAGGGCAGCCGCGCGGCGATGCCCGCGATCATCGCGCCGTCCGCCGCGTCACCGGCGATGAGCAGGGCTCCGTCGATGTTCTCCCAGTCGGGATCGTCCAGGTGCTCGCTCGCGCTGCTCATGCCAGAAGTATAGGTAAGGGTAGCCTTACCTGGCAAGAGCAGTAGGCGGAATCTTCTGTCTACCGCCGCAGATCCCTGCGCGTCAACGCACTTGTGCGCGGGTCACGGCGGAGAGCACGCTGGGCCGGTGAACACATCGTCGCGTCCTCAGCGCCCCCGGCGCGCGACCGGCATCGTCGCCGCCCTGGCACTGTCCGCCGCCCTTGCGGGATGCGGGCTCACGATCCCCGCCGACCCGGACGGCACGCTGGACGCCGTCACCGGCGGAGAGCTCCGGATCGGCACCTCCCCCGACGGCGATCTCGTCGAGGTGGCGAACGGCACGCCGTCCGGCAGCATCGTCGATCTCGTCGACGACTTCGCCGACAGCATCCAGGCGGAACCCGACTGGACGGTCGCGTCGGAGGAGACCCTCGTCACCATGCTCGAGGCGGGCGACCTCGACCTGATCGCCGGCGGCATCACATCGGACACGCCCTGGGTCGAGCGTGCCGGCGTCAGCCGCGGGTACACGGGCATCGACGGCGCGGAGGGACGAGAGATCGTCATGCTGGTGCCGCTCGGCGAGAACGCGTTCCTCACCGCCCTCGAGACCTTCCTCGACCAAGAGGTCGGCTCATGAACGACACGGGACAGTTCGGCCGGATCACCCTCCCTCCCGAGCAGCAGCGTGCGATCCGCAGCGCGGTGAAGTGGGAGATCTTCACGATCGTCTACACCTCGATCACGATCGCCGTGATCGCTCTCGTGGTGGGCAACTCCCAGGCGATGCGGACGGCGTGGATCGAGGACATGCTCTCCCTCATCCCCCAGATCGCGTTCCTCACCGCCCTGATCTTCGTGCGGCGGCGCCCCACGCTGAAGCACCCGTACGGCCTGCACCGCGCGATGGGGATCGGACATCTCGTCGCCGGTGTCGCCCTGCTCGCGGTCGGGCTCAACCTCGCGTTCGAATCGGCCGTCGGACTCGTCGCCGGCGAGCATCCGACGATCGGCACCGTCGTGCTGTGGGGCCACACCATCTGGCTCGGCTGGCTGATGGTGATCGTCATGGCCGTGGTCATCATCGGACCGGTCTTCTTCTACGGGCCGGCGAAATCGAAGCTCGCCCCCGTGCTCCACAACAAGCTGCTGTATGCCGACGCCGACATGGCGAAGGCGGACTGGCAGACCACCGTCGCCTCGATCGTCGGAGTGCTCGGCGTGGGAGCGGGCGTGTGGTGGCTCGACGGCGCGGCCGCCGTGTTCATCTCCCTCGGCATCATCTGGGACGGCTTCCGCAACACGAGGGCCGCGATCGTCGACCTCATGGATCAGCGCGCCCGCACATACGACAGCAAGAAGCCCCACCCGCTCGCCGCCGACATCGCCGCCTACCTGCGCGATCTCCCGTGGGTCTCGGATGCCGCGGTGCGGATGCGCGACCAGGGACAGGTCTTCCACATCGAGGCGTTCGTCGTGCCGCGCCGACGCAAGGTCACGGTGCACGAGCTGACCGAGACCGCCGAAGGGATCGCGGCGCTCGACTGGAAGGTGCAGGACGTGGTGATCGTCCCGGCGGAGCGTCTGCCCGACGAGGCCGACACCGGACGCTGACCCCGCCGCTCCCGGAGCCCACCCAGCCGGGCGGCCGTAGGCTGGAACCATGACTTCTCCCGCTTCTGACACGATCACGATGTTCGGCGCCGAGTGGTGCAGCGACTGCCGCCGCACCAAGAAGCAGCTCGATGAGCTGGGCGTCGAGTACACCTACGTCGACCTCGAGGCCGACCCCTCGGCGGCCGACGTCGCGAAGGAGATCTCGGGCCGCATGAACATCCCGGTGGTGCTCTACCCGGACGCCTCGCACCACGTCGAGCCGTCGAACGCCGACGTCGAGTCGAAGCTGCGCGAACTCGCTCTGATCTGACCGCACTCCTCCTCGCGATGAGAGCCGCGCCGATACACTGGCGCGATGAGCACTGAGGCTCGATCCGAACGCGCATCCGTCCGCCTGTCTCCGCGTACCGTCGTGCTGTATGCGATCGGTTCGGTCGGCACCGGCGGCTACGCCACCCTCCCGGGGCTGGTCCTCACGTACTTCCTGACCGACAACCTCGGTGTGGCCGCGCTGGCGGCGGGATTGATCGTCACCCTCGCGAAGATCTGGGACGTGATCATCGACCCGCTGATCGGGGCGGCATCGGATCGCCAGCTCGCGCGCACCGGCTCGCGGCGCGGCTTCATGGTCACCGGTGCTCTCACGCTGCCGCTGTGCTTCGCGCTCACGTTCGCGGTGCCGCCGTCATGGGGTCCGGTCGCCGGAGCCGTCTGCGTGCTGCTGGCGTTCCTCGCGACGGCCACCGCGTTCAGCCTGTTCCAGGTGCCGTACGTCGCCCTCCCCGCGGAGCTGACCGGGAGCTATGACGAGCGCACGCGCCTGCTCGGCTGGCGGGTCGTCGTGCTCACCGCCGCGATCCTGCTGTTCGGCGCCGGCGGACCCGCTCTGCGCAACGCCGGATCCGACCCCGTGCTCGGCTACCTCGTGATGGGCATCGCGGCCGGTGTCGTGATCGGCGTCGGCATGCTGATCGCCGCACGGACCGCCGCGCCTGCGACGAGCGTCCCCGCGGTTGCGGCATCCGTCGCCCCCGCCTCGCCCTGGCGGGATCAGTACCTCTCCGGGTTCCGCGCGCTGCGGCGCAGCCAGCCGTTCCGCGCGCTCCTGGGCACGTTCCTGCTGCAGGCGCTGGCGACCGGAACGATGCTGGCCGGCGCGCAGTACGTCGCGACGTGGGTGCTGCGCTCGGAGGACGCGGTGACGCTCGTGTTCATCGCGCTCGTCGGTCCTGCGCTGATCGCGACCCCCGCCTGGACGATCATCGCCCGGCGGATCGGCAAGGAGCGCGCCTTCGCGATCGCGAGCGTCCTGTTCGCCGCGGCCGCGCTCACCATCACGGCAGCGGTCTGGGCGCCGGGCGCATGGATCTACGCCTCGGTCGCCGTGGCCGGAATCGCGTACGCCGGGCTGCAGTCGCTGCCGATGGCGATGCTGCCCGACGTCATCTCGCACGATGAGCGCACCAGCGGCCCCGGCCAGGCCGGCACGTTCACCGGCATCTGGACGGCGGGCGAGACGGTCGGCTTCGCCCTCGGCGCGACCGCCGTGTCGCTGACCCTCGCCGCGACCGGATACGTCTCTACGGTCGCGGGCGCGTCCGTGCAACAGCCGGATGCCGCCATCACGGGCATCGTGCTCAGCTTCAGCATCCTTCCCGCGGCGCTGATGGCCGCCAGCCTGCTGGCCCTGCGTCGCTACGGCCTCCGCCGGCATGACATCGACGTCGCCCCCGCACCCGGCGCATAAGCTGGGATCCCGTCCGAAGGAGACGCCGATGACTTCTGCGACCACGCCCGCCGCTCCGTCCCGGGCTGACGAGCCCGCACCGAAGGCCGCAGCTCCGGCACTCGACGAGGGCGTGCGCGACCGCCTAGACGGCGCGATCGACCAGCTCCAGGTCGGCGCCCGGACGTGGTCGGCGCTGACCGTCGCGCAGCGCGTGACACTGCTCCGGGCCGTGCGCACGAGCGTCGCCGCCTCGGCCGAGGACTGGGCGACGACCGCCTCCGCGTCGAAGGGCCTCGATGCACGGCATCCGCTCGCCGGCGAGGAGTGGCTCAGCGGCCCCTACAGCGTGCTCGGCGCTCTCGACGCGTACATCGAGACCCTCTCCCGGCTGGCGGAAGGCAGGAATCCGCTCGACGGCATCCGGATCGGCCGGGCACCGGGAGGCCGCACGCGCGTGCAGGCGTTCCCGTTGACGGGCATCGACCGCTTCCTGCTGTCGGGCTACACCGGCGAGGTCTGGCTGGAGCCGGGCGTCACCCCGAACGCTGCGCGCGCCGGCGCCGGGCTCGCACAGCGCACGCCCGCCGCACCCGCCGGCGTCGGCCTCGTGCTCGGCGCGGGCAACATCACCTCGATCCCGGTGCTCGACGTGATGTACGAACTCCTCGCCCACAACCGCACCGTCCTGCTCAAGGTGAACCCGACGCAGGATGCGCTCGTGCCGGTGTACAAGCGGGCGCTCGCTCCCCTCATCGAGCCGGGATTCCTGCGGATCGTGCGCGGCGGTCCCGAGGTGGGCGCCTACCTCACGGGTCACCCCGGTCTCGCGCATGTGCACATCACCGGTTCGGCCGCGACCTTCGACGCGATCGTCTGGGGTCCGTCGAAAGGCGCGGGCGCCGCGGCGACGAAGCGGCGCCGGCGCGAGAACCGCCCGCAGTTAAAGAAGCCGATCACGGCGGAGCTCGGCGGCGTGTCCCCGATCATCATCGTGCCCGGCCGGTGGACGGATGCCGACATCACCTATCACGCGGAGCACGTCGCGACGATGCGGCTGCAGAACTCCGGCCACAACTGCATCGCGGGCCAGGTCGTCATCCTCTCCTCCGACTGGGATCAGGCCGACGCCTTCCGCGCGGCGCTCCGCCGGGCCTATGCCGGTGCCCCCGAGCGCCCCGTCTGGTATCCCGGTTCGCCGTCGCGGATGCACCTCGCGACGGACGCGTATCCGGATGCCCTCGTGCTCGGCGAGCGGCTCCTCGTCGAGATCGAGGGCGACGACGACCCTGCGGCGCTCCAGACGACCGAGTACTTCTCTCCCGTGCTCGGCGTGGTCACCGTGCCCGGCACGGGCCAGGCCTTCCTCGACGCCGCCGTCGCCCACGCGAACGAGAAGCTCCAGGGCACGCTCGGGGCGAACCTGCTGATCGACCCGGTCACCGAGAAGGCGCTCGGCGCGGGATTCGAGCGGGCGATCACGGCCTTGCACTACGGATCGATCGCGATCAACGGCTGGACCGCCTTCGGCTTCATCACCCCGACCATGACCTGGGGCGCCTTCCCCGGCAACACGATCGACGACGTCGGCAGCGGCATCGGGGTCGTGCACAACGCGCTGCTGCTCGATCGGGTCGAGCGCTCCGTGATCCGCGGTCCGTTCCGACCCCTGCCGCGCTCGCTGCCGCTGCTCAACGGCGGCGGTCGCCTGACGATCCTGCCCAAGCCGCCGTGGTTCGTCTCGGCGCGCACCGGTGCCGCCGTCAGCGAGGGCCTCACCCGCTACCGGGCGACCGGCGGCGTGGTCGGACTCGTGAAGACGCTGCTCCGCGCGATGCGCGCCTGACGTTTCCCGTTCGTTGAGCGAGGAGCGCAGCGACGAGACGAAACGTCAACGACCGGACGGAGCGGCGAACCGGTCGGTCGCGTCGCGCAGGGCCTGCTGGATGCCGGGCTCCGCGGCCGAGTGGCCGGCGTCGTCGACCACGACGAACTCCGCCTCCGGCCACGCCCGATGCAGGTCCCACGCGGTCATCATCGGCGTGCACACGTCGTGACGGCCCTGCACGATGACAGCGGGGATGTGACGGATGCCACCCACACCCGCGATCAGCTGCCCTTCCGTCCACCAGCCGCGGTTCACGAAGAAGTGGTTCTCGATGCGCGCGAAGGCGGTGGCGTTGCGCGCGTCCGACATGGCGGCGATCTGCGCGGCATCCGGGCGGAGCGTGACGGTCGACGCCTCCCAGGTCGACCAGGCGACCGCGGCCGGAACGTGCACGGCGGGGTCGGGGTCGAACAGCCGGCGGTGGTAGGCCTCGATCATGCGCGAGCGCTCCAGCACCGGGATCGGAGCGAGGAACTCCTCCCAGAGGTCGGGGAACAGCGCCGCGGCGCCACCCTCGTAGAACCACTCGAGCTCCTCGCGCCGCAGCGTGAAGATCCCCCGCAGCACGAGCTCGGTCACGGCATCCGGATGGGCTTGCGCGTAGGCGAGCGCCAGCGCGCTCCCCCAGGAGCCCCCGAAGACCTGCCACTTCGCGATGCCGAGGTTCTTTCGCAGCAGCTCGATGTCGGCGATCAGGTGCGCGGTCGTGAGGAAGCGGAAGTCCGCGTCGGGAGCACTCGCGTGCGGGGTGCTGCGTCCGCAGCCGCGCTGATCGAGCAGCACGATCCGGTAGACGGCAGGGTCGAAGAACCGCCGCTGCCAGGGCGAGGTCCCACTCCCCGGTCCACCATGCAGGAACACGACCGGCTTGCCGTCCGGGTTGCCGCTGGCCTCCCAGTACACGCGGTGGCCGTCGCCGACGAGCAGTTCGCCCGTCTCGTACGGCTCGATCGGCGGATACAGCGCATCCAGGTTCATCGTCATCGATCCCCCAGGGTCATCGGGTGCTACAGGTCGCCCGCGGCGGCGGTCAACGGCTGGGCGCAGACGCCGAGTCCGTTCTGGAAACCCTGCGCGAACCAGTCGGTGCGCTGCTCGCTCGATCCGTGCGTGAAGCTCTCGGGGTTCACCGTGCCGGACGACTGCTCCTGGATGTTGTCGTCGCCGACCACGAACGCCGCGTTGAGGGCGTCCGTGATCTCCGCCTCGGTGGGCTTCACGAGGTACGGGTCGCCGTCGGCATCCGTCTGCTGCGAGATCTGTCCGATCCAGGCACCGGCGTAGCAGTCGGCCTGCAGTTCGATCCGCACCCCGTTGCTGTCGGGGCCGGTGCCGTTGTTCGGGTAGCGCTCCATGTCGCCCGTGATGTTCTGGATGTGGTGGCCCCACTCGTGCCCGACGATGTAGAGCTGCGCGAGATTCCCGGCGGATGCTCCGAACTGCTGCTGCATGAGCTGGAAGAACGTGGGGTCGATGTACACGGTCAGGTCGGGCGGGCAGTAGAACGGACCGACGGCGTTGGAGGCCGTGCCGCACGCCGTGTTCGTCGCGCCGTCGACCACGATCAGCTGCGGGGCGCTGTAGTTCTCGACGTTCTCGCCCCAGAAGTCGTCGAGGGCGAGCTGTGCCCCCGCCATCCGGCAGTCGACGTTCTCGTTGGCATCCTGACCGGTGTCGCAGTTCTCGATCACCGAGCCGCCGGCGGGCTCCGTGCCGCCGCCGGGAGCGGCTCC
The DNA here is from genome assembly GCF_004794465.1 of Microbacterium sp. K24. Taxonomy (GTDB): domain Bacteria; phylum Actinomycetota; class Actinomycetes; order Actinomycetales; family Microbacteriaceae; genus Microbacterium. Next base: position 19,230 of record NZ_SSDJ01000155.1, on the reverse strand, counting down.
GCCTCCGAGCAGACCGGTGAGGTCGATTCCCAGCAGCGGCCCGGCGATCAGCGCGATGATGCCGAGCACCCCCACGACACCGCCGCCGGCGATGGCGGTGTTGCGTCCGCGTCGACGCGTGGTGTTGTTCGAGAGGTCGGCGTCGGGATTGAAGGTCATGCGACGAGGGTACTCTGCGCGACGGACGAGCAACGGACGTAGGCTCGAAGACATGACGACGACGATCACCATCACGGGCGCGGGCGGACAGATCGGCTACGCGCTGCTGTTCCGGATCGCGGCCGGAGACCTGCTCGGACCGGACGAGAAGGTGCGGCTCCGGCTGCTGGAGATTCCGCAGGGACTGGCCGCCGCGGAGGGCGCGGCGCTCGAACTGCAGGACGGCGCCTTCGGCCTGCTGCAGCACGTCGAGGTGACAGACGACCCTGCGGTGGGTTTCGACGGCGCGGACCTCGCGCTCCTCGTCGGCGCTCGTCCGCGCGGACCGGGCATGGAGCGCGCCGACCTCCTCGCAGCCAACGCCGGCATCTTCGGTCCTCAGGGCGCCGCGATCGCGGCGAACGCGGCATCCGACGTGCGGGTCACGGTCGTCGGCAACCCGGCCAACACGAACGCGCTGATCGCGGCGGCATCCGCGGAGGGCATGCCCGCCGAGCGCTTCACGGCGCTCACCCGGCTGGACGAGAACCGTGCGCGGGCGCAGCTCGCTCTGACCCTCGGCGCACCGGTCGACACCGTCCGGCGCGTGCCGATCTGGGGAAACCACTCGGCGACGCAGTTCCCCGACATCTCTCACGCGACCGTCGGCGGACGACCGGTCGCCGAGGCGCTCGAGCAGATCGTGGGCGATGTGCCGGCCTGGCTCGACCAGACCTTCATCCCTCGCGTCGCGAAGCGCGGTGCCGAGATCATCGAGGTGCGCGGATCGTCATCGGTGGCGTCCGCCGCGAACGCCGCCATCGACCATGTGCGCGACTGGGTGCACGGCACCGAGGACTGGACATCGGCCGGCGTCGTCTCGCGCGGCGAGTACGGCGTGCCGGAGGGCCTGATCTCGTCGTTCCCGGTGCGCTCCGTCGACGGGGAATGGCAGATTGTGGAAGGGCTGGAGCTCAGCGATTTCGCTCGCGCCCGCATCGACGCGTCGGTCGCCGAGCTGGTCGAGGAGCGCGAGGCGGTGCGGTCGCTCGGCATGCTGTGAGTCTGGTCACCGCGCGGGGCCGGATCAAGGCAGAATGGATCCCGGAGGTGCGCGATGAGCGAGACGATGGAACCCACGAAGGGAGCGGCATCGGTCGACGACGCCCTCACCAGCCCTCTGCACCTGCCGCATGCGGCAGCGGAGTGCCCCAAGTGCTTCACCGAGCTGCAGCAGAACCGCGACTGGTGGCTCGCCCGCCCGGTCGGATCGCGTCTGGTCGGACTCGTCGTCTCCCGCGAGGGCATGCCGTCGGTGGTCGAGCAGCGCGAAGACCTCACCCGCTTCGGCGTGCCGATCGAGGGCTTCCGTCACCCGGCTCCCGACATCCTGGAGAGCTGGAGCGACCGGCTCGGCCGGCTCATCGCGACGCTCAACGTCGGCGACGTGCTGGTCGTCGCGAACATCAACGCGCTCGGCCGCGACGCCGAAGAGGGTGCGCGCACGGCCTCGGAGCTTCGCCGCCACGGCATCATCGTCAAGGTGCTGAGCCACGACGCGCGCCACCTCGCCGACGCGACCCGCTGAGCCGCGCGGCCGCGCTGCGGCCGTCAGTCGCCGTCGGAGTCGCTCTGATTCCGCAGCACCTCGTCGTCGAGCAGGGGGAGATCGGCCCGCGTGACGACCTGCGAGGTCACGGCGTACTCCACCAGGCGCGCGCGCCGGTTCGTCGCGAGCTTGCCGGCGCCGCCGCGAAGCCCCTGAACGCCCATGCGGTCGAGCTTGTCGCACACGTTGTCGAGCTTGCGGTTGAACTTGCTCATGGTCCATCCGAGGCGCTGGGCCGCGGCACTCGACGACGGCAGCTCGTTCATGCTCACGCCCTCGCGCCGGAGCATCGGCTCGGCGAGCGCGACGATGAGCTGCTTCTGCAGCGGCGTGAAGCTGGCGGGCATGACCGTGGTCTCACCGCTCATCGACGCCTCGACCTGTCGCGAGACCTCGTACGGAGCCTCCTCGGTGTGCAGGCTCAGCTCGTACGTGAAGGGGCCGGCGGTGAACACGATCACGCTGCGCTCGAAGACGAGCGGCATCCGCGCACCCGGCGAGAGCCACGACTGCACGGCGCCGCCGGCGCTGGAGATCGTCGCGGCCAGGCGTACGCCGACGTTCGCCAGCCACCACAGCCCGTCGCGATGCCGCAGCTCGAGGAAGTGCCGATGGAGATAGGGGTTGTCATCGATCTCGAGGTCGCCCTCTCGGCCGATGATGAACGGCCGGTCGGTCGGCAGATCATGCCACTCCCCGGCGAACTCGAGCCGCAGCGGCACGACCTCACGCACGGCCGTCGGCACGGCGCTGTCGATCTCCGTCGTTGGATTCACATCAGTCACGGAAAGACCCCCCACGCAACATCCTGCCATGAGGGGGCCGTCACCGTGAGAAGTCGGTGCGTGGTGGTGTTCTGCGACGGATGCTCAGAGGCGGTAGGCGCCCGACTCGAAGTCCGCCAGGTTGCGCAGCGTATAGGCGATGGTGGAGTCGAAGTACGCCTCGAAGGAGTCGAAGTCGTCGATGATGCCCGAAGGGTCGAGCGAGAGGACCTGACTCGCGACGCGCCCGTCGACCACCGGCATGGCCGCGAACAGCGGCATCTCCAGATCCACGGCGATCGGCAGCAGCGTCGCCGAGGAGTACCCCTCGGCGAGAGCCTGCGGCGGGGCCGAGTCGATCCAGGCGGTGAAGGCATCGCGGTGCTCGCCGCCGGCGAGCTGTTCCAGACTCAGCAGGTCCTGCGTCTCGAAGAACGCCGGCCAGCCGTCCGCCGCCTCCAGGAACGACCGGTGCCCCGGGTCGAGGGTGAGACCGGTGTGCTCCTCGAACGCGTCGACCCGTGCCGGCGGGGCCGCCACGGCAGGGAGCGTGTAGGGGAACAGCTTGTCGACATCGAGCTTCGCGATGCGCTCTTTGACACGCACCAGTTCGACGATCTTCGTGGGCCAGTCGGTCATCATTCCCTCACTATGAAGATCGTCGGATTGTGTCCCACCGGGTAGCGGTTGACCTGCCCGGCGAGGCTCGAGTTCACACGGCTAGTGTAGTCGCCCCATCCCGGCGGCTTGCCCTGCCCGACCCAGGTCGAGTCGGGCACGTGCGCGACGATGCCCTGGTAGGGGTTGCCGTCGGCGAGCGCGCGAGCGCGTTCGAGGCGTGCTTCCCGGCGCGCTTCCCGGCTGATCTCTCCGGCGGTGCTCACGCGGCCGGAGCCCGACAGCGAGCCGTCGGCGAGATACTGGTTGCTGCGATTCACGTAGTCGTGGAACTGCGCGATCTCCGCGGGCGATGCGCCCTCGGGAACGTGGAACTCGACCGGACCGTCGCCACCCGGGTTCGGGAGGTCCGGACCGTGGACGGGACCGTCAGGCATGCCGTCGGGCGTGCGGTCGATGTCGGCCACACCGTCCTGGTTGCGCCGCTGCTGACGCTTCAGGAGGCGCGGCACATCGCCGACCCCCCGCAGGTGCACGGGGGCATCGTCGAGCGCCCGCATGATCGGGCGGAAGACCTCATCGCCGATTCTCGTCATCCGTCAGTCCCCCGTGATGTTCAGGCTCGAAAGGTCGGCCGCCAGGTTGTCGATCAGCGTCTCGATGTCGCCCGCGTGCATCTCGAGATCGCTCTCCGCGGCCTCCAGCGCCGCCAGATCGGCGTAGAACTCATCGGAATCGCCTGCGACCGCCTCGACCACCGGAGCATCGAGCGCCGCCATGATCACGGCGGGCAGCTCTTCGGCCAGAGGCTCGATGACCATCGGCAGCACCTGGTTCAGAACCTGCTCGATCGCGATGTCGACGGCGGCGTTCAGCAGCTTCTTCTTGATCAGGAGCATCGGCCCCGCACCCATCGCGGTGAGCGGGTTCGTCAGCATCCCGACCAGGGTGATCAGCGTCGTCGTCACGTCGGCGATGACCTTGATCTTCAGGCCGGTGACGACACCCGCAGCGATCTCCATCCCCGGAGGAACCGGACCCATGACATCGAGCAGCTTCTGCAGGTTCTGCGAGCGGTTCGTGTTCCACGCGGAGACGAACGCCGGTCCCGCCTGCCCGCGCATGGCGGCGGCGAGATCGCCGTTGACCTTCGTGTCGACGGCCTGCAGGCGACCCTCCAGCTCGTCGCGGAACGTGCCGATGATGGTCGCGCCGCGGCGCACCTCGTCCTCATCGATATCCGGCCATTCGAACCCGAGCTTCTCCATGACCCAGATCAGCTCGTTCGGCAACATCATCCCCACGGCGACACCTCCTGCACCGACTGTACGTCGCGGGTGCTCGTCGACACCATGGGTAGCACTCCCCTGATCGGCATGTCACGCCCCCCTGTCGACCTCGACGCTGAGGAACCGTGACCCGGGGATCGCCTTCACCTCGACGCGCGCCCCCTCCAGCGACCCCGGCGCCAATCCGAAGCGTTCCTCGATCTCGCCGTTGCTGAGGGCGCCCAGGCTGTCCGCCTCGCTCGCCGGTGCGAGGAAGCGCATGTCTCCGTCGGTCTTCCCGTACTTGTCGGGGCTGTCCTGTCCGATCGCGTCCTCGTAGAGCTCTTCCACGAGCTGCGTCAGCACCTTCTTCGGCGTGCCCTTGACCTCGTCGAGGATGTCGCCGGGGATCGCTCTCACGTCCTTCCCGAGCGACGTCCCGAGGTCGCGCGCCGCGTCGTAATCGGGGGCGGCGTGCCGCGGCGAGGAGCCGAGGGTCTCGAGCCCGCGGCGGACGTCCTTCCGGATGTCGTAGTCCTTCGCGTGCGACACCGGGCCCTTGTCGTCCCGCCGATGCTTCGGCACGCCATCGGCGCTGCGTCGATCGAGACCGCGGATGGCATCGGCATCCGCCCGGTGCTTGCCGCCGCGCTTGCGGAACGCGCCGGCGAACCCCTGCTTGAACTCGTGTCCCGCGCCGTCCACGGCATCCACCAGGTCGCGCATCAGCTTCTTCAACGTCACGGTTCAGTCCCCCGAGATCTGCAGGTTGGCGAGGTCGGCGAGCAGCCGATCGGTCAGGTCCTCCACGTCGGCGGCGTGCGCGTCCATGTCATCGGCCGCCTGGTCGAGCGCGGCGAGATCGGCGGCGAACTCGTCCACGTCGCCGACGGCGCCTTCCACCACCGGCGCATCGAGCAGCGCCGCCACCAGAACGGGAACCTGCTCCGCCAGAGGCTCGACCGCGAGGGGCAGCACCTCGTCGATGACCTTCTCGAGCGTGATCTCCATCGCCATCGAGAAGAGCTTCTTGCGCGCGAGGATCAGCACCGCCGCGCCGCCCGCGCCGAACGGACCGGCAGCGAGCAGAGGGATCAGCTGGGCGAGGGTCACCGTGACGTCGACGATCACCTTGACCTTCAGCGCGAGCACGATATCGGCGGCGATGTCGATCCCGACCGCGGCGGGCCCGAGGATGTCGAGCAGCTGCTGCACGTTCTCGGAGCGATTCCGGTTCCACGCCGTGACATGCGCCGTGCCCGTCTGACCGGTCATCGCTGCGGCGAGCTCCCCGTTGATCCGGCGATCGGCCGCCTGCACGAGGCCTTCCATGTCGTCGCGGTATCCGCGCACGAACGCGGCGGCCTTGCGCACCTCGTCCTCGTCGATGTCGGGCCACTCGAGACCCAGCTTGTCCATGATCCAGATGAGTTCATCCGGCAGCATCATTCCCACGGGGACCACCTCCGTGCACGACGCTACCCAGCGTCGCCGCGCGTGCGCGATGGGGAGATCAGCCCATCGCCGTCGCGTCAGCCGTTCTGCGCGTTGCGCCGGATCGCTTCGTACAACCGGTCGGCCTCGGCGCGCTGGTCGGCCACCGTGGTGACCGTCGCCGGGTCCACAGGCTCGAAGGTGTCGACGAGACCGCCGACCTGCTCCTCGGTCATCCGGTAGGCCTTCAATCCGCCACCCTGATCGCGAGCCATGCCGCTCGGCCAGACATCAGCTTGGGCACCGGCGACGCCGATGCGCCATCCTTCCGGCTCGAGCTTCTCGCGCACCCGGCAGAGCGCCTCGAACGCGTCGAAAGCACGTTCCTCGACCGGTTCGAAGGCCGGCGAGACGATCGACACCACCCACATCCGGTCCTCGGTCCGCCACGCGATCGTCGCCTCGTGGACGACGCCGTCGCGGCTTACCTGGATCGTCTGCGGACTCTGGATCATGCGCTCGTGATGTCCGACGGGTCGATGATGACCGAGACTTCGGAGCCCGGGTTCAGCCCGATCCGCACGCCCTCGGGCAGAGCCGCAGCGAGCTGGTCCCCCCGCATCATCGTGTGCTCGGCGTAGCCGGACGAGGTCGCCTTCTCGGCGTCGGAGAATGCGTAGACCAGACGGCCGTCCTCGCCGTCCGGAGCGACGAAGATCCCCCCCTCGGGACGGCTGTAGACGTAGACGTCGGATGCCGCGAACTCGCGGTCGAGCTGCTCGCCGGGTGCATGCCCTGCCCGCACGAGCTGCAGGACGCGCTCCAGCTTCGAGGCGGGTACGGGCCAGCCGCGGACAGGCGGAGACGGGACGTATCGAGGATTCGGCGTGAAGTCCCCGCTCAGCTCTCCGTTCTCGTCGGCGCGCCAGGCGCCCACGATGCCCTCCGGCGGGATGCGGTCGAGACCGTCGAACTCGGGATCGATCGCGTACACCCATTCGCCGGGGTTCGCCCGTGCCTGCGCGCGGAGCGCGTCGGTGATCGGCGGCGGAGCGAGCGGCGTGGCCATCTGCGGACCCCTGTCATCCAAGTCGTGTGCGGTCACTTTCCACCATAGCCCGGGTTCGGGATCCAATCACCGAGCGTCCCGTCGGGCTTGACCGGGTGCGCTCCGGAGATCTGATCCGGCTTGACGCCGCCCTGGAACGAGACCTCGGCCTCGGGCGCCTGGGACGTCGGACCGAACGGGTTGTTCGGGATCGTGGCGTCGGCGTCGATTCCGCCGGGCGCATCGATCGTGTACCGGTAATCGGAGCCCCAGCGCTGGTAGAGATCCGGATCGCGCGTCGTGCTGATGAAGTTGGACGGCGTGTTCCACCGCACGAAGTCATCGTAGTTGTTGTTGTTCGGGTCGCGGACCTCGAATCCGTCGCGGAAGATGTCTGCCGGCGGTCGGTTGTCCGACCGGTACAGCAGCTCGGTGGTCGTTCGGTCGACCCGGTTGGTGCTGTTCCCGGTCAGCGCGGGAGGAGCATCGAACTTGTCCTTGTCCCTGACCTGTCGCACGACGTTGTCGAGGTGGTCGTCGATGTTGTCCGCGAAGCCGTGGAGCCGGTCCTTGCCGTGCCCCATCCCCTTGAGGACTGCTTCCTTCAGGGAGCGGAAGATCCCCTTCGTGCCGGCCATCAGGCGTCCCCTCCGAAATCGAGCGCCGAGAACTCCGTGAAGAAGGTCGACGTGAGTGTCTGCACGTCCGCACTGTGCAGCTTCATCGTCGAACGTGCCTCCTCCAGCGCCTCGAGATCGGCGAAGAACTCGTCCGAGTCGCCCGCGGTCGCCTCGACCACCGGTGCGTCGAGGATGGCGTCGATGACGGCCGGAAGATGCTCGGCCATCGGCTCGATCGCCATCGGCAGCAGCTGGTTCATCAACTGCTCCACGGCGATGTCGACCGCCGCGTTCAGCAGCTTCTTCTTGATGAGCAGCATCGGCCCCGCGCCCACGGCGGTGATCGGGTTGGTGAGCATGCCGACGAGCGCGATCATCGTCGTCGTCACGTCGACGATGACCTTCATCTTCAGCGCGAAGATCGCCTCCGCGCCGATGTCCATCGCGGTCGCCGCCGGCGGCATGATGTCGACCAGCTTCTGCAGGTTCTGCGAGCGGTTGGCGTTCCAGGCGCCGGTCGTCGCCGGACCCGTCTGCCCGCGCATCGCGCCGGCGAGGTCGCCGTTCACCTTGCGGTCGACCGACTGGATCACATCCTCCAGATCGGTTCCCAGGTTGCGGACCAGCACCGCGCCCTTTCGCACCTCGTCCTCATCGATATCCGGCCACTCGAAGCCCAGCTTCTCCATGACCCAGACGAGCTCGTTCGGCAACATCATTCCCACAGCGACACCTCCACAGATGACTCTACGAGTCGCGGCCGGTGCGCCGCGATGGGGAGAACAACCCACGGGGCCGTGATCACGGTGCGACCTCCCATTGCACGACGCCAGAGGTCAGCGGCGCGGTCGCGCCGTTGCGGGCGGCGATGCCCGTGACATCCTTGTCGACGATCGTCACGCGCGGGTTCATCGCGAGCGGAAGCGCGACGGCCGCGCGCACGATCGTCGCCTCGATCCGCGCCCGCAGGTCTCTCGCCTCGTAGACGTCGGTGGTCTGGGCGAGCTGGGCGATGAGCTCGTCGCGCTCCGGATCGGCGCTGCCCGTGACCGATTCCGCTCCACCCGTACCCCACTGGGCGAAGATCTCCGCAGGCGTCTGCGGCACCGGCACGCGGGAGATCACGGCATCCCACGCGCCCTGTCCGAGTGCCGCCTCGAGGTCGTCCGTCCCGCAGTCGACGACGCTCCAGCCTGCTTCGGCGGCGACAGCCTGGAGGGCGCCGAAGGCGCCGACGGCGAACTCGCTGGCCCGGTCGTAGAGCACGCAGACGGATGCTCCCGCCGATACCCCCGCGGCCTCGCGTTCGAGTGCGGCGTCGTCGCCGGGGGTGCCGAGAGCGGCACTGAATCCGGAGTCCTCATTGACGATGTCGTACGCACGGGAGCCGGGCGTCGTCGCCATGGAGGTCGTGCCGGCGTAGGCCGAGGCCCACCCACCGCCGCCGCCCTGCAGCAGGGCGGTCGCCGGCGCGGCGTGGATGAACGCCGTCCTCGCCGCGTGCTCGGAGAAGACACCGGAGGGATTCAGCTGCAGCGCCCAGAGGGTGCCGTCGTTCGTCTCGTCGGCCGTGAGGTCTCTGCGCTCGAGCTCGTGGATCGGATCGACGTTCCCGGCGACGGGCGCGACCTGCACGACGTCGAGGCTGTCGCCGATCGCCACGAGCGCGTCGTCGCCCTGCGGCACCAGGTCGATGCGAGCGATCTTCGGCGTCACGAGGCCTCGGTATCCGGCGTTCGGCACGAGCTGCACGCTCTGCCCTGCCCCGTCGTCGCCGACATCGTCCACCCGGAACGGGCCGCTGGAGAGGAGCAGATCCGCGGGGATGTCCCCCTTCTCCGGAAGCGCGAAGCCCTCGTTCCACACCTCGGCGATCGCCGCGAGTGCGTCGGTGTCGTCATCCTGGATCGCGCGGATGACGGCCTGCTTCGCCTCCATGGCGTCGTCCGTGCCGAACGCGCGCTGCCCCACGACATGCGCCGGCACCGGCACGGTCACGGCCGACTGCCAGTCGATGTCGGGCTGAGGGAACGTCACCGTGATCGAGCGGGCGAACTCGTCGATGGACGGCACCTCGGCGTCGGCATCCGCCTCGCCGTCCACCGGGGCCGTCTCGTCATCCGCACGGAAGTACCCGGCTTCGCCGGCCCATCCCAGCAGCAGATCCGCCGCGTCGAGAGGGATGCCGTCGGACCACGCCGGCTCGGCGAGGTCGTAGGTCGCCCGGAAGGGCTCGTCCGACGAGATCTTCACGGTGCCGAACCCCTCGTCGGGCACGAACTCGCCGTCGACCACGTCGCCGAAGCGGCCGCGCATCATCGCGGCGATGTCGAGGTTGCCCGCCGTGGGGGATGCCGCCGCGTTCGCCGACGTGAACTCCTGCGTCCACCCGACCGTGATCCGCGAGCCGGGCACGACGCTCTCCGGCAGGGCAGGCGTGCAGGCCGCCAGGCCCGCCACGACCGCGACCGCGAGGCCGGCCGCAGCCAGACGGCGGCGTCTCATGACGTTGCCGTCATGCGAGGTCGTTGCCCTCGTCGCCTTCGGCCATCTCGCGGAAGGGCTGGCTCTCTTCGCTCTCGAGCCAGGCCCGCGCGTGCTCCAGCAGGACGGCCGGGGAGTCCTCCGCCTCGGCGGCCGTGGCGAACGGCCCGATCGTGTCTTCCGACGGGCGCTCGTCCGCGCGCTCCACCGATTGGGTCGACAGGTTGTACCAGTAGCTCTGTGCGCCGCTCATCACTCCCGCTCTCCGCTCATGTTCCCGAGTCTATTAGCCGTGTCGGCCATCCCCCCTGCAAAGACAGAGGTCGTGACACCGGTCTTCCGACCGACGCCACGACCTCTGACAGTGCGAGCTTTCAGCCGCCGGCCAGCTCCGAGTCCTTGTCGCGGATCGAGTCCGCCATGCGGTCGAGCGCCTGAGCCATGTCGTTGACGGCCTCGGCTGCGTCGTCCAGGGAAGCGGTGAGCTCCGAGTACGCGGTGGAGTAAGCCTCCGACGCGTTCTCCGTCTTGAACCCGTCCTGCACGAGGTCATCGATGACGCCCTGGAGCTCCTTCAGAGTGTCGGTGACGGTGCTGCGCCCGTCGCGGAGTCGCGCCGCAGCGCTCTCCATCTCGCTGTACGTTGCTCCAAAATCATGTCCGGCCATGAGAACCGCCTCCCGAATTCTTCGTCTTCAGGCCTTGTCGACCTCTTTGAGTCGAGGTTAGCCAATGATCGTCCGTTGGCAAACGGGGAGCGGTACCCATGGCACCTCTACCCATGCCGTCTACCCCTGCGCCGGAGCCTCCGGCACGAACGGGATCTGCATCGTCACCGCACGCCCCGCCTGCACGAAGATGCCGCGACCGACCGGGAAGTCCGAGCGCTTCACGCGGCCGAACGGGGTCTTGAAGATCGCCTCCCCGTCGTACGTGTCGGGCTTGAGGACGATGCCCTGCCTGCCGGTCTTCCACTCGCCCAGCACGCCGATGCTGCCGCTGGCACGGCTGATCTCCGCTTCGCCGATGAGCAGGTGATCGCTGTTGTTCATGGCCTGCAGCAGGGCGCGCATCGGCCGGTCGGCCGCGCCGTCGGCGAGGTGGGGCATGTCCTCGATCACGATCATGATGCGGCCGCCCACGGACTCCTGCACGACGAGCTCGGCGAGCTCCGTCGCGAGCTCCTTCTCGTCTTCGGGGCGCGTGGCGCTCTTCACCCAGGGACGGAAGTCCTTGAGCTCGGACCGGCGGCTGCCGAAATGGTACATCCGCACCTTCGGGTCGAATCGCTCCATGGCCACGACCAGCGCCTTCAGCGTGTTCGTGCGGCCCGAGGCCGGCGGCCCCGAGATGACGAACGAGCCGATCGGCTCGAACCCGTGCGGCGCGAGCGTGTCGTCCGCGACGCCGAACACCGGCGTCCCGTCCACCTGCGCCGGCATCTCGTCGACCTGCACCATGGTCGGCAGCGCGCCGATCTCGGGCAGGTCGCGGACGCCCTCCGCACGGAGGCGGTCGCCGAGGGCGGTGAGCGCCTTGGTCTGCTCGACGACGTTCATGGTGCCGCCGAGCACCGCGATCTGCGCCTCGTGGCCGTCGACCACGGCGCGCCCCGGCGCGGACTGCTCGTCGAGGATGTCGCGCGGTGCGCTGAGCAGCATGTACTGGCTGGGATCGCCCATGCGCAGCACGACACGGCGCGAGATGTTCGCCGCCACCGCGCTCGGCACCGCGTTGCCGCGGTCGGCCGTGATGACGGTGTGCACGCCCAGCGTGCGACCCTCGCCGAGGATGCGCATGAAGATGCGGTAGAACGGCCCGCGGCCCGGCGCGACCTCCCAGTCCTTCTTGAACTCGGGGTAGTTGTCGATCAGCAGCAGGATGCGCGGCATCCGGGCATCGACGAGCTCGCGGTACTCCTGGACGGAGGCGGCACTGGCCGCCGAGAAGGCCGCGGCGCGGCGATCCATCTCCCCGTCGAGGGTGCGCAGCAGACGCTGGATGCGCTCGACATCGGCGCCGTCGACGACGGACCCCACGTGCGGGAGGGCGTTGAGCGCGCCCAGGGCTCCCGTGGCGAAGTCGAGGCAGTACACCTGCACGCGGCCGAGATCCGGTCGCATGCCGGCGGCCGTGCCGATCGTCTTCAGGAGCGTGGACTTGCCCGATCCGGAGGTGCCGTAGATGACGAGCGAGCCGTCGCGGTCGGGCACGAACACCGCCGCCTGCTGCTGCTGCTTCTCAGGCACGTCCACCATGGCGATGGGGATGCGCGTGTCGCCCTCGTTCGGCAGGTCGCTGAGATCGACCAGGGGCGACAGATCATCGAGCCAGGGTCGACGCGGGAGCATCAGCTGCGCGCGGTCGGCGGCGTTGATCAGCGTCGACACGATGCGCTTCTGGTCGTTCGGCCCGAGGTCCTCCTCGTGCGAATCCGACTCGGGAAGACGATCGGGCTCCCATTCGGCGGTCGAGCCGAAGCGCAGCTCGGACACGCGCACCTCGGCGGCGGCGGAGTCGTCGTCTGTCGTCCAGCCGCCGGCGTACGCCGACTGGAACGGCACCAGACGGCCAGGGCCGGTCTTCGCGATCGCACGGCCCGGGATCGACGCGGGGAAGGTCGCCGCGACCCCGTCGTCGACGACGTCACGCGAGTCGGACTCGTCCGCCATGCGCAGGGCGATGCGGAGGTTGGTGTTGGCGCGGAGGTTGTCCTTGATGACACCGGCCGGGCGCTGCGTCGCCATGATCAGGTGGATGCCGAGCGAGCGTCCGCGCTGGGCGATGTCGACGACGCCGTCGACGAACTCCGGCATCTCGGATGCCAGGGCGGCGAACTCGTCGATCACGAGGACGAGGGCCGGCGGGCACTCCGGATCCTGACGCTTCTCGAGCTCGAGCAGGTCCTTGGCCTTCTTGCGGTTGAGCAGGTGCTCGCGGTGCTGCAGCTCGGCGCGGAGGCTGGTGAGCGCACGGCGCACCAGGTGCGGGCTCAGGTCGGTGACCAGGCCCACGCAGTGCGGCAGTTCGACGCAGTCCGCGAACGCCGAGCCGCCCTTGTAGTCCACGAACAGGAACGTGACGCGATCGGGGCTGTGCGCCGCGGCCATGCCGAGCACCCAGGCCTGCAGGAACTCGGACTTGCCCGCACCGGTCGTACCGCCGACGAGGGCGTGCGGACCCTGCGTGCGCAGGTCGAGGGCCATGGCATCGCTCGGCCCCTGGCCGATGATCGCGCGGAGCGTGCCGGCCTTCTTCAGACGCGGCCGCGGGTTCGGCGACCGGTCGACGATCGTGTTGTTCTGGCGCCAGCGCTCGATGACGACCTGCGGGTCCTCGGCGATCGCCGGGTCGACCAGCTGCAGGAACATCACCGAGCTGGGGATGTCGGAGGAGTCGTGCACGCCGGTGCTCGCATCGACGACCGGGGAGAGACGGCGTGCGAGCATCTGCATGTAGGCGTTCGAGACGCCCTCCACGCGCACGTGCTCGAAGTTCTCGCCATTGCGGACCAGGCCCACATGCGCGTCCTCGAGGCCGGCGGTGACGTCGATGTAGCTGCGGCAGACGGCGGGGAGCGACTCGACCGTGGGCGACACGAAGACCGCATGCACGCCGTGGTCCGCACCGCGCTCCAGCACGTCGGTGAGACGACCGCGGTCCACGGGGGCGTCGCCGCTCACGAACACGACGACGGAGATCGGCGGCGTGGTCTTGTGCTCGCCGGCCGCGCGGGAGACGTCGGTGCCGTATTGGAGCGGGTTCCAGTCCTCCTTGAACGGGCCGCGGGGCTCGCCTCCTCCTCCGGCCGCTGCCGCACGCGAGACGTACTCCTCGAGCGTGCTCAGCAGAGCGGCGCCGGTGGGCGCCGAATCGGCGAGCGCCATGTCTCGGAACGGACTCCGCTCGCTGGAGGTGTGCGGCATCCACTTGAGCCAGTCCAGCTCGGGGGTCCAGGCCGAATCCGCGAAGGCGACCGCGACGACGTCGTTGGGGGCGTGCAGACCGAACAGCTGCACCGCGATGCCGCGCATCGTGTCGGCGACGGGTCCCTGCGGACCCGCGATCCCGATCGAACCCGCATCGACGAGCATCTCGAGCACGGGCACGTCGTCGACGAACTCGTAGCGCTCGCGCAGCCGGTCGACGCGGTCGATGAACTCGGGGAGGCCGTCGGGCGCCTCGGCGGATTCCTCGATCCTGTTGCGCGCCGGAAGTCGGCAGCTCCCCAGCCGCAGGCTGAGGAAGTTCCAGTGCTCGGGCCGCCTCGTCCACAGGAGGGGGCCCAGCCGCATCGCATGGTCGAAGATCTCGGCGACCGGAGGGACCTCCGCGTTGCGGGCGCGCTCCTCTTCGGGCTTGCCCTGGAAGAAGTCCTCCTCCAGCTGCTCGTACTGGCGTTCGAAGAGGAGGAACTCGTGGTCCTGCCCCTTCCGGCTCTGCGCCGCCTGGTTGATGATGTTGCCGAACGCCATCAGCGGCGTCATCACGATCATGAGCAGCGAGCGCGGGTTGCCGTTGAGCGCGTAGAGCGCCATGCCCATCAGGATCGGGGCGATCATGATCGGCCAGGGGAAGATGCGGCCGATCTTCTCGGTGGGCAGCCGCGGGATCTTGAACAGCGTGCCGGGGTAGCGCACCTCGACGCGAGGGCTGCGGTTGAACATCAGCCCGCCGCCGCGCTCGATGATCGGATCCTCGGTCGCCGAACCGTCGAAGGACCGCGCCAGGCGGAGCACGAGGGTGGTGCCGCCGATCACGAACGGCTCCCCCTCTTCGACCCGGACGCGCTGCACGGCGACGCCGTCGACGAGCACGCCGTTGGCGGAGTTGAGGTCGACGACCTCGATGTGCGTGCCGACTTCGAGGCGGGCGTGCCGCTTCGAGACCATCGGATCGGCGAGCACGACGTCGTTCCCCGCCTCGCGCCCGAGGAACACATGGCCGGCGGTGATCGGGAACTCCTGGCCCGCCAGCGCCCCCGAGGTCGCCACCAGCACGCCGACGACATCACGCTGCCCGGCGAACGCGTAGTCGGGCCCGTAGTTGACGATGGATGCCGCGAAGCCGGAGCCGATCGGCGCCTCGCCGATCGGGACGTCGGGCTGCAGCGGCACGAGCCGCTCCCCCGTCGGCGGTGCGACGGCGAGCGTGAGCACATCTCCCTCGGCCACGGGGATGGAGCGCGTCGGGTCCGCTTCGGCGACATGGCGCGCGACGTCGCCGGCCGTCGCCGTCGAGTCGGTCGTGATCACGATGTCGACGGGGTCGCCCGCCTGACGGTGCAGCGTCAGCTTGAGTCTCATACGTGTTTCCCGGTCACCTGTTCGTCATCGATCACACTCGGACCACGGCGGCGACGCGGTCGCCGAGCCGGATCATGTCGCCGGCGGTCGTCCTCACCGGGGAACCCGGAACGACGCCGTACTCGGTTCCGCCGCGGATCAGCCCCGACCCGTTCGTCGATCGGCAGTCCTCGATCTCGAGACCGCCCTCGACGGGACGCACCAGCAGGTGCGTCTTGGAGAGCGACCTGCTGTCGTCGGCGAGAGCGATCGCGCGTGCGCCCGGATGCTCCGCCGCGTCGGGGTTGCGCCCGAGCAGCACCGGCTCGGAGATCGGGATGCTCTCGCCGGTGTCGAACCGGAGGCGGAACTGCGCGACCGGCTCGGCCTGCGGGGCGGGGACGGATGCCGCCGGCGCGGGGTCGGATGCCGGGATCACCGGCGCAGCGGCGGCGGGCACGGCAGGAGGATGCACTGCTGCGGGCGGGACCACAGGTGCCGGTGCGTGCTCGACGACCGGCTGCGGTGCCGGTGCGGGCTGCGCGACAGGCGCGGGCTGCGCGACGGGGGCGGGCGGGGCCGGGGATGCCGCGGGGGCGATCGGCGCCGCTGTCGGCAGCTCCGGGACGACGGGATTCTCCGGGTCGGCGAGGCGATATCCCCCGAGCACGGGCTTGCCCGTCTCGATGGGCACCTGGTCGTGCGTCGGCGTGGCCAGCGACAGCCCGACGACCGGGCGCTCGCTCGCGTCGTAGGGACGCGCGATGCCGAGCACGCCGGCGCTGACACGACTGCCCGGACGGTACTGGGGCTGCGCGGCGGGGTCCACCGGCGTGGCGAGCGAGGGAAGGGCGGAGCGCTCGGGGGTCGGTTCGGCCTTGACGACCTTGCGCGCCACGCGCATCCGCTTCTCGTCGTACGGATTCAGTCCCTTGCGGACGTCGATGAGCCAGACCTTCGCCGCCTTGTCGTGCAGCCCGCGGCCACGGCCCTCCGGGTCGAACGTCGGGGAGGCGAGGATGAGGGCAGGACCCAGCACGGGCACGACGCCGGCGATGCCGACGATGAGGAAGCGCAGCAGCACCGACCCGACACCGGGGCGTTCGAGCGTGCGCACGTTCACGCTGCGAAGCCCGGTGACGCCCTTGCCGATGGTCAGCCCCTTAACGCCGTGGAGGATCAGCTGCACGACGAGGAACACGAGGCTCAGGAGCGTCGAGACGGAGGCCATCACGACGGCGAGCACGAAGTCCGGGTGATTGAGGAAGCCGTACGGCGAGATCGCCCCGGTCGCGAGCTTGAGCAGCAGGGGGATCGCGCCGATCCACAGCGGCAGCTGCAGGACCACCCAGATCGCCCCGTCGATCGTCGCGGCGAGAGCACGGCGCCCGAACGGCGCGCGCAGCATCCCGAGCGCCGCGGCGTACGCGGGGTCGGGGCGACCTTGAGCGTCGAGACCCTCGATCGTCGGCTTCTGCTCGTCGATTTCCCAGATCATGTCAGTCGACGCACCCCCGCACCGGCTCGGACACCCGTCCGTCGTCGCGGCGCAGCATGACGTCGATGCAGACCGTGCCGGTCGTCGCCGGCACCTGCGCCACCGGCGCATCGGACTGCTGCGGATCGACCTGACCGGAGACGTCGACGACGCTCCAGATGAACGTGTCGCCCTCCTGAGGATCCTTGTTGACCCAGGTGAACGCGATCAGCTCACCCTGCCGGCTGCCGCCGAGGTCCGCGACCTTCGGCACGAAATCGGACTGGACGTCCTGCGGCTCGGCGGTCTCGGTGGTCTCGGGCTGCGTCTCGATGCCGGCGACCAGGAGGTTGAGTCCCACGATCGTCCCGACGACGACCACCACGGCGGCGACGGCCGAGAGGGCGATCCACAGCCCCCTCCTGCTGCGCGGCGCGGCTGCCGGGCCCACGGGAACGACCGGCGGCGCGGAGTCCAGGACGGGAGCAGCGGATGCGGCGGCCTGCGGCGCGACGACCATCGGCGGCCGGACGATGGTCCGGTCATCGGGGGCGGCCGGCGCCGTCGGCGTCGGCGTCGGAGCCCGCATCTGAGTCACCTCGTCGACGGCATCCACCCGCTGCGGCGGGTCGAAGCGCGGCACGTCGGGGACGGCGGGCATCGCGCTCTTGGGCTGCGTCGTCGCCGACGGACGCGTGAACGAGGCGACATCCGGATCGATGCTGACGATCTCCCGGACGCGGGTGAGACCGTCGCCGTCGTCGTCGAGGTCTTCGGCCGTCGGGTGGTCGTCGACGATGTCGATCGGCGTCACCGAGTGCGACAGCTCGATCTGCACCTTCTGCAGAGCGCGTGCGAACGCCACCGCGCTGGGGTAGCGGTCATCGGGGTTCTTCGCCATCGCGCGCTCGAGCACGCGCTGCAGGCTCTCCGGGGAATCCGGGCGCCCGAGCGAGGTCAGCGCGGCGCGCTCGATCCGCTCGATGAGATCGGCGCTGGAGTTGCGCTCCCCCGGTCGCTCGAACGGCGACCGCCCGGCGAGCAGGGTGTAGATCGTCGCGCCCAGCGCCCACACGTCGGTGCGCGGTCCGCTCGACGGCGACTCGGCGAACGACTCGGGCGGCGACCACGGGATCGACATGCCCGAGGCCTCGCCGGTCGCTCCGGTCGTCGAGGCGATGCCGAAGTCGGTCAGCGCCGGACGGTTGTAGGCCGTGACGAGGATGTTCGCCGGCTTGATGTCGCGGTGCAGCACACCGGCGCGGTGCGCGGTCTCGACCGCTCCGGCGACCTGCACGCCGACGCGCAGCGCCTCGGCGACCGAGAAGGACTCGCGCCGCGCGCGCAGCTGCAGGTTCGGCCGGGGGCAGTACTCCATCACGAGGTAGGGTCGGCCGTCGCCCGCGACGCCCGCCTGGTAGATCGTGACGATCGCCGGATGCGTCGACAGCATCGCCATCACGTTCGCCTCATCGGCGAACTCCTGCGCGGCGCTGCTCGAGATGCGGTCGGCGAGCAGCACCTTCACCGCGACCTGACGGCGCGGCATCTCCTGCTCGTACAGGAAGACGTCGGCGAAGCCACCCGTGCCGAGCGGCTCGAGATAGCGGAAGCCGGGCAGCTCCGGCGGCGGAGAGGGAGGACGACTCACGGCAGATCCTCGAACGCGACCTTCACACCGTCGCCGAGGTCGACCACGTCGCCGGAGAGGACGAGGGTCTGCTCCCCCGGGTGCAGGCGGATCGGGTCGGCGCCCGGGCGCAGCAGGGTGGAGCCGTTCGTCGTGTGCAGGTCGATGACCACGACCGTGTCGCCTTCCGGCCGGATCTCGAGATGGCTGCGCGAGATGTCCTGCTGCGGGCTCTCGACGGCGATCAGGTGCGGGAGGTTCGCGCCGCTCGCGCGGGTCGAGCGCGGCCGCCGTCCGATGATCACCGTGCGATCGAGCGCGACGACCTGTCCGGTCGACACGCGGATCCGGCCGGTCGCACCCGGCGCCACGGGGATGACGGCGGTCGGCGCGTCATCGCCGGCCGGGGGCTGCTGACGGAGCGCCCGCAGCTCGGCGGCCGAGATCGTCGCTCCGTCGTGGTCGCCCTGGGCGGGGAACGGCACCGGCGGTACTGCTGGGGCCGCAGCACCCGCACCCGCGGTCGGCACGGAGTGGACCGTGGCGCCCCAGAGCTGATCGAAGTCCTCGGTCGACGGCGCCAGCGTGACCTCGGTCGGCACGATCGTCGCGCCGTCGACCGCCGGAGCGGACTCCGCGTCGGTCGATGCCCCGACGTCGCCGAACAGCTCGTCGATCGGATCGACGGGCTCCTCGACCGGCGCCTCCGCTGCCGCGTCGTCGGCGTCTGCGGCGATCTCCTCGGGGACGTCGTCGGCGTCGTCTGCGGCGTCTGCGGCGTCGTCCGGCAGAGGCAGGGCCTCCGTCGTCAGCGGCTCGGGCTCGGGCTCGGCGGCGGGCTCGGGCTCGGGCTCG
>NZ_SSDJ01000154.1 GCF_004794465.1 Microbacterium sp. K24 | reverse complement strand
GGCGGCGATGATGAAGAGCCGCCCGTCTCCGCCGAGCAGCGGACGTCGGCGACGGCTGCGAAGTGCTTCGCCGATGAGCTCGGGGTTCTCCGCGCGGATCTGGCGGATGCGCGCGATGTCAGGCATTCGCCACCGCCTGCCCGATGAATCGCTCGACCTCGGCGGAGTCCGGCATGGCCGTGGAGCATTCGCGCCTGCCCGCGACGATGGCTCCGGCCGCATTCGCCCAGAGCATGATCTTCTCCAGTTCCCATCCTTCGACGAGGCCATGGCAGAGGGCGCCGCCGAACGCGTCGCCCGCGCCCAGACCGTTCACGACGTCGACGTCGAACGGGGCGACCTCGACGCGTTCGTCTCGGGTCTTCGCGAGCACGCCCTTCGGCCCCTGCTTCACGATGGCCAGCTCCACACCGCGCGCCAGGAGGGCGTCAGCCGCTCGGTCGGGGTCGGTCTCGCCCACGGCGATCTCGCACTCCTCGCGGTTGCCGACGGCCACCGTCACGTGGTCGAGCGCGCGCGACACCTCTTCCCTGGCCGCCTCCGCGCTCTCCCAGAACATGGGGCGGTAGTCGAGGTCGAGCACCGTGAGCGGCCGGCGCGCGCGGGCCTGCCACGCCGCGTGATGGGCGGAGCGGCTCGGTTCGCGACTCAGTCCCGTGACGGTCGACCAGTACACCCGGGCGCCGGTCACCGCGTCGAGGTCGAGTTCCTCCGGATGGATCACGAGGTCGGGTGCGATCGGGTCGCGGTAGAAGTAGAGGGGAAAGTGGTCGGGCGGAAAGATCTCGCAGAACGTGATCGGCGTCCGAAGGTCGGCGACGACGCTCACGAACTCGTCCGAGACGCCCAGTCGCCGGAGCTCTCGTCGAACGTAGACCCCGAACGGGTCGTCTCCCGTGCGGCTGATGAGCGCCGCCGACCGGCCATGTCTGGCCGCGGCGACCGTGACGTTGGCGGCCGACCCGCCGAGGTACTTGCCGAAGCTCGTCACGTCCTCGAGGCCGACGCCGTCCTGCAGCGGATACAGATCGACGCCGACGCGCCCGATGGCGAGGACGTCGGGCGGCGCGACGGGGAGGGAAGGGCTCAAGGGTGATCCTCTTTGATCAGGAGACTTTGTTCTTACAAAGAGGTTAGGGCGTGCGCAGACGATAATCAAACACCTGGACCCGAACGTGTCCCGATCTGCCGAGTCCCGCAGCCCGGCCTCAGCGCCGCGCCAGCGCCTCCGCCATCCGGTCGACAGCCTGCTCGATGATCGGGCGCGGGGTCGCGAACACGAACCGCATGAACCCGACGCCGGCGAGCCCGGTCGCCGATCCGTCGGTCAGCGCGACGCCCGCCTTCTCGCGGAAGAACTCGGCAGGCTGCTCGCCGAGATCGAGCGCCCGCGCGTCGAGCCAGCCGATGTACGTGCCCTCGGGTGCCCGGTAGTCGATCTCGGGGATCTTCGCGGCGAGGGCCTCACCGAGGAACCGGCGGTTGCCGTCGAGATACTGCACGACCTCGGCGAGCCAGGCGCGATCGTCGCGGTAGGCCGCCGTGTTCGCGATGACGCCCAGGTTGCTCGCCCCGTGCGAGGCCATCATCCCGATCGGCTCCCAGACGGCGCGATCGGCCTCGTTGCTGAGGATGATCTGAGCCGTCTTGAGTCCCGGCAGGTTCCAGGCCTTCGACGCGGAGGTCGCGGTGACGGTGTGGGCGGCCGCGGCATCCGAGATCGAGGCGTACGGCACGTGCGCCGCCGGCGTGTAGACGAGCGGCGCGTGGATCTCGTCGGAGAACACCCGTCCGCCGTGCCGCTCCACGACCTCGCTCACCGCGAGCAGCTCCTCCCGGTCGAACACCCGCCCGACCGGGTTGTACGGATTGCAGAGGATCAGCAGGCTCGCCCCCGCGCGGAAGGCGGCGTCGATGCCGTCGAGGTCGAGCGCGTAGCGGCCGTCGGTCACCGTCATCGGCACCTGGATGACCTCGCGCCCCGCCATCGGCGGCACCGAGAGGAACGGCATGTACGCCGGTGTCGGCACGATCACGGGTGCGTCCGGACGGGAGAAATGCTCCATCGCCAGCTGAAGACCCTGGATGACATCCGCGATCGGGTGGACGTCGGATGCCGGCACGGCCCAGCCGTACATGTCGTTCAGCCACTCGGAGGTCGCCGCCGACATCTCGTCCGACAGCGTCGCCGGCAGGTAGCCGAACAGCCCCTGGTCGACGGCGGCGTGCAGCGCCCGCGAGATGCCCGGCGCGACGCCGAAGTCCATCTCGGCCACGAAGGCGCCGACCGCATCCGGGAACATCGACCATTTCAGCCCGCCGATGCGGCGGAGGTGGTCGACGTCGATGGCGTCGAAGGCGGAGGCGAGGGTCATGCGTGCTCCTGTCGGTCGGGCGGCGGGGATGCCTCATCCATCTTCGCCCGGTTCTCACCCCGCCGGCCCGACCCTCGAACATCAGGCGAGGTGGAAGTACTCCTCGAGTTCGTCGAGCGCGGCGTCGGGCCGTCCGCTCTCGAAGTACTCCGCCATCGATGACTGCCAGCGGGCATTCACCTCCCGACGAGCCAAGCTCGACTGCGCCCGGGCGAAATCCTCGGTCTCCAGGTAGCCGACGACCATCCCGTCGGATCGCCGGAGGAAGAGGGAGTAGTTCGACCATCCGGCCTCGGTGAGAGCGGCGAGCATCTCGGGCCAGACATCGGCGTGATCGCGCAGGTAGTCCTCGATGCGATCCGGTCGGAGCTGCATCGTGAAGCACACGCGCTGCACGCCGGGAGTGCGCGGCGACGACGTCATCGGGCCGCCGTCCCCTCGGACGCGGCGACCGGAGTGCCGTAGCGCTCGTCCTCGATCTCCTGCAGGCTCTTCCCCTGCGTGCGCGGCGCCCAGATCGCCCCGACGAGCAGCGCGACGGTGAGGAAGCCGACCATGATGAGGCCCACGTTCGGCACGCCGACGGAGGTGAGCAGCACGGGGAAGAAGTAGCTCAGGAAGCCGATCGCCAGCCGTGCGGCGAAGAACAGCAGACCCTGCGCGCTCGCACGGTAGCGGGTGGCGAAGAGCTCGCTGGCCCAGAGGCCGTAGAACGCCTGCGCGCCGATGCCGCACGACAGACCCCACGTCACCGCGAAGGTCACGAGCGTCGCCGTTCCCGGTTCGCCGAAGACGAGCACGATCCACCCGAGGATGCCGAGGGCCGCACCGATGACATACAGCAGGCGACGCGACATCCGGTCGGCCAGCTGCATGAAGCCGAAGTACGTGGCGATGACCGTGCATCCCCACACCAGCACCTGGAGGAGACTCTGCTCGACGACGCTCTCGACACCCGCCGCCGCGTACACGCGGGGCATGAAGATGCCGGCTTGACCGGCGACGACGCCCCAGAACCCGTAGATCCCGAAGAGGAACAGCAGCGCCTTGACGTTGACGCGCTTCGAGAGCAGCGCTCCGAAGCCCCGCCCGGTGGCAGAAGGGACGGCGTCCCGATCGCGGCCGGCCTTCTGGTCCTTCCAGAGCTGCGACTCGGGCAGTCCCTGCCGCACCCACCACACGATCGCGGCGACGATGAAGAGGTGGATGAAGATCATCCGGCTGCCGAAGAGCTCGAGCGGTGCGAGGAGGGCGGCGAGCGCGAAGCCGACGAGCGGACCGAACGACCAGGCGAGCTGCGCGGTGCCGACGTGCTTGGCGCGGTCCTTCGACGGCGCCTGCTCGGCGATGTAGGTCCAGGATGCCGGGACCCCGGCTCCGACCGCGATGCCGGTGAGGATGAACCCGAGGAACAGCATCGGCACATTGACGGCGAACGCCGCGAGCAGGATGCCGATCATGAACACGACGAGGTCGTAGGTGTAGATGAACTTGCGACCCAGCTTGTCGCTCAGCGGCCCGCCGAGCATCGCGCCGATGGCGGCGCCGAAGGCGTTCGCGCTGAAGGCGGCGAGCAGTCCCGCCGTGAGGTCGCCGAATCCGAGCTCCGCCTGCCAGAAGCCGAGGCTGGTGGCGATGGCGATGATCGAGCCCGCCTCGATGTAGTTCGACATGGCGACGGCGATGGTCGCCCGCCATCCGGTCGTGGAGGTGCTGCCGAGTTTCATGGGTTTCTCCTTCGATGATGTTCGCACCCGTCGCGGGCGCCGTGAAGTGCTGTGCGGACGAGATCTCGACTAGCGGACGGAGACCTCGCGGAACTCGATGCCGAGCAGGTTCGCCGCCGCCTGGAAGTCCTGCGCGCGGTGACCGGTCGACAGAGCCCAGTGGTGGTCGACACCGCTCGCGCTCCACTCGTCGACCCACTCACCGGGGTGGCAGCCGAAGTCGACGCGCGAGGTCGTGTTGCCGATCTGGAGGAGCGGGCCGGGGACGACCTCCCCCTCCGACGCGACGAAGACGTAGCGGCCGTCGCGCTCCTGCCCGATCCCGAAGGTGGTGACCGGACCGGCCTTCACGTCGAACTCGACGCTCACTCCCCATCCGCGCTTGCCGTGGTAGATGCCGAGCCCGCGCAGCAGCGGATCGCGCTGACTGATGGCGAGGTGCGCAGGCCCGTCGTGCCCCATCTCCACCACCCCGTCGAAGAAGTTCAGCGCCTGGATCTCGGTGAACGACCCGCCGGCGCCGAGGGTGTCGGCGACGAGCATCGCGATGCTGTTCCGCAGCTCGTACTCGCCGGCCATCGGGATGCCGCGCGCCGTGAGCAGCGAGGCGCCGAGGATCATGCCCGCGCCGAGGCGCTCGTGCTGTTCGCCGTTGAGTCCGCGGTGGTAGTAGGCCATCGAGTCCAGCGCGAAGTCGTCGACGAGCCGGTCGAGTCCGACCGACACCTTCGCGCCCCAGGCGAGGTCGTCCTCGTCGACGGTCTTCTCGTCGAGCACGAACACCTCGCGTGCCAGCGCGACGCGCTCCGTCACCTCCGCATCGGTCACCTGCTGGACGCGCACCCGCAGGTCGTCGAACTCGACGACCTCGACGTGCGAGCCGAACTGGGTGGCCACCGAGGTCAGGTCGGTGGACACGTCGAGCATCCCCGGGTAGAGGTGGCCCATCAGGCCGTGCCGCGCGTGCCGGAGGGTCGCGCGCACATCCGCCGCGGCGATCCATCGCTCGATCCGCGTCCAGGCGTGCTCGTCGCGGAGGTATCCCGAGACGGAGCGGAACTCGATCCCGCCGCGGCGGAACACGTTCCCGACCTCGGGGACCGCGCACTGTCCGCAGTACGCCAGCCACTGCCCCGTGTCGAAGGTCGCGTGGTCCATCGACTCCGTCGGCTGGAGATCGATGACCAGCACGGGGGCACCGGACCGCTGAGCTATCGGCAGCACCATCGACGCGGTGAGGTACGTGGTCAGGAACACGACGATGAGGTCGGGGTCGGCGATCCGGAGCTTCTCCGCCGCGACCGCTGCCTCCTGCGGGTCCGAGATGAACCCCACGTCGGTCACGTCGGCGTCGAGCTTCTGGAACCGCTCGGTGACGTACCGGGACGACTCCTTCAGCTGCGGCAGCAGATCGGGGAACTGTGGCCAGTAGGCTCCGAGTCCTCCGGCGACGAGGCCGATGCGCGTCTTGCGGCGCCGGATGCGGGGAAGAAGTTCTGCGGTACGGGCACGCCGATCATCGCTCATGGTGATCTCCTGGTTCTCTTTCTCTCTGTCTGTACGTCTGTGTCTGTGTGTCTGTCCGGCGGGGCCTACGGCTGGATCCGGCGGAACTCCGCGCCGAGCAGGTCGGCGAGCACCTCGATGTCCCTCGCCAGGTGGCCGACCGCCATCGACCAGTGGTGGGTCGATCCGGACTGCGCCCAGGCGTCGGTCCAGTCCCCCGGGTCGCATCCGAAGTCGACGCGCGTCGTGGTGTTGCCGATCCTGATGGCGGGTCCCGCGACGGCCGTGCCCTCGGACGCGATGAAGCGCAGGCGCCCGTCGTGCATCTCCCCGATGGAGAACTGGGTGACGGGACCGGGGCGCACAGTGGCCTCGACGGATGCTCCGCCGCCGGACTTGCCGTGGAAGACCTCGAGGTTGCGCAGCACCGGACGGTCGGAGGTGAGCGACGCGTCCGCCGCGTCGTTGTGTCCGAGTTCCACGTGCCCTCGGTCGAAGTCGAGGGCCTGCCCTTCGGTGAAGGTCCCGCCGCCTCCGAGCTGTCCGGTGATGAGCATCGCGAGCCCGGCACGGAGCTCGAACTCGGTGACGGTCGGAATGCCGCGGGTCGACAGCAGGGTGGCGCCGATCGGGAACGCGGTGGCGAGCCGACTGTAGATGTCGTCGGAGTTGCCCATGTGGAAGTACGCGAGCGTGTCGAGGTCGTACTCCTCGATGAGCCGGTCGAGGGCGACCGACACCTGCGCCTGGAAACGGATGTTCTCGCGATCGGCGCCGGAATCGATCGAGAAGATCTGCTCGACCGTGCGGAGCTTGGTCTCGGCATCCTCGTCGGTCACGCCCTCGTACAACCGCCGCAGGTCGTCGAGCTCGAGGATCTCGACATGACCGCCGAAGGTGGCGTAGGTCGACGTGATGTTCGACGCGATGTCGAACATCCCGGGATAGAGGTGTCCGAGCAGGCCGTATCGGCCGCGGCGCAGCGTGGCCACCACGCCGGTCGCCCGGATGTAGCGGCCGATCTTCTCCCAGGCGCGCTCGTCGTCGAGGTGACCGGAGACGCTGCGGGCAGGCAGTCCGAGACGCTCCAGCGCGACGCACATCTCGGGGAGCCCCGCCGAACCCGCGTAGCCGAGCCAGTCCCCGGTTCCGAAGTTCTCGTGGTCCATGCTCCGGCCGGGCTGCAGGCAGACGAGCAGGATCGGCGCACCGCCGTATTTGAAGATGGGCAGCACCTGCGCGCTGGTCATGTACGTCGACACGAAGAGCACGATCAGGTCGACGTCGGCCTGCCGGATGCGGTCGGCTGCGGCGGCTCCGTCGACCGGGTCGGACACCACGCCGAAGTCGGTGACCGTGGCGCCGATGCCCTCGATCCGGGAGGCGATCGTGGCCGCCGACGAGCGCACGGTGTCGAGCAGTCCGTCGAACTGGCCCCAGTACACGCCGAGTCCGCCCGAGACGAGCGCGATCTTCGGATGCTCGGAGGTCACGCGGGTCAGCGGCTCCGGAGCGATCACGGGAAACGGGTGAGATGTCATGGTCGGCCTCGGTTCTCTGTGTGCGGCAAGCGGACGGCGGAGTGGTCAGTCAACG
This sequence comes from Microbacterium sp. K24, assembly GCF_004794465.1. Lineage (GTDB taxonomy): Bacteria > Actinomycetota > Actinomycetes > Actinomycetales > Microbacteriaceae > Microbacterium. The sequence continues at coordinate 32,725 of NZ_SSDJ01000154.1, read as the reverse complement.
GTCTTCTTCCCTCGCCTGCTCAGGAGGATGTTGATCAGGACGGAGACCACGATGATCGCGCCCGACACGACGTCCTGGATGTACGAGTTGACGCCCAGGAGGATGAGGCCGTTGCCGATCATCGCGATGAAGATGACGCCGAGGAGCGTGCCGAGCATCGAGCCGCGTCCTCCGGCGAGTGCCGTGCCGCCGACGACGACGGCGGCGATCACGTCGAACTCGAGCCCGGTCGCCGCCCCGCTGTTGCCCGACCCGAGGCGCGCCGTGAGCAGGATGCCGACGACGGCCGCGAGCAGGCCGGTGATCGCGAACACGGCGATCCGGGTGCGCGTCACGTGGATGCCGGAGAGCATCGCCGCACGCGCGTTGCCGCCGACCGCGAAGACCGATCGGCCGAAGCTCGTGCGGGTCGACACGAAATAGAAGACGACGAACAGCAGGAAGAAGACCACGACGGGTGTCGGCACCGGTCCGATGGACCCGGCGAGGAGATCGAGGAAGTCGTTGGTCTCGACGGGCACGGGCAGGGCGTTGGTCATGAACTGGGCGAGCCCGCGGTAGGCGCTCCAGAGACCGAGCGTGACGATGAACGAGGGGATGCCGAGAACGGCGCGGAGCCATCCGGCCAGGCCTCCGACGACGAGACCGCCGACGAGGACCGCGATCATTCCGCCCGGGAGGCCGATGCCCCACGGCCCCGCCATCTCGGCGAGCATCACCGACCAGAAGGCGACCGCCGGGCCGATGCTGATGTCGATCTCGCCCGCGACGATGACGAGGGTCGCTCCCCACGCGACGATGCCGACGGTGGCCGCGTCGCGGAGGATGCTCCACACGTTGTTCCCGGTCGCGAAACCGGGGGCCACGCTGGCGAGGACGATCGCGAGGACGATGATCGCGACGGCGAGCCCGATCTCGTTGATGCGCTGCGTGTTGAGAGCACGGAAGAGCGGAGCGCGTGTGCTCCGGGTGGGGGTGCTCGACGTCGTTGTCATGAGGGGTCCTTCCGATCAGAGGGAAGATCAGGGCCGGCGATGGCGCTCGTGAGGATGGCGTCGGTGTTGATCCGAGGCGCCCGGTGCTCCTCGACGATCCGTCCTCCGCGGAGGACGATCACCCGGTCGCAGACGGACGGCAGCTCTTCCATCTCGCTCGACACGAAGACGATCGAGGTGCCGGCGGCGGCCAGATCCCGCATCAGCGCGTAGATCTGCGCCTTCGCCTCGACGTCGACCCCGCGGGTCGGCTCGTCGAGGAGGAGGATGTCGCTGCGTGCGTGCAGCCATCGGCCGATCACGGCCTTCTGCTGGTTGCCGCCGCTGAGGGTGTCGATCTCGGCGCGGGGCGAGGCGGTCTTGATGTGGAGTCGGTCGATCAGCGCGCGAGCGGCGTCGACCATCTTGCGGGGAGACGTGAATCCGCCGGAGGACACGGCCTTCCAATCCGAGGCGAGCATGTTCTCGTCGACGCCGAGGGCCGGGAAGATCCCGTCCTGCTTGCGGCTCTCCGGGGTCATCCCCACCCCGCTGCGCAGGGCCGCCCGATGTCCGCGACCGGTGAGATCGCGACCCCGCACCCGCACCGTTCCCGACGCCGGCGCCGTGAGGCCGCTGATGATCTGCAGCAGCTCGGTGCGTCCGCTCCCGAGCACTCCGGCGATGCCGAGCACCTCGCCCTCGTGCAGGGTGAGCGAGGCGCCGTGCAGATACGGCTCCTCGTGGATGTCGGAGACTTCGAGCACGACGGCGCCGGGATCCGACGTCGCCTCGCTGATCGGGGCGAAGTCGTCGACGGCGTTCCCGATCATCATCTGCACGACCTCGCGGGTGTCCACCTCGGCCAGGCTGCGGGTGTCGATCAGGCGGCCATCCCGCATCACCGAGGCGGTGCTCGCGATCTTCCTGATCTCGCCGAGCCGGTGGCTGACGTAGAGCACGGCGACACCGCTGGCGGCGATCGCCTGCACGGCACGGAGCACGCGATCGACCTCGGCCGCGGCCAGCGAGCTCGTCGGCTCGTCGAGGATCAGGAGCCGAGGCTCGTCGTGGATGGCGCGCGCGATCTCGACCAGCTGCTGATCCGCGACGCTCAGCTCGTCGACGACGCGACCGGGGTCGATGCGCAGATCCAGCCGAGCCAGCGCCTCGCGCGTCGCGGCATGCATCCGCCGGTAGTCCAGCGCGCCGAACGAGGAGGGCCAGCGGCCCATGAACATGTTCTCGGCGACGGTCATGCTGCCGATCAGCGAGAGCTCCTGGTAGACGGTGCGCACCCCCAGCCGGTGCGCGCCGTCCACGCCCGCGCCGCCGAGCAGTTCGCCGCCGAGGAAGACCTCGCCGCTGTCCGGGGCCTCGGCCCCGGACAGCAGACGGATGAGCGTCGACTTGCCCGCACCGTTCTTGCCGAGCAGCGCACGGACCTCGCCGGGGGCGATCGCGAAGCTGACGTCGGTCAGCGCGACGACCGGACCGTACGACTTGGATGCGCCGGTGACCTCGGCGACGTACTCGTCGGATGCCATCTCCGTGCCTTCTTCCGGTGGTGAGGGTGTCAGCGGTGGACAGCCCGGATCACGGAATCCCGTCGGGGTGGGTCTCCAGCCACTCCGTGCCCTGGTCGGGCGTGCTGTACACGTCGATGGGCACAGGGACGGTGAACTCCTGCGACTCGCCGTCGTGGACGGCGATCGCGGCGGCGATGGCCGCCTTGCCCACGGCGATCCCGGAGACGTCGATCGACGCCTTGAGGATGGTGTTGTCCACGAGAGCCTTGGCGAGATCGGCGGTCATGTCCGAGCCGAAGACGACGGTCTTCCCGGTGAAGCCCTTGTTCTCGACGGCCTTCACGGCGCCGATCGCCGCGCCGCCGGATTCGCCGTAGAACGCGTCGATGTCGGGATTCGCGGTCAGGATGTTCTCGGCCACGCCGATGGACTCGGTCGGGTCGCTGCCCTCCTGGTTGGCGACGAGCGTGTAGTCGATCCCGCGTTCGGTGAGCGCTTTCTCGAAGCCCTCGCGCCGGCTCACGCAGACCTCGACGAACTCGCAGTTGAGCACGGCGATCTGCGGGGCGTCGATGCCGTTCGCCTCGAAGTAGTCGGCGGCGGCTTCGCCCGTCTTGTATCCGAACTCGACCGGGTCGCCGAAGGCGTAGGCCTTGACGTACTTCTGCGCGTCGTCGTCGTTGATGCACGTGTTGTAGCAGATGACCGGGATGTCGGCCGAAGACGCGTTGCGCAGTGCGGCGACCGAGGCATCGGCGGAGACCGCCGAGAGCAGGATGGCGTCGACCTGCGACGAGATCAGGGTGTCGATGAAGGCGGACTCCTTGGAGGCGTCGGCCGCGGCGTTCGTCTCGACGAACTCCACCTTCTTGCCGGCCTCCTCCGCACCGAGCTCGACGCCCTTCTTGACTCCGGCGTAGAAACCCTGCGTATCCAGGTAGATGGCGCCGATCTTGAGAGTGTCGTCGTCGGTGGAGCCTCCGGATCCTCCCGACTGTGCGGCGCACCCGGTCAGGGCGAGACCGAGGACGACGGCGATGGCCGCAGCCCTCCGAATGCGTGATGCTGTGAGATCCACGATGATCCCTTCCGCGCCGCCTGGCGCTTCTGGCTTCTGATTCACCGCAACGTCTTCGGTGCGGTATAGTCCCTGAAACTGAAACGTCTCAGGTAGCGGCCCCAACTTTATGCTCAGGTCGGGAAGATCGTCAAGCGAAGTTCGGAAAATGCCGCGAATCCGAGCGCAGAACCCTGAAGAAAGCAGGCGAACATGTCAACGACGACATCGGCAGGAACACCTCGGACGATGCGCGCGCTCGTCCTTCACGGCCCGCAGGATCTCCGCTTCGAAACGCGAGACGCACCGGTCGCGGAACCCGGAGAAGTGCTCGTCGAGATCGGCTCCGTGGGCGTGTGCGGCTCCGACAAGCACTTCTACCTGGAAGGGCGGGCGAGCAGCGAGATCGTCACGGAACCGCTCGTGCTCGGTCATGAGTTCGGCGGGCGCATCGTGCAGGCGGGATCGGAAGCGGATGCCGCACTGGTCGGTCGTCGCGTGTCCGTCGAGCCGCTGATGCCCGACCCCCGATCCCCCGAGGCGCGGCGAGGCAGCTACAACCTCGATCCCGCTCAGAGGTTCTTCGGGGTCCCGGGCACCGACGGCGCTCTGCAGCAGTACCTCCGTGTGCCGGTGCAGAACGCCTTCGTCATCCCCGATTCCGTCAGCGACGACGCGGCGGCCATGGTGGAGACGATCTCGGTGTCGCTCAACGGCATCCGCAAGGCAGGGGTCGCGGCAGGCAGCCGCATCCTCATCACGGGCGGCGGGCCGATCGGTCTCTTCGCCGCACAGCTGGCGTTCCTGCACGGAGCGTCGCGCGTCGTGCTGGTCGAACCGCAGGACGAGCGGCGGGCCACGGCGGCGAGCTACGGATGCGAGGTCGCCTCCGACCTCGCCGACGTCGACGAGCGGTTCGATGCGGTCGTCGAATGCACGGGCGTCGGCGTGGTCCGCCACGACTCCTGCCTGAAGGTGGCACCGGGCGGGAAGGCGATCTTCATCGGCGTCGGGGCGCAGGACGCATCGATCCCGATGCCCGCGATCATCGAGCGAGAGGTCTCCGTGCAGGGCGTCATGCGCTACGCGTTCACGTGGCCCACGGTCATCGAGGCGCTCGCCGCCGGGCGCATCGACGCCGACTCCCTCGTCTCGCGCGCCCTGCCCTTCGATCGGGCGATCGAGGCGTGGACGGTGCCGCTCGCGACCGAGGTGAAGACGATGATCCGGGTGAACGGCTGACGGGCGGACGATATATATTCGGGTACGGTCCGACAGCGCCTGCCGGCGTCGTCATCCGCGTCTCTGAGTCGCGGGGATCCCCCTTCTTGGAGAGCACGTGGACACTGAGCGACAGCCCGACCAGATCGACGTCGCACGGCTGGCGGGCGTCTCGGTCGGCAGCGTCTCCACGGCGATCAATCGCCCGGATCTGGTGTCGGAGAAGATGCGCGCCCGAGTCCAGGCGGCGATCGACGAGCTCGGCTACGTGCCGAACCGCTCGGCCGCGACGCTGCGGCGCGGCGGAGCGAGTCGTGTGCTCGGCCTCATCATCCCGGAGATCACCAACGCGTTCTACGCGGCGATCGCGGATGCCGTGGTCAACGCCGCCGACAAGCACAACTACGCCGTGTCGCTGTGCGTGACCCACGAGGACCCGGCACGTGAGCGGCGCCACTTCGAGATGCTCGCGCAGCAGCGGGCCGCCGGGGCACTGGTCGTGCCGATCAACCCCGAGGCGGAGCGGCTCGCGATGCTGCGCAGCATCGGCACGCGCATCATCCTCGTCGACCGGCTGATCGACACGGCACAGGGCTGCTCCGTCGCCGTGGACGACGTGTACGGCGGGCACCTGGCCGTGCAGCACCTCCTGTCCACCCCCGGCGAGGGGATCACGCTCGTCAACGGCGAAAGATCCATCCCCCAGTGCCGTGATCGACACGCGGGCTCCGTCGAGGCGCTCCGGGAGAAGGATCGCTCCGAACGCGACCTCGTCGAGATCACCGTCGACGAGATGACGGTCGATGCCGGTATCGCGGCGGCGGAGCGGATCCTCGCGTCGGGCGCTCCGCGCCGCATCTTCTGCATCAACGACCAGCTGGCGACCGGCGTGCTCGAGGGGCTTTCACGACGTGGCGTCTCCGCACCGCACGACGCCCGGGTGATCGGATACGGCGACCTCGGACTCGACGGACGCCACGCGCTGTCGACGATCGGACAGCCGAAGGACGCCATGGGCGAGCATGCTGTCGAGCTGCTCCTGGACGAGCTCAACGACGGCGCCAACCACTCGCATTCGGCGGAGGTCATCCGCCCGCACCTGATCGTGCGGGAGTCGACCGCCTGACCCGACGCAGCTGCGGGGTCACGGGAGGAGCACGACCTTCCCGGTCGCGCCCGCCGCGGCGATGCGGTACGCCTCGTCGGCCTGCTCCAGTGAGAATCGGTGACTCACGACGACCTCGGGGTGCAGCCCCTCCGCCGCGAGCATCCGGGTCAGGTCCTCCATCCCCTGCAGAGACGTGACCCACGAGGCGGTGATGGTCAGGTGCTTGTGCAGGAGCGTGTCCGAGACCTCGGTCTCCAGGGCGCCGCCCTCTCCGAGCAGCGCCGTGCGCCCCCACTCCGCAGCGGCGGCGAGCGCGACCGACCGGCCCGGCGTGCTGCCGGAGGCATCGACGGTGACCTCGCAGCCTCTGCCGTCGGTGAGAGCGAGCACGGCCTCGACGGCGTCGTCATCGGCCACGACGATGTGATCGACGAGTCCGAGCCCGCGGACGAACTCGATCCGTTCCTGGTTGCGCTCGATGCCGATGACGCGACGCGCACCTCGCATCCGTCCGATCATGGCCGCCGCGAGTCCCACCGGGCCGAGCCCGACGACCAGCAGGTCCTCTCCTCCGTGCAGACCCGTGCGCTGGAGACCCTCGTAAGCCGTGCCGAATCCGCAGGCGATGAGTGCTCCGTCGGTGTATGTCAGCGGCGGGATCAGCGGGATGCACTCCGTCTCGTCCACCAGGACGAACTCGGCGTGCCCGCCGTCGCGCTGCCAGCCGTAGGCCTCTCGTCGCGTCACGTCCGTGCAGCTGATGCCGTACCCCGCGCGACAGTTCCGGCAGACCCCGCATCCGTGGATGTGGTAGACGGCGACGTCATCGTCCACCCGGAATCGGCGCACGCCTTCCCCCACGGCGACGATGCGTCCGCACGGCTCGTGGCCGGCGATGACGCCCTTGTAGGCCGGCGCACCGTCGAGTCCCTTGTGGGTCTTGTACCCCCGGTAGATGTAGCCGATGTCGCTGCCGCAGATGCCCGACGCACCGGTGCGGATCACCACCTGTCCATGGCCGGGCTCCGGCACGGGGAAGTCGCGGACCTCGGCCGTCGCATCGCCCGGAAGAATCACACCGCGCACGGTCGTCACCTCTCGTTCCTCGTGATGCGTCGTCGCATCCGACTCCCGCCAACCTACGAGCAGGCGTCCCGGCTGCGGAATGGGGCATCCGGTCGTCGACCTGGACGATCCGACGGCCCGCGGCGGCGGATGCTCAGCCCGCTGGTGTTGCCGCGATCATCTCGGCATACCCCTCGCGGTAGGTCGGATACTCCAGGGCGCCGAGCAGCGTCAGGAGCAACGACCCATCATGCACGAGGCCGGTCGCCTCCGCCGACGGATCATCCGGCGGAGCATCCACTCCCAGCGTCTGGGCGATGTACGCAACGACGTCGCCGAGGGGCGCCGGCGCCCGGTCGAGCGCGTGCACGAGCGCCGGCGGCTCCGGCATGCGCAGCAGCAGGTCGAGCGCGCGGACGAGGTCGGTCTCGTGGATGCGGTTCGTGCGGCGGCGGTGGTTCACGGCCTTGCCCTCGCGCACCTGGCGCAGGAGGAAATCCCGGCCCGGCCCGTAGATCCCCGCCGGCCGCACGACCGTCGCCGAGAACAGCTCGATCGCCGCACGCTCGCCGTCGAAGAGACCTCGCGACCGATCGGACGACGGCGCGGGGTCGTCCCGCTCGGTGATCGGATGATCGGATGACGAGCCCTCGAACACCCCTGTCGACGAGACGAACACCGTGCGTGCGGGAACCGACGGCAGGGCGTCGGCGAGGTGCGTCAGCACCCGGCGATAGCTGTCGACCGCGCCACCCGGCGGGAGCGTGACGACCATCGCGTCGACCTCGGGCAGGTTCGCCGTCAGCGGGGCGGAGAGGTCCGCGCGGATGCCGACGACGCCGTCGGGCAGAGCGCCGTCGCTGCGCCGCAGCGCGAACACCTCCCCGCCGTCGGCCAGCAGGCGGGAGGCAAGACGGCGCCCCAGTTTGCCGAAGCCGACGAGCAGCGTGCGACGAGGGGGCGGCTGCGTGACGGTCATCCTGCGAACGTACCCGCATTTCCCGACCGTTGCGGTCGCGACGCTGTTCAGTCGCCGCTGAGGCTGAACACGTCGCGGGCTGCGCGTTCCGCTCCGTCGACGTCGCCGTCCCGGATGAGCTCGGCCAGCGCGGCGGCGGCGTTCTCGCGCTGCATCCGCTGCGCCGTCGACAGCGATACCCGGCTCAGATCGCGGATGACGAGGTACCAGGCATCGCCCAGGAAAAGGCGGAACAGCGGATTCTGCGCCCGGTCGCACAGGTGACGGAGCAGGTCGGCCTGCGCCGACAGCCAGTCTCCGTCGGCTGCGATCTCGGATGCCACGTCGCGCGCGAGCGCGGCCGCACGGTCGCGTTCCGCGTCATCGAGCTTCGGGACCGCGAACCGGACGATGCATCCCGCGCTCAAGGCGGCGAACTCCCTCGTCGCGGTGATCGACTCCGTCGTGACGTCCGCGACGATGGTGTGCCTGCTGGGGTAGATCTCGATCATGCCGATGCCCCGGAGCCGCTGCATCGCCTCGCGGATCGGAGTGCGCGAGATGGCGAACTCCTCGGCGAGAGAATGGTCGCGCAGCCGGGCGCCGGGAGGGTAGGTGCCGTCAGCGATGCGGAGCGCGAGGTGCTGGAAGATCTCGTCGACCCGGATCGGCGACCCCACGGATGTGCCGAAGGACGAGGGGCGATCGATCCGGCTCTCCCGGACAGGCGTGAAAAGCACGTGCAGCACCCCCATTCGTTGAACTCTCGCTCGGATCGCCAGAGCGAGGTTCCACGCTACGCGTTCACCGTTCACGCCTCCGATCCGGTGTGTGAAGGGTCTTCGAGGAGACCGCAGACGCAGAGCGGGATCACGCAGAACAGGCTCAGTCCCGCGCGATGCTCCGGAATCCGCGCAGGCGCAGGCTGTTGCCGACGACGAAGACGCTGGAGAGCGCCATCGCCGCGCCCGCGAGCATGGGGTTGAGCATGCCGAGGGCGGCGACGGGGATCGCCGCGACGTTGTAGGCGAAGGCCCAGAACAGGTTCGTCTTGATCGTTCCGAGCGTCTTGCGCGACAACCGGATGGCGTCGACCGCGCTGCGCAGATCGCCCCGCACGAGGGTGATGTCGGATGCTTCGATCGCGACGTCCGCGCCCGTTCCCATCGCGAGCCCGAGGTCGGCCTGAGCCAGGGCGGGAGCATCGTTGACGCCGTCGCCGACCATCGCGACGACCTTGCCCTCGCCCTGGAGCCGCCGGACGACGTCGACCTTGTCAGCGGGGAGCACCTCGGCGATGACCTCGTCGATGCCGACCTCCGCGGCGATCCGCCGCGCCACGGCCTCGTTGTCACCGGTGAGCAGCACCGGGGTCAGACCGAGGGCCTTGAACTGCGCGATCGCCTCGGCACTCGTCGGCTTGACCGCGTCCGCCACGATCAGGATGCCGCGCGCCCGACCATCCCAGCCGACGGCGACGACGGTCTTGCCCTGGCTCTCGGCATCCGCCTTGGCATCCGCGATCTCCGGACTCAGGTGCTGCGACCACTCGGCCAGCAGCGACTCGCGCCCCACCAGCACGGCGTGCCCGTCGACGACGCCCTGCACGCCCTTGCCCTCGATGTTCGCGAAGTCCTCCGGAGCCGAAAGGGTGCCGACCTCCTGCGTCGCGCCCTTCGCGATCGCCTGGGCGATCGGGTGCTCCGAGGCGTCCTCCAGCGCTCCGGCCAGGCGCAGCAGCTGGGCCCGATCGGTGCCCGGCTCCAGGACCGCGTCGACCAGGGTCATCCGCCCCGACGTCACGGTGCCGGTCTTGTCGAGCACGACGGTGTCGACCGTGCGGGTGGATTCCAGCACCTCCGGACCCTTGATGAGGATGCCCATCTGCGCCCCGCGTCCGGTGCCGACCAGCAGCGCCGTCGGCGTCGCGAGCCCGAGAGCGCACGGGCAGGCGATCACCAGCACGGCCACCGCCGCGGTGAACGCGGCGGCCACGGGGAACCCGGCGCCCAGCCAGGCACCGAGCGCCACGACCGCGATGACGATCACGATCGGCACGAAGACGCCCGAGATGCGGTCGGCGAGCCGCTGCACCTCGGCCTTGCCGGTCTGCGCCTCCTCGACGAGCCGGGCCATCTGCGCCAGCTGCGTGTCGGATCCGATCCGGGTGGCCCGCACGACGAGCCGACCGCCGACGTTCGTGGTCGCGCCGGTCACCGCATCTCCCGACGCGACCTCGACCGGAACCGACTCCCCGGTCAGCATCGAGGCATCGACCGCGGACGTGCCCGACACCACGACCCCGTCGGTCGCGATCTTCTCCCCCGGCCGCACGAGGAACTCGTCGCCCACCCGCAGCTCGTCGACGGGGATCTTCCCCTCCACACCGTCGCGCACGACCGACACCTCTTTCGCGCCGAGCTCCAGGAGGGCCCGCAGTGCAGCGCCCGCCTGTTTCTTCGACCGCTTCTCGAAGTACCGTCCGGCGAGGATGAACATCGTCACGCCCGCGGCGACCTCGAGGTAGATGTTCGCAGCGCCGTCGGACGGCGCGAGCGAGAACTCGAACGGATGCGTCATGCCGGGGGTGCTGGCCGTACCGAAGAACAGGGCGTACAGCGACCAGAGGAACGCGGCCGAGGTGCCCATCGAGATGAGCGTGTCCATCGTCGCCGCGCCGTGGCGCAGGTTCATCCAGGCGGCGCGGTGGAACGGCCATGCCGCCCACACGATCACCGGGGCGGCGAGCGCGAGCGACGCCCACTGCCAGTACGTGAACTGCAGCGCCGGGATCATCGCCATCGCGATGACCGGGATCGTCAGCACGATCGAGCCGATCAGACGGTTGCGCAGAGAGCGCAGCTCCGGGTCGACCTCGTCGGCATCGCCACTCGTCACAGCACCCTTCGGTGCGGGCACCGCGGCCGTGTATCCGGTCTTCTCGACCTCCGCGATGAGGAGCGCCGGGTCGTACCCCTCCGGCACCGTGACCTTCGCCTTCTCGGTCGCGTAGTTCACCGTCGCTGTGACGCCGTCGAGCTTGTTGAGCTTCTTCTCGATCCGCATCGCGCAGGAGGCGCAGGTCATCCCGCCGATCTCCAGCTCGACGCCGGATCCGGCCGTCTGGGGCAGTGAGGTGGTCATGAGTGATCACCGTGTGCGGCGTCGACCACGAACTCGGCGGTGCGTACGACGCCGTCGACCTGGAAGTCGAGGTACAGCAGGTAACGACCGGCGGTCGGGGCCTCGGCGAAGAAGACGATCTCGGGGCCTGCGGTGTCGCCCGCCGCGGGCTCATCGCCCTCGGCGTGCACATGCAGGAAGGCCAGATCGCCCTCGCGCAGGGCGACGAGGTGGCCGAAGGCGCCCAGGTAGGGTTCGAGCTCGGTCACCGGCTCGCCGTCGCGAGAGATCGTGATGGTCAGCTCGCTGGCGGCCCCGGTGACGACGTCTCCCTCGAGCGAGACCGTGAAGCCGTCGACCTCGTCGACCCGGCTCGGCTGCGTCTCCACGGGGGTGAACGCGCCGGCGACCTGCACGATACGCGAGAGCGTCAGGTTCGCGGCATCCTCTCCCGCCGTCGTGAAGTCGGCGAACACCCGGTAGGTACCGGCATCCGCCCATGTCCACGGCACCGACCAGGTGCCGGTGGACTCGTCGAGCTCCGGGTGCACGTGCTCGAAACGGCTCCCGTCGGATCGAGCCACGATCAGATGCAGGTCCTTGTCGTGCGCGGTCGTGTACGAGGTCACGGGCTCGCCGTCGGCATCCTGGATCTGGAAGCTCAGCTCGCCGGCCTCGCCGATGACCGCGGGAGCCGTGATCGGCGACAGCACGTACCCGTCGATGCTGATCGAGAGCCCCTTCAGCGCGCCGGCCAGTTCGGATGCCGAGGATGCCGACTCCGTCTCGTGTCCTGCTCCGTGCTCTTCCATGTCGCTTCCCTCCTGCACTTCCGTGACGATGTCATCCGGCGCCACGGCTGCGGCGATGCCGAAGGCTCCGCCGAACGCCACCGCCAATCCCGCTCCGAAGAGCGCCAGCCGCGCGCCGGTCTTCATGACGCGCGCACCGCCGAGTAGCCGGCCTCTTCGACAGCCGCGAGGATCTGTGCGTCGTCGATGTCTGCCGCGCCGGTCACGGAGAGCAGGCCGGTCTGGGCGCTCACCTGGATGTCGTCGACACCCGCGATCTGGCCGACCTCTTCCCGGACCGACATCTCGCAGTGTCCGCACGTCATTCCGGTCACCTGGTACTCGGTCGTCGTCATGTCGTCCTCTTCTCGTCTCGGGATACCCCACCGGGGTATCTGGAACAACTGTATACCCCTCGTGGGTATTCCCGAAACCCCGCGCGGCCGCGAGTATCGTGGGCCCCGTGATCACTTGCGTCGTGACGTACACGGTCGACCCCGCCAAGATCGAGGCATTCGAGGAGTTCGCCCAGGCCTGGATGGAGCTCGTCACCCGGCACGGCGGCATCCATCACGGCTACTTCCTGCCGTCGGAGGGCAAGAGCGACGAGGCTCTCGCGCTCTTCACCTTCCCCTCGCTGGCGGAATACGAGATCTACCGCGAGCGCTTCGGCGTCGATCCCGAGTTCGTCGCCGCCGATCGGATCCGTGATGAGAGCGGATGCGTGCTCCGCTACGAGCGCACGTTCATGCGTCCCCTGCTGCCGGACACGGCGCTCTGACGGCGGGATGGCGTCGACCGGATCGCGCTCCGGTTCGCGATGCGACCAGGTACGCGATGCGACGCGGCGTCAGGAGTCGGGGACGCCGTAGCGCCTCGTGAGCGCTGCGCCGATGTCAGCGAGGTGGTCCCGCACACCGGCGGGCTCGGTGATGTCGAGCCATTCGACGAGACCGGAGAGGAGCCCCGCGAGCCCGTACTCGCTGGGCCCGCGGATCACGACGGAGATGCGACCATCGGCGAGAACGCCCGTTGTCTCGAGATCGTCCCCGACCGCGATCCTGAGATGGTCGAAGCCCTCGGGGGCGCAGGTCGCGTGGATCTCGACGGGTGACGTGCGCCGCCGGTCGAGGTCGTCGGCGATCTCTCGCCAGCTCTCGGACAGGTCGACGGCGCCCGGGAGCACAACGGGATCGTCGGTCGGGCGGACCGACGAGACCCGATCGATCCGGAAAGTGCGCCGGCCCGTCTCCGTGAAGGCGACGAGATACCAGGACGGCCCCTTGGCGACGATGCCCAGGGGATGGACGATCCGCTCCGACTCGACCCCCTCGCTGTTCACGTAGCCGAGTCGCACCTGCACGCCGCGGATCACCGCATCCTGCAGGTCATCGAGGAAGCGCGGCGGCTGCGCGACCCGGGTGGAGCCCCAATTCCGCGGGTCGAGGATCAGCGAGGTCGCCGCCGCCTCGGCCTCGTCGCGGAACGGCTCGGGAAGCGCGCGCACGAGCTTGCGGAGCGCCGACCTCACCGCCGGAGTCGCCGTCGAGGCCGGGCCGGCGACGAGGAACAGGGCGCGGGTCTCGCTCGCGGTCAGCCCGGAAAGGTCGGTGCGGCCGCCGCCGAGCAGCCGCCAGCCGCCGGCTCGGCCCTGGATCGAGTACACGGGGATGCCGCTCTGCGCCAGCGCGTCGAGGTCGCGCCGCGCGGTGCGCTCCGAGACCTCCAGTTCGGCGGCGACCTCGGCGGCCGTCACCTGTTCGCGTCGCTGCAGCATGAGCAGGATGGCCACCAGTCGGTCGCTTCGCATGCCGACAACATTTCCAGATAAACCGGTCATGAGGTGACCGGTATACCTCCCTAGCGTGAAGAACATGAACACACCGACACACTCGATCCCCTTTCCCGCGCCGACCATGATCACCGTCAACGGGGTGACGCTCGAGGTCTTCGAAGCCGGCCGCGAGAACGCAGGACGACCCATCGTGCTCTGCCACGGCTGGCCGGACCTCGCCTTCACCTGGCGACACCAGGTGCCCGCGCTCGTCGCGGCGGGCTACCACGTGATCGCTCCGAACCAGCGGGGCTTCGGAAACTCCTCGCGTCCGAGCGAGGTCGCCGCCTACGACGTCGCGCAGCTCGCCGGCGATCTCGTCGCCCTTCTCGATCACTACGGCTACGCCGACGCGACCTTCGTCGGCCACGACTGGGGTGCGATGGTCGTCTGGAGCCTCACCGTGCTGCATCCGACCCGGGTGGACAAGGTGATCTGCCTGAGCCTGCCGTACCCCGCGCGCGGCGAGCGGCCATGGCTCGAGTTCATGGAGGAGGTGCTCGGCAGCGACTACTACTTCGTGCACTTCAACCGACAGCCCGGCGTCGCCGACGCGGTGCTCGATGCGAACACGGAGAGGTTCCTCCGCAACCTGTACCGCCGGAACGAGCCTCTCCGGGCTCCGCAACCCGGGAACGCGATGATCGAGCTCGCGCTGTCCGACTCGCCTCACGGAGAACCCCTGTTGAGCGCTGACGAGCTCGCCGTCTACGTCGCCGCCTTCCAGACGACGGGGTTCACCGGCGGCATCAACTGGTACCGCAACTTCGACCGCGACTGGCATCTGCTCGGAGAGGTCGACCCGATCATCCAGCAACCCGCCCTCATGATCTCGGGCGATCGCGACACTGTCACTCCGTCACCGAACCTCGCGGAGTTCGTGCCGAACGTCGAGCAGATCAGCTTCGACAGCGGCCACTGGATCCAGCAGGAGCGCCCCGAGGACACCACCCGCGCGATCCTGGAATGGCTGCAACGGCACGGATCGATCAGCTCGGTTCCTCCTGGTCCCCGGCCGTCTTAGGCTGTCCCCATGCCCCTCGCACCGACGGATGCCGCGTCGAGACGGGTCGTCTTCCATCGGTTCGGGGGGCCCGAGGTACTCGAGATCGAGCGGCGGGCGGTGCCGACCCCGGGGCCCGGTCAGGTTCTCGTCCGGGTGGCCGCGGCGGGCGTGAACCCGGTGGACTGGAAGCTGTTCAGCGGCGACCCCATGAACGACCCGTACGAGCGCAGCCTGCCCTCGGGCAACGGCTACGACTTCTCGGGCACGATCGACGCGTTCGGTGACGACGTGATCGGGTGGCGCGTCGGCGAGCGGGTCTTCGGCGGGCTCCGGTACGAGGCGCAGGCCGACCACCTCGTGATCGATCCCGACCAGCTCGTCCGTGTGCCCGACGGCCTTCCGCTGCTCGTCGCGGGTGCGCTCAACGTCGTCGGGCGCACCGCCGTCGCGAGCGTCGAGTCGCAGCGGATCGGCGAGGGCGACGTCGTACTGATCGGCGGCGCGGCCGGTGGTGTCGGCATCCTCACCGCGCAGCTCTGCCTACGGCGCGGTGCCCGGGTGCTCGGGACGGCGAGTGCGCGCAACCACGCGCTGCTGCGCCGACTCGGCATCCATCCGCTCACCCACGGCGGCGGCCTCGCCGACGAGGTGCGCGCCGCCGCCCCGGGCGGGCTCACGGCGGTGCTCGACACCGTCGGCCACGGCACGGTCGATCTGGCGATGGCACTCGGCGTTCCTCCGGACCGGATCAACACGGTCGCCGACTACGACGCGCGCAGACGGCATCCGGGGGTCCGTGGAGTCGGTGGAGCGAAGGCGGGCGCCCGGGAGCTGACGCTGATCGCCGACCTGCTGGCCGAAGGCAGCATCGAGTTGCCGATCGATTCGGTGCATCCGCTCGAGGACGTGCGTGAGGCCTATCGGCGCTCGATCGCCGGACACGCGACCGGCAAGATCGTGATCACCACCGACCGTGGAAGCTGACCGGCCGCGGTCATCCGGTCGTCGTCGCGATGATGACCGGCGTCATCGCGGCCATGAGCGCGGCGGCGATGGCCGTGTTCACGGCCTTCGAGACGGCGTCGCCCGCTGCGGACCCGGTGACCAGCTGTTCGATCCGCTTCTTCAGCTGACCCGCCGACGCCCCCGCGGCCTCGTTCCTCAGGATCGGGTGCGCCGCGTTCATGCCCTGAAGGATGGCGAGGATGGTGACATCGGCCTGGGTCGGCGCAGCCGAGCCCGCCAGCACGGCGGCGAGACGCGAGCGGATCAGCATCTCCGGGCCCGGGTCCGCCTCCGGCGTGCGCAGCGAGCCCCAGCCGAAGAAGCCGCGCTCTCCGCGCGCGAGCACACCCTGCACGATGAGCGACTCGACGACCTCGTCGAGCGGGTCGAGCTTCGACCGCATCAGCAGCGACTGCAGGCGCTTGCCGCTCAGGGGCGCGAGCCGCGCGAGTGTCGCGTCGAGGATCGGATTCCCGGTCGGCTCCGCCGAGACGACCTGCACGACCGGGTTCTTCTCCTCCGTCACCACGACGCGGTCGTGGAGGGCGAGGTCGACGACGACCCCGGCGATCGCGCCGTACAGGCGGTGCACGCTCGCGGCGCTCTCCACCCGCCCGTCGGGCCGGGTCAGCAGCAGATGGAGTTCCTCGACGATCAGCATGGGATCACGATACGGATTGCGGATGCCGTCGGCATCCCCCGCGCGGTGGACATCTCTCGAGGGAGAGGAGGCGGCACGCAGAAGCGCCGCGCCCTCCGGAGAGGACGCGGCGCTTCGGAGGCGGGATTACTCGCCGGCGATCTTCTTGGCGTCGTCCGCGTTGAGCACGCGGAACAAGACGGCAGCGATGACGGCGCCGACGACCGGGGCGACGATGTAGAGCCACAGCGAGCTCCATGCGAAGTAGCCGCCGACCGAGAGGCCGAGGGCGACCGCGGGGTTGAAGCCACCACCCGAGATCGACCCGACCGTCGCTGCGCCGACGAAGACCGTGGCACCGATCGCGAGACCGTAGAACGAGTTGCCGTCGGTGTCCTTCGAGGTGGCCGTGTTGAGCACGACCCACACGAGGATCAGCGTGAACAGCGCCTCGACGAGGAACGCGGGCCCGATCTCGATGACGACGGCCTTTCCGCCGGAGGGCCACACGGCCAGGCTGGCCAGCGCGGCCAGCGCGCCGCCGACGAACTGGGCGATCAGGTAGGCGATGAAGTCGACGACGCTCAGGCCGCCGCGCAGGAACACGCCGACCGAGACGGCGGGGTTCAGGTGCGCGCCCGAGATGTGGCCCGTCGAGTAGACGAGGACCATGAGCGTGAATCCGATCGCCAGCGGGGTCAGCGGGCTTTCGCTGTTCACCGCGGCGATGATGGCGAGGACGAAGAGGAAGGTCGCGAGCCCTTCGGCGATCGCCTTCCGTGCGGTACCGGTCATGTGAGAACCCGTTTCTGTATCAGGTCGGGCGATCCCCTCGATCGCCCGCGCGGGAGCAGGCTCAGCGCCGTTCACGCGACGCCAATATATCGATATGCGAGGGGTGAGGCGCGGAAGGCGCGTCACATTTCTATGAATTTCCTGGGCCTCCTCGCGCCTCCGCGTTCTGCTGTCAACCCCATCGCTATGGCCCGTCGCAGGCCATAGCGTTCGAGGATGACCACCGAGATCGCCGCCGGGGCCGAGGCTCCCACCCGCCTGCGCAGAGCCATCACCGGCCCCCTGCTCTTCGCCTTCATCCTGGGAGACGTGCTGGGCGCCGGGATCTACGCGCTCATGGGCGTGCTCTCCGAGAAGGTCGGCGGGATGCTCTGGGCGCCTCTTCTGCTCGCCCTGCTGCTCGCGCTGCTCACCGCCGGCTCGTACGCCGAGCTCGTGACGAAGTACCCGAAGGCCGGCGGCTCGGCCGTCTTCGCCGAGCGGGCCTTCCGCAGCCCTCTCGTCTCGTTCCTCGTCGGGTTCAGCATGCTGGCGGCCGGGGTCACCAGCGCGGCCGGACTCGCGATCGCCTTCGCCGGCGACTACTTCCGCACCTTCATCGACCTGCCGACGATCCCGGTCGCCATCGCCTTCCTCGCGATCGTCGCGCTCCTCAACGCCCGCGGCATCCGCGAGTCGATGGGCGCCAACCTCGTCATGACCGCGATCGAGCTCAGTGGGCTCGTGATCGTGATCGCCGTCGTCGCGGTCTTCGTCGGCGGAGGCGGCGGAGACGTGTCACGCATCACCGAGACGCCCGAGGGCACCGGCGTCGGCATGGCCGTCCTCGCCGGGGCCGTCATCGCGTACTACTCCTTCGTCGGCTTCGAGACCTCGGCCAACATGATCGAAGAGGTCAAGAACCCGCGGCGCACCTACCCCCGCGCTCTCTTCGCCGCCCTGTTCACAGCGGGCGGGGTCTACGTGCTCGTCGGGCTCGCGAGTTCGATCGCCCTGCCGGCGTCGGAACTCCAGGAGTCCAGCGGGCCGCTGCTCGCGGTCGTCGAGGCCACCGGCGTCAGCATCCCCTCGTGGCTGTTCAGCCTGATCGCGCTCATCGCCGTCGCGAACGGCGCGCTCCTCACGATGATCATGGTCAGCCGCCTGACCTACGGCATGGCCGAGCAGAACCTGCTCCCCGCCGCGCTGGGCCGCGTGCTGCCGAACCGGAAGACGCCATGGGTCGCCATCCTCACGACGACCCTGGTCGCGATGGGGCTCACCCTCGTCGGCGACCTGGCGACCCTCGCCGAGACGGTCGTGCTGCTGCTGCTCTTCGTCTTCCTCAGCGTGAACGTCTCGGTGCTGGTGCTGCGTCGCGACCACGTCGAGCAGGACCACTTCCGCGTCTGGACGTTCGTGCCCGTGCTGGGCATCGCCTCCTGCATCCTGCTGCTCACCCAGCAGCGCCCGCTGGTCTGGCTGTTCGGTGCGATCCTGCTCGCCGTCGGCGTCCTGCTGTTCCTGCTGGCACGCTGGGGCCGCAAGCGCACCGAGAACCTGAAGACCGATGACACCCGCAACCCCGAGGAGAACCATGAGCACGCCTGAACACGGACCCGCTGACGAGGAGACGTTCGAGGAGAAGCGCCACGATCAGCTGACCGCGGCGCCCGACGCGACCGAAGCCGACGCGGCTCCCCGCATCGAGGTCAGCGAGCACGACGGCAACACCCGCATCGACATCGCCCCCGACGCTCCGGTGCGCCCCGGACCCGGCCCGGGCGTCGAGACCGACGACGACGAATCGGCCTGAGCGCTACAGCCAGCCCTTGCGCTTGAAGAAGGCGTAGAGCCCGAAGCCCATGCCGATCATCAAGCCGATCGCCATCGGATAGCCGAACGCCCAGTGCAGCTCGGGCATGTGGTCGAAGTTCATCCCGTAGATCGTGCCGACGAGCGTCGGAGCGAACAGGATCGCGGCCCAGCCCGAGATCTTCTTGACCTCGTCGTTCTGACGGATGCTCAACTCCGTCATGCGCCGCATCTCCTCGTTCTGCCGGCGTGCGACGATCGTCGACTCCACCGTGAGGGCATTGTCGAGCACGGTGCGGAACGTCATCGCGCGATCGGTGACGCGCAGCGTGTGGTCGAGCACGTCGCGCAGGTACTTCTGCAGCTCCTCGCTCACCCGGTACTTGTCGGATCCGCGCAGCAGGGCGTCCAGCATCCCTGACAGCGGCTGTGTCGCGCGCTGGAAGTCGATGACCTCGCGGCCGAGGTCGTAGATGCGCTGCGTCGCGTCGACATCCTCCTCGAACAGCTGGCTCTCGATCTCGTCGATGTCGTTCTCGAGGCCGGCGAGCACCGGTGCGTACTCGTCGACGACCTCGTCGAGGATCGCGTAGAGCACCGCCTCCGGGCCATGCCGGAGCAGGGACGGGTCGGCTTCCAGCCGACTGCGCACGCGTCCGAGATCGGGCGCCTCGGCATGCCGGATGGTCACGACGAAATCCTGCCCGACGAGGACGTGGACCTCGCCGAACTCGACCTCCTCCGGGCCGTCGAGATACCGCGCGGGGCGCAGCACCATGAACAGCACGTCGCCGTAGCGCTCCAGCTTCGACCGCTGATGACCGGAGAGCGCGTCCTCGACCACGAGCACGTGGATGCCGAACTCGTCGGCGACCGCGCGGATCTCGTCCTCGCTGGGACGGTACAGCCCGATCCAGCTCATACCGCCGCGCGCACGCATCAGCTCGAACGTCTCGCTGAGGGTCTGCGGGTTCTCGGTGCGGACACCGTTCACATAGATCGCGTTGTCGATGATCGCCATCGCCGCCGTCCCCTCACTCTGCCGGATCGGGCGCGGATCACTCCACGGGCGGCGGCACGCACACGAGCGCCGCGTCCGTGATCGCCTGGTGGTACTGCTCGGCCGTGAACGGCAGGCCGAACTCCGGCGCGGTCTGACCCGACGCGGCAGGCGCCTTGGAGGCGATGGCCGCGAGCTCCCACGACAGGTACTGCGCGAAGACCGAACCCGCTGTCGAGTCGTTGAGGACCACCGCGACCGTGAAGCCCGTCGCCGGGTCCGAGTAGGCGGACGTCGCGTAGCCGGGCGTCCATCCGTGCTGGCCGACCAACGAGCCGACGAGGTAGGCGCCGCCCGTGGCCTGGTACCAGGACGGGTCCGTCTCGCTCACGGGGAGCGGGGCGCCGAAGCGGTTCGGCTTGTCCTTGTCCTTGCGGAGCACCTGCGCGGCCTCGGCTTGGGCGTAGCGGCCGAGATCGGTGATGGTCGAGACGACACCGGAGTCCGTGAAACCGGCGCTGGATGAGAGCGTGGTGATGTCGATCGGCGCCTCGCAGCTGTACCCGCCCTCGATGGCGCTGATGTAATGGCCGTTCATCACCGGCCCGGTCGACGGCGGAGCGGCGGTGACGCCGGGCAGCGAGGTGTTCGGAAGGCCGAGCGGCTCCGTGACGTATTCGGCGATCAGCTCGGCGGCCGTCATGCCGGATGCGCGCTCGAGCGCGAGACCCAGCAGCAGGTAGCCGGAGTCGGAGTCCTGATACGTCGTGTGCGCGGCGCCGCGGGCGTGCCCCAACCCGAAGCCGGCGAGCTCGAGCGGAGCCCAGACACGGCCGGGAGTCGTCAGCCATGCGTTCTTGACGGTCGCCTCGGACGAGCCGGCGCCGCTCGTGCCGTTGCAGAGGTCGAGAAGCGTGATGTCCTGCATGTCGGCGACACCCGACACGTACTTCGGGACCTTCGCGTCCAGCTCGACGGTGCCCTCGTCGACCAGCGCGTAGAGCACGTCGCAGGTCATCAGTCGCGTCACGTCGGCGATGCGGAACGACATCTCCGTGTCGAGCGCCTCTTCGCCCGCGCGGTCCTGCGACCCGCTGGCCGTCACCCAGGTGCCGCTCCACGGCACCCAGACCCCGACGATCGCACCGCTGGCGCCCGATGCGGCGACCGCGTTGTCGACGGCCTCCTGCATGGCGGCGACCGTGTCGTCGGGCAGCGAGCCTTCGGCTTGAGCGGGCGGCGTGTAGGTGAACGACTCGCCTTCGGAGCAACCGGTGAGGACGAGAGCGAGCACGGCCGCGGTGGCCGCGGCGGCGCGCCACCGGCGCGACGAGAGAAGCTGCATTGGTAAGTACCCCCGAAGACGTGTCCCCCGAGTCTAGAACGAGGATCCTGAAAGTCAGCACCGGCGCCCGCCGGACCGGGCGCACGTAAGGTGTGAATGTGCCCCACGCCTTCGACTCCGATGTGATCACCGCCGTCCTCCGCCACATGAACGGCGACCACACCGATGACAACCTGCTCATCGCGCGCGCCTTCGCCGAACCGGCCGAGAGCCCCGTCACGGATGCCGTCATGACCGGCTTCGACGGCGATGGCGGCGTGTGGGATATCACCCGCGACGACCAGGTCTCCGAGCTCCGGGTGCCGTGGCCCGGCGGACCCATCGACGACCGGCCGGCCGTGCGCCGCGAGGTCGTCGCCCTGTACGACGCCGCCTGCGCGCGCCTGGGCGTGGAGCCCCGACCGCACGCCTGACCGCGAAACTCGGCTTCCATCCGAGGTTAGGCAACCCTTACACTGGTCCCATGCCTGAGATCCTCTCCTTCTCCGCCGCGCTGCGCGAGCGCTCCTCCGGGTCGCATTCCCGCAGCGAGGGCGCCGGATTCATGTCCGACCTGCTGAAGGGCGAGGGCTCGCGCGAGGACTACATCTCGCTCGTCTCGCAGCACTACTTCATCTACGAGGCGCTCGAGGGCGCCGGCGAGCGCATGCGGCACGACCCGGTGGCATCCGTCTTCCTCAGCGACAAGCTCACGCGCCTCCCCGCGCTCGAGGCCGACCTCGAGTTCCTGCTCGGCGCCGACTGGCGCGAGCGCATCACGCCGCTGCCCACCACGGAGCGCTACGTCGAGCGCATCCGTCAGGTCGGCGCGACGTGGGCCGGCGGCTTCGTCGCGCACCACTACACGCGCTATCTCGGCGATCTCTCCGGCGGCATCTTCATCGGCCGCATCATGGCGCGGCGCTTCGGCTTCGAGACCAACGGCATCGGCTTCTACCTGTTCGACGACATCGCCGACCCGGCGGCCTTCAAGGACGTCTACCGCGAGCAGCTGGATTCCGCTCCCTGGGACGAGGCCGAGCGCGAGCGCGTGATCGACGAGGTGCTCCTCGCCTACCGCTTCAACACCGAGCTCTTCGAAGACCTCGACCGCGCCCGCGTCGCCGCCTGAGGTCAGGCCTTCCCGAGTTCCGGCGTCGACCTCGCGAGCCACGCCTCGCGCATGAATCGCCGCACGTCTTCGTCGACCCGGATGTCGGTGGGACGCAGAGCCCGCGACAGATACAGCCCGTCCAATGACGTGAGCCGGCTGAGTGCGACGTACGTCTGACCGGGGGCGAAGGCCCCCGAGCCCAGGTCGATGATCGCGCGCTCGTAGGTCTTGCCCTGCGACTTGTGGATCGTCACGGCCCAGGCGAGCCGCAGCGGGAACTGCGTGAACTCGGCCACCACGTCGCGGGACAGCTTCTTGGTGTTCTGGTCGTACGCGTAGCGGAATCGCTCCCAGACCGCGGGTTCCACGTCGACCTCCTCGCCGTCGATGTCGACGCGCACCGCTCCCCCGAGGATGCGGACGACCGTGCCGATCGTGCCGTTGACCCAGCGCGGTGGCTCGCCCGACATCGCGGTGTCGTTGCGCAGGAACATCACCTGCGCGCCGACCTTGAGCTTCAGCTCCGACTCCGCCGGCAGCGAGGCCTCACCGCGCCCGAAGTCGCCGCTGACCTCGGCCCGCGCGGTCTGCTCCTTGCCCGGGAGGGCATTCAGGTGCTGACTATTGATCTTGTTGACGATGTCGTTGCGGGTCGCGAGGGTGATCATCGGCACCTCCCCGGGCTCGGGGTCGGGCGGCGTCCGCGCCCCCTGCGCGTTGAGCACGCCGGCGATCTCGGCGGTCACCCGGCCGTAGCGCACCGCGTTGAGCATCGCCTTGAATCCGTCGTCGGACTGCCGGTGGATGTTCACCAGCTCCCGCACGTGCAGCTCGGCCCTGGTGTCGACGGCGAAGAGACCGTCCTGGTCCGACGACCCGAAGCCGTGGGATTCCGCCCGGGTGCCGGAGCCGGTCCACGGGCCCGCCCATACCTTCGCGTCGAAGAACCAGAAGGATCGGTAGTGGTCCTGCACGTAGCGGGCCTCGTCACCGCGCGGAGGCACGGGAGCCAGCTGGTACGGATCGCCGAACATCACGACCTGCACACCGCCGAAGGGCTCCCCACGCCGGCCGCGGGCCTGTCGGAGCGAGCGGTCGATGGCATCCATCAGATCGGCGTTGACCATGGAGATCTCATCGATCACCAGCGTCTCGATCGCGTTCAGGATGCGGCGGGTCGCGTCGTTCTGATCGATGTCGGCGTCGCCGATGAGCCCGATCGGCAGGCGGAACAGCGAATGGATCGTCTGCCCCTCGACGTTCAGCGCCGCGACGCCGGTCGGAGCGCAGATCGCGATCTGCTTCTTCGTGTTCCAGGCGAAGTGCTGCAGGAGAGTCGACTTGCCGGTGCCGGCGCGTCCGGTGATGAAGACGTGCTCGCCGGTGTCCTCGATGAGCCGGAACAGCTCTTGCTGCTCCTCGGACAGGGCGGGAAGGGACACGGTTCTCACAGGGGGCAGCGGACGGACACGGGGCGCCCACCCATGCTACGTCCCGGCATCCGCCCGGCACCGCCGACGCTCGGCGTCGTCTCAGGACGCCCTCCTAGACTGACGCCATGCAGCAGGTCGCGACCACGGGGGCCCGGCGCGCCCGTCTCGGTGCCGACCTGGCTCTGCTCGCGCTCGTGGGCGTCCTCCTGCTCGCCGCGCTCGGCGCCGGTGGCGCCACCCTCTATCAGCAGTTCTACGGGCCGTCGGCGTTCGTGACCCGCTACCTCGATCTGCTCTCCGCCGGACGAGCGGCCGATGCCCTGCGCATCCCCGGTGTCGCCGTCGACCGCGAGACCCTCGATGCGGCGGGCATCGACGCGACGGCATCCGAGGCCATGCTCCGTCACGCGGCGCTCGCGCCGCTGACCGACGTCGAGATCGAGTCCGAGGAACCCGCGGAGGGCAAGACGGCGGTGACCGTCAGCTACAAGGCCGGCGGCCACGAAGGACGCAGCACGTTCCTCGTCGAGCAGGACGGATGGGCCGGCGTCACACCGAACTGGCGCTTCACCACCAGCCCGCTGGCGGTCGTGGAGCTCACGGTGCGCGGCGCCGACCGCTTCGCCGTGAACGGTTTCGAGGTCGATCGACGGCAGGTGTCGGCGGCCGGCGTGAACGCCGCGGGGCTCGATCCGCTGCCGCTGCTCGTGTTCACGCCCGGACTGTACTCGGTGACGGTCGACACCGCCATCGCCCAGTCGTCCGGCACCGGCGTGCTCGCCGACACTCCGCTGGCCGTCACTCCGCTCGACGTGCAGGCGAAGCCGACCGAGGAGTTCGTGTCGGTCGTGCAGCAGCGGGTCGAGGAGTTCCTCACCGAGTGCACGACGCAGGAGGTGCTGCTGCCCGCGGCCTGTCCGTTCGGCCTCGAGGTGCGGAACCGCATTGCCTCGCCGCCGAAGTGGTCGATCGCCACGCAGCCGCAGGTGACGGTGGAGCCCGACGGCGCCGGGTGGCAGATCCCCCCGACCGATGCCGTCGCCCACGTGGAGGTCGAGATCCTGTCGCTGTTCGACGGTTCGATCGACCCGGTGTCGGAGGACGTGCCCTTCCAGGTCAACGGCACGATCGTGATCCTGCCGGACGGCTCCGCATCGATCCGGGTGGGCTCCCCCGAGGATCCCGTCGCGGAGTGAGCCGGGCGCGCGGCGCTAGCGTTGCGCGCGCTCCGCTTCGCGCCGATCGCGCTCCGCGAGTGCGGCGAGCTTGGCGTTGTACTCCTCGAGCTCGGCGTCGCCGGTGCGGTCGGCGTTCCGGTCGCTCCGGCGCTGCAGCTTCGTGTCGTTGCGGCTCCATTGGATCGCGACCGTGATGGCCAGGATCAGCGTCGGGATCTCGCCGATCGACCAGGCGATGCCGCCGCCGACGTACTGGTCGGTCATCGGGTCGGCGCCCCAGTCGCGGCCCATCGACCCGAACCAGTCCGCGACCATCAGGCCCTCCTGCGACATGATCGCGATGCCGAAGAACGCGTGCATGGCCATGATGGCGATGAGCGTAATGAGGCGGCCCGGATACGGCAGGCGGTACGGCACCGGGTCGGCGCCGATCAGACTCATCACGAACAGGTAGCCCGACAGCAGGAAGTGGATGACCATCCACTCGTGGCCGAGGTGCTCGTACATCGACCAGCGCACGAGATCGGTGAAATAGAACGCCCACAGCGAGAGGATGAAGATCGCCGCCGCCACGAACGGGTGCGTCAGCACGCGGGACACGGGCGAGTGCACGGCCCACATGATCCACTCGCGGCCGCCGCGGGTGCCGTCGTCGCGCTTGTGGACCGCGCGCAGCGCGAGGGTGATCGGAGCCCCGGTGACGAGCAGCAGCGGGATCGCCATCGACAGCATCATGTGCCCGAGCATGTGCACGCTGAACAGGTACTCCTGGTACGCGTTGATCGGGCCGCCGGTGACCCAGACGAGCAGCAGCATGCCGAGCACCCAGAACACGGTGCGGTAGATCGGCCAGCGGTCGCCCCGACGGTGCAGACGGATCACGCCGGCGAGATAGAGGAACAGTCCGAAGCCGGCGGCCACGAGCCAGAGCACGTCGATGTTCCACGCGGTGAACCAGCGCTCGAGCGTGAGCTCCGGCGGCAGCGTCGTGCCGGTCAGGATCTCGGCCGGCGTCTGCACGAACGCCGCGGTCTCGCCGGTCGGCGGAGGCGTGCGGGCGAGGGCGGCGGCGGCTCCGGATGCCAGGCCCATCAGCGCGACCTCTCCGAGCACCAGCATCCAGAACCACCGCGTGGCGCGTTCGCCCGAGAGCTTCGGGATGAGTCGGGTCCGGTACCAGGCGCCGAGCAGGCCCATGCCGACGAGCAGCGCGACCTTCGCGAGCACGATCGCGCCGTACGGAGTCGTCCAGAGCGCGTCCCAGCTGCCGACCGCGACGATGGAGCGGGTGACTCCCGACACGGCGACGACGGCGAAGGCGGCGATCGCGAGCGACGAGTAGCGGGCGACGAGTCGCGGGGTGTCGACGTCGGTGCGGCCGCGCAGCAGGACGAGCAGCAACAGTCCGCCGAGCCAGACGGCCGCGGCGATCATGTGCAGCAGGATCGAGTTCACCGCGACGTTGTGGCCGGCGAGATCGCCCGCGTGCCCCTGCGTGGCAAGCGGGAGGAAGGATGCCGCGGCGAGGAAAGCGGTGATGAGCGTCGGGGTCCATGTGCGCCACGCGAACGCGAGCACGGTGATCACGGCGCCGAAGATCGTGGTGATGAGCCAGGACTGTCCGAGAGGGAGGTCGAGCAGGAAGCGCCCGAGCTGGGTGCCGAACTCGCGCTCGATGCTGAGCTTCGGGTTGAACGCCGCCATGAACGCGAGGAAGCCGGCCAGCCCGGACGCGACGGTGAAGACCGCGGCCCCGACCGAGGCCACGTTCAGGGCGGTGTCGAAGGCCCGCTCTCCGGCGCGCAGAGCGAAGAGGGCCAGTACGAGCGCACCCAGCATCGCCGCACCGGCGATGTTCATCACGAGCTTCGCGATCGGCGTGCCCCAGAGCACGAAGGGTCCGGGGTCCTGCAGAAGCGGCGGCTTGGCTCCGCCTCCCAGCGCGAGGGCGATCACCGTGGCGATGACGGCGGCGACGAGGAGGATCACGATTCCCGCGAGTCGATACGCCGAGGAACCCCTGGTCGTCTCGGCGTGGGAAGTCACCCCTCCAGCCTAAGCCGCGGCATCCGCTCTGGCTGACCGTCGGGGAACGCCGAAGGCCGCCACCCGAGACGGGCGGCGGCCTTCGTGAAGGTGCGTCGGATTACTTGACGGCAGCCTTGAGCTTGGAGCCAGCGGTCACCTTGACGCGCTTGCCGGCCGGGATCTTGATCTCGGCGCCGGTCTGCGGGTTGCGGCCCGTGCGGGCAGCGGTGTCGACCTGCTCGAACGAGATCCAACCCGGGATCGAGACCTTGCTGCCCTTGGCAACAGCGTCGGAAACCGTGGCGAAGAGCGAGTCGAGGACACCGGAGACGGTGGCCTGGCTCTGGCCCGTGGCGCTTGCGATGCTCGCGACGAGCTCGGTCTTGGTGATGGACTTGTCAGCCATGTCACTCCTCCAGCGACGAGATCCCGTCGCATCGTTGTGGGTTCGGAGCGGATGCTCCTGGTCTTGCGACCGCCTCGAATGTATCAACGACCACCCACATTTCCGCGTCATTTCGCGGGTTTTGGGCAATTACTGGGCGTGTCGCACCACTTCCGTCACTCCAGTCACACGTTTCAGGCGGTTTCACGCGGACGGTGGGCGTCGATCACCGAGCGAGCAGTGCGCTCGAACGCAGGAGTCACCCGGTCGTCGCCGTCGAGATAACCGCCCACGAGGGCGGCATCCCGCAGCAGCACGAGGGATGCCGCGACGTCGGCCGGCCGCTCCAGACCCGCGCCCTCGGCCACGGCCTGCAGGGTCGCGCGGAACCACTCGCGGTGCTCGCCGATGAGCCGACGCACGGCCCCTCCGGCATCCGGGTACTCGGCTGCCGCGTTGATGAACGGGCATCCGCGCGTGTGCCGCTGGCGGATGTCGGCAGCGATGCCATCGATGATCGCTGTCAGCAGGCCCTCCGGGTCGGCGACGGCGGCACCGGCATCGGCGAACATGCCGCGGAGCATCTCGTCTTCGTTGCCGAGGTAGGCGAGGACGAGGTTCTCCTTGCCGCCGAACTGCTTGTAGAGCGTCGCGCGCGTCACGGCCGCCTCTTCGATCACGCGGTCGACGCCGACCGCGTGGATGCCCTCTTCATAGAACAGTCGGGTGGCTGCGTCGATCAGTCGCGCGCGGGCGGGGCTGGGTCTCTTCGTCGTGGTGTCCATGGTCTCTCTCCTCTCATCGTCGCATCCGATCCCCCGCATCCCGACGGCGACTTCCACGAATTTCGAGAAAGTACTTGCGGTAGATAGAACGTTCGGTCTACTATCACTATACGGCAGCCGCACAGGGCGGGGCCCGACAAGGAGAAGGCATCATGAACAGCACCGACAGCACCAGCACCGGCAAGGCCCCGATCGTCCTCATCCACGGCCTGTGGATGACGCCGAAGAGCTGGGACACCTGGGCGGAGCGCTTCCGCGCCCAGGGCCACGAGGTCATCGTCCCCGGATGGCCCGGCATCGACGACCGCACGGTCGCGGACATCCGACGCAACCCGGCAGCCCTCAAGGGCATCGGCCTGAAGCAGATCGCCGACCACTACGAGCGCATCATCCGCGCCCTTCCGGTCAAGCCGATCATCATGGGCCACTCGTTCGGCGGAGTGATCACGCAGATGCTCGCCGACCGCGGCCTCGGCGTCGCCTACGTCGGCGTCGCACCCGGACAGACGGCCGGCGTCACCGCACTCCCCCTCTCCACCCTCTGGACCGGCACCCCGATCCTCGCCAACCCCTTCGGACGCAACGGCGCCAAGCCGCTGTCGAAGCGCCACTTCCACTTCACCTTCGGGAACGACCTGCCCCGCGCAGCATCCGACGCGCTCTGGGAGGAGTACGCGGTCAACTCCTACAACCGGGTCTTCTTCGAGGGCGTCACCTCGGTGCTGAACGAGAAGGGCGGCGTCACCCGCGTCGACTACGCCCGCACCGACCGCGCCCCGCTGCTGCTCATCGCGGGGGAGATCGACCACGTCGTGCCGCCGGCCATCGTGCGGGCGATCGAGAAGAAGTACCGCTCGACCGGCAGCCCCGCCACCGTCGAGCGCAAGGAGTATGCCGGACGCACGCACCGCCTCGTGAGCCAGGACGGCTGGGAGGAGATCGCCGACGAGGCCCTCGCCTGGGCGGTGTCGCACG
The DNA here is from genome assembly GCF_004794465.1 of Microbacterium sp. K24. GTDB lineage: Bacteria > Actinomycetota > Actinomycetes > Actinomycetales > Microbacteriaceae > Microbacterium. The sequence continues at coordinate 3,603 of NZ_SSDJ01000154.1, read as the reverse complement.
CGACAGCATCCGTCGCCTGATGCCTGGCGGTCGTCGTTCGGGAGGACATCTGCCATCGGGAGGGTGGAATCCCGATATCCGTCCTCCCGAGCGCAGATGTCCTCCGGAATGCCGGGGACGCGGGGCGCACGCATCGCACCCCACACACGCGAAAGGGGCGAGGATCCGAAGATCCTCGCCCCTTTCGACTGTCTGCTGAGACTTACCAGCTCGACTTGGTCACGCCGGGCAGCTCGCCACGGTGTGCCATGTCACGGAAGCGGACACGCGAGATGCCGAACTTCGTGAGGACACCGCGGGGGCGGCCGTCGATGACGTCGCGCGAACGCACGCGAGCCGGCGACGCGTTGCGCGGCAGCTTCTGCAGGCCGACGCGTGCGGCCTCGCGGGCCTCGTCGGTGGCGTTCGGGTCGACCAGGGTCTTCTTCAGCTCGGCGCGACGCTCGGCGTAACGCTCGACGATGACCTTGCGCTGCTCGTTGCGAGCGATCTTGCTCTTCTTAGCCATTGATCAACGCTCCTCTCGGAATTCGACGTGCTGACGGATGACCGGGTCGTACTTCTTCAGCACGAGGCGGTCGGGGGTGTTGCGGCGGTTCTTCTTGGTCACGTACGTGTATCCCGTACCTGCCGTGGAACGCAGCTTGATGATCGGACGGACGTCCTGAGCCTTCTTGGCCATTAGAGCTTCACACCCTTCGCCTGGAGGTCCTTGACGACGTTCTCGATGCCGCGGACGTCGATCACCTTGATGCCCTTGGCGGACACGTTGAGCGTGATCTTACGACCGAGCGACGGAACGAAATACGTCTTCTTCTGCACGTTCGGGTCGAAGCGGCGCTTCGTCCGGCGGTGCGAGTGCGAGACATTGTGACCGAAACCGGGAACAGCTCCGGTCACCTGGCACACTGCTGCCATGATGGTGACTCCTTCTCTACCGTGAGGCCAGACGGCCCCACCCAAGATCCCTTGTCTGCACGCAGCCGGATCCCTCGGGACCCGGTAGCACGCGAACTGCGCACAGGAGTGTGCGCAGACAAAGAGTCAGTCTAGCACGGCGGAAGCCGCTGCCTGCGCCCCACGGCCCCAGCGGAACGGCGACACCGTCGGGTCTCCGTCGATCCAGAACCGCCAGGGGAAGGCATCCGTCCCGGCGACGCCGGCGACACCCACGCGAGGTCCGGTCGCGATCTCGGTGAGCGGCTCCCCGAGCCAGAGCTCCGCACGCGCGCCGTGGTGCTCCGCACCGGTGATCGCGTCGATCCCGTCGTGCAGCGGATGCCGGAGCCCCACGGCCTGTCCGAGTCGTCCCGGCCCGCGGGCGAGGTCCCGCAGCGCCGTGCGCCCGAGCGGCAGTTCCGCACCGCGGCGCCCGGCGGCGGCATCCGTTCCGAAGACGATCTCGCCGGCGCGCAGCAGGATGCCGTCGCCCTGCCCTTCGGGACCCGCGACCACGTTGACACAGGAATGGATGCCGTGACTCAGGTACACGTACAGGTGCCCGGGCTCGCCCCACATCGTCGCGTTGCGTGCCGTGCGTCCCATCCGCGCGTGAGAACCCGGATCGGCGACGTCGCCCGTGCCCTGCCCGTGGTAGGCCTCGACCTCGGTGATGCGCAGGCGCACCTCGACGGGCGCGGCATCCGACGGCACTCCCGGAGCGGCGACCACGGTGCGCAGCTCGGCGCCGAGCAGACGCGGCGCGATCTCGACGGCCGAGCCGTCCAGATCCGCGCGCGTGGCGCGGCGCAGCCCGACCATCAGAACCGGAGGCCCATCAGAACCGCGGCGCCGTCTGGCACCACGACGCGTCGAAGCCGGTGAGGGCGACGAGCTCGTCACCCGATTCCATGTCGATGAGGTGCGTCTCGACGTTCTCCGGCAGCGGCAGCAGCATGCCGTCGTACCGGTTGTCGGCCAGGTCGGGAGCGATGACCACCGCGGCGTACTGGCCGCTCGGCGAGGCACAGGCCTGCAGGATCGAGTCCGACGAGCCGACCTCCACCAGCGGCGTGGCGGCGCCGTCGTCGTCGACGCGGACGACCGCCTGCCCGATCGGCATCCCCGACTCGTCGCGGGCGACGACATGGCGGAGCGTGCCGCCCGGGTAGGGAGTGATCGACGTCGCGGTGCCGTAGTCGGGATCGGATGCCGCGAGCGGCACCTCCGAGCCGTCGGCGAGGTTGAGTTCCACCACGGTCCCGTCGAGCCGTTCCACGATGGCCGTGTAGGTGCCGCGGGAGATCCCCTGGATCGTGGCCGCGAGGCCCAGCGACTGCACACCCGCGTCCGTCGAACGATCGACGAGCGACAGCGCCCCGTCGAAGTCGATGAACAGCACGGCCGAGCTGTCGGGCACGAACTGCCAGGCGAACACGCTCGCCTCGGCGTCGCCGACCTCGATGATCTGCGGCTTCTCGTCGCCGTTCAGCGGCTGCGTGACGAGCACGCTCGCGCGCCCTTCCGTGTCGCTGAGCTCGCGATCGGAGTAGCTGTAGCCGACCAGCCCGCCGCGCTCGGACACCTGGATCGCTCCGACGAACCCGTCGCCGGGAAGCTCGAGCTCGCGCTGGTTCCGGCCGTCGCGATCCATCACCAGCAGGCGGGAGCCGTCGTCCTCCTCGACGGATACGACCAGCTGCGTCGACGTCGCCCGGAAGTCGTTGATCTTGTCGACAGCGAACACCGGCACCGCCTTCTCACCGCTGAGGTCGGTGCGGAAGATCGTGTCGTCGCCGTCGACGTCGCGGCGCAGCAGGAAGATGTTCGAGGCCGGGGTCGAGAAGGTGGTGGTCAGCTCGGTCGACGGCCCGCCTCCGGTGCCCGTGACGTCGGCGATGCGCACGGTGTAGTCCGTCGAATCGTCGAGCGGCACGGTGAAGCGGATGCCGACGCCGCGGCCCGACGCATCCACCGTGAACGGCACCGCGGGCTCGACCGTGACCTGCTCCGGATCGATGTCGGCGAGCGCCTGGTTCGCGGTGATGATGACCCTGCTGCCGGAGGACTCGATCGCCTGCTCCGGATCGACCTGCACCTCGGAGATGCGCGGCCCCTGCAGGAGGCTGACGATGCCGAAGCCGGTGCCGATCAGCACGAGGATGCCGAGCATGGCAGCGAGTGAGATGAGGAAGCGGCGCGAGGGCACGCGGCCCCGAGGTGTCGGTGTCGGTGTCGCGGCGTCGGACGACACGCCAGATGTCGGACTTCCTGCGGCATCCGGTCCGACATCTGGCGTGTCGGCCCCCGGAACGGACGCTGCGGCGACGTCCGGGGCACCCGGCGTCACGCCGACCAGCACCGGCTCGGGCGCGACGGGCACCGCGGGAACGGCATCCGCCTCGACGTCGTGCCGAGCTGCGGCCTCGACATCTTCTCTTGCGGCTTCCTCGAAGGCGGCCATCTTCCGGGCAGCGGCTTCCTGCTCCGCGATCTCGCGGTCGCCGGCCTGCCGAACGGCAGCCTCACGAGCAGCAGCCTCACGAGCAGCAGCCTCACGGGCCGCCGCGTCATCCGCGCCGGCATCCTGCCGATCGCCCCACGGGGCGGTCGCCTCCGCGGGAGCCGTCGCCGGAGCCGTCGCGCGGTCGATCCGCTCGGCCT
>NZ_SSDJ01000153.1 GCF_004794465.1 Microbacterium sp. K24 | reverse complement strand
GGGTCCGCGGGTGTCGCGGTCGACACCCGCGGCGGCGACGGCTCCGGCAGCGTCGAGCATGCGCAGCACCTGCGTCACGGCGGTGCGGGAGAGTCCGGTGGTGGCCATCAGCTCGGCGCGGGTCTGCGGCCCGCTGCGCGCGAGTGCCTCGAGGATCGCGCGGCCGTTGAGAGTTCGAAGCAGGCTCTGCGGTCCCGCGAGTGGTCTCGACATGTCATCCCTGGGTCGGCGTCCCGCCCACTATGCCACATCGGGTTGCACCCGTCGATGGGGCGCAGGAACTCGGATTCGACGGCCGGAGAGCACCCGAGAACGTACGGTGGGGTCATGGATCATGAGGAGATCGTGCGTCTCTATGGGCCATGGCGTTCGCGAGGTCCGGCAGATGTCGTCGCGCTGTTCGACGGTTATGCGCACCGCTGGTGGATCGCCGGTGGTTGGGCCGTCGAGGCGTTCACCGGAGTCGCTCGCCCGCACGGCGACATCGACCCGAGCGTCCCGCGTGCAGATGCAGCAACTCTGCTCGATCATCTCGAGGGCGAGTGGGACGTCTGGGCCGCAGACCGGGGCACGTTGACGCCGTTGGTCGGTGACGATCCGGCGATCTCGCCGACGTGCAGCAATCTGTGGTTGCGCAGGAGCGGCGCGGATCCGTGGGAGTACGACGTCATCCTCATGGATGCCACGGAGGAACTCTGGACATACAAGCGCGATCCGCGGATCACCCTTCCCTTCGGCAGCATCCTCTGGGAATACGAAGGAGTGCGGTATCTGCGTCCGGAGGTTCAACTGCTGCACAAGGCCCGCGGTCTGCGCCCGGAGGATCAGCAGGACTTCGAGACTGCGAACCCTCTGCTGGAAGAGGGAGCTGCCCGCTGGCTTCGGGCCGCCTTGGAGACAGCGCACCCAGGGCACCCATGGATCGCGGCGCTCACGCCGTAGACACAGGCGCTCATCCCGCACGCCGCTCATCCCGCCCGGCGGCGGACGCTGGCGAGGATGTGCCCGGGCGTGCGCCAGCGTCGGTGGGGATCCCACCAGCCCGGGCCGCGCACCTGCGGGACCCCGTTCTGCATGCGGATCTCCCACCCGGAATCGTCGAGGGTGCGATGGTGATGCCAGCACAGGGTGACGCCGTTGTCGGTGTGGGTCGGGCCGCCCCTCGCGTGCTCGGTCACGTGATGGATCTCACACCACGACGCGGGCACGTGGCAGCCGGGGATCAGGCACTCCCTGTCGCGCTGCATGATGGCGCGGCGTTGGTGGACGGTGAAGATCCGATCGGTCGCTCCGATGCCGATGATGCGGCCCTCCGGGTCGAACAGCACCCGCTGCACGTTGCCGCCGCAGGCCGTGTGCCGCGCGACGTCTACGGAGACCGGGGTGTCGATGCCCGCGACGTGGGCCCACCCCCGGCCGGTCGCGTAGTCCTCGGCGGTGACTGTCACGAGCAGGGTGGGAGCGGCACCGCCGAGTCTTGGCATCTCGTCGTGTCGGGCGGCGATGCCGAGCATCGCGGCGAGCGCGTCGTGCTGCTTCTGAGCCCTCGTGCGGGTGTCGACCATGCCGCTCGAGTCACCGGGCGGCAGAGACGAATCATCACCCGGCTCGTCATCCATGGACGAGGGGCCGGATGCCGATCCCTCATAGTCTTCGGTGGGGCGGAACGCCACCCCCGGCATCGGCGGACCGTCCACCTTCGGATTCAGGTAGGCGTCCCATCCGGCCTTCATCTGCCCGGCGAGCTCCGGAAGCAGATGACCCCGGATCGGGATCACGCCGTCCTTCTCCCGCCCGAGGGTCACACCGCGTGTGCGCATGGCGACATCCTCCGCGGGCTTCGCGCCGTCCGGGTCGAGGTACGCCACGATCAGCTGCGCCCGGAACCGCAGGTCTTCCGGCGTCGCCGGAGGCGCGACATCTGCGCCCTCGTCCGCCTCTGCACCCTCGTCCGCATCAGCACCCAGATCCGTATCAAGACCGGCAGCCGCACCCTCGTCGGCGAGCCCGCGCGCATACGCCGCCAGCGCGGCATCCGCCTGCAGCCGGTCCTCCGGACTGATCCGCCTCCCGGCCTGATCGATCGGCCCGGTCGCCGCCAGCAGCCCCGCGATGCCGACGACCCCGTCGAGCAGCGCATCGCGCAGCTGCGGCCACCAGGCGGGCAGCGGTGCGCCCGAGGTCAACTCCGTGTCCCGGTGCACGATCTTCGCCGCCCGTACCACGCGGCCGGCGCCTGTCGCATCGGTGCGCAGCACCCGCTGCAGCTGCTCGTTCATCGACACGCATCCGAACCCGCGAGGGAAGTCCGAGTGCGCCGACGCGACCGTCTCCACGATCAGCGCATCGACCAGCCGCTGCGCCTCACCCGCGGCCCGCAGGAGGTCCATCTTCTCGGCATCCGTCGACAGCCGGATCGAGTCCGCACGCAACAGCTCACGAAGGTCGGAGACGACCTGATCGAAGATGCCTGCGGTGCTGTTCATACCTCCATTCAACGGAGGGCCACCGACATTCAGACCCGATAATCCGCAGTTCAGAGAAATATTTCGATACTCTTGAGATCACCACCCTCCCTGCACAGAACGCGATAAAACCCGACTCGTCCACACTCCCGCGCCCTCACTAGGCTGGCTCGATGACAGCCATCGAAGTCCGCGACGGCCGGGTCGACGACGCCGACCAGGTCGCCTCCATCCACGTGCGCTCGTGGCGCGCGGCATATCGCGGGCTCATCGATCAGGATGTCCTGGACGGGCTGTCGATCCCGGACCGCGCGGCCAGCTGGCGCGGGTTCATCGCCACACCACTTCCCACCGGCCTCGGCATCCTGGTCGCGGTCCGTGACGGAGCGATCCTCGGCTGGGCGTCGTTCGGCTCAGGTCGTGACGAAGACGGCGCTGCCGACGGAGAGGTCTACGGCATCTACGCCGATCCCGACGCGTGGTCCACCGGCGTCGGCCGCGCCCTCCTGGAAGCCGCTGAGCAACGCATCGCGGATGCCGGACACACCCGCGCCTACCTGTGGGTGCTCGACGGCAACGACCGCGCCGACGCCTTCTACGCCCGCCGAGGCTGGGAGCTCGACGGGGCGACGAAGGTCGACGAACGGCCGAACCTCACGCTGAAGGAGCACCGGCGGGTCAAGGCGCTCGCCGGCTGAGGCCCGTCTCGCGCTCGATTTGACCCCGCGCGACCCAGCGCATAAATTACGAATCGGTAACGGTGGCATCCGGGGGGATCGACCGCCACGCACACCCGCCTCCGGAAGGACCCGTCACGAACTCCCTGCCCACCGAGCCCGCTCAGGGTGCCTCGGAACCCGCAAAAGACACCTCTGACTCGCAACGCCCGCTGTTGCGCCGTGATCTTCGGCGTTCCGCATCCGTGAGTCCGCAGAGCCCGCGCCGAGCGGACGCCCCTGCGTCCGACCCTGACGCACCGACGTCAGCACCGCGGTCGCCGCAGCGACCCCCGACGATCACACCCCGGCCGACCTCGAAGACGACGCGGCCGGTCGCACCGCTCTCCCGGGCTCAGTCCCGCCGGACGAAGCGCCACTGGGCGAAGGTCAAGACGCTCGGTGCCACGCTCGCCATCGGCGTGATGATGACCGGCGCGGCTTTTCCCGGGCTCAACCCGCTGAGCGATCAGACCGCCGCAGCCAGCGCAGCCGCGGCCGTCTCCACCACGGCAGACGCCGACTCTCAGGCATATACGGCGACGGATGAGATCCGCGCCGAGATCGCCCCGCGCGGGGCTTTCGCGGCGACGACGCCCGAGGAGATCAAGGAGACGCGCTCCCGTGCTGTCGCTGCCGCGGTCGCCGCCGGCATGCCGCTCAGCAGCGCGATCGACATCCCGCTCGCCGATCGCATCGTGATGCCGATGGCCGAGGGGACGTACTCGTTCACCGATGGCTTCGGCGCCTCGCGACCCGGGCGGTCCCATCTCGGCCAGGACTTCGCCGCACCCGTCGGCACGCCGATCAATGCGGCCATGAAGGGCTGCGTCTCCCGGTCGACCGAGAGCTACCAGGGCTACGGCGTGACGATCCAGATCGAGAGCATCGTCGACGGGAAGGCCGTGAGCACCGTCTACTCCCACATGACGTACGGGAGTCGCGCGGTCGAGGTCGGCGACTGCGTCGAGGCGGGCCAGTACATCGGCGACGTCGGATCGACCGGATACGTGTTCGGCTCGTGCTTGCACTTCGAGGTGCACATCAACACGGTCCCCGTGGACCCCCGGCCCTGGCTCGCGCAGAACGTGACCTGACCCGGATACCGCGCACGGCATCAGTCCAGCGCGGTCATCACGTGCTTGATGCGGGTGTAGTCGTCGAAGCCGTACTGCGAGAGGTCCTTCCCGTAGCCGGAGTGCTTGAACCCGCCGTGCGGCATGTCCGACACGAAGGGGATGTGCGTGTTGATCCATACGCAGCCGAAGTCGAGGTCGCGCGAGAACCGCATCGCTCGCGCATGATCGGTCGTCCACACCGATGAGGCCAGCGCATAGGGCACGTCGTTCGCCATCGCGAGCGCCTCCGCCTCCGACTCGAACGCCTGAACGGTGAGCACCGGGCCGAAGATCTCGCCCTGCACCGCCTCGTCTTCCTGACGCAGGCCCGACACGATCGTCGCCTCGAAGAAGTAGCCCCGGTCGCCCTGACGACGCCCACCGGTCTCGATGGTCGCGTGCGCGGGCAGCCGCTCGACGAAACCCGTCACCTGCGCGAGCTGCGCCGCACTGCTCAGCGGGCCGTAGAGCACGCCCTCCTCGGCAGGTCCGCCGGTACGCGCAGACGAGCGCGCACTCTCCACGAGCGCCGCGACGAACTCGTCGTGGATCGACGCGTGCACGAGCACCCGGGTCGCCGCGGTGCAGTCCTGCCCGGCGTTGAAGAACGCGGCGTTCACGATCCCGGCGGCCGCCTTCTCGATCGACGCGTCGGGGAACACGATCGCCGGCGCCTTGCCGCCGAGCTCGAGGTGCACGCGCTTGACGTCGTTCGCCGCCGACCGCGCCACCGCCATGCCGGCCCGCACCGATCCCGTGATCGCGACCATCTGCGGCACCGGATGCTCGACCAGCGCGACACCGGTGTCACGAGCGCCGAGCACGACGTTGAGCACTCCGGCAGGGGTGTGCAGCGCGACGATCTCGGCCAGCAGCAGCGTCGTGAGCGGCGTCGACTCGGCCGGCTTCAGCACGACCGTGTTGCCGGCGGCGAGCGCGGGCGCGATCTTCCACACCGCCATGTTCAGCGGATAGTTCCACGGCGTCACCTGTCCGATCACGCCGACCGGCTCGCGCCGCACGAACGACGTGTGCCCGGCGAGGTACTCCCCCGCGGCACGGCCCTCGAGGCTGCGGGCAGCACCCGCGAAGAAGCGCAGCTGGTCGATCGACTGCATGATCTCGTCGGCGACCAGGCTCGCACGCGGCTTGCCGGTGTCCTGCGACTCGAGGTCGGCGAACTCCTCGGCGCGCGCCTCCATCTCGTCGGCGATGCGGAACAGCGCGAGCTGCCGGTCGGCCGGCGTCGTGGCACGCCAGATCGGGAAGGCAGCGGATGCCGCGGCATAGGCCGCATCCACGTCGCCGGCATCCGAGAGCGGGATCTCGCCGTAGGTGTCTTCGGTGGCCGGGTCGAGGAGCGGCATCCGTCCGACGCCTGCGGCGGGCACGTAGCGCCCTCCGATGAAGTTCTGGAGCGTCGCGGAGCCGTTCAGGAGTTCACTGAGCATGGCGTCAGCGTAGCGCTTCAACCACGGAATCGGAAGGTCAGTATCCATTGAAACGACTGAATCAGTTGCGCATGACCATCCAGCCTGACAATATCGACCCATGAGCACGAAGCCTCCACAGCCCACCCTGGACGACATCTCGAAGCGGATCGTCGAACTCCTCCAGGAGGACGGCCGCCGCCCCTACGCCGAGATCGGCCGCGAGGTCGGGCTCAGCGAAGCCGCCGCCCGTCAGCGCGTACAGCGGATGACCGAGGCGGGCGTCATCCAGATCGTCGCAGTGACCGACCCGATGCAGCTGGGCTTCCACCGCATGTCGATGATCGGCATCCGCGTCACGGGCGATCCGCGCGAGATCGCACAGGAGCTCACCAAGGTCCGCGAGCTGGCCTACGTCGTCGTCACCCTCGGCACCTTCGACATCCTCGTCGAGGCCGTGTGCGAGGACGACGAGCACCTCATCGACCTCATCGCGACGCGCATCCGCACGATCCCGGGCGTCGCGCACACCGAGAGCCTGCTCTACGCGGGCCTCTACAAGGACCTCTACAACTGGGGCACGCGCTGACGCGCACCCGCCCGCCACGGAAAAACGGAAACCAGGAGTGATCATGGGAACCACCGTCTTCGAACGCCGCCTGCCCGCCCCCATCGCCGTCGAGGCCTCGCTGCGCGACACCGCGCTCGGCGTCTTCTGGCTCGACGACGTGCCGCGCCCCGAGCATCCGTCCCTCACCGGGCACGTCACGGCCGACCTCGCCATCGTCGGCGGCGGGTACACCGGACTGTGGACCGCGGTCCGCGCCAAGGAGCGCGACCCCGAGCGCCGCGTCGTGCTGCTGGAGGCGTCGCGCATCGCGTGGGCGGCATCCGGACGGAACGGCGGGTTCTGCGAGGCGAGCCTCACGCACGGCCACGAGAACGGACTGACCCGTTGGCCCGACGAGATCGACCGGCTCGAAGAGCTGGGGCTCGAGAACCTCGACGGCATCGAGCAGACGATCGCCCGGTACGACATGAAGGCCGACTTCGAGCGCACCGGACAGCTCGCGGTGGCCGTCGAGCCGCACCAGGTCGAGTGGTACCGCGACGAGCCGGGCTTCCTCGACCAGGAGGCCGTGCAGGCCGAGGTGCACTCCGACACCTTCCTCGCCGGCTCCTGGGAGCGCGAGGGCTGCGCGATGGTGCACCCCGCGAAGCTCGGCCTCGAGCTGGCCCGCGTCGCGGCGGAGCTCGGCGTCGAGATCTACGAGCACAGCCTGGTGCGCCGCGTCGAAGGCGACGGATCGGGACCGATCACGCTGGTGACGCCCGGCGGCCGGGTGACGGCGGATGCCGTGGCGCTCGGCACGAACGTCTTCCCCTCGCTCCTCAAGCGCAACCGTCTGATGACCGTGCCGGTGTACGACTACGTGCTGATGACCGAGCCGCTGTCGACCGAGCAGCTGGCCTCGATCGGCTGGTCGAACCGCCAGGGCCTCGCCGACAGCGCGAACCAGTTCCACTACTACCGGCTCACCGCCGACAACCGCATCCTGTTCGGCGGCTACGACGCGATCTACCACTACGGCGGCAAGGTGCGCCCGGAGTACGAGGATCGCATGGAGAGCCACCGCAAGCTCGCCTCGCACTTCTTCACGACGTTCCCGCAGCTGGAGGGCCTGAGGTTCACGCACCGGTGGGCCGGCGCGATCGACTCGTCGAGCCGCTTCTGCGCGTTCTTCGGCACCGCCCGTCGCGGACGCGTCGCCTATGCGACCGGCTTCACCGGACTCGGAGTGGGTGCCGCCCGCTTCGCCGCCGACGTCATGCTCGACAAGCTGTCGGGCGAGAAGACGGAGCGCACCGAACTCCAGATGGTGCGCGAGAAGCCCATCCCCTTCCCGCCCGAGCCCGCCGCCTCGATCGGCGTCAACCTCGTGCGCGCCGCGATGAACCAGGCCGATCACAACGAGGGCAAGCGCAACCTGTTCCTCAAGACGCTGGATGCCGTCGGCATGGGCTTCGACTCGTGAGCGCGCGCGACGACGGCGGCACCCTCGCTCCGGGGACGGGAGTGGATGCCGCGGCTCTGCTGCTCGTCCACACCCCGCTTCCGTCGGACGAGGTGCGCGACGGGGCGCCGACCGCGGCGAGCGCCGCGCTGGCGACCCTGGGCGACACCGAGATCGGCATCTGGGAGATGACGCCGGGCACGGCATCCGACGTCGAAGCGGACGAGGTCTTCGTCGTGATCTCCGGAAGCGCCGCGATCGCGTTCGACGATCCGGCGCTGCCCGACCTCGAGATCGGGCCCGGGTCGGTCGTGCGTCTCGCCGAGGGCCAGCGCACGGTCTGGACCGTGACCGAGACACTGCGCAAGATCTACATCGCCTGAGGCGCGGGCCCGGGCTGGCCCGGCAGCCGATCAGATCGCCGCGAGGAGCTTCTCCACGGCCCGGCGGACGCGTGCCGTGCGCACCTCGTCGGGATCGAAGTCGCCCATGAACACGTTGCCGAGAGCGGCCGACAGCGTCGCGTCGGCCACGAACTCGCAGGTCTCCGCATCCGCCTCGGGATAGGCGGTGACGGCGAAGGCGGCGAGCGTCCTGCGCGTGCTCGCGTACGCCTCGGCCAGGATCTCGGCGATGGCGGGCGTCGTGCGCGACAGCTCCACGAAGCCGAGGACGACGGCGTTCTCCGCGTCGGAGCGCGTGAAGTCCTCGCCGAAGAGGAAGTCGAGCGCCTGGGTGAACGTGATCACCTCGTCGGGCAGGATCGTCAGTCGGCCGGCCTCGTCGGAGAACACGCGGCGCGCGGTCTCCACGAGCAGCTGATCGCGGTTGCCCACGAAATGCCGCACGTGCCCGCGGGACATGCCGACGGCTTCGGCGATGCGATCGAGCGACGTGCCGGCGATGCCGTGCTGCGCGACCGTCTGCAATGTGGCGTCGATGATCTGCTCGCGACGCTCCGCCGCGACCGTAGGACGTGCCATGGGTCCCCCTCCCTGCCTCGAGCAGGATATCCGAATCGTTATCAAGTTTCTAGTCTAGTCGGACTTGACTATTAACCCAGACGCTCATACGTTGTGTTCACCCGCACCGCGGATCGGCTCTGAAGGAGAGACATGACGGACTACCTCCGCATCACGGCGGCACCCGAGAGCGATCTCGCCCGCCCCGCCCGCGTTCGCATGCGCGACGGCGTGATGCTCGCCGCCGACGTCTACCTGCCGGACGCCGAGACCGAGGCGGGTGACACCGTCCTCATCCGACTCCCCTACGACAAGAGCGGCGCCTACACGTACATCCCGCTCATCGCGGAGTACTTCCTCGCCCACGGATACCGCGTGGTGGCGCAGGACGTGCGGGGGAAGTTCCGCTCCGAGGGCGAGGCGCTGCTCTTCGTGAACGAGGTGCGCGACGGCGAGGACACGCTCGACTGGATCGTGCAGCAGCCGTGGTCGAACGGCCGCGTCGTGATGTGGGGCGACAGCTACTACGGGTACACGCAGTGGGCCGCGGCGGCGAGCGGCCACCCCGCACTCAAGGCGATCGCGCCGCGGGTGACGGGCACGGGCCTGGGCGAGCCGGTGCGCCGTCATGCGGGCGAGCGCGTCTCGAACGTGGAATGGGCGATCACCTACCTGTATCCGGTCAGCCACTTCCACGGCAACGACACCTTCCTCTGGGAGCCCGACTGGTCGCGCCGCGACTTCGCCGCCCAGGTCGAGGACTTCCTCGCCGCCGCCGGCGAACGCTCGATCTCCTACGACCAGTGGTACCCGCGGCCCGTGCACCTCCCCCGCTTCCCGCTGGGCACGCCCTTCGCGGCGCGTTCCATCCCCGTGCTGCACACGATCGGGTGGTGGGACAACTGCGCCCCCCTGTCGTGGGCCGACGTCGCCGAGATCGAGAGGCATCCGTCCTGGGCCGCGCACCACCACCTGCGCATCGAGTCGATCGACCACGAGGGCTACGAACTGCTCTCCGCGGACGAGGACCGGGTCGCCGAGCGCACCGAGGAGCAGGTACGCGCGCTCCTGCCGCGGACGCTCGACCCCGCTCTCGACTTCTTCGAGGTGTACCTGCGCGGCAACGGCTCCCCCGCCGATATCCCCCCGGTGCACTGGAACCTCGCGAACACGACGGAGAACCGCGTCGCGTCGACCTGGCCGCCCGCCGGCGTCCGCTCCGTCGAGCTGCGGGCGACCGCCGACGGCGGACTGACGACGGATGCCGATGCCTCGGCGTCGACCGAGATCGGCTGGTCGCACGATCCGACGGACCTCGTACCGTCGAGCGCGGCGGACGCGTTCTCCTTCCTGCTGGAGCTTCCCGACGAGGCGCCGCTCGGCGACCGCGACGACGTGCTCGTCTTCAGCACCGCACCGCTCGACGGCGACGTCGATCTCGCCGGCCCCGTGCGAGCAGCTGTGCGCGTTCGCTCCGACGGCCCTGTGATGGACGTCTTCCTGCGCCTGCTCGACGTCGCCCCCGACGGCACGGCGCTGCGGATCGCCCGCGGTCAGCGGCAGGTGGCCGACGCCATGGAGCCCGCCGAACTCGACATCGACCTCGGACAGATCGGCTACCGCGTGCCCGCCGGCCACCGCCTGCGTCTGCACGTGTCGAGCAGCGACTACCCCGAGTTCCTGCCGCAGACCGGCACGGGTGCCGACCCGTGGGCCGGCGGCCCCACCGCCGTCAACCGGCAGCATCTGACCCTCGGCGGGCCGCTCGGCCTCGCCCTCCGCCTGCCCGTCCTCGAAGGAGACCTGTCATGACCGACCCCACCGCCTCGGCATCCGGCCTGCCGGAGCCGGTCCTCGAATACGCCTTCGAGATCCGCGTCGACGTCGACACCGACATCCATCTCGGACGCGGACCCCACGAGGTGCTCGCCTTCACCCCCATCACCGGGGGCACGGTCGACGGCCCCCTGCTCCGCGGCGTCGTGCTGCCCGGCGGGGGCGACTGGTCCGTCGAGCGCGACGGCACCTTCCAGCTCGAGGCGCGGTACCTGCTCCGAGCAGAGGACGGCTCGGCGATCGACATCCTCAACCGCGGCTACTACCGCGACGAGGGCGACGGAGAGCCGTACTTCCGCACGGCCCCCGTGTTCCAGACGGATGCTCCGGCCCACAGCTGGCTCAGCCGCAATCAGTTCATCGGCCTGGCCCGCGATGAGGACGAGCAGATCTGCATCCGCATCTACGTCGTCCGCTGACCGCCACATCCCTCAAGACCCGTACGACCCGCACCACCTCCGCACCGCCGCACCACCTCCGTTGCACGCACCCGAGAGGACCCCGACATGACCCGCACCACCCGACGCCGGCTCACCGCCGTCGCCGCCCTGGCGACCGCGACCGTTCTCGCCGCCACCGCCTGCGCCCCGCGCACCAGCACGAACGACACCGCCGACGAGGTCGATCCGACGTCGCTCGTGACCGCCCTTCCGGCGGCGACCACCCCCGTCGACGAGGTCACCTGGGCCGTCGTCGAGGGTGAGCCGCAGACGCTGGATCCGGCATCCTCGGCCAACGTGATCATCCCGAACCTCTGCGACAGCCTGCTCACCGTCGAGCCCGACTTCTCGCTCGAGGCGGGAATCGCCGAGACCGCCGAGTGGATCGATCCGCTGACCTTCGAGATCACGGTCCGCGACGGCGTCTCCTTCTGGGACGGCACGCCGGTCACGGCATCCGACGTCGCCTACAGCCTCGAGCGCAACCGCACCCCCGCCTCGCAGTGGTACGCCGCCTTCGCCCTCATCTCGAGCATCGAGGCGACCGACGCCGACACGGTGCTCGTGCACTTCACCGCACCCGACTCCACCTTCCGCGACGCCCTCGGCGGCGGCGGCGGTGCCGTGATGAGCCAGACGTTCGGCGAGGCCGCCGGCCAGGAGCTCGGCACATCCGGAGGCGGACTGCTGTGCGCCGGACCGTACCGGCTCGAGGACTGGAAGCCGGGAACCGAGATCTCGGTCGTCGCCAACCCCGACTACTGGGGCGGCGCACCGCTCACCGAGCGCATCCGCTTCGTCTTCGTGACCGACGGCGCGACCCTCACCTCCGCCCTGACGGCGGGCGAGATCGACGGTGCGTTCAACGTGCCGCCGGGCTCCCGCCAGAGCTTCGAGGCTGAGGGCGGCGAAGGACGGCTGATCGTCGGGCCGTCCACAGCCTCGTACAGCTTCGGTCCGACCTCCGCCGAGGGCGCCGCGGCCGACCCCCGGGTGCGGCAGGCGCTGAGCCTCGCGATCGATCGTCAGGTGTACATCGACACCGTCCTCCAAGGGCTCGGCGAGGTGCAGAAGACGATCGTGCCGCCCTTCGTCTTCGGCGGTATGGAGGCGAAAGACATCTATCAGGACGCCTACGACGCCCTGCCGGAACCCGAGGTCGACCTCGACCGGGCGAAGGAGCTGATCGCCGAGTCCGGCATCGACACCTCCGTACCCCTGGTGCTGGCGATCCCCGCGGGGGCGAAGGAGTTCTCGCAGACCGCCGCCATCGTGCAGAGCGCCGCGAAGGACATCGGCCTCACCATCACGATCGACGAGCGGCAGCCCGCCGACTTCGGCGCCCTGTTCTACTCGCCGGAGCTGCGCGCCGGGGTCGACTTCGTCTCGACCGTCGGCTATCTCGAGGTGCCGGGCGTGCTGGGCTACCCGCAGCTCTTCATGCTGCCGGCCGAGCTGGGCGGCATCTTCAACTGGTCGGGATACTCGAACGACGAGGTGACCGCCGACCTGCAGGCCGCGCGCACCTCCGTCGATCCGGTCGCCGCCGCCGACGCCTTCGTGAAGGCGCAGGAGATCTTCGCCGCCGACCAGCTGCAGGTGACGCTCGCCGGCGCCCACCACCTCACCTATCTCTCGAACGACCTCACCGGGATCACGACCTCGGTCGCCATCTACAGCTCCCCGTGGGCGCTGCACCTCGGCGGCGAGTGAGCCGGCCGGGCAGACGAGACGGAATCGCATCATGATAAGGACAGTGCTCGGCAAGGTGGGCGGACTCGTGCTCACCCTGTTCCTCGCCAGCGTCATCATCTTCTCGGCGCTGCTGCTGACGCCGGGCGATCCGGTGGCGGCGCTGGCGGGGGGCGCTCGTCCGACCCCGGAGCTCGTCGCCGCGATCCGCGCCGAGTACCGACTGGATGACCCGATCTGGCTGCAGTACGCGCACTGGCTCGGCGGGGTGCTGACCGGCGACTTCGGACAGTCGTTCGTCTACAAGACGGATGTCGCCGAGCTGGTCGGCGCGCGGTTCGCGGTGACGTTCCAGCTGGTGCTGCTCACCGCCGCACTGATCGCGGTGTTCGGCCTCGGCTCCGGCATCCTCGCCGCCGTCAGCGGTCGACGCACCGACATGGCCGTCTCGGTCGCGACGTCGCTCGGGATGGCGCTGCCGACGTTCATCATGGCGATCCTGCTGATCTGGATCTTCGCGACCTCGCTCGGCTGGTTCCCGACCTTCGGCGCCGGGCAGGAAGGCCTCGACCGGCTCTGGCATCTCGCCCTGCCGGCCGTCTCGCTCGCGCTGATGTTCATCGCGTACGTCAGCCGGGTGACCCGCAGTGCGCTCGTCGCGCAGCTGCACTCCGAGCACGTCGAGACCGCGCGGGTGCGCGGCATCCCGTGGAACCGGGTGTTCCGTCGACACGTCTTCCACAACGCCGCCCCGCAGATCCTCGCGATCTCGGGAACGACGATCGCCGGGCTGTTCGCCGCTTCCGCCATCGCGGAGCAGGCGTTCGGGCTCGGCGGCGTCGGGTCGCTGCTCACCGAGGCCGCGGCCAGGAAGGACCTCCCCGTGGTGCAGATCGTCTCGCTGCTGCTCGTCACCCTCTTCGTCGTGCTCAACGCGATCGCCGACCTGCTCGGCGCGGTCATCGACCCCGACTCGGCCCGATCGAGGAGGAGCGCATGAGCGTCGGACAGCTCGCCGCGGGGCGCCTCCCGGCGGCCACCCGCCGGCTCGCGCAGCGAGACCCGCTCGTCGTCGCATCGATGGTGGTGCTCGCGCTCGTCACCCTGATCGTCGTCGCCGGACGCTGGATCGCACCCTATCCGCCCGACCAGCTCTACGCGGGCCCCCTGAACGGCCCCGCCTCGTTCGAGCACCCCTTCGGCACCGACGACCTGGGGCGCGACATCCTGTCGCGAGCACTGACCGGCGCGGCATCCAGCATCATCGCGCCCGTGATCGTCGTGGTGCTCTCCACGACGCTCGGCATGACCCTCGCGGTCACCGCCGCCTGGTTCGGCGGCATCGTGCGCGGCACCATCGCCCGCGTGATCGATGTGATCTTCGCGATCCCGGGGCTCGTGCTGGCGGTTCTCGCCGTAGCCATGTTCGGCAAGGGGCTCGTCGCGCCCGTCGTCGCTCTGTCGATCGCCTACATCCCGGTCGTGGCGCGGCTCACGCAGACAGCCGCCTCACGCGAGCTGGGGCGGCCGTACATCGCCGCGCTCCGCGTGCAGGGCGTGTCGAGCGCAGCCATCTGCTTCCGGCATCTGGTCCCCGCGCTGATCCCCGTCGTCGCCGCACAGGCGACGGTGGGCTTCGGGTACGCGATGCTCGACCTGGCCGCGATCTCGTTCCTCGGCCTCGGCGAGCAGCCGCCGGCCGCCGACTGGGGCTCGATGATCGCGGGCGGCCAGGCGGCGATCCTCGCCGGCGCTCCCGAGCAGTCGCTGTTCCCGGCGGCGCTCATCGTCGTGACGGTGCTGGCCGTCGGCATCATCGGCGCCCGCGCCACCACCTGGGCAGAGGAGAAGGAACGATGACGGCACCCGTGCTGCAGCTGCGCGGCCTGGAGATCGCGATGCCGACGGCCGACGGCCCCCGCACGCTCGTGCACGACTGCACGCTCGACGTCGCCCTCGGCGAATCGGTCGGTCTGGTCGGGGAGTCCGGGTCGGGGAAGACCCTCAGCGTCCGGGCGATCGCCGGGCTGCTGCCGGAGGGCTTCACGACCGGCGGCACGATCGCCGTGGAGGGGCAGGACCTCGCCGACCTGGACGAGCGCGGACGCCGCGAGCTGCGGGCGTTCCGCATCGGCATGGCGTTCCAGACGCCGCGAGCGCATCTCAATCCCCTGCGCACCATCGGCGACTTCCTGACCGAGGCGCTCGTCGCCGTCGGCGGGGCCACCGGCGAGTCGGCGGAGCGGCGGGCGCTCGACCTGCTCAACGAGGTGGGCGTGCCCTCGCCCGAGCGCCGTCTGCGTCAGCGACCGGCCGAGCTCTCGGGGGGCCTGCTCCAGCGGGTGATGATCGCCTCCACGCTCGCGATGGACCCTCGACTGCTGCTCGCCGACGAGATCACCACCGCGCTGGATGTGACGACGCAGGAGGAGGTCATGGCCGTGATCGGCGACCTCCGACGGCACCGCGACCTGTCGCTGCTGTTCATCACCCACGACCTCGCTCTCGCCGGATCCGTGTGCGACCGGGTCGTCGTGATGAAGGAGGGGCGCACCATCGAGACCCTCCAGGCGGCGACCATGCGGGAGGATGCGACCGAGGACTACACGCGCATCCTGATGTCGGCATCGCTCGACGCCGCCGCACCTCTGCTCGGCGCCCCCGAGGCCGCACTCGACGACCGTCCTGTGCTGCGGGTGGAGGGCCTGAAGAAGTCGTTCCGGGTGCGTGCCGCCCGCGGCGCCGGGCACGAGACACTCACGGCCGTCGACGACGTGACCTTCGCCCTCTCCGCCGGCGGATCGCTCGGCATCGTCGGCGAGTCCGGCTCGGGGAAGTCCACGACCGCGCGCATCATCTGCGGCCTGGAGAGAGCGGATGCCGGCGCCGTCCGGGTGGCCAGCGAGGACTGGAGCACCCCGGCGCGATCGGGCGCCGAGCGGCGAGACCGCGCGAAGGCCGTGCAGATGGTGTTCCAGGACCCTTACCAGTCGCTCGACCGACGGCAGACCGTGCGGCAGTGCCTGACCGAGGCCGTGCGCGTGCACCGGCGCTCCGACGACCGGTCCGCGGTCGCCGCCCGCGTGACGGAGCTGATGGCGGCGGTGCGTCTCGACGATGCTCTGCTGGACGTCCGCCCGCGTTCCCTCTCGGGTGGCCAGCGTCAGCGGGTGGCGATCGCTCGCGCTCTCGCCGCCGAACCGCGGATCCTCGTGCTCGACGAGGCGGTGTCCGCCCTCGACGTGACGACCCAGGTCGAGGTGCTCACCCTGCTGGAGCGCATCCGGCTCGACACCGGGGTCGCTCTTCTCATGATCACCCACGACCTCACGGTGATCCGCCGACTGTGCGACGAGGTCGTGGTGATGCGCGACGGACGGATGGAGGAGTACGGCGACACCGCGACCGTGCTCGACGACCCGCAGGCGGACTACACCCGCCTGCTGCTGGACTCGATCCCCCGCGCGGGGTGGGTGCCGCAGCGCCGAATCCCCCTGCGCACGACCCCGATCCCTACGATCGGACGAGACCGACACACGAGAAGGAGCCGGCGATGACCGAACCCGAGCTGATGACGCCCGCACTGGAGTACTGCTTCGAACTGCAGGTCGACGTGGCACCGCCGAGGCGGATCGGCCGGGGCGAGGGCGGGCAGCTGCACTTCACCCCGATCACCGGAGGCCGCGTGGCCGGCCCCCGGGCGGAGGGCGTCGTGCTTCCGGGCGGCGGCGACTGGTGGGTCGACCACGGAGTGACCACGCAGCTCGACGCCCGCTACCTCATCGAGATCGACGGCCACGCCGTCGACGTCGTGAACCGCGGGTACTGGCGCGCGAACGCGGCGGCGATCGACGGCTTCGAGTCGGGCAGGACGCCGCGGGAGGAGGATCTCTACTACCGCACCGCCTTCGTCTTCCAGACCGACGCCGACGACCTGCGCTGGCTGGCGGAGTCGCAGTTCATCGGCTACGCCCGCCCCGGAGACGACCAGGTCGTGATCCGCGTCTTCCGCGTGGTGTGACGCATGACGAGCCCGCACAGAACCCTCGTATCAGGACGACCCCTCGTATCAGGACGACCCCTCGCATCAGAAGGAGAACGACCATGACCCCCACAGCCCCTGCGGACGTGTGCATCATCGACGGGCGGGTGTTCGACGGCAGGGTCGCGACGTCCGGCACCGCCGTCGCCCTCCGCGGCGAGCGCATCCTCGCGATCGGCTCGGACGCGGAGATCCTCGCGCTGGCCGGCCCCGACACCGACGTCATCGATGCGGCGGGCGGCGGCATCCTCCCCGGCTTCGTCGACGCGCACATCCACGCCGCGTTCGCCGGCGTCGAGCGGCTCAGCTGCGATCTGACCGGCGCGACCACGATCGACGAGACGCTGGCGCTGGTCGCCCGCGCCGCCGAGACGACGGACGCCGAGTGGATCACGGGCGGCGGCTGGAGCCATGAGCTGTTCCCCCACCCGACCCGGCAGATACTCGACGCGATCGCGCCCGACCGTCCGGTGGCGCTGAGCGATGCCGGTCACCACACCCTGTGGGTGAACTCCCGTGCGCTCGCACTCGCCGGGGTCGACCGCGACACCCCCGCTCCGCCGAACGGGCACATCCATCACGACGACCAGGGTGATCCGACCGGCTACCTGAACGAGACCGCCGCCGAGCTCGTCGGACGCGTCATCCCCCCGACCACGGATGCCGAGATCGCCGCGGGTCTGCGGAACGCGCAGGAGTTCCTCTGGACGCTCGGGATCACCGGCTGGCACGAGGCGATCCTGGGCGAGTACAACGGCAAGGCCGACTGCACCGCGGCCTACCGGTCGACGATCGCCGACGGCTCACTGCGCAGTCGCACCTCGGGAGCGCTGTGGGTGCCTCCGGGAACGACGGCGGCCGAGGTCCCCGCTCTCGTCGAGCGGTTCGTCGCCCTGCGGGCCGAGAACGCCGCTGCCGGGTTCGACACCTCCACGGCGAAGGCGATGGTCGACGGCGTGCCGCACGGCGAGACCGCCGCGCTGCTGGAGCCGTACTGCACCCACGCCGGCAGCGGCGAGCTGCACATCGACGCCGAGGCGCTCGAGGCACTCGTCGTCGCGCTCGACGCGGCCGGCTTCGCCATGCATCTGCACATCATGGGCGACCGCGGGGTGCGCGTCGCCCTGGGGGCGGTCGAGGCCGCGCGGCGTGCGAACGGCACGGGCCAGCGCCACCACTTCGCGCACTTGTCGATGGTGCACCCCGACGACGCGCGACGGTTCGGTCCCCTCGGCATCACCGCGAACATCCAGGGCCTGTGGGCATCGAACGATCCGGCGGTCGTGCCGATGATCGGCGAGGCCCGGATGCGTGCGGGCTATCCGTTCCGCTCGATCGCCGACAGCGGCGCCGCGCTCGCGATGGGCTCGGACTGGCCCGTCTCCCCCGCCGATCCGTGGCTCGCGATCCATGTGGCCGTCAACCGGGCGCTGCCGGGACCCGACGGCACGCCCGGCGAACCGCTCGACGCGGCCCAGCGCCTCACGCTCGCCGAGGCCCTCGCGGCGTACACGAGCGGAGCCGCCGAGCTGGTGCTGGGCAGCGGCGGGATGCTGCGGGTGGGCGCCCGCGCGGACATCGTCGTGTCGACCGTCGACCCGTTCGCCATCCCCGCCGAAGCCCTCATCGGCGTCGGCACGGCGGTCACGATCGTGGCCGGAGAGGTGGTCCACTCCCGTTCGCCTCACGACACCGACGTCGGGACCGAGTCGATCAGCAGTCGCGTGTAGGCGTGCTGCGGGTCGCCCAGCAGCTGCTCGGTGGGCCCGGCCTCGACGATCTCGCCGCGGCGCATGACGATCGTGTCGGCGCACACGGTGCGCACGACCGCGAGGTCGTGGCTGATGAACAGCAGCGTGAGCCCCTGTTCCCGACGGATGCCGGCGACGAGGTCGAGCACCTGCGCCTGCACCGAGACATCGAGGGCGCTGGTCGCCTCGTCCATCACGAGCAGCGCGGGCTCGACGGCCAGAGCGCGTGCGATCGCCACCCGCTGACGCTGGCCGCCGGAGAGCGTGCGGGGCGCCGCGGCGAGATGCTCTTCGCCGAGCCCGACGGCGACGAGCAGTTCGAGCGCCCGATCCCGCGCCGAGCCACCGGTGCGCCCCGTGTGCAGCTTCAGCACGTCTTCGATCGCGCGTCCCGCGGGGATCCGCGGATCGAGCGAGAGGTACGGATCCTGGAACACCATCTGCACGCTCTTCGCGCGGGCGAGCCGCTCCGCACGCGACCGCGGGATGCCCGCCATCGAGCGACCCCCGATGCGGATCTCGCCCGCATCGACGTCCTCGAGCCCGACGATCATGCGCGCGAGGGTCGACTTGCCCGATCCCGACTCCCCCACCACGGCGAGTGAACCGCCGCGGGCGATGGCGAGGTCGGCCCCGGCCACGGCAGTGATCGGGTCCTTCCCGTGGCGCCGATACGTCTTGCGCGCCCCCGCGACGACGAGCTGCGGCTCGGGATCGGATGCCGCAGCGGGCGCGGTGATCTCTCCGGAGATGCGGGGCGTCGCCGCGACCAGCCGACGCGTGTACTCGGCCGAGGGCGCCAGCAGCACCTCTCGCACGGTCCCCTCCTCCACGATCGCGCCCTCCTTCATGACGACCAGCCGATCGCACAGCGAGCCGGCGAGGTTGAGGTCGTGCGTGATGAACAGCATGCCCATGCCGCTCTGCGCGCACAGGTCCCGCAGCACCTGCACGATCTCGGCCTGGGTCGTGACGTCGAGGGCCGTCGTCGGCTCGTCGCACACGAGCAGCCCGGGCGACGTGCTCAGCGCCCCGGCGATCATGACGCGCTGCAGCATGCCGCCGGACAGCTCATGCGGATGCTGCGACAGATGACCCGCGGGATCGGGAAGGCGCACGGCCGTGAGCAGTTCGACGGCGCGCGCGTGCGCGGCATCCTTCGACCACCCCTCGCACAGCCGCAGCGCCTCGGTGACGTGATCGCCGATCGTGCGCATCGGGTTGACCCCCGCCCGAGGATCCTGGAACACCATCGCCGCCTCGTGCCGACGGATCTCCTGCCGTCCGGCGGCGTCGGCGAGCGGCGAGCGCCCGTTGACCTCGACGGCGCCGCCCGTGATCGCGCGGTCCGGGAGCAGCCCGAGCACTGAGCGCGCGGTGAGCGATTTGCCCGAGCCGGATTCGCCGACGAGCCCCACCGTCTCACCGGCGGCAACCTGCAGCGTGATGCCGTGCAGCAGCCGGGTGCCGTTCGGCAGGTCCAGCGTCAGATCGCGGATGTCGAGGAGGGGGACGTCGAGAAGGGGGACGTCGAGATGAGTGTTCATGCGGGGATCCCTCCGCCGATCCGGTCGGACAGTTCCTCGCCGATGATGTTCACGCAGACGACGACGATCACGACCGCCACGGCCGGGGCGATCGCCGGCAGGAACTGTCCCGCGGCCACCCCCGACTGCGCCTCGTTGATCATCGCGCCCCAGTCGGCGGTCGGCGCCTGCACGCCGAGCCCGAGGAACGAGAGCCCGGCGAGCTCGGCCAGCACGTATCCGAAGTTGAGGGTGGACTGCGCGCCGACGATCGGGGTGACGTTCGGCAGCACGCGCCGCAGCGCGATCCATGCCCCTCCGAATCCCTGCACCCGATACGCCGAGACGTAGGGCCGCAGGCGCTCCGCCGCCACCAGCGACCGCGTCAGCCGGGCGACGAACGGCGCATAGGCGATGCTCATCGCGACGACCGGCGCGACCAGCCCCTTGCCGAACAGGGCGACCGCCATGATCGCGATCAGCAGCGACGGGAACGCGAAGAGCACATCGAAGATCCGGCTGAGCGCGGCGTCGATCCACCCGCCCCGCCATCCGGCCCACAGACCGAGGAGGATGCCGATGATCGTGGAGACCACGACGACGAGGAGCGGGCCGATCAGGGCGGTGCGTCCGCCGTAGATGAGACGGCTGAGGAGGTCGCGGCCGAGCGCGTCGGTGCCGAGCCAGTGCGCGGCCGACGGCGGCGCCAGGAAGGACGTGAAGTCGACGGCATCCGGGTCGTACGGCGCGAGGAAGGGCGCGAAGATCGCGGTGAGCACGACAGCGGAGAGCACGACGATGCTGGCGAGATACAGGAAGCGCGGTCGCTTCCGTCGGGGAGCGCGCAGCACCCGCATCGCGAGCGTGGGGGTCGAAGACGTCATCGGGCACCAGCTCCTGCAGCGGATCGGGGGTCGATCCAGGGTTCGAGGATGTCGACGATCGCGTTCATCACGACGAACGCGAAGACGACGAGGAGGACGATGGCCTGCACGACCGGGAAGTCGAGCCGGTCGACGGACTGCACCAGGAGCGATCCGATGCCGGACAGCCCGAACGCGGCCTCCACGATCGAGCTCGCGACGATGAGGCCGGCGACGAGCACGCCGCTCACGGTCAGGATGGGACCGGCGGAATTGCGCAGCACGTGTCGCCGCACGACCACCGAGCGACGCACGCCGCGACTCGTCGACACCTCGACGTGCTCGCGGCTGAGCTGATCGACCATGGCAGAGCGCGTCACCTTGCCGACCAGCACGATGAACACGAGCGCCAGCGCGATCGACGGCAGCGTCAGGTGGTGGACCATGTCGAGGAAGCCCTCACCCGCGCCGAACGAGGGGAACCACCCCAGCTGCACCGAGAACACGGCGATCAGCACGATCGCCCCGACGAACGACGGGATCGCCCCCAGCACCGTCAGGCCGATCAGCACGAACCGGTCGAGTGCCTTTCCCCGGTTGAGCGCGGCGATCGCCCCCAGCACGACGCCGGCGACGAGCACGATCGCCCCCGCCATCGTCACCAGCATCAGGGTGACCGGCAGCCGGTCTCCGATCACCGCCGTGACGTCCTGCCGATACTGCAGGGAGCGGCCGAGGTCTCCCTGCAGCAGACCGAGGACCCAGCGGAGGTACTGCTCCCAGGGCGGCAGATCCAGCCCGTACTGGGCGGTGACCTGCGCCACGGCCTCGGGGCTGGGCTTGCGTCCGCGCAGCAGGAAGCGCACCGGGTCGCCGGGCACCAGGAAGCGCGAGAAGAAGACGAGCAGCGACGCCAGGAACAGCGTCAGCAGCAGTCCGCCCAGCTTTCCGGCGACCCGGCGGGCAACGGTCATCGGGCGCCGATCGTGGCGGCCCAGGGGTAGTACATGAAGGCGATCGAGGGCTGCACGCCGGTGATGCGCTCACCGAGGTAGAGCGAGATCGGCGCCTGGTACAGCGGCAGCCAGGGGAGCTCCTCGTTCGCGATCTGCTGCGCCTTCGCGGTGAGCTCGCTGCGCGCGGCCGGGTCGTCGACCGTCACGGCCTCCTGCACGATCGCGTCGAACTCGGGGTTCGACCAGCCGCCGTAGTTGCTGAAGTCGCCCGTGCGCAGCACCGAGTACATCTCGAGGGCATCCGGGCTCGACAGGTACCAGCTCGTGTAGAACAGGTCGACGCCTTCGCGGGCGCTCGGGTCGGAGAACAGCGCGGTGTAGGCGTTCGGCGTGACGGTCTCGACCTTCACCTTCAGGCCGATCGACTGCGCCGCCGCGACGGTCGCCTGCGAGATGACGGCGAAGTCGTTGCCGATGGGTGCGGTGACGTAGGTCAGCTCCGCGCCCTCCGCCCCCGCCTCGGCGATGAGCTTCTTCGCCTCCTCGACGTTCCGGTCGTACGACGTGACATCGTCGAACGCCGAGGTGCGCGCGGCATCCGAGGCGTCCCGCCACACCGACTCGGTGGTCATCACGTCGGTGGTCGCGCCGACGCCGCGATGCGCCGCCTGGAGGATCCCGTCGCGGTCCATCGCGAGCAGCAGCGCCCTGCGCACGCGGACATCTCCGAGCGGTCCTTCGAGGTTGCTCACGACGATGTTGCCGACCGCGGTGTTCATGCCGAACAGCACGTCGCCCTTGCCGGCGGACCGCAGGGTGGGGATGGCTTCCATCGGCACCATCCACGACCCGTCGACGCTGCCCGATTTCAGGGCGTTGATCCGCGCGGTGGAGTCCGTCATGAAGACGAACTTCACCTCGCCGGAGCGCGCTCTGAGGTCGTCGTCCCAGTAGTCGTCGTAGCGGGTCATCGTGATCGATTCCCCGGAGTCCCACGAAGACAGCTGGAGCGGCCCCGTGCAGTTCACGCCGCCGGTCGAGTTGCCGTAGTCGGCGCCCTTCTCGGCGAGCGTCGCGGCTGACTCGATGACGCCGGCGGAACCGCCCATTCCGAGGTTGAACTGCGAGTCGGGTCCGGTCATCGTGACCGTCACCTGGCGGTCGCCGGTCTGCTCGATCGACTTCACGTTCTGGTAGACGGAGAACCAGAACGATCCGACGGCCGGGTCGAGATGCCTGCTCATCGACGCGACGGCATCGGCGGCGGTGAGCGGGGTGCCGTCGTGGAACGTGACGCCGTCGCGGATCGTGTAGACCCAGGTGTCGGGCGTCGGATGCTCGAACGACTCGGCGAGGCCGGGGCTGAGCGAGTAGTCGGGGTTCAGCCGCAGCAGCGACTCGCAGACGTTGGCCAGCACGGAGTTGTCGGCGTAGTCGAAGGCGTACGCGTAGTCGAGGGAGTACGGCTCGGCGTAGGTCGCGAAGGTGAACGAGTCGATGTCGCCGCGGGGTGCCGCGGTCGTCTCGGTCAGCTCCCACTCGAGCGGTTCATCCGAGCCGGAGCCCGTCGAACCGGCCGGGCTGCAGCCGACGAGGGCGGCGACCGCGAGCAGTCCGGCGAGCGTGGCTGCGGTACCGCGGGCGAGGGGACGAGAGCGGAGCGTGCGATTCATCAGGACTCCTTGCGGTGGGTGTCGGGAACAGCAGGGGCGGGTGCGGTGGTGTCGGATGCGGAGTGCACGCGTCGTCCTTCGATCCAGGTCGACGCGACCCTGGCGGTGTGGAGGTCCGCCGCCGGGATGCCGAACGGGTCCGGCTCGATGACGACGAGGTTGGCGAGATACCCCGCGCGGATGCTGCCGGTATCGCTCTCGCGGCGATTCACGTACGCCGACCCCGAGGTGTAGGCGGCGAACGCGGTCTCGAGGGCGAGCCGCTGGTGCTCGCCGCCGAGCGGCGGCCGCTCCGAACCGGGGTAGGCGCGGTTCACGGCGACGTGGATCGCCGCGAGCGGATCGGCCGTCGAGACCGGCCAGTCGCTGCCGGCGGCGAGGCGCGCGCCCTCGCGGACGAGGTCGCCGAACGGGTACTGCCGGTCGACCTGGCCGTCCTGCAGGAACGGCAGCGTGAGCTCGTCGAGCTGGTCTTCATGCGTGGCCCAGAGCGCCTGGATGTTGGCGATCGCATCGAGCGGCGCGAAGCGCGAGACGTCGTCGGGCGCGACGACCTGCAGGTGGGCGAGGTGGTGTCGGCCGTCGGTGTCGCCGTTCGCGTCGCGGGCGACCTGCAGCGCATCGAGCGCCTCGCGCACGGCCCGGTCGCCGAGCGCATGCATGTGCACCTGCTGGCCGGCGGCGTCGAGCGCCGTCACGTACTCGCGCAGTTTCTCCGGATCGATGAAGCTGAGGCCGTGGTTGCAGGTGTCGTGACCGGTCTCGTCGCGATACGGGGTCAGCATGGCGGCGGTCTGGTTCTCGGCGACGCCGTCGACCATGATCTTCGTGGTGCCGAGGTCGATGCGGCGGTCGGGGTGCGCGGCGGCGGCGCGCTCACGACGCTCGGCCATCCGCTCGACCTGGTCGATCCCTCCGTCGCGCGCCCACCACTGGGCGCCCACGACGTGCACGAGCAGACGGCCGTCGGCCGCCGCGCGCTCGTACGCGGCGAGAGGGTCGGCCATCCCTCCCGATCCTGCACCGACCATCGCATCCTGCCAGCCCGTGATGCCGAGGGCGATGAGCTCGTCCTGTGCGCGCAGCAGACCCTGGTAGGCGAGGTCGTCCGAGGTCGCCGGACGCACCGCGGCGAACAGATTCGCCGCCCCCTCGTGGAAGGTGCCGGCCGGGAAGCCGTCGGCTTCGCGCACGATGCGCCCGTCGTCCGGGTCGGGGGTCGCGGCGGTGATCCCGGCGCGCTCGATCGCGGCCGTGCTCGCCCAGGTGCTGTGGTGGTCGCGGCTCTGCAGCAGCACGGGGCGTCCGCCCGCCGCCTCATCGAGCAGGCCGCGCGGCGGGTTGCCGCCGGGGAAGCTGTCCATGCTCCACCCGCCACCGAGGATCCACTCCTCGTCGGGGTGCGCCTCGGCGTAGGCGCGGATGAGCGCCGCGGTCTGCGCGGCGTCCTCGGCCTCGGTGAGGTTGCACTGCAGGAGTTCGACGCCGCCGCCGACGGGGTGGATGTGCGCGTCTTGGAACCCGGGGCTGAGCAGCGCGCCGGCGAGATCGACGCGGGTGGCGTCGGCCGAGGCATGTGCGGCGACCTCCGCCTCCGGGACGACGGCGGCGATGCGCCCGTCGCGGACGATCACGGCCTGACCCTCAAGGGGGGCGCCGGTGCCGGTGAAGACCGCACCGCCGTGGAACACGAGTTCGGAGGACATCGTCCTGCCTCTCTGCAGCATCGAAGGGGAATGGCGATCACGCTAGCCTCCGACAACAGCGATGTCAACACTGTTGACCACGGTTGGGACTCGAACTAGATTGAGAGCGTCGGATCACGTGAGGATCCGCACGGACTGCGATGATGGACGAGGAAGAAGGGGGCCCGATGAGCACGGTCACGAAGAAGGACCGGCCCGCGAAGCGGACCCGGCTCGACCGAGCGCTCATCGTCGACGCCGGTCTCGAGCTCGCCGGCACCCCGGGAGTCACGTCGATCTCGGTGCGAGACCTCGGCTCGCGGCTGGGCGCCGATCCGACCGCCATCTACCGGCACTTCCAGAGCAAGGACGCGCTGATGGGCGCGCTGCTGGACGAGCTCAACGGCCGTGCCGTGCAGACGGTCACGAGCCCGGCCGAGCGCTGGGACGACCGCCTCCGCGAACTCGCCGTCGCGACGCTCGACCTCTTCATGCGGCATCCCGCGATCGGCGCCGAGGCGATGACCCTCACGACGCACGGCCCCGGCGAGCTCGCCGCCATCGAGCTCATGCTCGACGGGTTCCAGCGCTGCGGCCTCGACGGCGACGAGCTCGTGCGGCACTACGCACTCCTCGCGTCCCACGTGCTGTCGCTCGCCGCGGGAATCTCGCGGGCGAGGGCGGAGCATTGGACGGACGACGAGGGCGATCCGTGGGTCGACGCTCCGCTGCTCGCCGATCCGCGCACGTTCCCGCTCATCGCCCAGCACTCCGTGCTGCTCTCCGAGCTGCGCGACCGCGACCTCTTCCTGAGCGGTGTCGAACTCGTCATCGACTCGGCGAAGCGCGCGGCGTCCCCGACCTGAGATTCTCCTTGCGCTCCAGATAGTTTTGTGACAAAACTATAATCACTGCTCAGCACGAGCAGGGATCAGGAGAGATCGATGAAGATCATCATCATCGGCGCGGGCATCGGAGGCCTGGCCGCCGCAGTGAGCCTGCACGAGGCAGGACTGCACGACGTCACCGTGTACGAGCGCAGTGCGGCCATCCGCGGCCTCGGGGTCGGCATCAACCTGCTGCCCCACGCGATGCGCGAACTCACCGAGCTCGGCGTCGCCGACACGATCGCGGTCGAGGGCGTCACCCCCTCGACGCTGCGCTACTTCACGCGCCGCGGTCAGGAGATCTGGGGCGAGCCGCGCGGGCTCGACGCCGGCTACCGCTGGCCGCAGCTGTCCGTGCACCGCGGCCGCCTGCAGCTCGCGCTCCGCGATCTCGCCGAGGCCCGCCTCGCCACGCCGATCCGCCTCGGTCATCGCCTGATCGAGACGGTCTCGAACGCCGACGGCACCGAGACCGCGCGCTTCGCGACCGACGACGGCGAGGTCGCCGAGACCGCTGACGTGATCATCGCCGCCGACGGCATCCACTCCGCCCTCCGCGCCCAGCGCTATCCCGCCGAGGGTGCTCCGCCCTGGGGCGGCCTCACCCTGTGGCGCGGCATCACCCGCATCCCCGCGTTCCTCGACGGGCGCACCATGATCATGGCCGGCGACGGCGAGCAGAAGTTCGTCGCCTACCCCCTGTCCGACGTGGATGCCGCGGGAGACATGCTCGTGAACTTCATCGCCGAGCGCCGCGTGGGCGGCAGCGGCGACGCGGACTGGAACCGTGCGGTCGACCCGGCGCCGATCGCGGAGCTGTTCCGCGGCTGGAGCTTCGACTGGCTCGACGTGCCCGCCGCGATCGCCCGCGCCGAGGAGATCCTCGAGTACCCGATGGTCGACCGCGATCCGCTGCCGCGCTGGACGTTCGGTCGCACCACGCTGCTCGGCGACGCCGCGCACGCCATGTACCCCAACGGGTCGAACGGCGGGTCGCAGGCGATCCTCGACGCTCGCACGCTCGCCTTCCAGCTGGCCACCGCCGAGGGCTCCCCCGCCGGCATCGAAGCGGCGCTCGCCCGCTACGAAGAGGCACGCCGCCCCGCGATGACGGCCCTGCTCGCCGGAACGCGCGCCACCGGACCCGAGCGCGTGATGCTGCTCGCCTTCGAGCGTGCACCGGAGGGCTTCGCCGACATCGACCAGGTGATCCCCCTGGCCGAACGTCAGCAGATCGCGACCGACTACAAGGTCGCGGCCGGCTTCCTGCCGGAGCTCCTCAACGAGCGCGCGTCCCTGACCCCGACGTCGACCCCCGGACCGGCCCCTGTGCTCGATCGCATCACCGAGGCGTCGAGCGGCGCGCGGTCATGACCGGCTTCGACGCCGCACGGCTCGCCGCCGTCATCTCGCCGCTGCGCCGCGCCCTGCTGGCGGCGACGCGCGCGGAAGCCGGACTCCCGGAGCTCTCGGAGGCCCAGATCGACGTGCTCCGCACCCTGCCGCGGGGCCTCGGCCGAGGCCCCGCCGAGATCTCCGCGGTGCTCAATCTGAGCAGGCCGACCGTGAGCAACCTGCTCGGCACGATGGAGACGGAGGGCCTGATCGAACGCGGTCCCGATCCGTCCGACGGGCGCCGGGTCGTCGTGCGCGCCTCCGCGCGCGCACTCGACCTGTTCGACCGGTTCGATGCCGTGAACTCCGCCCTCGTCGCGCGCGTGAGCCTCGCCCTCGACGACGCGGATCGCTCCGCTCTCGGCGCCGCGCTCCCCGCTCTCGAGCGCCTGTGCGCGGCACTCACCGGAGCGGATGCCCCCGCCTCCACGATCCCGGAGGAAGACGAATGACCGCTCCGCACGACCGACTGCCCGCTCCCGCCTTCGAGCCCGCCTTCGACGTCTCGGTCGACCTCGGAGCCCTGGAGGACCACGGCGACACCAGCATCGGCCACCGCCGCGTCGTGCCGATCCTCGGCGGCCGGATCACGGGCGCCGTAGAGGCCGAGATCCTCCCCGGGGGCGCCGACTGGCAGCGGGTGCGCGCCGACGGCACGATCGAGATCGACGGGCGCTACTCGGCCCGCACGACCTCCGGCGACCTCCTGCTGCTGCACGCGACCGGGCTGCGCACCGGATCGCCCGAGGTGCTGGAGAGGCTGGGCCGCGCGGAGGACGTCGATCCCCACTCCTACTACTTCCGCACGACCGTGCAGATCGAGACCGCGGCCCCCGCCCTCGCGCACCTCCAGCGCAGCCTGTTCATCGCGGTCGCGCAACGCCAGGCGAACGCGGTGCACTACCGGGCGCACCGCGTCGCCTGACGGAACGACCTCAGCTCGCGGCATCCGCCGTCCGCAGGAACCACACCCGCCGTTCGTGGTCTCTGCGGAGCCAGGGCAGGAACGCCCACCACAGCAGCACGGCGACGGCGGTGCCGCCGATCAGTCCCGCGCACGTGTCGGAGAACCAGTGCGCGTTGATGAGCGTGCGCTGCCAGACCATCCCCGCCGCCAGCAGGATGCCGAGCACGATCCAGATCCGTCGCGCCCAGACCGCGGAGGCCGGGATCAGGGCGAGCACGGTGATGATGATCGCCGCCATGCTCACCGAGTGGCCCGACGGGAACGACCCGTGGTCGACCTGCACGAGCGGTCCGAAGAGCCCCGCCACCGTGTCCTCGACCGGACGCGGCCGATCGACGAGGTTCTTCGTCAGCTGCGACAGCAGTCCGGGGCCGGCCAGCTGCACCGCGATAACGAAGAGCGCCGACCGCCAGCGACCGACCAGCACCAGTGCCAGGGGCAGCAGGATCATCATCAGCACCGCCCCGGGAAGCTGACCGAGATGCTGGAAGAGCTGCGCCAGTGCGAACGCCGGCAGCCAGGAGTCGGGCCCGACGCCGACGAGACCCCGCCACAGGTCGTCGAGCGCCTGCGACCACGGCGCATCCGGGGCCGCGAGCACCCCGAGCGCGAGCGCGATGAACACGATCAGCAGTCCGAGTGCCGTCCACAGCATCCATCGCGGGCGCACGACCGTCACCGGCCGGGTCGAGGACCCGGCCGTCTGCACCGCGGTCACGACGCGGCGCCCAGCAGCGGACGGACAGACGCGTAGGCGTCGGCGATGTCGCGTGTGGGGGTGTCGTACACCCGCGCGATACCGGCCGGCCCTTCGTGCCGCGGCCAGCCCGGATCGCCGCTCTCGATGAACGCGACAGCGGCCCCGTGCAGTTCGTCGGCCAGCTCCTGGGGTGGGTTCGGGCCCGCCAGCGGCTCCATCGACGGTCCGTCCAGGCCGTCGAAGAAGAACGGCACGTCGAGGCAGTGCTCGGCGAAGCCGAAGTGTCCCGACGGCCAGGAGAAGCGGTACACCCAGGTCGGCGCGTCACCGCGGTCGGCCACGATCTTCAGCAGCGCCGAGCGGAACATCCGGTCGGTCAGCAGACGCCCGGCGAGACGCGCCTTGCCGAGGCCGACGACATCGGTGTTGGCGGCGAGGTACGCGGCTCGGGCACTCCGCGGCAGACCGAGCTTCGCGAGCAGGAAGTTCTGCGGCACCCAGCGCAACGCCTTCGCCGCAGCGCCGGCGAACGCCATCGTGAACTCGTCGTCGGTCGCTCCGAGCACGAGCGGCTTGTCGGCCCCGACGCCCGCGCGCAGCGATTCCCTCGTCGAGCGCGGCAGCAGGTCGCCGTCGATGGACGGGCCGAGCGGCAGCCCTTCGTCGACGACCGTCGAGAGCGACGACGGCCCGAGCTGCGTGGCCTTCTTCTGCATCGCAAGCAGTCTCTCCTCGCTCAGCGTCGAGAACCCGGAGACGGTCGGCTCGACCCCGGCCGTCGCGGCGAGACCGCGTCCGAACGTCTCCGCGCGCTCCGCCGAGACATCCGCGAGGGCGCCCGAGATCGCGTACACGCCGTGGAACAGGTGCTGTGCCCTCTCCATCCCGAGCAGGGTCAGCACCGCTCCGCCCCCGGCCGACTGCCCCGCGATCGTCACGCGCGACGGGTCCCCGCCGAACGCGCCGATGTTCTGCTGCACCCATTCGAGTGCCAGCAGCCAGTCGCGCACGCCGCGGTTCGAGGGCGCGTCCTCGATCCAGCCGAAGCCGTCGAAGCCGAGACGGTACGAGATCGACACGGTGACGACGCCGTCGCGGTTGAAGTTGCGGCCGTCGTACCAGGGGCTGGCCGGCGACCCGGCGAAGTAGCCGCCGCCGTGGATCCAGACCAGCACCGGGAGGCCCGCGGCCGTCGGGTCAGGCGTGAAGACGTTCACGTTCAGCGTCGCCTCGCCCGGCACGCTCGGCTCCGGGATGAGCGTCACCCCGGGGTCGCCGCGCTGCGCGGTGGGAGCGAACTCGAGGGCATCGCGCACGCCCGACCAGGGCGCCTTCGGCACCGGCGCCTGGAACCGCCGCTCGCCCACCGGCGGCTCCGCGAACGGGATGCCGAGGAACGCCGCCGATCGCGGATTCCCGCGGCCACCCGTCGTCGGACGCCAGCGTCCGCGCACCCGCCCGGCGGCGGTGGTCACCTCGACGAAGACGGCGTCGGTGTTGATGCCGGTGCGGTCATCGGGATCGGTCATCACAGCATTCTCCTGTTCGTTCCTGAGCATCAGCGCACTCCCTTGATCGGCGCGGTGGCGACGGCGGCGAGGATCACGAAGACGAAGAGCGTCGCGTACCCGCCCAGCGCCGTGATGATCACTCGGCCGATCGCGGGACTCAGCGCCTGCGGCACGTTGGTCGCGACGTTGAGGATGCCGAGGTCCTTGCCGGCCGAGACCCCCTCGTTCGGCAGCACCTCGGTCATCAGCGCGGCATCCACCGACATGTACAGGCCGAAGCCGATGCCGTTGATGATGCTCATCAGGATCATCCCCGTCATGTTCGGCTGCAGCAGCGGCATCGCGAGCCCCGCGACCATGACGACGGATGCCGCGTAGATGAACACCTTGCGGCGGCCGACCCTGTCGCTCCACCAGCCCGAGAGGCCGATCGCGATGAGGGTGGGCACGAAGGCTACGAGGGTGAGGGTCACGACAGCGCCCTGCGCCTCGGCGAGCGGAAGCCCGATGTAGTCGGTGAGCATGTAGAGCTGGTAGGCGCTCACGACGAAGTAGCCGAGGATCAGCAGGAAGCGCGCGGCGAAGGCCCAGGCGAAGTCGGGATGGCGGCGCGGGTCGATCCAGAACCCCCGGAAGAACGCGCCCCAGCGGAACGTGTCGACAGCGGCATCCTTCGACGACCAGTCGCGGTTGACGAGGCCGAACAGCAGTGCGGCGACGATCACCGCCCCGCCGAACACCGAGTATCCGATGCCGATCTGCGCGGCGAACGCCCCGGCGAGCATGATGCCCACGGTCATGCCGAGCTGCGTGCCCAGCCCGATCATGGCGCTCGCCCCGCCGCGTTTCGCCCGGGGGAACCGGTCGGCGGTGATGGCGGTGAGCGGAGCCTGGAAGAAGTTGAGGGCGACCTGGATGACGACCCAGAAGACCGTGATCCAGAGGATGTCACTCAAGGAGCCGAGGCCGAAGAGGAAGATGCCGCCGACGATCGCGCCGGTCACCATCCACGGCACGCGCCGGCCGAAGCGGGAGCGGGTGCGGTCGCTCAAGGCGCCGACGATGGGCTGCGCGAACAGCGTGAAGACGAACGAGATCGTGGTGACGAGGGCGAGGTTGCCGACCTTGTTCGCCTCGTCGATGAGCAGCACCTGGCTCGGCAGCAGGATCGCGATGAGGCCGCCGTAGGTGGCGAACAGGGTGAGCGAGGCGATCAGCAGGCTGGGCAGCAGGCGCCGGTTCGCGGGTGGACTGGCGGCGGGCTCCCCCGCGCCGGGAGGGACCGCGCGGATGCTGCCGGTCGGGGCGAGTTCGGTGGTGGGGTCGAGCGGGGACACGGACATGTCGGCTCCTCGTTGAGCGGATGCGGAATGAATACCAAACGTTGTTTGGTATTCATCGCACATCGTGACAGATCCCCGGCGGCGCGCGCAAGTGATTCACGAACGTTGTTCGGTTTTTGTGATCAGGTCGTGACGGATACGCTGAGGGCATGGCGACAAGAGGGGCATACGCGAAGGGCGTCGCCAAGCGCGAGGAGATCCTCGAGGCGGCCCTGGCCGTCGTCGCCGAGCACGGGTACCGCAAGGCCTCGGTGCGCGAGATCGCGGACGCCGCCGGCCTCAGCCCCGCCGGCCTCCTGCACTACTTCGGCACCAAGGAAGAGCTCTTCGTCGCGATCCTCCGCGCGCGCGACGACCGCGACGAGCAGGAGTACGCCGGGGAGGACGTGATCGCCGCCTTCCTCGCCGTCACGCGGCACAACGCCTCGGTGCCCGGTCTGGTGCAGCTGTACGCGCAGCTCGCCGCCGAGGCCGGCGACCCCGAGCATCCGGCGCACGACTACTTCCGAGACCGCACCGCACGCGTCGAGGGCGCGGTGCGCGCGCGGGTCGTCGCCGATCAACAGGCCGGACGGCTCCGCGACGACCTCGATCCCGCCTGGATCGTGCGCACGATGCACGCACTCGCCGACGGCCTCCAGTCCGCGTGGATGCTCGACCCGACACTCGACATGGCCGCCGAGATCGAGCGGTTCCTCGTGCTCCTCCGCCCCGCCTGACCCGCCCGTCCCGGCATCCTACGCCTCGAGGCGTGTGACCTCGGCGTGCGGCATCCGCTCGGTCATCACGCGGATCGCCTCGGGGTTGTCGTCGACGAGAACCGCATCGCGGCCGAGCGCCGACGCGACCGCTCCCGTCGTGCCGCTGCCCGCGAAGAGGTCGAGCACGCGGTCTCCCGGGCGGCTCGACGCCCGCACGATGCGGCGAAGAACCCCCTCGGGCTTCTGCGTCGGGTACCCGGTCTTCTCGCGCCCGGTCGTCGGCACGATCGTGTGCCACCAGACATCGGTCGGGAGCTTGCCCCGCGCCGCCTTCTCGGCCGTGACCAGCCCCGGCGCCATGTACGGCTCGCGGTCCACCTCGTCGGAGTCGAACACGTACTCCCGCGGATTCTTCACGTAGACGAGGATCGTGTCGTGCTTCGTGGGCCAGCGGCGCCGCGACTTCGCCCCGTAGTCATAGGCCCAGATCAGCTCGTTGAGGAAGCAGTCGCGCCCGAACACCGCATCGAGCATCACCTTCGCGTAGTGGGATTCGCGGTAGTCGAGGTGCAGGTACAGGGTGCCGTCGTCGGCGAGCAGGCGCCACGCCTCCTCGAGCCGCGGCATCAGGAAGGCCCCGTAGTCGTCGAAGCGGTCGTCGTAGGTGCGCAGCATCCCGCGCACCCGCTCGTACGCGTGTCCGTGGAACCCGTGCCGGATCTCGGTCGCGGCATCCGGGTCCTGCCCGTTCTCCGACTCGCCCCCCGCCCGCCGCGCGGTGACGACCTGCCGCTCCTGGGTGCGGCCGGTGTTGAACGGCGGGTCGAGATAGACGAGCGTGAAGGATGCCGCGGGCAGGGTCGCCGCGACGGCGAGGTTGTCGCCCTCGATGATCGTGACGGCGCCCGGGGAGGGGTCGGTCACGGCACCCGATGCAGCCACGCCTCGGTGGAGAACTTCGACTCCACGAGGGCTTCGGCGGCGGCGTACTCTTCCGGGGTGATCGTGCCGGTCTCGGCATCCGTCAGCGAGCGGAAGGTGTCCTTGAAACGCTCGATGATCTCGGCGCGCGCGAGACCGGTCTGGCTGCGCAGGGGGTCGACGCGCTTCGCCGCCGAAGTGGTGCCCTTGTCGCTCAGCTTCTCGCGGCCGATGCGCAGGACCTCGGTCATGGTCTGGCCGTCGATGTCGTACGAGAGCGTGGCGTGATGCAGCACGCCGCCGTTGGCGAGGCGCTTCTGGGCGGCCCCGCCGATCTTGCCGGTCGGGCTCGCGATGTCGTTGAGCGGCTGGTAGACCGCGTCGATGCCGACCGATCGCAGCGCCTGCAGCACCCAGTCGTCGAGGAACGCGTAGGAGTCGGCGAACGTCATGCCCGCGACGAGGGATGCCGGCACGTACAGCGAGTAGGTGATGATCTGCCCCGCGGCCATGAGCATGGCGCCGCCGCCGGAGATGCGGCGCACGACGTCGAAGCCGTGCCGGGCGGCGCCCTCGGGATCGACCTCGTTGCGGTACGACTGGAACGACCCGATCACGACGGCGGACTCGTCCCACTCCCAGATGCGCAGCGTGGGGCGGCGGCGGCCTTCGCCGACCCGCGAGGTGAGCACCTCGTCGAGGGCGAGGTTCATCCGAGGCGAGACGGCCTTGTCGTGCACGATCTCCCAGTCGAAGTCGCGCCAGCCGGGCGCCGTGACCAGGGCGCGGCGCACGGCGGTGCCGACAGCCTCGGGGGTGAACCCGAGCAGCTGCGCACCGTCGGGCAGGGCCTCGCGCACGGCGGCGGCGATGACCGTCGCATCCGACTCCACTGCCAGTCCGTTCACGGCGGCGTTGATGTCGTCGAGGGCCGTGTCGGGCTCGAGGAAGAAGTCGCCGGCCAGCCGGAAGCGGGCGATCCTGTCGTCTTCGACCTCGAGGTCGACGACGACCAGCTTTCCTCCTGGGACCTTGTATTCACCGTGCACGGTTCCAGCTTAAGCCGCGCGGGCTCCTCTGCGGCGGGTCAGCCGCCGAGCACGACCACGCGCTCACCGGCGCGGATCGGCGTCGAGTACCGGTTGCCCGGGGGCGGCAGTGGGCAGACGAACTGATCCGAGAACGCGCACGGCGGCAGGTAGGCGCGGTTGAAGTCGATGATCGCCGAGCCGTCCTCCGCGGGCTCCTCGATCGGGAGGAACCGGAACCGGTACGTCTCGAGGCCGTTGGTCCCGTCGGCGAAGACGGCGCGCAGCCCTCCCTGCGAGCCCCGCGTCACGGTCAGGGTGTGCGGCGTGCCGGCGAGTTCGAAGTGCAGCCGCCCGGCGACGGGGGTCTCCCGCGCCGCGCCGTCGACCGCGGTGATGACGACCCGCTCCCCCGGCGTCTCCTCGAATCGCGCCGGCAGGCGCCACCGCTCGTCGGGCGCGTAGGCGTCGATCGCGGTGAACCACTCGCGTTGCGGGCGGGCCGGGTTCAGCACCCGCAGAGCGAGCGTGCCGTGACGGTCGAACACCCGCAGCTCGCGCCGTCCGAGCCGGAAGCTCTCCGAGCCGCGCAGAGTCACGGTGGCGCCGGACTGCCCGAGCTCGCTGCCGCGGATGCCGCCGTCGCCGGTCAGGGCCCAGAGGCCGGGGATGCCGTCGACCGCGGCGGGCATCGTGATGAGCCAGTTCGTCGACTCGAGCGCCGAGGGTCCGTACTCGGAGCCCGCGAGGCGTTCCCGCGCTGCATGCCAATCACGCCATTCGCTGACGAAGCTCATCCGACCGCCCTCTCGCGTTCCCGCGGAATCCTGGTCCGAATGTAGAGCGGCGCCCGAGTCGCACGCCCGGATGACGTCACGCGCCTTCACGGTGCGTAACGTCGCGACGCTTTCGAATCGCGCAAATGGTCAGTTTCGAGCCGTATTGGGGGCCAGTTGCGCGATTCGAAAGGGGTCAGGCGCGCGAGGGGAAGCGCGTGTCGAGCCAGGCGAGCACGTCGGCGCGCACCTCGTCCTGCCGGAGCTCATTGAGGATCTCGTGCCGCGCGTCGGGGTAGACCAGCGTCGTGACATCCTCGAGGCCCGAGCGCGAGCGGTACTCGTCGGCGAGCTTGTGCACGCTGTGCGGGCCGCCGACCGGATCGTCGCGTCCGACGAGCAGCAGCATCGGGAGGTCGTTCCCTCCGCGCGCAGACCTCAGGTCCTTCGCCGGACGACCGTAGAGCTTCGCCGCCTCGATCGGCCCGAAGAGCTTGAGCAGCGGCACGTCGGTGGTGAGCGGATCGTCGTGGAACGACGCCCACACGGCCGGATCGCGGCTGAGCCATTCGAGCCCGGTCGCCCCTTCGTCCTTCGCCCACCGCGCGTTCAGCGGCGCCGCGTTCAGCGTGCCCGGCGTCAGCAGCGCCGACCCGGAGAGGATCACGGCGTCCCAGGCGTCGGGGTGATGAGTGACGAGCTTCTGCGCCAGGAACGATCCCCACGAATGCCCGAACAGCACGAGCGGCAGGTCCGGGTTCTCGTCGCGGATGATGCCGGTCAGCTGCCAGATCGCGTCCTCGGCCGCGCGCAGGCCGCCCTTGCCCAGATGCCCCAGTCGCGCGGGTCCGTCGTGCTGGCGGATGCCGGTGCGGCCGTGGCCGCGGTGATCGTCCGCGTACACGATGAACCCGGCCTCGGTCAGGGCGGTCACCAGGGCGCCGTAGCGGCCGGCGTGCTCGCCGACCCCGTGCAGCAGCTGCACGACTCCCCGCGGTGTCGAGGCGGTCGGGTGGACGTCGTAGACGATGGCGATGCCGTGGGCGTCGGTGAACTCGCGGGTATCCGTCACGGGGAGAGCCTACCGACCGACGGCTCCCGAGCGTTACCGACCGAGGGCGGCGCAGATCGCGAGCGCGATGTCGCGGTCGGT
Source organism: Microbacterium sp. K24 (assembly GCF_004794465.1). Classification (GTDB taxonomy): domain Bacteria; phylum Actinomycetota; class Actinomycetes; order Actinomycetales; family Microbacteriaceae; genus Microbacterium. The sequence continues at coordinate 1,445 of NZ_SSDJ01000153.1, read as the reverse complement.
GACCTCGTAGCCGCCGACGCCGTCGGAGGCCGACCCCATCCGCACTCCGCCGGTCGCGGCGACCGCGCGCTTCGCGGAGAAGTGGATCGCATCGACACCGGTCGCCGCGAGTGCCGGAGCGCTGGCCGCATCGACGCTGCTGCCCGCCATGACGTCGATCTGCCCCTCGGCCGCGGCGACGAGCGCGCGGAGCGTGTCGATGCCGTCGATCGCGGCGGATGCTCCGCCCGAGGTGAGCACGCGACGGAGCCCCAGCTCCCGTGCGGTGCGCAGCGTCGCGACCGGATCGGCCGTCATGTCGATGGCCCGGTGGAGGGTCACGGATGCCCCGCCCGCGGCATCCCGCAGTCTCGCCATGGCGACGACGTCGAGGCGCCCGTCGGCGTCGAGGGCCCCGATCACGACGCCTGCCGCGCCGGCGTCGATCGCCCGGCGCACGTCGCGCTCCGAGACGGCGAGCTCGTCGGCGTCGTAGTGGAACCCGCCGGCACGGGGGCGGATCAGCACGTGCACCTCGGGTCCGGTGCCATCGGCGGCCTCCGCGGCGGCCTCGATCGCGAGCTCGAGCGTCGCGGGCGAGGGCGTGAGACCGCCGAGCGCGAGGGCGCTCGCGAGTTCGACGCGCGCGGCTCCGATATCGGCGGCGATGCGCACACCGGCGGGGTCCTGTACGGCGATCTCGAGGGCGAGGGTGCGGGTCATCCGTCCATTCTGCCCGAGCGCGTCGGCTCCGCCCGGCGGCTCCGCCACTGCGGCGTCAGCGGATCGGGAGCGTCCTGATCTCGAGCATCGCCGCGAACCGCGCATCCGGGTCGTCGAGGTCGACGCCGCCCACCTCGGCGACGCGACGCAGCCGGTAGCGGAAGGTGTTCGGATGCACGAAGCACGCGGCGGCCGCCGCGGTGACGTCGCCGAACCGGTCGAGCCACGCGGTGAGCGTGTCGATGAGATGCGCGTCGTTGCGGGCGTCGTACTCGATCAGGCGGGCGAGCACCCCGGATGCGACGTCGCCGCGGGAGCTGCGGAGGTCGCGGAGGTCGAGCAGCAGCGAGGCGGTCTCGACATCGCCGATCCGGGCGACGCTGCGCCGGCCGATGTCGCCGCCCGACGGCGGGTCGTCGACGCCCGGCCCGGACACGCGCTCGAGCACCACGCGGAGAGCGCGCTGAGCCTCCGCCCGGGAGCGGGCGATCTCGGCGACCGTCGTGGCGGGTCGCCCGACGCCGATCACGGCGGGGATGCGGTCGCCGACCCGGTGCAGGAAGTCCTCGGCGAGGCCGACCGAACGATCCTCGGCCGCCGCGTCGGCGACGGGCAGGATGCCGTAGACGGTGTCGCCGACCAGAGCCACCGCCGCGCCCTGCTGCACCGCCGAGAGGTGCAGCGCCAGCGCGTCGGTGAGGCGCTCGCGCTCGGCGATGGAGTCGTGCTCGGTGCCGTCGCCG